>NZ_JTAK01000001.1:0-774454 GCF_000806415.1 Pseudomonas flexibilis
CAACCGCGGGTTGGGGTTTTGTCTTTTCCACGGCCTGGTTGCGAAGTTGGTGTGTGGAAAAGGGTAACGCTCGTGGGGGGCTTCGGCCTGGAGGGGAGTTTTCGGCACGACTATGGGTTGGCTGCGTCAGCGGCGCGAATCCCTATAGTGGAGCATTCGGAAGCCTCTACTTTTCAAGGAAGACCCGAATGCATACCCCTCGAGCCGGGCGTTTGCTAAGCCTTGTCTGTGGTGCACTGGTCGCCGGAACCAGCGCAGCAGCACTGAAACCTCTGAACGATGCCGAGCTGTCTGCTGTTTCCGGTCAGGCTCTGATCAGTCTGGATGCCCTGACCTATGCTGGCTACCAGTACACCCGCATCAACTTCGGAGCGGAGATTGACGTCCTCCTCAACATGGATGAGCTGCGCCTGGGTGACTTCGACCGCTCTGGCATCCCGGGGCTGGCGTCGAACCAGTCCGCTGACATTCTGATCAACAACTTCGCTCTCGGGCGGGTTCGTAACAACGATTCTTCTGCGGCTGCCATCGAGCCGTTCAAGATCCAGGATCCCTATCTGGAATTCGCCTTCAAGGTTAACGACCAGGGGATTCGAGAGGTCGCTGGTGTGCGCTTGGGTTTCGGTCGTTCCATGGGTCATCTCTCCGGGGACATCCTGTCGCTGACCGGCAAGATGCAGGGCAAGATCTATGGTCCAGCCTCCCTTGGCAAGGATTTCTACATGGAGCAGAACGGGATCAGCAATCTCGGCTGCCTGGTGGATATCAACTGCATCGCGCTTTCGCTGGCAGGTGACACGGAGGTCTACACGACCGTGGAGCTTCTGCAGCAGGGCACCGGCTATACCACGCTCGACGGGGTGCCTATCAACCGCGCCACACACATTGGCGTGCCTGCGGGTAGCTCGTTGCAGACCGATGAGACCGGCCTGATTGCGGCGTTGATCCCCACGCTGACCAAAGCGAGCAATTGTGAGGCCCTCGGGTTGATCACCTGTTTCCCGCTCACAAACTACAAGTCCATTTTTGTCGGTGACCCCACCAAGACGAACATTGCCCAAGGCGGCGCCGAGGGGATTTTCTTCTCGATCCAGAACCAGAACGTGCCCTGGCAGGATCTGGCCAATGCCGGCAAATTCGTGGATACCCAACGAGGCGCCTTTGCCAATTTCGCGAAGACAGGCAGCGGCGCAGATACCATTTACCCGTTCATGCTTAATCTCTTCGACGCCTTGCGGGGCACAGCCCGTGAACCAACTTGCATGGGTGCGCAGGCGGCGGGGTGCTGATCATGAATCGTTGGGCTCGGGATGGTGCCTTGCTGCTGCTCCTGGCCAGTACCCACGCAGGTGCAATGCAACCGCTGGACGATCGAGAACTGGATTCGGTCAGTGGTTCCGGGATCGGCTTCTTTCTCGATAGCTTCCTATACGACAAGGGGGAGGCGACGGCGCGGATCGAGGGCTTCAAGGATTCCAATGGCAATCCCGTGGTTATCCATCTGGAGGACTCCTATATAAAAGGGCAGGGCAGCCAACGGGGTTCCCTGGACACCCTGGCGGCCATCGGCAGCCCGCTGCATCCCTTCCGGTTAGGGATCGTGGAGGCTGCGCAGGTACCCTCCTTGCCCGTTGGTGTTGAGGCGCTGCAACTGAAGACGCCTACCTGGACGGACCCCCTCAACAACACTCATCAGTACGGCCTGTGGTCTTATTACCAGGGGTGCCTGTTTGGCGAGGCGGGTTGCAACAATCCCGATCTGGCCGTGACCAACCTGAATGCCGACATGGCCGCCCTGACGGCTCGGCAGTCATCCCTGCTTCAGCGCTATGCGGGGGTGGGCTTCCTGACCCTGCAGCAGGAAATCAATGCCGACATGGTGCTCGTCCAGACCCGGCAGCAGACCGTGGATACGATCAACGACCAGTACAACACCGCCCGTAGCACGATGACGAACCTGCACGGGGCGGCCCGGGATACCGGTATCTATCCCAAGCCCGCGCTGGGTGAGAAATACTGGTGCGGGAACGCTTGTATCCCCTCCGATGTAAGGGCTTACAACGCATCGGTCGATACGTTCATGGGCAAGAGTGACGAACTCATGGCTGCTTACCTCGCACTGAGCGAGGCCTGGCAGAAAGAACGCTATGGCCTGACGTTGACTGAGCGGGCACAGGACTACAACGAGTTCAGCAGCCTCTGCGGAACACCGAGCGCTGAACAGCCCACCTGTAGTGCAGGCCGCATCACCAAGCTGGAAGGGGACAGGGCGTCCCTGCTGCTGGTCGCTTCCTCACTGAAGGACGGCAAGACACGGGTTCCGGGCCTGGATATCGGCTTTGGCTCGGTGTTCAGTCTGCCCTCTACCGCCTGGAGCGGCAGTTCCAGCGGCGCGACCCAGGGTGCTACGACCACGCGGAGCGACTTCTTCTCCCTGAACATCGAGGGTTTCACCCTGCATGGCTCGTATCTGAACATATGGGGAAATGCGGATGGACTGGTGGGTGAGATCAGCATGCAGCTGTACGCCGACAAGCTGATCGCCGGTGCCTGCCGCGATTGCAGCGATGCCAATCGTCTGGTCGCCAAGAACCTCTATCTCGACCTCAACCTTGGCCATGGGCGCCTGCAGCCCCTTAACTTCAGTGTGCTGGGTGATGGCGAACTGCGTTTCCGCCTGCCGGGGGTGACATGGGCCAACCACCAGCAGTTCTATGCTCAGGTGCCGAAGAGCAACATCAGCATCGGCAACCTTTCGTTGAGTAACGTCAACCTGGGTTCCCAGGCCATTCGCGGCTTGCGCATCGACTACCTGGACATGCGAACGGTCAATCTGCCGCGCTGAGGAGGAAACATGCTTCGTTCT
The DNA here is from genome assembly GCF_000806415.1 of Pseudomonas flexibilis. Lineage (NCBI taxonomy): Bacteria > Pseudomonadati > Pseudomonadota > Gammaproteobacteria > Pseudomonadales > Pseudomonadaceae > Pseudomonas > Pseudomonas flexibilis. The sequence continues at coordinate 2,867 of NZ_JTAK01000001.1, forward strand.
TTCGCCTGTCTGCTGAGTATTCTTTCCCCCTTGGCGCTGGCCGATCTGCAGCCTCTGGAAGAGGCGGAGATGGCAGCGGTCAATGGCCAGGACGGCATCAGTATCAGTGCGTCCATCCGCTTCAACCCGAACCCGCAACTGACGCGCTGTCCCGGCGGCTGCGGGGCGCGTGTCGCGATCCGACCAGGTCAAAGTGCCGGGGTTATCGCCATCGACAACATCAAGGGCACCTTCAGTTTCGATGGCGTCACCCTGGATGTCGTGACCATTGATAGCGGCTTCAATGGCGAGGGGGCCCTGTTCAATCAGGACGCACTCAAGCTGGGGTTACGCGAGAGTCATTTCAGTGATGTCCAGTTCACCCTCTCCGGTGCCAACCAGGTCAGCGTCAGCCAGCCGGAACTGCAGCAGACCGATCTACTGACCTTCCACACCGACGGACAGGTGCAACTGCGCGGCGACCTTTACATCTTCCCCTCGAACTGAAGGCGTTGACGGCCCGACTCGGGAACTGGTGCTTTCCCCTCGACAGGTTTCCGGCCACAATTCGCCGCATGTGGCGTGCGGGACTACCGGCGCCGGGTCGAGACTTGGGTTCCGAGGGTGCCGATATGAGCAGCAGCGAGCGCGTCATCATTTTCGATACCACTCTGCGCGATGGTGAGCAGAGCCCCGGTGCTTCCATGACCGGTGAGGAAAAGCTGCGAATCGCCAAGGCGTTGGAGCGCCTGAAGGTCGACGTCATCGAAGCCGGCTTTGCCATCGCCAGCCCCGGCGACTTTGCGGCGGTGAAGGCCATCGCCGATACCATCAAGGACAGCACTGTCTGCAGCCTGGCCCGGGCCCTGGACGCCGATATCGAGCGCGCTGCCGAGGCACTGGCCGGCGCCAATTCGGCACGCATCCACACCTTCATCGCCACCAGCCCCATCCATATGCAGCACAAGTTGCGTATGGCGCCCGATCAGGTGGTGGAGCAGGCCGTACGTGCGGTCCGCAAGGCGCGTAACCTGTGCGCCGACGTCGAATTCTCCTGCGAGGACGCCGGCCGCTCCGAGCTCGACTTCCTGTGCCGGATCATCGAGGCGGCCATTGATGCCGGCGCCCGCACCATCAACATTCCCGATACCGTGGGCTATGCCATTCCGCACCAGTACGGCGAGCTGATCGCTCAGTTGCTGGCGCGCATCCCCAATGCCGACAAGGCGATCTTCTCCGTGCATTGCCACAACGACCTGGGCCTGGCGGTGGCCAACTCGCTGGCCGCGGTAGCCGCCGGCGCACGCCAGGTGGAATGCACCATCAACGGCCTCGGGGAGCGGGCCGGCAACGCCGCGCTGGAAGAAGTGGTGATGGCCCTGCGCACCCGCCAGGATCTGTTCGGGCTGAGCACGCGCATCGAGACCGAGCACATCCTGGCCGCGTCCCGACTGGTTTCCGGCATCACCGGATTCCCCGTCCAGCCGAACAAGGCCATCGTCGGCGCCAACGCCTTCGCCCATGAGTCAGGCATTCACCAGGACGGCGTGCTCAAGCACCGCGAGACCTACGAGATCATGTCCGCCGAGTCGGTGGGCTGGAACACCAATCGCATGGTACTGGGCAAGCATTCCGGACGCGCCGCCTTCCGTTCGCGCCTTGAGGCGCTGGGCATCGGTTTCGCCAGCGATACGGAGCTCAACGCCGCCTTCGCGCGCTTCAAGGAACTGGCCGACCGCAAGCACGAGATCTTCGACGAAGACTTGCAGGCGCTGGTAACCGACACGCTGGCGGCGGAGATGCCCGAGCCGTTCAAGCTGAGCGACCTGGCGGTGACCAGCCGGATGGGCGAGGTGCCGGTGGCGCGCCTGGTTCTCAACCTGAATGGCGTGGAACGGGAAGCCCAGGCCCAGGGTTCCGGTCCGGTGGACGCCACCTTCAAGGCCATCGAAAGTCTGGTGCACTCCCAGGCGACCTTGCAGCTGTATTCGGTCAATGCCATCACCCAGGGCACCGACTCCCAGGGCGAGGTCACGGTGCGCCTGGAAAAGGATGGCCGCATCGTCAACGGCAACGGCGCCGATACGGATATCATCGTCGCCTCCGCCAAGGCCTACCTGAACGCGCTGAACCTGATGCAGGCCGGCGCGCGCAAGGCCCATCCGCAGGTATCCGGGATTTGATCGACGAAGCGCGCCGCCGCGCCTATTTGCGCGCCATGCAGATTGACAGCTGGGCCGCCTGCCGCACCCTGCCGTTTGCTGCGCCGTCCAACGCCGAGCTGTGGCTGCCGTTGCCTGTCGCGGTGCCGGAGCGTTTGCCGACTGCAGTGCAGGAAACCGCTGTGTCAGCGCCGGCTGCAACGATGCCCCGGGCCGAGTTGCCGCGGCCGCAGCTGCGCCCGCAGGTCCGCCCGGCCAGTGCCGTGGTGGACGAACCAGCGCCCGCGCCGAAGCCGGTGACCCGCAGCAGCGAACTGCCGCGCTTCAGCCAGCAACTGCTGCGTGCCGGACAATGCCTGCTGCTGGTGGAACTGCCCACCGGCGAGACGTTTCAGGGGCGCGATCCCGCCTATCTGCTGCTGCGCGATCTGCTACGCGCCGCCGGCCTGCCGGACAGCCCGCAACTGGTGGGTGAGCCGGTGCGCTGGCCGCTCCTGCAGGCCGGCAGCCTGGACCAGGGGCCGGAAATGGCCCGCGAGTTCGTGCAGAGTTTCGTTGCCGCGCGTCTGGAGGAACAGGCGCCGTGCGCCTGCCTCTGGCTGATCGGCGCCTCGGCGCTGCGCTTCGCTGGCGATCTGGAGCCCGGCGCGGTCCTGCGCGAGCTGCACCACGAAACGCTGGGGCCTGCCTGGACGCTGCCGGGTCTCGATCAACTGCTGGAACAACCTGCACTCAAAGCCGAGCTCTGGCGCTCGATGCGCCGGGTGATGCGCCGCTGGCAATCCCACTGAAGTAATCCCGACCCGCCATGACCGACAACCTGCATTTCCGCCCCATGACCGAAGCGGACCTCGACGCCGTGCTTGAGATCGAACGCTCGGCTTTCAGCCATCCCTGGTCGCCGGGCATCTTCCGCGACGCCTTGAAGTCGTATGAATGCTGGGTGATGCTCGAGGCCGGCCGCCAGGTTGGCCACGGCGTCATCGACCTGATCCTCGACGAGGCCCACCTGCTGAACATCACCGTCGCCCCGGATTGCCAGGGCCGGGGGCTCGGGCTGGCCCTGCTGAATCATCTGATGACCCGCTCGCGGGAGCGCGGCGGCCAGGAGTGTTTCCTCGAAGTGCGCGCCTCCAACCACAGCGCCTATCGACTTTATGAGCGCTACGGCTTCAACGAGATCGGCCGGCGTCGCAACTATTATCCGGCCGCCGGCGGCGGTTCCGAGGATGCGCTGGTCATGGCCTGCACGCTGCTCGACTAGCGCTCGTCCTCTTCGTCTTCCTCCTCGTCCGGCCGGCCATCCAGCGGCATGACCCGCGCCATCTCGGCCTCGTCCAGCCCGCCGCCCTCGCCGATCTCACTCTCGTCGACGATGCTCAGGTCCTGGTCGGCAGGCAGGCCCTGGCCGCGCTCGCGGGGCGAGCGCGCGCCACTCTCGTCGAACAGGGTTTCCGGGCTGAGGTCATCCTGGGTGATGCCGTCCTCATGCACGTCCGGCCCCAGGGATTCTCCGCCGGTCATGCCGGCCTCGCGCTCGCGTTCCGGGGTCAACTGGTCCAGAACCTCACGGGGGGCGGGCTCGCCGAAGCGCCCGCTCGGCCCCGGGTCGTCGAAATCCAGCTGCTCGATCGAGCCCATGCGATCTTCCATCGTGTCGATTTCGGAGGGTCCGCTGGGCGGATGCTTCTTGTCGTTCATGGCCAGGACTCCACGGCTGCTCGTGCAGTGGACCGGGCAAAGATGGGATGATTCCGCCGCGCCGGCCGTCGGCGGCGCCCACAGGAGTGAACATGCGCATCATCGGTAGTCTGCTGGCACTGGCCTGCCTCATGGCCAGCCTGGCAAGCGGAGCGGCGGAACGCCGCTTCGTGGTCCTGCACACCAACGACTGGCAGTCGCGGCTGCTGGGCTATGGCCCCAACAGCGAGTACAGCCCGAATTCCCTGAACGACGACCTGACCGTCGGCGGCGTCGCGCGTCTGGCCACGTTGCTACACGAGCGCCGCGCAGCGCTCGGCGAGGTGCCGCTGCTGACCCTGGATGCCGGCGATTTCAGCATGGGCACGCTGTTTCACACGGTGGCCCGCGAGGAGGGCGGCGAACTGCGCCTGCTCGGCGCGTTGGGCTACGACGCCACCACGCTGGGCAACCACGAGTTCGATTTCCGCCCCGCCGGCCTGGCGCAGATGATCGCGGCCGCCGAGCGGGCCGGCGACGCACCGAATGTGCCGATCCTGGCCAGCAATATCCGTTTCTCTGCCCGGAGCGCCGACGACGATGCCCTGGAAGCGCTGCAGCGCGCCGGTCGTATCCAGCCGTACCGGATCGTGGAGAAGGGCGGCCTGCGTTTCGGCCTGTTCGGCCTGATGGGCCGCGATGCGGTGGAGGTCAGCCCGCTGATGGCGCCAGTGACCTTCGCCGACCCGCTGGCCACCGCCCGCGACATGGTGCGCCTGCTGCGTGAACAGGAGCGGGTCGACGTGGTCATCCTGCTCTCGCACATGGGCGTCAGCGCGCAGCCAGACGGCAGCTGGCGCGGCGAAGACGTCGAACTGGTCGAGCAGGTGCCGGGCATCGACCTGGTAATCGGTGCACACTCCCACAGCCTGTTGCGAGAGCCGCTGCGGGTCAACGACACCACCCTCGTGCAGGTCGGCTCGGAGATCCAGTACCTGGGCGAGCTGCACATGACGCTGGATGCGCAGGGGCGCGCCCGAGTCGCGGAGTATCGCCTACACGCCATCGACGACCGCACTCCCGGCGATCCCGCCATCAGCCAGCGGGTCGCCGCGCTGCAGCAGGCGGTCAGCGAGCGGGTGCTGGCCGCCCATGGCTACGCCTTCGATCAGCCGCTGGCGCGGGTCGAGCGCACCCTGACGCGCGCCTACGACGACCCGGTGCTGGGCAATCTGGTTACCGATGCCCTGCGCCGCGGGGCCGGCAGCGATATCGCCTTCACCGGTAACGGCACCCTGCGCGACGAGCTTTACCGCGGCCGCGAGGGCGTGCAGAGCGTGGCGGACCTGTTCCGCGTCGCGCCGCTGGGCATCGGCGAGTTCGACGACCAGCCCGGCTATCCGCTGATGCGCGTGTACTTCACCCCCCGCGAGATCCGCCAGATCCTCGAAGTGCTGCTGCTCGCCTACCAGATGCGTGACAGCGACAGCTACTACCCGCGCGTCTCCGGCGTGAAGTTCACCTACAACCCCTGGCGCATGCCGTTCGACCGCGTCAGCCGCATCTGGCTGGGTGATGCCGAGCGCGGCTATCGCGAGCTGGACCCGGACGCCCCCGGTCTGATCAGCCTGGGCGCCACCACCTACGTGGGCAGCTTCACCTGGCTGATTCCCGAGCTGACCTACGGCCTGTTCGAGGTGGTGCCCAAGGACGCCGAGGGTCGCCCGCTGGCGCAGATTCGCGACGCCGTGCTGGATCGCGACCCCGACACGCCGGGCATCCAGGAATACAAAGAATGGCAGGCCTTCCTCGACCATGTGGCGGCGCTGCCAGCGCGGGACGCCCGGGGGCTGGCGCTGCTCACCGATCAGGGCGCCGCTGCCGAGCAGCGCATGCTGCGGGTGGCCAGCCTGGCGCCGAGCGAGCTGTTCCGCCACGCCGGCGGGCTGCAATGGACGGCCACGCTGCTGTGCGCGTTGTTGCTGTGGCTGGCCGGCTGGCTGACCTGGCGCCTGTGGCGCCGGGTCAGGGCAGGATGACGAGACGGTCCGACAGCTGATTGTGCGGGTGGCTGGCCGGCAGCCGCTCGCGCAGCACCGCGCCACAGCCTTCGATGCAATCGAGGAAACCCTGCAGCACCTGACCCTGGCGCACCTGTGCGGTGAAGCGGTCCACCTGGGCCTGCCAGGTGGCATCCTCGATCCGGCTGGCAATGCCCCGGTCGACGAGGATCTCCACGTAGTGCTCGGCCTCGCTGACGAAGATCAGCATGCCGACGTCGCCGTGGGTGTGATGCAGCTTCTGTTCGAGGAACTGCCTGCGGGCCAGATTGGCGGCGCGCCAGTGGCGTACCGCGCGGGGCGTCAGGCGCACCCGCAGCGCGGGCAGGCGAAACAGCAGGGCCAGAGCCAGAAAACCCAGCCATTGCACCAGCAACAGTTGCCGGGCGTTCCACCATTCACCGAACAGGTTGAGCAGCCCAGGCAGCAGCAGGACAAGCAGACCGGCCCAGAGCAGGGCGATGTAGCGGTAGTCGTCGGCCTGCGCGGCCAGCACCGTGACCAGCTCAGCGTCGGTGTCGCGCTCCACCCGGGCGATGGCCTCGGCCACCCGCTGTTGTTCCTGTTCGTTGAGCAGGCTCATCTCGTCTCCCGTCTACCAGCCACCCGAGGCGCCGCCGCCCCCGAAACCACCCCCGCCACCGCCGAATCCGCCACCCCCGAATCCGCCACCCCCGCCCCGGCCCATTAGCGCGCCCAATGCGGCAGCGGCCATGACCGAGCGCGCCTGCCGGCCGCGGCCGCCACGGCCACCGCCGATGCCGATCACCGCCAGCATCACCAGGAACACAATCAGCAGCACCAGCAGCGGTGGCTGCTCCTGGGCGGGCTGGCCCAGCGCCGGTAGATAGCCCTCCATCGGCTCGCCACCGACCACCTGGATCATCCCTTCCACCCCGGCACGAATCCCGCCGGCGAAATCGCCCTGGCGAAACGCCGGGGCGATCAGGTTGTGGATGATCAGCGCACTCTGCGCATCGGTCAGGCGATCCTCCAGTCCATAGCCGACCTCGATGCGGATGCGGCGTTCGGCCTGGGCCACGATCAGCAGCGCGCCGTTGTCGCGACCCTTCTGGCCGATGCCCCATTCACGCCCCAGCGCGAGCCCGGTTTCCTCGATGCTGCGTCCGGCCAGGTCGGGCAACGTGACCACCACCAGCTGGTCGCCGGTGGCCTGCTCGTGGCCGGCCAGCAGACGGTTCAGCTCGGCCTCCTGGGCGGCGTCGAGCAGTTCGGCGCGGTCGACCACCCGGCCGGTGAGCGCGGGCACCGGCGGCTGGGCGAATGCCAGCACGGCCCAGAAAACCAGGCACAGACCGGACAGCGCGCGGAGCATCAGAAGCGCACGGCCGGCACCTGCTCGGCGTCCGGTGCGGTGGCCTCGAAGGTCTCGCGCAGCGGCATGTCGCTGTACAGCAACGTGTGCCAGATGCGCCCCGGGAAGGTGCGGATCTCGGTGTTGTAGCGCTGCACGGCGGCGATAAAGTCGCGGCGCGCCACCGCGATGCGGTTTTCGGTGCCTTCCAGCTGTGACTGCAGGGCCAGGAAGTTCTGGTTGGACTTGAGGTCCGGATAGCGCTCTACCACCACCATCAGGCGGCTCAGGGCGCCGCTGAGCTGCTGCTGGGCCTGATCGAACTGGCGCAGCTGCTCGGGGTTGTCCAGCGTGGAGGCATCCACCTGGATGGAGGTGGCCCGGGCGCGGGCCTCGATGACCGCCGTCAGGGTGTCCTGCTCCTGGCGGGCGAAACCCTTCACGGTCTCCACCAGGTTGGGAATCAGGTCGGCGCGCCGCTGGTACTGGTTCTCCACCTGCGCCCAGGCGGATTTCACCTGCTCGTCATAGCTGGGAATGTTGTTGATGCCGCAGCCGCTCAAAAGCAGTGCGACCAGGAGCAGTGGAAGGTGGCGCAGCATCGCGGCGATCTCCGTCGGCAGGGCATGAAAATGAGCGTAGCCGCATTGAGCCCTTACGCCGCCTGCGCGCGCCTCCTATAATCCGCGCCGCCCGACCCTTTTCCGCTATTGAACCGGAGAATCCCATGCTCAACCGTCCCCTGACGCTGGTCGCCAGTGTCGTCCTGTCCCTGTCCGCCGCATTCGCCAACGCCGCCGAGGTGCTGCGCGTATCCGCCATCCCCGACGAAGCGCCTACCGAACTGCTGCGCAAGTTCAAGCCGCTGGGGGCCTACCTGGAGCAACAACTGGGCATGCCGGTGAAGTTCGTGCCGGTCTCGGATTACGCCGCCGTGGTGGAATCCATGGCCAGCGACCGCATCGACCTGGCCTGGCTGGGCGGTTTCACCTTCGTGCAGTTGCACCTGAAGGATGCCGAGGCTCGCCCGCTGGTGCAGCGCGAGCAGGACCGGGTGTTCACCAGCAAGTTCGTCACCGCCGATCCCAAGGTGCAATCGCTGGCCGACCTCAAGGGCAAGACCTTCGCCTTCGGCTCGATTTCCTCCACCTCCGGCAGCCTGATGCCGCGCTACTTCATGCTGCAGGACGGCGTGGTGCCGGAAGAGCATTTCAGCCGCGTGGCCTATTCCGGCGCCCATGACGCCACCGCCGCCTGGGTGCAGGCCGGTCGTGCCGACGCCGGGGTGCTGAATGCCTCGGTGTGGGACAAGCTGGTGGCCAGCGGCAAGGTGGATACCGGCAAGGTGCGCGTGTTCGCCACCACGCCCACCTACTACGACTACAACTGGACGGTGCGCGGCGGCCTGGATGCCGAGCTGGCGCAGCGCATTCAGGCGGCCTTCCTGGCCCTCGATCCGGCCAATCCGGAGCACAAGGCGATTCTCGACCTGCAGGCTGCCAGCCGCTTCGTCGAAACCCAGCCGGAAAACTACCAGAGCATCGAGCAGGCGGCCCGTTCGGCAGGGCTGCTGAAGGAGTGAGCGTTCGACTGGCCGGCGTGGGCTTTGTCCACGCCAACGGGGTGCAGACCCTTTCCGACATCGAGCTGAGCGTGGCGCCCGGCGAACGAGTGGCGGTGATCGGGCCTTCCGGGGCCGGCAAGACCACGCTGCTCAATCTGCTGGCCACCCGCTTGCGCCCCAGCCATGGCCGCCTGGAGCTGCTCGGCGAGCAGCCCTGGGCGCTGTCGTCCCGTGCCCGCCAGCGACTGCGCGCGCGCATTGGCCTGGTGCACCAGGCGCCGCCGTTGCCGCCGCGCCAGCGCGTGGTCACGGCGGTGGGCGCCGGGCGCATCGGGCGTTGGTCGACGCTGCGTGCGCTGGCGAACTTGGTCCATCCCCTTGACCGCGGCGGGGTACGCGATGCGCTGGCGCGTCTGGATCTCGCCGACAAGCTGTTTGCGCGCTGCGATCAGCTGTCGGGCGGGCAGCTGCAGCGGGTCGGCATCGCTCGCGTGCTTTATCAGTCCCCGGAGCTGATGCTGGCCGACGAGCCGGTGTCGGCCATGGATCCGATCCTTGCTGGCCATACCCTGGCGCTGCTCAATCGCGAGGCGGCACAGCGCGGCATCAGCCTGCTGGCCAGTGTGCACGCCGTGGAGCTGGCCCTCGAACACTTCCCGCGCATCGTCGGCGTGCGTGACGGACGCATTGTCTTCGACCGTCCCGCCGCCGAGGTGACGGCCGCCGAGCTGCAGGCCCTGTACGCCAACGCGCAACTGCAGCAGGCGCCCGAGTCTCACGCGCCGCTGCAACCGATCATTCCGCGCTGCTGATGAATAGCCTTCCCGGAGACCCGGCGGCCCTGCCGCGGCTGCTGTTGACCCTGCTGGCGCTGGCGCTGCTGTGGCCCGGCCTGTCGCTCAGCGAGCTGGACCTGACGGCGCTGTTCCGCGCTGACAACGCCACTGTGATGGGCGGCTTCCTGGCTGGCTTCTGGCCGCCGGCCCACGATGCGTCCTTCCTGCAGCTGCTCTGGCAGGCCACCCTGGAAACCCTGGCCATCGCCACGGCAGGCATGTGTCTGGCATTGCTGATCGCCATGCCCTGCGCGCTGCTGGCCACTCGGGCGCTGTCGCTGTCGGCGTTGCCGCGCGGCGGGCGTCCGGCCGGGTGGGCCGTCGCGTTGCGCTGGCCGGTGCGCGGCCTGCTGATCGTGCTGCGCAGCGTGCCGGAGATCGTCTGGGCCCTGCTGTTCGTGCGCGCCGTCGGCCTCGGCCCGACCGCCGGGGTGCTGGCCATCGCCATTACCTACAGCGGCATGCTCGGCAAGGTCTACGCGGAAATCTTCGAGTCGGTGGACCCGCGTCCTACCCGGGCCCTGTTCGGCGCGGGCAGCGGACGGCTGGCGGCCTTCGCCTACGGCATATTGCCGAATGCCGCCTCGGAAATGCTCTCCTACACCGTGTACCGCTGGGAGTGCGCCGTTCGCGCCTCGGTGGTGATGGGCTTCGTCGGCGCGGGCGGGCTGGGCCAGCAGATGGACCTGTCGCTGCGCATGTTCGCCGGCGGCGAAGTGGCCAGCATGCTGCTCACCTTCCTGCTGCTGGTGCTGCTGGCCGACCGGCTCAGTCGGCTGCTGCGGGAGCGCTACACATGACACGCCTGATCAACGGCCTGCTGCTGGCTGCCTTGCTGATTGCGGCGCTCTGGTCCTTCCAGTTCCTTGATCTGGACGTCGCCAACCTGGTCAGCGCCGACGGGCTGAGTCAGATGGGCGACTACGCCAGCGGTTTCCTGTCGCCGGATTTCTCCGCGCCACACCTGAACGCCATCGGTCGCGGCGCGCTGGAAACCCTGGCCATGTCGGCGCTGGGCACCCTGCTGGCCGCGCTGCTCGGTCTGGCGCTGGCGCTGCCGGCTTCCGGCCGCTATGGCGTCCTGGCGCTGCAGGCGTCGCGTTTGCTGCTCAACGCCGTGCGGGCCATTCCGGAACTGGTGTGGGCGGCGCTGATGGTGCTGGCCGCCGGACTCGGACCGAATGCCGGCACGCTGGCGCTGGCGCTGCACACCGCCGGGGTGCTGGGTCGACTGTTTGCCGAGGCGCTGGAGAACACGCCGGCCGAGCCGGCCGACGCGGTGCGTCTGGCCGGAGGAGGGCGGGTCGCTGCGTTCTGCTACGGCACGCTGCCGGGTGTCTGGCCGCAGCTGGTGGCCTACACGCTGTATCGCTGGGAAAACAATATCCGCATGGCCAGCGTGCTCGGCTTCGTCGGCGCTGGCGGGCTGGGGCAGATGCTCTACATCAGTCTGAGCCTGTTCCAGGAAGCCCAGGCCGCCACGGTGATCCTCGCCATGTTGCTGCTGGTGCTGGGTGTCGACGCGCTGAGCGGTTGGGTGCGCCAGCGCTGGGTGACTCAATAAGCGCGAGCGGACTTGCGCCTGTGGGAGCGGACTTGTCCGCGAGCTTTTCCTTGGCTGATACCAGAAGCTCGCGAATGAATTCGCTCCCACAGTGCACCACGCGCCGCTCACACCGTCGGCGGCTTGTCCTGCGCCACATGCTCCAGATCCACCGGCTCGCCGGGCTGCAGAGCCAGGCGTTCGCGAATGTCCTCGAACATCCGGTCGTACTCCGCATGATTCGGCAGGATAGGACTGTGCTCCGCCACCGGCAGGCCGTGACGTTCGGCGATACGGGCCACCTGGCTGGCGAAGTTCGGCGCGGTGTCGCGGTGCAGGCTCAGCTCCTCGGCGAAAGGCTTGCCGTCCAGCTCGCCGGAAATGCGCAGGTGGAGCATCGGTCCTTCCCGGGCGTCGTGCCGCACCTCGTAGTGGAGGTCGAGATGCCAGGCGGGGGAGTCGCCCGGCAGGCTGGCGCGGTGCAGATGGCCGGGTTCGAACATGGGCGCCTCGGAAGCAGGGGAAGGGTTTCCTCAGCCTAGGCGCCATTCGTTTTTTGTAGGAGCGGCTTTAGCCGCGAAGGCTGCGGGGTACGCAAGGGCGTCGCGGCTGAAGCCGCTCCTACAGTTCCTGCGGATGCTGAAGCACCGTCTTAGTGCATCGCGGCGCTGCCGGCGCGCTCCTGCACCAGCACCCAGGGTGCCACTACCACCGCCCAGAGATACGGATCGCGGCGCTGCCAGTCTTCGGCGTGCTCGGCGCTGATGCGTTCCAGCTGGCCCGAGGTCAGCCACGTGGCGACTTTCGACTGGTCATCCCCGGCCACGGCTTCGGCTACGGCCACCAGATCCAGGCTGGCATCGACCCATAACAGGCTGCCGTTGGCGAAGAACGGCTGCAGTTCCTCCCAGCGGATCGTGGCGGTTTCGCCCAGCAGCTTGGCATAAAGAGTGCTTTGGGTTTGCGAGGACATGGCATTCACCGGATTGAGCGGGCGGCAATGATACCCGCACCGCTGTCGGTGGAAAAACCATGGGGTACGTCGCTCGGGCACGGAGGCTTTGTTTCAATTCGAGACCAGGCGCTCCGACCGGGGCCATGGCGGCTTCCCAAGGCGGGAAATGGCGCTCTACACTCATCGGGCACTGCCTGTGGTTTCAGTCATCCCGGACGACAACAATCAGAAGAGTGGACACTATGACCAAGTCGACACAGCACCTGCGCAAGCTCATTACCGCAATGGCCCTGGCCGGCTGCGCCAGTCAGGCCCTGGCCGCCGACAACATCAGGATCGCGCTGGCCGGACCGGTGACGGGTGCCGTCGCGCAGTACGGCGAAATGCAGTTCGTTGGCGCGCGCATGGCCATCGAGCAGATCAACAAGGCCGGTGGCGTCAACGGCGCCCAGCTCGAAGGCGTGGTCTACGATGACGCCTGCGATCCCAAGCAGGCCGTGGCCGTGGCCAACAAGATCGTCAACGACGGCATCTCCTTCGTGGTCGGCCACCTGTGTTCCAGTTCCACCCAGCCCGCCTCGGATATTTACGAGGACGAGGGCATCCTCATGATCACCCCCGCCTCCACCAGCCCGGACGTCACCGCGCGCGGCTACCAGCTGATCTTCCGCACCATCGGCCTGGACAACCTGCAGGGTCCGACCGCCGGCAACTTCATCGCCGACAAGGTGAAGCCCAAGGCCGTGGCCGTGGTGCACGACAAGCAGCAATACGGCGAAGGCATCGCCACCGCCGTGCGTGACACCCTGAAGGACAAGGGCATCAATGTGGTGGCCTTCGAAGGCATCAACGCCGGCGACAAGGACTTCTCCGCGCTGATCGCCAAGCTCAAGCGCGCCAATGTCGACTTCGTCTACTACGGCGGCTACCACCCGGAACTCGGCCTGCTGCTGCGCCAGAGCAAGGAACGCGGCCTGGCCGCCCGCTTCATGGGCCCCGAAGGCGTCGGCAACAAGGAAATCTCCGCCATCGCCGGCCCGGCCTCCGAAGGTCTGCTGGTGACCCTGCCGCGCTCCTTCGACCAGGACCCGAAGAACAAGGCGCTGGTCGAGGCCTTCAAGGCGAAGAAGGAAGACCCCAGCGGTCCGTTCGTGTTCCCCGCCTATGCCGCTGTGCAGGTGATCGCCCAGGGCATCGAGAAGGCCGGCAGCACCGACACCGAGAAGGTGGCCGCCGCCCTGCGCGCCAACACCTTCGACACGCCCACCGGCACCCTGGCCTTCGACGAGAAGGGCGACCTGAAGGATTTCAGCTTCGTCGTCTACGAATGGCACCAGGACGGCACCAAGAGCGAAGCCACCAAGTAAGTCCGTCATGACCGGGAGCCCACCGCCTGCGCGGCGGGCTCCTTTCGCATGTGCCTTACGGACCCGTCGGCCGCCTTGTGGCGGCCGGACGGCACGAGGTAATCCGCAATGCCCGAGCTCTATCACTACCTTCAGCAACTGGTGAACGGCCTGACCATCGGCAGCACCTACGCGCTGATCGCCATCGGCTACACGATGGTGTACGGCATCATCGGCATGATCAACTTCGCCCACGGCGAGGTGTACATGATCGGCTCGTACATCGCCTTCATCGCCATTACCCTGCTGGCCATGGCCGGCGTCGACAGCCTGCTGCCGATCATGTTCGTCGCCTTCGCGGCCAGCATGATCGTCACCAGCGCCTACGGCTACAGCATCGAACGGGTCGCCTACCGGCCGCTGCGCGGCGGCAACCGGCTGATCCCGCTGATCTCCGCGATCGGCATGTCGATCTTCCTGCAGAACATGGTGATGCTGTCCCAGGACTCCAAGGACAAGGCCATCCCCAGCCTGCTGCCCGGCAACTTCGTGCTGGGGGAAAGCGCCATGAGCGGGGTGACCATTTCCTACATGCAGGTGCTGATCTTCGTGGTCACCTTCCTGGCCATGCTGGGCCTGAGCCTGTTCATCTCCCGCTCGCGCCTGGGACGTGCCTGCCGCGCCTGCGCCGAAGACCTGAAGATGGCCAACCTGCTGGGCATCAACACTAACCAGATCATCGCGCTGACCTTCGTCATCGGCGCTGCACTGGCCGCCGTGGCCGGCGTGCTGCTCGGCATGCAGTACGGGGTGATCAATCCGCACCTGGGCTTCCTGGCCGGCATCAAGGCGTTCACCGCCGCGGTGCTTGGCGGTATCGGCAGCATTCCCGGCGCGGTGCTTGGCGGCCTGCTGCTCGGCGTGGCCGAGGCGTTCGGCGCCGACCTGTTCGGTGACCAGTACAAGGACGTGGTGGCCTTCAGCCTGCTGGTGCTGGTGCTGCTGTTCCGTCCCACCGGGATCCTCGGCCGTCCGGAGGTGGAAAAGGTATGAGCCGCAACCTCAAGACCGCGCTGTTCAGCACCCTGCTGCTGTTGCTGATCTCCTACCCGATCCTCGGCCTGAAACTGAGCGTGATCGGCATCGGCCTGCAGGTGGAAGGCGCCGATGCGCGCACCCTGTGGACCATCGGCCTGGCCGCCGTGGCGATGTTCACCTGGCAGCTGCTGCGTGACCGTCTGCCGGGCGCGGGTCGCCTGGCGGCCATGACGCCGTCGGTGCCGGGCCAGGTGAAGAACTGGCTGACCCTGCCGTCCACCCAGCGCTGGATCATTCTCGCCCTGGTGATGCTGGCGCTGGTCTGGCCGTTCTTCGGTTCGCGGGCGGCGGTGGACATCGCCACGCTGATCCTCATCTACGTGATGCTCGGCATCGGCCTGAACATCGTGGTCGGCCTGGCCGGCCTGCTCGACCTCGGCTACGTCGGTTTCTACGCCGTGGGCGCCTACACCTATGCCTTGCTTGCCGAGTACGCCGGCTTCGGCTTCTGGCTGGCGCTGCCCATCGCCGGCCTGATGGCCGCCACCTTCGGCTGCCTGCTGGGTTTCCCGGTGCTGCGCCTGCGCGGCGACTACCTGGCCATCGTCACCCTGGGTTTCGGCGAGATCATCCGCATCCTGCTGCGCAACCTCACCGATATCACTGGCGGGCCGAACGGCATCAGCCAGATCCCCAAGCCGACGCTGTTCGGGTTGAGTTTCGACCGGCGCGCGCCAGAGGGACTGGAAACGTTCCACGGCTTCTTCGGCATTCCCTACGACTCCACCTACAAGGTGATCTTCCTCTACCTGATCGCCCTGCTGCTGGTGCTGCTGGCGCTGTTCGTCATCAACCGGCTGATGCGCATGCCCATCGGCCGTGCCTGGGAAGCGCTGCGCGAGGATGAGATCGCCTGCCGCTCGCTGGGCCTGAACCCGACCATCGTCAAACTCTCGGCCTTCACCCTGGGCGCCACCTTCGCCGGCTTCGCCGGCAGCTTCTTCGCCGCGCGCCAGGGGCTGGTGACGCCGGAATCCTTCACCTTCATCGAGTCGGCGATGATCCTTGCTATCGTGGTGCTCGGCGGCATGGGTTCGCAGCTGGGCATCATCCTCGCCGCGGTGGTCATGGTGCTGCTGCAGGAAATGCGCGAGTTCAACGAGTACCGCATGCTGATCTTCGGCCTGACCATGATCGTCATGATGATCTGGCGTCCGCAGGGCCTGTTGCCCATGCAGCGCCCGCACCTGGAGTTGAAGTCATGAGCCGCCCGCTGCTGGAAGTCCGGGGCCTGTGCATGCGCTTCGGGGGCCTGTTGGCCGTTAATGGCGTGAACCTCAGCGTGCGGGAAGGGCAGATCGTGTCGATGATCGGCCCCAACGGCGCCGGCAAGACCACCGTGTTCAACTGCCTGAACGGCTTCTACCGCCCCACCTCGGGGGAGATCCTCCTCGATGGCGAGCCGATCCAGGGCCTGCCGGGGCATCGCATCGCCTGCAAGGGCGTGGTGCGCACCTTCCAGAACGTGCGCCTGTTCAAGGAGATGACCGCGGTGGAGAACCTGCTGGTCGCCCAGCACCAGCACATCAACACCAACTTCTTCGCCGGCCTGTTCAAGACCCCCGGTTACCGACAGAGCGAGCGAGCGGCCATGGGCCGCGCCGCCGAGTGGCTGGAGCGCATGAGCCTCACCGAGGTGGCCAACCGCCCGGCGGGCACGCTGGCCTATGGGCAGCAGCGCCGCCTGGAAATCGCACGCTGCATGATGACCCGGCCGCGCCTGCTGATGCTCGACGAGCCGGCCGCCGGCCTAAACCCCCGCGAGACCGAGGACCTCAAGACGCTGATCGGCCAGTTGCGCGACGAGCACGGGGTGACCGTGCTGCTGATCGAGCACGACATGAAGCTGGTGATGAGCATTTCCGAACGCATCCTGGTGATCAACCAGGGCGCCCCGCTGGCCGAGGGCACGCCGGCGGAGATTCGCGCCAATCCGGATGTGATCAAGGCCTACCTGGGGGAAACCTGATGCTGCAGTTCGACAACGTTTCCACCTTCTACGGCAAGATCCAGGCCCTGCACGGTGTCAGCCTGAGCGTCGAGCGCGGCGAGATTGTCACCCTGATCGGCGCCAACGGCGCCGGCAAGTCGACCCTGCTGATGACCCTGTGCGGCTCGCCGCGCGCCGCCAGCGGCAGCATCCGCTACGAGGGCGAGGAGCTGGTCGGCCTGGACACCTGCGACATCATGCGCAAGAGCATTGCCGTGGTGCCCGAGGGCCGGCGCATCTTCGCCCGCCTGACGGTGGAGGAGAACCTGGCCATGGGCGCCTTCTTCACCCGCAAGGACCAGTACCAGCAGGAACTGGAGCGGGTGCTGGCGCTGTTCCCGCGCCTCAGGGAGCGCTTCGTCCAGCGCGGCGGCACCATGTCCGGCGGCGAGCAGCAGATGCTGGCTATTGCGCGCGCGCTGATGAGCCGGCCGAAGCTGCTGTTGCTCGACGAGCCCTCGCTTGGCCTGGCACCGATCGTCATCCAGCAGATCTTCGAGATCATCGAGCAACTGCGCCGTGACGGGGTGACCGTCTTCCTGGTCGAGCAGAACGCCAACCAGGCGCTCAAGCTGGCCGACCGCGGCTACGTGCTGGAAAACGGCCGGATCGTCATGCAGGGCAGTGGCGACGAGCTGCTGCGCGATCCGCGCGTGCGCGAGGCCTACCTGGGCGGCTGAGCGGTGGCCTGCTGCGGCCGGTAGCCCAGGCGCACGCCGCCCCAGTGGCGGCCAAGCACGTGGACCGGGACCGACAGGTCGTGCATCAGCTCGCCGGTGTCGCGGCTGTACGTCTGCAGCAGCAGGTTGCGCTCATGGCTGCCGCAGCGGAGGCCGGTGCGGTCGTTGAAGATGCGCTTGCTGCGGCTGCGCAGCTGGTCCACCTCGGGATCGCCGGTCGGCGGCTGGTTGAAGGCCTGGTTGTGGGTGGGCACATAGCCGTCCGGCGTGGTGGCGATGGCGTACACCAGCGCCGGGTCGCGGGCCAGCAGCGGCTCCTGGATGGCCGGCAGCACTTGGTCGGCATAGCGATCGAAACGGGTGTGATAGCGGACTGGGTCGGTGCCGGCTACGGCCTGGTAGTCACGGTCGAACAGGTCATCCATGCTGAGTCGCCCGCTGGCCAGATCCGCCTCGAAACGCGCCGCCAGTGCGGCGGCGCCCTCGCGGGCCAGGTCGTAGAAACGCTGGTGATAGGCATCCAGCTGCACGTTGGCCAGCTGCTCGCTGACCGTTTCAGCCTGCGTTACCAGTTGCCCGGCGGCCTGTTCCAGCTGCCGCGTCTGGCCTTCGCTGTCCAGCACATCGGTGCGCAGTCGGTCGAGCGCGGTGAACTGAGCGGTCAGGCGTTGCTGGCTGTCCTCGGTGCCGGCGGCGATCTGGCTGACCTGGCTGGCCACATCGCCGGCCAGCTCGGCAATGTTGCCCAACTGGCGGCCGGTGACTTCGATCAGCGCGCCGGTCTCGTCCAGCTCGCCGGCCTGGCGCTGGATGTGGGTGACCACCGCTTCGCTCTGCTGGTGGATCTCGGCGATGCGCGCGCGAACCTCCTCGGTGGCCCTGGCGGTGTGCGAGGCCAGGTTGCGCACCTCGTCGGCCACCACCGCGAAGCCGCGCCCGGCGTCACCGGCCCGCGCCGCCTCGATGGCCGCGTTGAGGGCCAGCAGATTGGTCTGGCTGGCGATGGTCTCGATCACGTCGGCGATGCGGCGGATCTCCTCGGAACGGGTCGCCAGCTCGCCCACCAGTCCACGGCTGGCCTGGCTTTGCGCGCTCAGCCGGCGCATGCGGGCGATGGTCTGCTCCAGCTCCGCCTGTCCACTGACACTGCCCTGGCGCATCGCCTCGGCGGCATCCAGCGCTCGCTGCGCCTGTGCGGCGCTCTGCTGCCCGGTGCTGACCATGGCCTCGGCGCCCAGGGCGATCTCGCCCAGCGCGTCGCGCTGCGAATGCAGGCGCTGGGCCAGTTGCTCCACATTGAAGGCCACCTGGGCGGCGGCCAGGGCGTTCTGGGTGGTATGCCGGGAGAGTTCCTGGCTGAGGTTGCGGAACGCCTGGGCTTCCTGCTGGGTGCTGGCCGGCGCGTCCGCGCGCAAGCGGCGCAGCCTGAGCCAGGGCCACAAGCCGAGTAATAGCAGTGCCGCCAGGTCGAGCCCGGCGGGCAGCGCAAGCCCGCGCAGAATCAGCCAGGCGCCGAGCAGGGTAGCGCCATGCAGCAGAAAGAGCGGGGCGAGCGGGCGAAGGGTGGGGCGCATGGCGGCTCATTCTTGTTATCCGGGCCCCCCGTTAAACCACGAAGCGGGCGGATTCCACCATGCGCCAATGGTCGTGACCGGTCGGTCGCGGCTTTTACAGCCGGTGGCTGATACCCAGGCTGAGTGCCTCGACTTCGGGAAGCATCAGGAACTCGGCATTCAGCGTCAGCTCCCGGGTGGGGTGGTACTGCGCGCCGATGCCCAGCGCGATGCCGGATTCGGTGCCGCTGGCATTGCCCCACCAGCCATCCACCGAATAGGCCACGCGGGCCAGGCCGGCGACGCCGTACACCGCCAGGTTGCTATCGACCGGCAGGATGCCCTTGGCCAGCAGGGCAAAGTAGTTGTCGATTTCCAGGTTGTCATCCTCGCCCAACCCCAGGCCCAGGCGGGCTTCGGCAGCCAGGTTCGGGTGCAGGACCGCGCCGGCGTGGGCGCCGAGGCCCAGCACGGTCGGGTCGTCGAACAGCGATCCGTTGACGCCGACATACAGGTTGTCCCGGGCGGAGGCGAGCATGTCATCTATCGGGGCGGCCTGGGCGAGGGTGCTCAGGCCGAAAACCAGGGCGGCCAGCGTGCATTGCAGTTTCATATCTTTCCTTGCGGAGTGGGATGCGGGGGAGGGCTGCGGGCAGCCTGCGCTGATGCAGGCCAGGCATGGCCCGGCGCCACATCAGGCTGGGCCGGAATCTTATGGACAACCCCCGCGGAGTCAATGCCATCGTCAGCGACCTGGGTCGAGCAGAACGGATAATGGGATACCCTTGGCGCAATCCCTTCACTGGAGTCCGGAATGTCTGCCCTGCCTTCCCTCGCCTTCGCCGGCATTGGCCTGATGGGCCTGCCGATGTGCCGCCGCCTGCTGGCGGCCGGTTTTCCGCTCACGGTCTGGAACCGTTCCGCCGACAAATGCACACCGCTGGTGGCCAACGGTGCGCGCATCGCAGCCCATCCCGCCGATCTGTGCGAGGCGGACATTGTCATGCTCTGCCTGGCGGACACTGCCGCCGTGCGCGACGTGGTGTTCGGCGCCGGTGGCATCGTCGAGCGTGCGCGGCCCGGCCAGTTGCTGGTGGATTTCTCCAGCGCGGAACCGGCTGCCACCCGCGAGATGGCCGCTGAACTGGAGGCGCGCACCGGCATGCGCTGGGTGGATGCGCCGGTTTCCGGCGGCACGCCGGGCGCGGCGGCCGGCACCCTGGCGATCATGGCCGGCGGTCAGGAGGCCGATATCGAGCGCGTTCGCCCGGTGCTGGCGCATCTGGGCCAGCGGCTGACGCGCATGGGCGAGGTCGGCGCCGGGCAGGTGACCAAGGTGTGCAACCAGATGATCGTCGCCTGCAATGCGCTGGTGATCGCCGAAGTGGTTGCGCTGGCGGAAAAGGCCGGGGTGGATGCCGCGCTGATCGCACCGGCGCTGGCCGGCGGCTTTGCCGATTCCAAACCGCTGCAGATTCTTGCCCCGCAGATGGCCGAAAGCTGTTTCGAGCCAATCAAGTGGCACGTGCGCACGCTGCTCAAGGACCTGGACACCGCTGTGCGCCTGTCCCGCGAGCAGGGCAGCGCCACGCCGATGAGCGGCCTGGCCGCCCAGCTGATGCGCCTCCATGCCGGCCAGGGCCACGCGGAGCACGACCCGGCCACGCTGGTGCTGCAATACCGGGAGGCCCGGCCGTGAGAATCGCCGCCAATCTGTCGCTGCTGTTCACCGAGCGCCCGCTGATCGAGCGGCCGCGCGCCGCCTGCGCCGCGGGTTTCGAGGGCGTGGAGATCCAGTTTCCCTACGAGCTGCCAGCCGTGCGCCTGAAGGAGGAGCTGGAGCGCCTGGCGCTGCCGCTGGTGCTGATCAACCTGCCGGCCGGCGACCTGATGCAGGGCGGCGACGGGCTGGCCTGCGTGCCGGCGCGCCAGGCCGACTTCGACCGGGCGCTGCAGGAGGCGCTGAGTTATGCGGCCATGACCCGCCCACAGGCGGTCAATGTGCTGGCCGGGCGCCTGCCGGCCGGCGTCGCCCGCGAAGACGCCCTGGCCACCCTGGCCGCCAACCTGCGCACCACCGCCGACGCGTTCCAGCTGCTGGGCATCCGGGTGTACTGCGAAGCCATCAACCCGCTGGACATGCCGGGCTTTCTGGTCAATACCCCCGAGGATCTGCTCGGCCTGCTGGACGCCGTGGCGCACCCCAATCTGTTCGCCCAGCTCGACCTCTACCACATGGCCCGCCAGGGTCTGGACCTGCCGACGGCCATCCGGGCGCTGGCCGGGCGCATCGGTCATGTGCAGTTCGCCGACTGTCCGGGGCGCGGCGCGCCGGGCAGCGGGGCGCTGGATTTTCCCGCCGCGCTGCACGCCCTGCGCGAGGCGGGTTATGACGACTGGCTGGCCGCCGAGTACCGTCCGGACGCGGCGGGCACCGAAGCCGGGCTGGGGTGGCTTTCCCGCTGGCGGCCCTGACCGCCTGCCCGAACACAAAAGCGCGCGGACACGTCCGCTCCCACGAAAAGCACCGCCGCAGGGCGGTCAGTGCTTTTCCAGCCGCCGTGCCCACCACTTCGGCGGCCAGGCACGACGTTGTCCGCCCTACGACCGGCATTTGTGCGCCTTCGCTTCTACAGTCAACGGTCGAAGCCTCTGCCGGAGCCCGCCGACCATGCCGCCCACCGCCGTCCAAGCCCCCAACGCCTGGCGTGTGCTGTTCCTGCTGTTCCTCGCCAACCTGTTCAACTTCTTCGATCGCACGATCCCGGCCATCGTCACCGAGCCGGTGCGCCGCGAGTGGAACCTCAGCGACCTGCAGATCGGCCTCTTCGGTACTGCCTTCACGCTGATCTATGCACTGGCCGGCATTCCCCTTGGACGGCTCGCTGATTCCGCCTCGCGGGCACGCATCATGGGCTGGGGACTGACCCTGTGGAGCGGCCTGACCGCCCTCAATGGCCTGGCCTGGAATTTCTGGAGCTTCCTGTTGATGCGCATGGGCGTGGGCATCGGCGAGGCCAGCTACGCGCCGGCGGCCAACTCGCTGATCGGCGACCTGTTTCCCGCCGATCGCCGGGCACGGGCCATGGGCCTGTTCATGCTCGGTCTGCCGCTGGGGCTGACCCTGGCGTTCTTCACCGTCGGCGCCATGGTGGAGGCCTTCGGCAGTTGGCGGGCGCCGTTCTTCCTGGCCGCCGTGCCGGGCCTGCTGCTGGCGTTGTTCATCTTCTTCATCCGCGAACCGGCGCGTGGCGCGGCGGAGGGGCGGGTGATGGCGGCGCAGCCGGTGGACCGGCCGCTGCGCCGATTGCTGGCCATTCCCACCTTCGGCTGGCTGGTCCTGGCCGGGTTGGCATTCAACTTCGCGGTGTATGCCTGCAACCTGTTCATGGTGCCGCTGCTGATGCGCTATTTCGCCCTGACGCTGAACCAGGCGGCGCTGTCCACCGGGCTGATCGTCGGGGTATCCGGCCTGATCGGCCTCACCGCCGGCGGCTGGCTGGCCGACCGCACCCACCAGCAATGGCCGCGCGGCCGGCTGCTGTTCGGCGCGCTGAGTCTGTTGCTGGCCACGTTGTTCACCGGCGTGCCGCTGCTGGCCGGGCGCATCGAGGCGGCCTGGTTCGTCGGGCTGTTCAGCATCGGCTGGCTGTGTTCCTACTGTTTTTACACCACGGCCTATCCGGCGATTCAGGATGTGGTGGAGCCACGGCTGCGCGCCACCGCCATGGCCCTGTTCTTCGCTGGGCTGTATCTGCTCGGCGGTGGCCTGGGACCGGTGGTGGTGGGTCTGCTGTCGGATCACTTCGCCGAAACGGCCCGGCTGGCGGCAGGCGCCGCCGACCTGCAGGAGGCATTCAAGGCCGCCGGATTGCACGACGCGCTGTATGTGATCCCGGTGGCGCTGCTGCTCACTACCGGCTTCCTGTTCCAGGCGTCGCGCTGCTTCGTGGCGGACGCGCGGCGCATGCAGGAGGGGCTGGGTGACGGGGCAGTTGGCGAAGCAGGGCTGGTCGGCCAGTCGTAGGGCGAGTAACGCCGCCGTGTCTGTGCCGGGCCCCGACGGCGGCCGGAAAAAGTGCCGACCGCCCTTGTATCTCGACTACCGACCTTTTTGAGGCGATAGTCCCCGACCCGCCGGCACAGCGGGGGACGGTAGCGCCCTACAGCAGCTCCACCGCCACCGCCGTCGCCTCACCACCACCGATGCACAGCGACGCCACGCCGCGTTTGCCGCCGGTCTGGCGCAGCGCGTTGATCAGGGTGACGATGATCCGCGAGCCGGTGGAGCCCACCGGGTGACCCTGGGCGCAGGCGCCGCCATAGATGTTCACCTTGGCGTGGTCCAGACCATGCTCGCGCATGGCCAGCATGGTGACCATGGCGAACGCCTCGTTGATCTCGAACAGGTCAACATCCTCTGCGCTCCAGCCGGTCTTGCGGAACAGGCTGGACAGCGCGCCGACCGGCGCCAGGGTGAACTCGCTGGGGTCCTGGCTCTGCGTGGCGTGGCCGACGATCTTCGCCAGCGGCTTGAGCCCGCGCTTGGCAGCCTCCTCGGCGGTCATCAGCACCAGCGCGCTGGCGCCGTCGGAGATCGAGCTGGCGTTGGCGGCGGTGATGGTGCCGTCCTTGCGAAACGCCGGCTTGAGACCCGGAATCTTCTCCGGGTTGGCGGTCAGCGGCTGCTCGTCGTTCTTGACCTGCACCTCGCCCTTGCGGGTGGTGACGGTGACCGGAATGATCTCGGCGTCCAGCGCGCCGCTCTGGATGGCGGCCTGGGCGCGGCGGAGGGATTCGATGGCGTAGGCGTCCATCTCCTCGCGGGTGATGCCGTGGCGATCGGCGGTTTCCTGGGCGAAGGAGCCCATCAGCCGCCCGGTGCGCGCATCCTCCAGGCCGTCGAGGAACATGTGGTCCTTGAGTTCCGCGTGGCCCATGCGCAGGCCGCTGCGCGCCTTTTCCAGGATATAGGGGGCGTTGGACATGCTTTCCATGCCGCCGGCCACCATCACCTGGTTGGTGCCGGCCTTGAGCAGGTCATGGGCCAGCATGACCGCCTTCATGCCCGAGCCGCACAGCTTGTTGATGGTGGTGCAGCCGGTGGCGGCGGGCAGGCCGGCATTCAGTGCGGCCTGGCGTGCCGGACCCTGCTTGAGGCCGGCGGGGAGCACGCAGCCCATGATCACTTCCTGCACATCCTCGGGTTGCACGCCGGCGCGGCTCACGGCCTCGCGGATGGCCACGGCGCCCAGGTCTACGGCGCTCAGCGCCGCCAGGCTACCCTGGAAGCCGCCCATGGGGGTGCGCACACCACTGACGATGACGATCTCGGACATCGAAAACACCTCTAGCAGTCTGGGTCCGGGCAGGCGTTTCCTGCGGTAACCGCAGCGCCTGGCCGGACGGGCTCTCTTGAAATATCGGAACCAGCCGATGCGCCGGATTCTACCGTGTGACCAGAATCGCCATAAGGGTCACGGCAAAAATCATTCTTTGGGCTGATGAGGGTTTCTCTCGGGCCTCCTAGAGTTTCCCCACCCAACAAAAACAACAACCGAAGGTGACCTTTCATGCAGACCCGCATCATCCCGCCCGCCGACAATGCTCACCCTTGCCCGTTGCTGATCAAGCGCCTGCTGCTCTCCGGCAGCCGCTACGAACGTACCCGCGAAATCGTCTACCGGGATCAGGTGCGCTACAGCTATGCCACCTTCAACGAGCGCGTCGCCCGCCTGGCCAACGTGCTGACAACGGCGGGCGTGCGCCCCGGCGATACCGTGGCGGTCATGGACTGGGACAGCCACCGCTACCTGGAGTGCATGTTCGCCGTGCCGATGATCGGCGCAGTGCTGCATACCATCAACGTTCGCCTTTCCCCCGAACAGATCCTCTACACCATGAACCACGCCGAGGACCGGCTGGTACTGGTGAATGCCGAGTTCCTGCCGCTCTACCAGGCCATTGCGCCGCACCTGACCACGGTCGAGAAGACCCTGCTGCTCAGCGATCATCCGGAGGCTTCGGCCGAGTTGCCAGGGCTTGTGGGGGAATACGAAAGCCTGATGGCAGAGGCCGGTACGCGGTACGACTTCCCCGACTTCGACGAGAACTCGGTGGCCACCACCTTCTACACCACCGGCACCACTGGCAATCCCAAGGGGGTGTACTTCACCCACCGTCAACTGGTGCTGCACACCCTGGCCATGGCTTCCACCCTCGGTTCGATGGACAGCGTGCGGCTGATGGGCAGCGACGATGTATACATGCCGATCACGCCGATGTTCCACGTGCATGCCTGGGGCGTGCCGTACGTGGCCACCATGCTGGGCGTCAAGCAGGTCTACCCGGGCCGTTACGACCCGGAATTCCTGGTCGAGCTGTGGAGGCGTGAGAAGGTCAGCTTCTCCCACTGCGTGCCGACCATCCTGCAGATGCTGCTCGGTGCCAAGGCCGCCCAGGGAGTGGATTTCGGCGGCTGGAAGCTGATCATCGGCGGCAGTGCGCTCAATCGCGGACTCTATGACGCCGCCAAGGCCTGCGGCATCCAGCTCACCGCTGCCTACGGCATGTCGGAAACCTGTCCGCTGATCAGTGGCGCCTACCTGAACGAGGAGCTGCGCGCCGGCAGCGAGGACGAGCGCAGCCGCTACCGCATCAAGGCCGGCGTGCCGGTGCCGCTGGTGGAGGCGGCGATCATGAACGAGGACGGCACCTTCGCCCCGGCGGATGGCGAGACCCAGGGCGAGCTGGTGCTGCGCGCCCCTTGGCTGACCCAGGGCTATTTCCGCGAGCCGGAGAAGAGCGAGGCGCTGTGGGCCGGCGGCTGGATGCACACCGGTGATGTCGCCACGCTGGACGACATGGGCTTCATCGACATCCGCGATCGCCTCAAGGACGTGATCAAGACGGGCGGCGAATGGATCTCCTCGCTGGACCTGGAAGATCTGATCAGTCGCCACCCGGCGGTGCGCGAGGTGGCGGTGGTGGGTGTCCCCGATCCGCAGTGGGGAGAGCGCCCCTTTGCGTTGCTGGTGCTGCGTCCCGACGCCGCTCTGGATGCGCGTGCGCTGAAGGATCACCTCAAGCCTTTCGTGGAACAGGGGCACATCAACAAATGGGCGATTCCCAGTCAGATCGCCACTGTTACCGAAATTCCCAAGACCAGTGTGGGGAAGCTGGACAAGAAGCGCATCCGCCAGGATGTCGCCACCTGGCAGGCGGCCGGGAGCACATTTCTGTCCACGCTGTAGGGGCCGGCTGGCGAGGGTGATGAGCGTGACCGATCAGTCAAGCAAGCGTTGGCTTGGTTATTGCTCCGGGGGAAGCGGCGAAAGGTTTTGCTGTACGTCGCAAACTGGCGAGCCAGACGCCTTCGAGGAGCGCAAATCACTCTTTCGGGGGATCAGGCCGGCCGCGTGGCTGGTTATAGTCGCCCGCAGGCATAACAACAAAAATGGAGTAGCGTCGATGACAACAACCAAACCGTTCTGGCGTCGGGCCCGACTGCCGCTGGCGATCAGCCTGGCTTCGACCCTGTCGGCACCGGCATTCGCTCTGAACTTCAATATCGGCGAGATCGAAGCGCAGTTCGACTCTTCCCTCTCGGTGGGTGCCAGCTGGGCTACCTCCAAGCCGAACCAGGACCTGATCGGCGCCAACAACGGTGGCCGCGGTCTGTCGCAGACTTCCGATGATTCACACCTGAACTTCAAACGTGGGGAGACGTTCTCGAAGATCTTCAAGGGTGTGCATGACCTGGAACTGCGCTACGGCGACATGGGTGCCTTCCTGCGCGGCAAATACTGGTACGACTTCGAACTCAAGGACGAAGACCGCCCCTTCAAGGAAATCTCCGACAAGGGTCGCGAGCGCCTGGCGCAATCCTCTGGCGCCGAGCTGCTGGATGCCTTCGTCTATTACAACTACGCCATCGCCGACCTGCCGGGCAGCGTGCGCCTTGGCAAGCAGGTGGTGAGCTGGGGTGAGAGCACCTTCATCCAGGGTGGCATCAACTCCATCAACCCGGCCGACGTCTCCGCCCTGCGCCGTCCCGGCGCCGAGCTGAAGGAAGCCTTCATCCCGGTCAACATGTTCTATGTCGGCCAGAGCCTGACCGACAACCTGTCCGTCGAGGCGTTCTATCAGATCGAGTGGGACCCGACCGTGGTGGAGAACTGCGGCACCTTCTTCTCGCAGCCGGATGTGGTGGCGCCGGGGTGTGATGAGAACCTGCGCGTGCTGAGCCCTGCACTGGGTGCTCTTGCACCGTATGCGGCGGCCCAGGGCTTTGGCTACGAGGTAGACTCCGAGGGCGTCAAGGTTGCCCGTGGGGCAGATCGCAACGCCAAAGATGGTGGTCAGTGGGGCATCGCCTTCCGCTACATGTTCGAGCCGCTGGACACCGAGTTTGGCGCCTACTTCATGAACTACCACAGCCGTCTGCCGATCTTCAGCGGACAGGCTGGTCCGGCGCAGGCTTATGCAGCTGCAGCCGCAGCGGGCCAATCGGCAGTTGCCGGGTTGATCGGCCCGGCAGTAACGCAGCTGGTGCAGGCTCAGTGCGCGGCTCTGGCCGGTGCCTGTGCGGATCCGGCTGTACTGGCGAGCGTTCAGCAGCAGGTCACCGCTGGGGTACTGGCCAGCCCGCAAGGTCAGGCAGCCCAGCTTGCAGGCACGGGCGTCGCCTCTGCCACCGCGGCAGGCGCTGGCAACTACTTCATCGAGTATCCCGAAGACATCCGCCTCTATGGCCTGAGCTTCTCCACCACGCTGCCCACCGGCACCGCGTGGCAGGGTGAAATCAGCTACCGACCGGATGCGCCGGTTCAGTTGAACACCACCGACGTCTTGTACAGCGCCCTGACCCCGCTGGACCCGACTGTATCGATTCTGACCGCCACGCCCGGCTCCACGCGCCATGGCTATGAGCTCAAGGAAATCACCCAGGTGCAGACCACCTTCACCCACTTCTTCGATCAGGTCATGGGCGCCTCGCGCGTGACGGTGGTGGGCGAGGTCGGCTGGACTCACGTCGGGGGCCTGGAAGATACCAGCGTGAAGCGTTACGGCCGTGACCCGATCTTCGGGCCGGGACCGCTGCCCAATGGGCGTTGCGAGTCGCTGAATGCCAGCACGCTGGCCAACACCGCCGACAAGCGCAACCTGAGTCGCTACTGCGAGGACGACGGTTTCACCACCGCCAACTCGTGGGGCTACCGCCTGCGCGCTGTGTGGGACTACCCGAACGCCTTCCTGGGTGTGAACCTGCAGCCGAACCTGGCCTGGTCGCATGACGTCGAGGGTTACTCCCCCGGTCCAGGCGGCAACTTCGAGGAAGACCGCAAGGCCATCAGCGTGGGTCTGAACGCCGACTACCAGAACACCTACACCATGAACCTGTCGTACACCGACTTCTTCGACGGCAAGTACTCGACCCAGGACGACCGCGACTTCGTGGCCCTGAGCTTCGGCGTGAACTTCTAACGGGCCTGTATTGAAGGAAATGCACCTATGAAAACAAAAAACCTGATGCAGACCGGCGTACTGGCGATCTCCCTCCTGGCAGGCAGCGTGATGGCTGCCGTCCCGGAGTCCGAGGCTGCCAAGCTGGGCACCACCCTGACCCCGCTGGGCGCTGAGAAGGCCGGCAACGCCGCCGGCACCATTCCGGCCTGGACCGGTGGCCTGCCGAAGAATGCCGGTACCGTCGACAGCCGTGGCTTCCTGTCCGATCCGTTCGCTGCCGAACGTCCGCTGTTCACCATCACCGCCAAGAATGTCGAGCAGTACAAGGACAAGCTGACCCCTGGCCAGCTGGCGATGTTCAAGCGCTACCCGGATACCTTCCGGATGCCGGTGTTCACCACCCACCGCACCGCCACCGTGCCGGAGAGCGTGATTCAGGCCACCCGCCAGAATGCCACGCGCACCAAGCTGCTGGCCGGCGGCAACGGCCTGGAGGACTTCCGCGTCGCCAACGCCTTCCCGATTCCGAAGAACGGACTGGAGGTGATCTGGAACCACATCACCCGCTACCGCGGTGGCAGCGTGCGCCGCATGGTGACTCAGGCGACTCCGCAGGTGAACGGCTCCTACAACCTCGTGTACTTCAATGAGGAATTCGCCTTCCGCGAAGCCCTGAAGGACTACGATCCCAGCAAGCCGAGCAACGTGCTGTTCTACTTCAAGCAGCGCGTGACCGCCCCGGCGCGTCTGGCGGGTAACGTACTGCTGGTGCACGAGACCCTTGACCAGGTGAAGGAACCGCGTCTGGCCTGGCTGTACAACGCTGGTCAGCGCCGCGTGCGTCGTGCCCCGCAGGTGTCCTATGACGGTCCGGGTACCGCTGCCGACGGCATGCGCACCTCCGACCAGCTGGACATGTACAACGGTGCCCCGGATCGCTACGACTGGAAACTGGTCGGCAAGAAGGAGCTGTACATCCCGTACAACAGCTACCGCCTGGACTCCCCGAACCTCAAGTACTCGGACATCCTCAAGGCCGGTCATATCAACCAGGATCTGACCCGCTACGAGCTGCACCGCGTCTGGCACGTGGAAGCCACCCTCAAGTCCGGCGAGCGCCACATCTATGCCAAGCGTGACTTCTATATCGACGAGGACACCTGGCAGGCCGCAATCATCGATCAGTACGATGGCCGCGGTAACCTGTGGCGTGTCTCCGAAGCCCATGCCCAGTACTACTACGACAACCAGGTACCGTGGTACACCCTGGAAACCAGCTACGACCTGCAATCCGGTCGTTACCTGGCCCTGGGCATGAAGAACGAGGAAAAGCGCGCCTACGAGTTCGGCTTCACCGCCACCGAAAGCGAGTTCACCCCGGCAGCCCTGCGCCAGTCCGGCGTGCGTTAACGCAACACCTTCCGGCGCAAGGCCGGAACACAAAGCCCACGCCTTCGCGCGTGGGCTTTTTCATTATGGCCAGGCACTGACGAGCCCTCAGTGTGTGGGGGCGAATTCATCAAGCTTCTGAGATGCTGCACAAGAGCTCGCGAGCGATGCGGTGCGTAGACCTGCGGGAGCGAATTCATTCGCGAGCTTCTGGGGAGTCACACAGGGCCCGCAGACGAGTGTCCGCCCCATCAGCAGCGTCGGCTCGCCAGCACTTCCCTCCGCACTCCCGCCCGCGTAGGGTTGTCCCATGACCGATACCATCGACCGCCTCGCCGACCTCCCGGCCAGCGACTGGGACGCCCTGTTGCCTGCCGGACAGCTTTTCCTGCGTCATGCATTCCTGAGCAGTCTGGAAGACAGCGGCGCGGTCGGCCCTGGCACGGGGTGGCTACCTGCTCATCGGATGATGCGCGATGCGCAAGGCCGCCTGACTGCCGCTGCCCCGGCCTACCGCAAGCTGCACTCCTACGGCGAATACGTGTTCGACTGGGGCTGGGCGGATGCCTGCCGGCGCGCCGGCATCGCCTACTACCCCAAGCGATTGAGTGGCGTGCCATTCACCCCGGTGCCTGGCGCACGCCTGCTGGGCGCCCCGGCAGCGCTGGCGCGGTTGCTGGAGGCCGGCGAGGCGCAATTGGCCGAGCAGGGGGAATCCGGCTGGCATATCAATTTCACCCAGCCGGCGGATGACGCCCTGTTGCGTGGGCGCAGCGGCTGGCTGGAGCGCCTGGGCTGTCAGTTCCACTGGTTCAACCGGGGCTATCGGGACTTTCAGGATTTCCTCGACACCCTGAGTTCCCGCAAGCGCAAGCAGCTGCGCAAGGAGCGCGACCAGGTGGCGGGCCAGGGCATCGAGTTCGAATGGCGCGACAGCAGCCAGATGCGCGAGGTGGACTGGGACTTCGTCCATGCCTGCTACGCCCGCACCTATCAGGTACGCGGCCAGGACCCCTACCTGCCGCGTGGCTTCTTCAGCCTGTTGGCCGAACGCATGCCAGCGGCACTGCGCGTGGTGCTGGCGCGGCAGCGCGGGCGGCCGGTGGCCATGGCCTTCTCGCTGCAGGGCGATGACTGTCTATTTGGCCGCTACTGGGGTTGCCTGGCGGAGTTTGACCGGCTGCATTTCGAGACCTGCCTGTATCAGGGCATCGACTGGAGCATCGAACAGCGGCTGGCGCGTTTCGAGGCCGGTGCCCAGGGCGAGCACAAGTTGCTGCGCGGCTTCGAACCGGTGCTGACGCGCTCCTGGCATTACCTGCTGCATCCCGGCTTGCGGGCCGCGGTGGTGGGGTTTCTCGCAGAGGAGCGGGTGGCAGTGAGCGCCTACCTGCAAGAGGCGCGCGGTCACCTGCCATACCGGAAGGTGTAGGGTGGTCAAGGCAATGCCTTGGCAACCGATAGCGAGGGAGCGGCGGCCGGAACAGCGCCGCCCGCCCTACGAACTGTAGCCGCGACGCTCCGGTCGCGGCTAACACTCCCCTTGCCTCAGGCGAGGATCATTCCATCCGCTTGGCCGAAATGATTTCCACCGCCTCGCGCGGCACGTTCTGGTGCATGCCGCGGTTGCCGGTCGGCACCTGGGCGATCTGGTCGACCACGCCCATGCCGCGCACCACCTTGCCGAACACCGCATAGCCGAAGTCGCGCGGGCCGTGGTTGAGGAATTCGTTGTCGCTGTGGTTGATGAAGAACTGGCTGGTGGCCGAGTCGCGCACCTGGGTGCGGGCCATGGCCAGGGTGCCGCGATCGTTGCGCAGGCCGTTGTCCGCCTCGTTGCGGATCGGCGCATGGGTCGGCTTCTGGCGCATCTGCGCATCGAAACCGCCGCCCTGGATCATGAAGCCCGGAATCACCCGGTGGAACACGGTGCCGTCGTAGAAGCCGCTATCCACGTACTCGAGGAAGTTCTTGACGCTGATCGGCGCCTTTTCCTCGTTCAGCTCGATCTCGATCTCGCCCAGGCTGGTGGCCAGCAGCACGCGGGGATTGTCGGCGGCCAGCAAGTGAGAGGTGAACAGCAGGGCGCAGGTGCCCAGGGTCAGTTTCTTCAGCATGAGTGCGTCCTTGAGGGGTTTGAATGGGGGCAGCATAGAGGCTGCCGGGAATTCTGCGAAGGGGTCAGGGCCTCTCGCCGGGGCAGACTTCGTCAGGGTCGGCGTCCGCGAAGGTCATGATGGACTCCACCAGAATCTGGGTTGCCGGGCCCAGCGGCTTGTCCTTGTTGGCGTACAGGCGAAAGCGCGGCCGGTGGATGCCACCCTGGGGCAGGGGCAGCTCCTTGAGCCGACCCTCGTGGAGTTCGCGGGCGATCACCGGGCGCGGCAGCCAGGCGAAGCCCAGGCCGCGTCGCACGAACAGCGCGGCAGTGGCCATGCTGCTGACTGTCCAGCGCTGCTCGGCGCCGAGCCAGCCGACATCCATGGGTTGGGCCCGGCCAGAGTCGCGGATGACGATCTGCAACTGGTTCTCCAGGTCCTGCGAGGTCAGCTCGCGGCGCAGCTGGTGCAGCGGATGGTTCGGGTGCGCCACCGCGACGAACTCCACGGTGCCCAGCTCGGTGCCCAGGTAGCCGGGAATCTCCAGACTGGAAATGGCCAGGTCGGCGGTGCCTTCGCGCAGCACATCCACCACCCCGGACAGCACTTCCTCGCGCAGCCGCACCCGGCAGCCACGGCTCTTGGGCATGAAATCGGTCAAGGCCCGGGCGATGCGTCCGCTGGGGAAGGCGGCGTCGATCACCAGGCGTACCTCGGCCTCCCAGCCCAGCTCCAACTGATGGGCCAGGTCCTCGATCTGGCTGGCCTGCTTGAGCAGGTGGCGGGAGCGACGCAGCAGCACGGCGCCAGCCTCGGTGAGCACGGCCTTGCGGCCTTCGATGCGCAACAGCGGTACACCCAGCTGTTCCTGCATGCGGGCCACGGTATAGCTGACTGAGGACTGCGAGCGGTGCAGGGCTTCGGCGGCCTGGGCAAAGCCGCCGTGATCGACGACGGCCTGCAGGGTTCGCCACTGATCCAGGGTGACACGGGGCGCTTTCATGGAGGCGGCCTCGGTGAAAATGGGGTGCGCTCGAGCCTAGTGAGAGGCTGTGAACTAATCAACTGGTTCGATTGAAATCAGCAGAATTATGCGCTTTTTGATCGAAATGACTCTGGGTAAAGTGTGCGCCATTCCTCGAACACCCTCTGGAGTCAAAGATGTCCCGCGTACTCGTGATTGAAAGCAGTGCCCGTCAGGAAGGTTCGGTTTCCCGCCAGCTGACCCAGGCCTTCGTCGCCCAGTGGAAGCAGGCCAACCCGGCCGACAGCATCCAGGTTCGCGACCTGGCCAAGCAGCCACTGCCGCACCTGGACATGGATCTGCTTGGCGGCTGGATGAAGCCCGCCGACCAGCAGAACGCCGCCGAGCAGGCCGCCGCGCAGCGCTCCGACGCGCTGGTCGCCGAGCTGAAGGCCGCCGACGTGCTGGTACTGGCCGCGCCCATGTACAACTTTGCCATCCCCAGCACCCTCAAGGCCTGGCTGGACCATGTGCTGCGCGCTGGCGTGACCTTCCAGTACACCGCCAATGGTCCGCAGGGCCTGCTGACTGGCAAGCGCGCCTACGTGCTGACCGCCCGCGGCGGCATCTACACCGGCAGCCCGCTGGATCACCAGGAACCCTACCTGCGCCAGGCGCTGGGCTTCATCGGCATCACCGATGTCGAGTTCATCCACGCCGAAGGCCTGAACATGGGCGGCGACACCGCTGCCAAGGGCCTGGAAAGCGCACAGGCGAAGCTGGCCGCCATCGCCTGATCGGCCGGTGGTTGCAGCGGGTCTGTGCCGCCATAGGGTGGAAAACTCGCGTAGCGATTTTCCACCGAACGTACAGCCCGCATCCGATGCAATGGTGGACAAGAAAGCGTTGTCCACCCTACGGTTTGCCGGAAACAAAAAACCGCCCGAGAGGGCGGTTTTTTGTTTCCGGCAACATCAGAGGTCGTAGTCGTAATCGGTCAGACGCTTCTGCAGGCGGCGCTCTTCGAGCAGGTTGTCGATGATGCGGCGCTTGGTCAGGTTGGTCTTGGCGACTTCGACCTGCTCAACGGCTTCTTCGTTGCTCTCAACAACGAAGTCATCATCCAGTTCGAGTTCGGCTTTTTCGGTCATGAGTCACTCCAGGCGGGGTGCGATGGCGCACCTTATAGCGACTCCGATCCGGCGGGTAAAAAAGATTTTTTCAATGAAAACAGCGGGTCAAGTCTATAAGACTCAATCGTCAGAGGTCTTCAGCTTGTATTCGCACAGATCCTCGATGCGGCAGCTGCCACAGCGCGGCTTGCGCGCCTGGCACACGTAGCGTCCGTGCAGGATCAGCCAATGGTGGGCATCGAGCAGATACTGCTTTGGCACCACCTTGAGCAGCTTCTTCTCCACCTCCAGCACGTTCTTCCCCGGCGCGATGCCGGTGCGGTTGCTGACCCGGAAGATATGCGTGTCCACCGCCATGGTGTGCTGACGGAAGGCGGTGTTGAGCACCACGTTGGCGGTCTTGCGGCCCACGCCCGGCAGGGCTTCCAGGTCCTCACGGTTGTCGGGCACCTGGCTGCCATGCTTCTCGATCAGGATGCGGCAGGTTTCCAAGACGTTCTTCGCCTTGGTCGGGTACAGGCCGATGGTCCGGATGTACTCGCACAGCCCTTCGTAGCCAAGCGCGTAGAGGGCTTCCGGTGTGTTGGCCACCGGGAACAGCTTGGCGGTGGCCTTGTTCACCCCCACGTCGGTGGCCTGCGCGGAGAGGATCACCGCGATCAGCAACTCGAACGGCGAGCTGTAGGCCAGCTCGGTGGTGGGGTGAGGGTTGTCCTCGTGGAAGCGACGGAAGATTTCCAGGCGTTTGGCGGCGTTCATGGTTCTCAGCGCAAAGGGGGTAAGGCGCGCTGTGGGAGCGGACTTGTCCGCGAGCTTTTATGCAGGGGCTGGCAAAACGCTCGCGAATGAATTCGCTCCCACAGGCTCCGCGAGTTACTCGATTACCCCGGTTACCCGCACGCGGCGGCTGGGGGCGGGCGCGGCGACCGGCTCGCGGGCCTTGGCGCGTTCAGCCAGCTGCTCGTCGATGCGGTTCTTCAGGGCGATCAGCAGGCCTAGCACAATGAACGCGCCTGGCGGCAGGATGGCCAGCAGGAAGCCCTGGTAATCCTCCATCAGGGTGATCTGCCAGTTGGCTGCCAGCGGGCCGAACAGCAGCTGCATGTTGGCGAACACCGCGCCGGTGCCAAACAGTTCGCGCACCAGGCCGATGGCCAGCAGCACCAGGGCGAAGCCGACACCCATCACCAGGCCGTCGTAGGCCGCGCGGGCAACGTTGTTCTTGGCAGCGAACGCCTCGGCGCGGCCGAGGATCACGCAGTTGGTGGTGATCAGCGGAATGAAGATGCCGAGGATCTGGTACAGCTCGTAGGTGAAGGCCTGCATCAGCAGCTCGATGCAGGTGGTCAGCGCGGCGATGATCATCACGAAGGCCGGCAGGCGCACGGCGGGGGTCACCGCACCGCGGATCAGCGACACGGCGGCGTTGGAACAGGTCAGTACCAGTACGGTGGCCAGCCCCAGGCCCAGGGCGTTGACCGCCGAGTTACTGGTGCCCAGCAACGGGCACAGGCCCAGCAACTGCACCAGCCCGGGGTTGTTCTTCCACAGGCCATTGACGGTGATGTCGCGGTAGCGGGTGCTCATCGGGCGGTCTCCTGCGCGAAGAGTTCATCGCGGTGGGCATCGAAGTATTGCAGGGCCTGATGCACGGCCTTCACCACCGCACGCGGGGTGATGGTGGCGCCGGCGAACTGGTCGAACTGGCCGCCGTCCTTCTTCACCGCCCAGCCGCTTTCGCCGGGCTGCTGCAGGGACTTGCCGTCGAAGCCGAGAATCCAGCGGCTCTTGGCCAGCTCGATCTTGTCGCCCAGGCCGGGGGTCTCGCGGTGGCCAATGACCCGCACGCCACTCAGGCGCCCATCGGAGTGCACGCCGATCAGCAGCTGGATGGCTCCGCTGTAGCCGTCCGGCGCGGTGGCCTGCAGGATCACCGCCGCAGGCTGGCCCTCCCGGGTGGCGATCCAGGCCGTCACCGGGCGCGGTCCGAGGAGGGCGTGGCGCAGCTCGCGCTGGCTGTCGAGCAGGTCGTTGTCGTAGCTGCCGGCCGGCAGGATCTGCGCCAGCGCGTCGATCCGCGCCTGGCGCTCGGCCTGGGCGATACGCTCGGCGGTGCTCTGCTGGGTGAAGGCCACCAGGCCCACGGTGACGATGGCGAACAGGCCGAGGACCAGGCTGTTCCTGAGCATCGAGCGACGGATTTCCAGAGTGCTCATCGGTTCATTCGCCCAGCTTGAGGCCGCGCTCGGCCTTGGCATGGCCATAGGTGCGCGGACGGGTGTAGTAGTCGATGGTCGGTGCGGCCAGGTTCATCAGCAGCACGGCGAAGGCTACGCCGTCCGGGTAGCCGCCCCACGCGCGGATCACGTAGACCAGGATGCCCACGCCGATGCCGAACAGCAGGCGGCCACGGGTACTGGTGGCGCCGGACACCGGGTCGGTGACGATGAAGAAGGCACCGAGCATGGTGGCGCCGGAGAGCAGGTGGAACAGCGGCGAGCCGTGGCTGTCCGAGCCCGAGCCGTTCCAGAACAGCAGGCTCATCAGCAGCAGGGCGCCGAGCATGCCCACCGGCGCGTGCCAGCCGATGACCCGCCGGCCGAGCAGGAACAGCCCGCCGGCGAGGAACGCCAGGTTGACCACTTCCGAGCCGATGCCGCCGTAATGGCCGAAGGCCGGCTGCTTCCACAGCTCGTCGATGGTCAGGCTCTTGTTGGTCTTCAGCACATCCAGGGCGGTGGCCTGGCTCCAGCCGTCCACCAGCGGCGCCAGGCCGAAGATGTGCTGGAAGCCGTCGAGCAGGCCCACGGCGTGAGGAATCGGCCAGCTGGTCATCTGCACCGGGAAGGACACCAGCACCACCACGTAGCCGACCATCGCCGGATTGAACGGATTCTGGCCGAGGCCACCGTACAGCTGCTTGCCGAAGGCGATGGCGCTGAGCACGGCGATCAGGGTCAGCCACCAGGGCGAATAGGGCGGCAGCGCCAGGGCCAGCAGCACGGCGGTGACCAGGGCGCTGCCGTCGCGCAGGAAGAACTGCACCGGGCGCTGGCGCAGCTTGAGCAGCAGCGCTTCGATGCCCAGTGCCAGGGCGCTGGCCCACAGCAGGTTGATCAGCGTGCCGGCGCCGTACAGCCAGGTCAGCACGACAAAGCCGGGCAGGGTGGCGGCCAGCACCGTCAGCATGACGCGCTGGGTGCGGTTGGCCCCGATGGCATGGGGCGAGGTGATGCGGGGCAGGGCCATGTGGGCTCCGAATCCTGTACGTCTTGCCGCCGTCGGCGTGACGGCAGCCTGTGCTTCAACTTCCAGCGGTTGGCGCTGTCCTGGCCGCCGGGGAGGCCTAACGGCCTCCTTTCGGTGGACAGGAAAAGCGCTGTCCACCCTACGTCAACCGTTCCGTCGCTCGTAGGATGGAAAACTCGCGCAGCGATTTTCCACCGAAAGCGGCCGGTTCACTCTGCCGTGTTCGCCGCCAGCTTGCGTTCGGCCTCGGCGAGCTTGGCGCGCGCGGCGTCCAGTGCGGCCGGTTCCGGGTTTTCCGTGCGTTCCAGCTTGCGCAGCTCGGCGCGGGCGAAGGCCAGTTCGGTCTTCAGCTGCCGGGTGGCGTCGTCGACCGGGCGCTTTTCCACCCGTACCAGATCCGGCGCCGGCTTGGCCGTGCTGTCCTCGGCCGCGTGCAGCGCCTGTTCGGCATTGGCCAGTGCCTTGCGCAGGCGGGTCAGCTCGGCCTCGTCGGCGCCGGCCTTCTCGGCCTTCTTCAGTTCGGCGCGGGCCATGGCCAGCTCGATCTTGGCCTTCTTCAGCGCCTCATCGACCGGCTTGGCGGCTGGCACCGGCGCCGGCGCGGCAGCTTCGGCGCTGGCCAAGGCCTGGTCGGCCTCTTCCAGTTGCTGGCGCAGGCGGGCCAGTTCGGCCTGCTGATCGTCGTCCGGAGCTTCCAGTTTTTCCAGCTTGCGGATCTGCGCGCGCAGCATGGCGGCCTCGATCTTGGACTTCTTCAGGGCTTCGTCACCGGCCGGCTTGGCGGCCGGCGCGGGTGCGGCGGCTTCGGCGGCGGCCAGCAGCTTGTCGGCTTCCTCCAATTGCTGGCGCAGATGTGCCAATTCGGCCTGCTGATCGTCGTCCGGGGCTTCCAGCTTCTCCAGCTTGCGGATCTGCGCGCGCAACATGGCGGCTTCGATCTTGGCCTTCTTCAGCGCCTCGTCGCTGGCCGGATTGGCTGCGGCGGGCGCTGGCGTGGCTGGCTGGGCGGCGACCAGCGCCTGCTGGGCCTGTTCGGCGGCGGCGCGCAGGGTTTCCACCTGCTGGCGCAGCTCCTCGGTGTCGTGCTGGGCCAGCTGCTTCTCGGCCTTCTTCAGGGCCACCTGGGCCATGCTGGCCTCGATCTTCAGGCGCTTGAGGGTTTCGCCGGCTTCCACCGCCTGGGGCGTGGCCTCGACGGCGGGCGCAGCCTCCTTGGCGGCCTTGGCCAGCGCGGCCTTCTCGGCCCGCGCCTTGCGTTCGGCTTCCTTCTGTTCCTCGGCGCGGCGCAGGCGTTCCTGGCGCTGTTCGAAGCGCTGGCGCGAGTGCTCGGCCTTCTGCTGCTTCTGTTCCAGCTCGCGGATCTCGCCCTTGGCGGCGCGGAAGTACTGCACCAGCGGAATGTTGGACGGGCAGACGTAGGCGCAGGCGCCGCACTCGATGCAGTCGAACAGGTGCTGGGCGCGCAGCTGCTCGTGGTCCTGGCCGAGGGCGAAGAAATGCAGCTGCTGCGGCAGCAGGCTGGCCGGGCAGGCCTCGGCGCACTCGCCGCAGCGAATGCACGGCAGTGCCGGCGGGGGCGGCGGCAACTCCTTTGCGGTGGCGGCCAGCAGGCAGTTGGTGGTCTTGATCAGCGGAACGTCCAGCGACGGCAGGCTGAAACCCATCATCGGCCCGCCCATGATCAGGCGATCCAGGCTGTTCGACTGGAGGCCGGCAAAGGCCAGCAGTTCGTTCACCGGCGTGCCGATCAGCGCCTCGACGTTCATCGGCCGCGCCAGCGCCTCGCCGGTCAGCGTGGTGATGCGCGAGATCAGCGGCCTGCCGAGCACCACGGCGTCATGGATGGCCACGCAGGTGCCGACGTTCTGGCAGAGCATGCCGATGTCGGCCGGCAGCCCGCCGCTGGGCACTTCGCGGCCGGTGAGAATCTGGATCAGCTGCTTCTCGCCACCGGAGGGGTACTTGGTGGGGAACACCTTGAGCACATAGGGGCGCTCGCCGAGCGCCGCGCGCACGGCGGCGATGGCCTCGGGCTTGTTGTCCTCGATGCCGATCAGCACGCTTTCCGGCTGGATCAGGTGCGCGAGGATGTCGATGCCGCCGACCAGCTTGGCGGCCTTCTCGCGCATCAGCACATCGTCGGCGGTGATGTAGGGTTCGCACTCGGTGCCATTGATGATCAGCGTGCTGACCTTGTCCAGCGGCCGCGCGGCCAGCTTGGCGGCGGTGGGGAAGCCGGCGCCGCCCAGGCCGTTGATGCCGGCCTCGCGGATCAGCGCCAGCAGATCGGCGGGCGCCAGGCTGCGGAAATCGGCGACCGGCTGCAGCTCGCACCATTCATCCTGGCCGTCGCTGTCGATGACGATGGCCGGTGCGGCCATGCCGGAGACATGCGGATAGGGCTGCGGACCGATGAAGCTGACCATGCCGGAGGTCGGCGCATGCAGCGGCACGCTGACCGTGCCCTGGGCCTCGGCGATCTTCTGGCCCTTGCGCACGCGCTCGCCGACGGCCACGCAGGGTTCGGCCGGCGCGCCGAGATGCTGGCTCAGCGGCAGGATCAGCCGGGCCGGCAGCGGCGCGGTCTGGATCGGCGCGCGGTTGGACAGCTCCTTGCGCTCCGGCGGATGAATGCCGCCGGGGATGTCCCAAACAGTCGTGTGCATCGCGGTCATGCGGCCTGCTCCCGGTCGGTGGCGATCAGCTGGCCCGGCGCCAGCGGCAGCGTCCAGCTCCAGCTCTGCAGGC
Source organism: Pseudomonas flexibilis (assembly GCF_000806415.1). Lineage (NCBI taxonomy): Bacteria > Pseudomonadati > Pseudomonadota > Gammaproteobacteria > Pseudomonadales > Pseudomonadaceae > Pseudomonas > Pseudomonas flexibilis. Next base: position 42,678 of record NZ_JTAK01000001.1, read on the forward strand.
TCTTGCCCACTTCAAGCATGTCGATGCAATCCACCGGGCAGGGCTCCACACACAGGTCGCAGCCGGTGCATTCGCTGGCGATCACCGTGTGCATCTGCCGCGCGGCGCCGACGATGGCGTCCACCGGGCAGGCCTGGATGCACTTGGTGCAGCCGATGCATTCGGCCTCGCGAATGAAGGCGACCATCTGCGGTTTCTCGCCCCCCTCGGCGTCCAGCGGCTCGGGTTCCATGTCCAGCAGGTCGGCCAAGGCCTGGATGGTGGCTTCGCCACCGGGCGGGCACTTGTTGATCTTGTCGCCGTTGGCGATGGCCTCGGCGTAGGGTTTGCAGCCCGGATAGCCGCACTGGCCGCACTGGGTCTGCGGCAGCAGGGCGTTGATCTGTTCGGCGATGGGGTCGCCCTCGACCTTGAAGCGAATCGCCGCGTAGCCCAGCAGGGCTCCGCAGGCCAGGCAGAGGATCAGCAGCGCGACGACGGCAATCAGCACCAGACTCATAGCTTGATCAACCCGGCAAAGCCCATGAACGCCAGCGACATCAGGCCGGCGGTGATCATGCCGATGGCCGGGCCCTGGAAGGCCTTGGGCACATCGGCAATGGCGATGCGCTCACGCATGGCGGCGAACAGCACCAGCACCAGCGAGAAGCCCAGGCCGGCGGCGAAGCCGTTCAGCGTGGCGGTAATGAAGGTGAACTCGCTGCGGTTGGCGTTGAGCAGCGCCACGCCGAGCACGATGCAGTTGGTGGTGATCAGCGGCAGGAAGATGCCCAGCACGCGATAGAGCAGCGGACTGGTCTTGTTCACCACCATCTCGGTGAACTGCACCACCACGGCGATCACCAGGATAAAGCTGATGGTGCGCAGGAATTCCAGGCCCAGCGGTTCGAGCAGGTATTCCTGCACGAGATAGGCGCACATGGCGGTCAGGGTCAGCACGAAGGTGGTGGCCAGCGACAGGCCGATGGCCGTTTCCACCTTCTTGGAGACGCCCATGAACGGGCACAGGCCGAGGAACTGCACCAGGACGAAATTGTTGACCAGGATGGCGCTAACCATGATCAGGGCGAGTTCGGTCATTGCAGGGGCATCGCTCTGGGTGGGCCGTTGAAGAGGGCCGGTATTATCCGGGAGGGGGGCAGGGCATACAAGGCGCGACAGGCAGCCGCAGGCTGACGGGCATCAATGGGCGGCCAGGCCGCCCGGCCAGTACGGCTGTCCACTGGCGCGCAGCGCATGGGCCGGGGTGGTGCGCGCGGCACGCTGGCGCCAAAGGGGTTCCAGCTGGCCGGCCGCCGCCTCGAGTCCGGCCTGTTGCAGCGCGGCCTCACTGGCGCGCAGCACGCGCTGTGCGCCATGGGCGATCTGCGCCTCGTCGAAGGCGTCCAGGGCAGCCAGGCGGTAGAGGTCCACATCGGGCTCCTCGCTGCGCCCCGGCAGGCTGTCGTCCAGGCACAGGCCGGTCAGCAGCTGGCACAGGGCGGCTAGCAGCGCCACGCCGGGTGCGGCGTCGAAGGCCTTGAACTCGATGCGCCCGACTTCACCGGGGCGCGCCGGACGCATCAGTGGCGAGGCCTGTAGCGCCGCGTGGTTATCCGCCTCGACATACACCCGCACCGCCGGTCTGCAGCCGCAGCGCATCCAGGTGCGCCGCGACCAGCCGGTCCAAGGCTGGCCGGCGTACCAGGGCGAATCGAAGCTGAACGGCACGATGAACGGCGCGTAGAAGTTCAGCTTGCGCGCGGCGTCCAGGTCGCGTCGCCAGTCCCGCTCGGCGAAGGACAGGTTGAGGTCCGGGCCGAAGGTCAGGGTGGCGATGTCGTTGCCGGCGAAGTCCCGATCGGCCGCCCGCGTGCGCTGTTCGTAGGTGTTCAGCGGTGGGTCGAAGACGTAGCGTTCGTGCAGCGGGTTGAGTGCCGCGATGCCCAGTGCCAGGTGATGGGTGGCCAGGGTGGCGGCCAGTTGCCGTTCGATCTCCAGCAGCAGGTCCAGCGCCTCGGCGACGCTGTCGCGCGGCGGCGTGCGAATCTCCACGCCCTTGACCGCCAGGCCGGCGAAGCGACCGTCCGGGTGGGCACGCTCGTCGCCTTCCAGGTACCAGTAGCCGCTGCGAATACCCTGGTCTCCGGTGGCCAGGGTGGGATCGTCGAGCCCTGGCTTGGCGGCCAGCATCCGGCTGAGGGCGGGGAAGTCCAGGTTGGTGAAATCGCGGATGCGTCCGGCGTGTGGGCCCGAGGCATCGATCAGCAGGTATTCGAATTCGATGCCGTAGCGCATCGCGGAGCCTGAACGAACCATGATGTTGCGTCCTGCCGCCAGTGTCCTGACCAGTGTAGGCCGGCGGCTGGATGAATCCTTTGCATGCAAATTAGTCGCTGACTTAAAGAAAGCTCGCTAACAATCATTAGACTTTGGTCGTAGAATACGCCGCGTCAGAACACCACACCCCCGAGGCTCTTTGCTCTTTATGAACACCCAGGAACTGCAACGCCTGCTCGATGATTTGGATGCCACCCACACCGCCAGCGACAGCCTGAGCCGTCTGGTCGTCAGCCGTCTGGCCAAGCAGGGCGTCCCCTACAAAGCGATGCTGGGCAAGCTGGAGGTGGGTGGTCGCGTGGTGTCGCCGCATTTCTGGGTGGAGAGCAATGGCTGCGTGATCGACTACCGCGGCGGCAAGGACAAGCGCGGCGTATTCGCCAAGACCGAAGCGCCGGCCTACCAGGGCACCGAGATTGTCCTCGACCCGCTGCCCGATTACATGTTCGAGCAGATGGCCCGCTGACGGCGACCAGGCTGAGAAATAAAAAAACGGAACCCGAGGGTTCCGTTTTTTTATTGTGGTTCGGTGCCGCGCCGATCGTAGGGTGGAAAACTCGCGCAGCGATTTTCCACCACAGCCACGCCTGCGTATGCCCGGTAGACAAGGCTTCGCCGTTGTCTACCCTACGGCACCAACCCCGCCTTACTTCACCCGCTGGCCCGGCTTGGCGCCGGCGTCGGGGCTGAGCAGGAAGATTTCGCTGCCGCCGGGGCCGGCGGCCAGCACCATGCCTTCGGAGACGCCGAACTTCATCTTGCGCGGCGCCAGGTTGGCCACGTACAGGGTCAGGCGGCCTTCCAGCTGGCTCGGATCCGGGTAGGCGCTCTTGATGCCGGAGAACACGTTGCGCTTGGCGTCGCCGATGTCCAGGGTCAGGCGCAGCAGCTTGTCGGCGCCTTCCACGAACTCGCACTTCTCGATCAGCGCGATGCGTAGGTCGACGGCCGCGAAGGCGTCGAAGTTGATCTCGGCGGCCAGCGGGTCCTTTTCCAGCTCGCCATTGCCGGCCGGCGCGTTCGTGGCCGCCAGGTCTTCCTTGGAGGCTTCGATCATGGCCTCGACCTTGGCCGGTTCGATACGGGTCATCAGCGGAGTGAAGGCATTCAGCTGATGGTTGGCGAGCGGCTGCGCCAGGTCGACCCAGGTCAGCGGCGGCACATTGAGGAACTGCTCGGCGTCGGCGGCCAGCTTCGGCAGGACCGGCTTGAGCAGGATGACCAGCTGGCGGAACAGTTCGACGCCCAGGGCGCAGATTTCCTGCACTTCCTGCTGCTTGCCTTCCTGCTTGTTCAGCGCCCACGGCGCCTTCTCGGCGATCCAGGCGTTGGCCAGATCCGCCAGGTGCATGATTTCGCGCATGGCGCGGGCGAAGTCACGCTTCTCATAGGCCTCGGCGATGCTCGGCAGCGCGTCGCGGAAGCTGGCGCGCAGCTCGGGCTCGATGTCGGTGGCCACCAGCACGCCGGCGTTGCCCTTGTGGATGAAGCCGGCGCAGCGGCTGGCGATGTTGACCACCTTGCCGACCAGGTCGGAGTTGACCTTCTGCACGAAGTCCTCAAGGTTCAGGTCCAGGTCGTCCACGCCGCGGCCCAGCTTGGAAGCGTAGTAGTAGCGCAGGTATTCCGGGTTCAGGTGATCCAGGTAGGTGCGCGCCTTGACGAAGGTGCCACGCGACTTGGACATCTTCTGGCCGTTGACGGTCAGGTAGCCGTGCACGTTCAGCGCGGTCGGCTTGCGGTAACCGGCGCCTTCCAGCATCGCCGGCCAGAACAGCGCGTGGAAGTTGATGATGTCCTTGCCGATGAAGTGGTAGACCTCGGCGCTGGAGTCCGGCTTCCAGTACTCGTCGAAGTCCAGCTCCGGGCGGCGGGCACAGAGGTTCTTGAAGCTGGCCATGTAGCCGACTGGCGCATCCAGCCAGACATAGAAGTACTTGCCCGGCTCGTCCGGGATCTCGAAGCCGAAGTAGGGCGCGTCGCGGGAAATGTCCCATTCCTGCAGGCCGCCATCCAGCCATTCGGCGATCTTGTTGGCCACGGAGTCCTGCAACGCGCCGCTGCGGGTCCACTCCTTGAGCATCGCCTCGAAGTCCGGGAGCTTGAAGAAGAAGTGCTTGGACTCCTTGAGCACCGGCGTGGCGCCGGAAATGGCCGAGCGCGGATTCTTCAGCTCGGTCGGCTCGTAGGTGGCGCCGCACTTCTCGCAGTTGTCGCCGTACTGGTCCTCGGCCGCGCATTTGGGGCAGGTGCCCTTGATGAAGCGGTCGGCCAGGAACATGCCTTTCTCGGGATCGAAGTACTGGGTCACCGAGCGGGTGGCGATGTGGCCCTTGTCGCGCAGCGCCAGGTAGATGGCGCTGGACAGCTCGCGGTTCTCTTCGCTGTGCGTGGAATGGAAATTGTCGAAGTTCACGCCGAAGTCAGCGAAGTCGGCCATGTGTTCGGCCTGCACGTTGGCGATCAACTGTTCGGGGGTGATGCCTTCCTTTTCGGCGCGCAGCATGATGGCCGAGCCGTGGGCATCGTCGGCGCACACATAGGTGCAGGTGTTGCCGCGCAGCTTCTGGAAGCGCACCCACATGTCGGTCTGGATGTATTCCAGCATGTGGCCGAGGTGGATCGAGCCGTTGGCGTAGGGCAGGGCGCTGGTGACGAGAATCTTGCGGGCTTCGGACATGGCGGTTGGGCTGCACGCTGATGGAACAAGCCGGCAACTATAAGGGAAGGGGCGCGCCGGAAGCCACCAGCCGCAGGGGGGAAAACGCGCGCAGCGATTTTCCACGCGGCATACCCGCGCATACCCGGTAGACAGCTGCGCCGTTGTCTACCTTACGGCCTGCTCCAGCCTGAGGCGTGTCGCTGCTGCTATCATGCCCGCCTGTCCCGCCGGTCCGAATCTGGAGCCCCCATGTCCATTACCCGCGAAGCCGTCGAAGCCGCGCTGCGTCAATACACCGAGCCGCACCTCAACCAGGACCCGGTCAGCGCCGGCTGCGTCAAGCAGATCGACATCCAGGGCGAGCGCGTCGCCGTGCGCCTGGAGCTCGGCTATGCCGCCGGCCTGTTCAAGAGCGGTCTGGCCCAGCTGCTGCAGATGGCGCTGGAGAACCTCGACGGCATCAGCCAGGCCAGTGTGCAGGTGGACTGCGTGATCACCGCGCACAAGGCACAGGATTCGGTGCCGGCATTGAGCAACGTGAAGAACATCATCGCCGTGGCCTCCGGCAAGGGCGGCGTCGGCAAGTCGACCACCGCCGCCAACCTGGCGCTGGCCCTGGCCCGCGAGGGCGCCCGGGTCGGCATGCTGGACGCGGACATCTACGGCCCCAGCCAGGGCATCATGTTCGGCATTCCCGAGGGCACCCGGCCGAAAGTGCGCGACGAGAAGTTCTTCGTGCCCATCGAGGCCCATGGCGTTCAGGTGATGTCCATGGCCTTCCTCACTGACGACAAGACGCCGGTGGTCTGGCGCGGGCCGATGGTCTCCGGTGCGCTGCTGCAACTGATCACCCAGACCGCCTGGGACAACCTCGATTACCTGGTGGTCGACATGCCGCCGGGCACCGGCGACATCCAGCTGACTCTGGCGCAGAAGGTGCCCGTGGCCGGCGCGGTGATCGTCACCACCCCCCAGGACCTGGCCCTGCTGGATGCCAAAAAGGGCGTGGAGATGTTCCGCAAGGTGAACATTCCGGTGCTGGGCGTGGTGGAGAACATGGCCATCCATATCTGCTCCAACTGCGGCCATGCCGAGCACCTGTTCGGCGAAGGCGGCGGCGAAAAGCTGGCGGCGCAGTACAACGTCGACCTGCTGGCCTCAATGCCGCTGTCCATGGCCATCCGCAGCCAGGCTGACGCCGGTCGGCCGACGGTGATCGCCGATCCGGAAAGCCAGATCGCCATGCTCTACCAGCAGGTGGCGCGCACGGTGGGCGCGCGCATCGCCCAGGGCAGCCAGATCGTCGCGCAGTCGATGCCGAAGATCGAAATCAGCGACGATTGAGGATATTGGCTGGCACCCGGTGCCTGTCCGGGTGCTCAGCCGAAGAACTTGCCGAGCATGCGCGAGGCGAAGCCGCGGTCGAGGTTCTTCTTGACCAGGGCGACGTAGTGCTTGTCTTCGTGCTTGATGTGGTTGATCAGCCACAGGCCCACGTCGGTGCGCATGTCGCGCGCCACCTTGAGCGGGTCGATGCCGTTGGTCACCTTGTCCAGGTATTCGTTGGCGCGCTGGCGGAATGCGTCGTGTACCTGGCGATGGGCTTCGAACATCGGATAGCCGGCCTGCTCCATCAGTGACTCCTCGAACACCAGGTGCGAAAGCACATAGTCGATCAGGCCGCGGCAGAGAATCTCCACCTGGCTGCCATCGCCACTTTCGATGCAGTTCTGAATCTCCTCGAAATACTCGAACAGCCGCTTGTGCTGTTCATCAATCAGGTCGATCCCTGTTTCGAATTCGGCCGACCACTCGATCTTGAGCGCCATCGTTCATTCCCTTCCGCTGCTGGATATCCCGGTTCGTTCGGTTTAAAGGCACCGTGCCAGCATGCGAGGCTATGCAAGAGCGGGGCTGGGAATGTTGATCTGGATCAGTGGACGAATGGGGGAAAATGGGCTTCACCCGGCGCCTCGGCTTGGAAGGAGCGACATTGGCCCGGTAAGATGCGCGCCATTCCAGTTGAACCCATTCAGGACACCGCGATGAGCATCAAATCGGACAAGTGGATCCGCCGCATGGCCCAGGAGCACGGCATGATCGAGCCCTTCGTCGAACGCCAGGTGCGCACCGAGGGCAGCGAGCGGCTGATCTCCTACGGTGTCTCCAGCTATGGCTACGACGTGCGCTGCGCCGACGAATTCAAGGTGTTCACCAACATCCACTCGGCCACCGTGGACCCGAAGAACTTCGACGAAAAGAGCTTCGTGGACGTGAAGGGCCCGGTGTGCATCATTCCGCCGAACTCCTTCGCCCTGGCGCGCACCGTCGAGTACTTCCGTATTCCGCGCGACGTGCTGACCATCTGCCTGGGCAAGAGCACCTACGCGCGCTGCGGCATCATCGTCAACGTCACCCCGCTGGAACCGGAATGGGAAGGCCACGTGACCCTGGAATTCTCCAACACCACCACCCTGCCGGCGAAGATCTATGCCAACGAGGGTGTGGCGCAGATGCTGTTCCTGCAGTCCGACGAGCCCTGCGAAGTCTCCTACCGCGATCGCGGCGGCAAATACCAGGGCCAGACCGGCGTCACCCTGCCCAGGGCCTGATCGGGTAGTTCCTGGCCGCCGGGGCGGGACCGCCCCACGGGCCGTAACCCGGGCGTAGGATGGTCAAGGCATCGCCTTGGCCACCGAGTGGGACCCTGCGGCGGCCGGAACAGCGCCGACCGCCTACGCGGCCGGTGTGCCCCGGTCATCCAGCCAGCGCAGCGCCTTCTCGCGGGCTTGCGCCAGGTTGCGCACGAACGCCAGCTCGCCCTCGCGACGGTGGATGCCGGCGCGGCGCAATTTCAGACGCACCCGGGGCGTGGTGCCTACCAGTACCAGGCCGATGCCGTGGCGCTGGTAGTGATCCAGGATGCTTTCCACTGCCGCCAGGGCGGTCATGTCCAGCAGCGGCACGGCGCTCATCTCGACGATCACCACCTTCATCTCGCGATCGAAGCGGCGCAGGGCGTCCAGCGCCTTCTCCGCCGCGCCGAAGAACAGCGGGCCGCGAATGGCATAGGCGGCCACGCCCTCGGGCAAATCATGCAGCGCCTCGTGGTAGCCGGGCGGCAGGCTGGCGGTGTCGGTGACATCGCTCATGCGCTTGATGAACAGGCCGGCGGCCAGCAGCAGGCCGACGCCGACCGCCAGCACCATGTCGAACAGCACGGTGAGCACCAGGCAGACCAGCAGCACCAGCACATCGGTGCGCGGCGCGATCTTCACGGTGTGCACCACATGGTGGGCTTCGCTCATGTTCCAGGCGACCATCAGCAGCAGGGCCGCCAGGGCCGACATTGGCAGGTAGCTGAACAGCGGCGACAGCAGCAGCACGGCCAGCAGCACCACCCCGGCATGCACGATGGCTGCCACCGGCGAAAAGGCGCCCGCCTTCACGTTGGTGGCGGTACGGGCCAGCGCCGCCGTGGCGGTGATGCCGCCGAACAGCGGCGCCACCAGGTTGCCAATGCCCTGGCCGAGCAGTTCGGCGTTGGGATCGTGCTTGGTGCCGGCCATGCCGTCGGCCACCACCGCGCACAGCAGCGACTCGATGGCGCCCAGCATGGCGATGGCAAAGGCCGGCGCCATCAACTGGCGGATCAGCTCGAAGGACAGCACCAGTGGCTGGCCGTCCGGGCCGGGCAGATCCCACGGCCAGGCGAAACTGGGCAGGAACGGCGGGATCCCGGGATGCTCGACGCCGTCCAGCGTGTAGCTGAAGCGCTCGCCCAGGGTGGCCAGCGGCAGGCCGACCGATTCCAGCAGCAGGCCGAGCAGGGTGCCGACCAGCAGGGCGACCAGGTGTCCCGGGATCTTCGGCACGAAGCGCGGCCAGACGATCAGCACGCCCAGGCAGACCATGCCAACCAGCGCATCGCCGAACTGCAGGGTGGGCAGCGCCTCGCCCAGGCTCATCAGCTGCGCCACATAGTGGGCGGGTTCGCCCTGCGGCTGCAGGCCGAGGAAGTCCTTGATCTGCAGGGTAGCGATGACAATGCCGATGCCGGCGGTGAAGCCCAGGGTCACCGGATAGGGCACGAAGCTGATCAGCTTGCCAGCGCGCAGCAGGCCCAGGGCGATCAGGATCAGCCCGGCCAGCAGGGTGCAGAGCAGCAGGCCGCCGATGCCGTATTGCTGGGTGATGGGCAGCAGGATGACCACGAAGGCGGCGGTGGGGCCGGAAATGTTGAAGCGCGAGCCGCCAAGCAGGGCAATCAGCGGAGCGGCGACCAGCACGGTGTACAGGCCATGCTGTGGCGGCACGCCAACGGCGATGGCCAGCGCCATGGCCAGGGGGATGGCGATGATGCCGACCGTCAGGCCGGCGGCGAGGTCCCCCTGCAGGGAAGAACGGGAATAGCCGGCGCGCAGCGTCTGGCGCCAGGCCGCGAACAGCGGTAGTTGCAAGGACATGATGGCTCCCGGAGGGCAATGCCGGGCCAGTATACGCCTGCTCTCCGTAAGGAAATGCGCAGCGATTGGTTGCGTTGAGCGCCGCCGGGGCGGGGGAGTACACTGCGGGCCCTTTGACATGAGCGAGGCGAGCGATGCGCAAGGACAAGAAGCAGGTGATCGGCGAGGAAATCGGCGACGAAGCCATCAAGGCCTACCTGGCCATGGAGCCGGCCGACGACACCCCGCCGGCACTGCACAAGCTGGTCAAGGCCTATCGCGGCCTGCGCATCGGCGACTTCGAGCGCTTCCTGGTGTTCTTCCGCGAGGCCGGCTACGACCTGGCGGCCGCCGACGCCTTCATCACCATGATCGAGGACCAGCGCCAGGCTGAGCCCTATATCGAGGCGATCCGCGCAGCGCGCGGCTGAAAGTAGGGCGGTCGGCGCCGTTCTGGCCGCCGCTTCGGCGTTGCGAGGCGGTGGACAAGGCAAACGTTGTCCACCCTGCGCGGCTTGCCAGTTCCACGTCGTGGATGCTTACTGCTTGCGCGCCAGCGGCAGTTGCTCGAACGCCACGCCGGCCAGGCCGGTCTTCACCAGCGCACGGATGTTGCCGTGGTCACTTCCCTCGGGCGTGGCCAGCACGCTGCGGTAGTGCTCGCCGAAGGCCCGCAGGGCCTCCTCGTCCGTCAGGCCTTCCAGCAGGGCCATGCCCAGCACCTTGCACGAGCCTTCGTTCTGGCCGGCGGCGTTCTGCTGGTCGCCGTTGCGAAAGGCGCTTGGCGTGTAGTCGTACCGGGCGCCGATGAACGCCAGGGTGTCGGCGAACAGGTGCTGTTCGCTGCGCAGGGCGGTGCGAAAGTCGTTCAGGTTCATTCGGGCTTGTTCTTCTCGAAACTGGCCAGTTGCTCGGCGCTGGCTTCGCGCTGGTAACGGGACTTCCACTCGGCATACGGCATGCCGTACACCGCCTCGCGCGCGGCCTCCAGCTCCAGTTCCACGCCGCGCTCGTCGGCGGCGGCCTTGTACCACTTGGCCAGGCAGTTGCGGCAGAAACCGGCCAGGTTCATCAGGTCGATGTTCTGCACATCGGTGCGTTCCTGGAAATGCTGCACCAGGCGGCGGAAGGCCGCGGCTTCCAGTTCCAGGCGTTGTTGTTCGTTCATAGGGGGACTCCAGGCTATTCGCGGTGACCGGCGAGGGTGATGGAGACGGATTCGGCGAAGCGCAGCGCGTGGGGCTTGTCTACCTCGACTTCCGCGTAGCGCACCTCGGAGTGGGCCATCACCAGGTCCAGTACTTCCTGGGTCAGGCGTTCCAGCAGGGCGAAGCGGTTGCCCTCCACGTGGGCGATGATCGCCTTGGTGATGGTGCGGTAGTTCAGCGCCCGCTCGATGGCGTTTTCCGCCACCGCCTGGTGCGCCGCATAGAGGATGGTCAGGTTGATCAGCACGTCCTGCTTGTTGAGGACTTCCTCTTCCTTGATGCCGATGTAGGTCCGCAGGCGCAGGTCCTTGACCCGAATGCGCGCCATTCCCGGTTCCAGTCGCATGGCCGTTGCTCTCCGATTCTGGGGGGCGGCGAGTATCGCACGACTGGGGCTACTTGAGATGCCGACCGCCATTCACCGTGAGCGTGGTGCCGGTCAGGTAAGGGGTATCCAGCAGGTAGCGCAGGCTCTGATAGATCACCTCCGGCCCCGGCGCGAATCCCAGCGGCGACTTGGCCAGTGCGCGGCGGCGGTAATCCTCGTCGTCACCCTCGTTGAACATCAGCAGCGCTGGGGCAATGCCGTTGACCTTGATGTTCGGCGCCAGGCGTGCGGCGAACGACAGGGTCAGGCTGTCCAGGCCGGCCTTGCTGGCGCAGTAGGCGGTGTGCTTGGCGCTGCCCTTGCGCACCACGTCGTCGCCGATGTGCACGATGTCTGCCGGCGCGCTGTCCAGCAGCAGGTCGGCGCAGTGCAGATTGATCAGGTAGGGCGCCAGCATGTGCACGTTGACCATGCGCCGGAACGCCTCGGCCTCCTGGCCGGGCTCTTCGGCCAGCCATTCGGAGGCGTTGTGCACGATGGCGCGCAGCCGGCCGGTGTGCTGGCGCAGGCGGGCGATGAAATCGAGGATGCCGGCCTCGTCGGCAAAGTCCGCGCGCAGCAGCTCGGCGCCGCGCTGGCGCAGTTGCTCCAGGCCCGGGCGCTCGCTGCGGTAGCTGACGATCACCGGCTGGCCGTCGTCGAGCAGGCGCAGCGCGCAGTGCAGGCCGACGCGCTGGCTGGCGCCGGTGATCAGGATGGGGGCCGGGGAGTGGGGCATGGGCACGCTCGGGCGGTGACGGCTGGAGGCGCCAACCTATAGCAGCCGTCCGCCGCCGGCAATCAGTGGCGGGCCAGCAAGGCGCGCAGGCGGGCGCTGGTCCGGGTCGGCCGCTGCAGCCAGGGCGCCAGCAGGCGCGTCACCTGCGGAATCACCAGGTAGGTCATCAGTGGCGTCAGGGCCAGCGTGGTGACCAGCACCCGGGCCGGCATCGGCCAGTCGGCCAGGTAGCCGCCGAACAACAGGTTGAACAGCAGCGACACCGGAAAGAACGCCAGCCAGATCACCAGGCTCTGTTTCCAGCGCGGCGGGCGGGTGGCCTCGTTGAACCAGCCGTCCAGGCCCAGGGCGCGGTGCTCGTGGGGACGGTCGAACAGGCCCTGGCCGCGCTGCAACCAGGCCTGGCGCGAGGCCGAGTGCTCCCAGGCGGCCAGGCTGTCCGGGTCGCTGAAGCGAAAGATCATCTGGAATTCGTTGTCGCCGGGCGGCGGGGCGAGCATCCCGGAACCGAGGTAGCCGGGGAAATCGGCGGCCAGGCGTTCGCCTTCATGCATCCATTCGATGAATGCGGTGTAGTGGGCAGGCTCGACGCGGCGAGCAACCAACAGGGTCATGGGCGGGGTAGGCATCCTGCGACTCCTTGCGGTGACCGCCCGGGTAGGGCGGATACGGTTACGCGCCCCAGGGGTGGCGGGGCGCGCTCGGAGCGCAATCATGCAAGCTGCAAGCCGAAATGCAAGTGGTCTTGTGACGGACGTGCGGGTGTGCGCGCCGAACCGGGCATTTCACGAATGAATTCGCTCCCACGGGTTGGCGTGAGGATGCTGGTCGGTGGCGAAGAGGATTGGTTGTCGGTGCGAGCGGCACCGGCATGGAGCAATGGATCAGTGGGCCTGTGCCTCGTGGTGCAGCGTGACCAGCAGATCCTGCAGGCGCGCCAGGCCGTTACGCTGCAGCGGGGTGATGCGATACGCCGCCAGCCCTTCCTCCAGCACGCGCACCTGCTTGCCGCGCAGCGACAGGGTGGATTTGTCCGGCAGTACCATCCACAGGGTGAAGTTGTTCGGCAGCGAGGCGCCGGCCACCAGTGCACCGTTGAGCGAGAGCTGGCGCACCGACAGGCCGGTGGCCGCGCCAGCGCGGTCCAGCAGCGCCAACGGCGTGGCCAGGGTGGCGCGCCACGGACGTTCGACCAGGCCCTTCTCGAAGATCTGCGGCGTTTCCAGCTGCAACTGCAGGGTTTGCACCTCGTCACGATTCAGACGCAGCGGGAAGCTCAGGCGCTGACCGTTGACCTGGGCCTCGACGGTCAGGTGCGCGTCATCACCCAGGCTGGCCAGCAGGGCATGGATGGCGGGGCTGCTGTCGAGCACCAAGCGACTGGTGTCGTGCGTGACGGAAGGCGTGGGCTCATCCAGCAACTGCTGGAGGAAGGCCAGTTCGTCACGGGTGAGCAGCGGCTCGTTGCGCATGGGGAAATCTCGAAGCGAAGCGGTAACCGATTGTAAGACTCGGCTATTCGACGTTTGTTGCAAGCGGTCCCGTTTCTTCCGATAAGCGGTTCCCATAAATGCAACTCCCGGCTGGATATCGGTTTTGCGGCATAATGCCGCGATTCTTGAGCGGTCACGTGGGAGTTTTTCATGAAAATCGCGATTCTGAGCGGCAGCGTGTACGGCACGGCCGAGGAAGTGGCCCGCCACGCCGAGCAGCAGTTGCAGCAGGCCGGCTTCGAAACCCGCTATCAACCGCGGGGCGAATTGGCCGAACTGATCGCCTGGGCGCCCGAGGCGCTGCTGGTGGTCACCTCGACTACCGGCATGGGCGACCTGCCGGACAGCCTGCAGAAGATCCACGCCGCCCTGCGCGATCAGCCGCCGGCCTGGTACGGCTTGCCCGGTGCGGTGATCGGCCTGGGCGATTCCAGCTACGGCGACACTTTCTGCGGCGGCGGCGAGCAGATCCGCGAGCTGTATGCCGAGCTGGGCATCCGCGAAGTGCTGCCGATGCTGCGCCTGGACTCCAGCGAGACGGTCACCCCGGAGCTGGATGCCGAACCCTGGCTGGCCGAGCTGGCCGTCGCCCTGCGCGGTTGAACCGTTGAACAAGCCGGGGGAGACCCGGCGGTAGATGCCTTGTCGAGGAAATTCATGAGTCAGGTGCTGGATGAACTGGTGGCTCTGCTGAGCCTGGAAACCATTGAGGAAAATCTGTTTCGTGGCGCCAGCCAGGACCTGGGGTTTCCCCAGCTGTTCGGCGGCCAGGTGCTTGGCCAGGCGCTGTCCGCCGCCTGCCAGACGGTGATGGCCGATCGGCATGTGCACTCGCTGCACGGTTACTTCCTGCGCGCGGGCGATGCCCTGCTGCCGGTGGTCTACCAGGTGGAGCGGGTGCGTGACGGCGGCAGCTTCAGCACCCGGCGGGTCACCGCGATCCAGAAGGGTCAGCCGATCTTCTTCTGCAGTGCCTCCTTCCAGGCCGACGAGCCGGGCTTCGAGCACCAGCCGAGCATGCCGGAGGGCATCGAGGCGCCGGAAAACCTGCCCAGCGAAATGGACCTGTTCAGCCCGCATGCCGAGCGCATCCCGCAGCCGATGCGCGACAAGATCTTCTGTGCCAAACCGATCCAGATTCGTCCGGTGAACCCCGGCGATCCCTTCCGGCCGAAACCCAGCGAGCCGCTGAACATGTACTGGTTCAAGGCCGACGGCAGCCTGTCGGCCAACCCGGCGCTGCACAAGTACCTGCTGGCCTACGCCTCGGACTTCGGTCTGTTGACCGCGTCGCTGCGTCCGCACGGCGCCTCGTTCTGGCAGCCGGACATGCAGGTGGCCAGCCTCGACCACGCCTTGTGGTTCCACCGCGACCTGAAGATGGACGACTGGCACCTGTACGTTCAGGAAAGCCCGTGGAGCGGCGGCGCGCGGGGTTTCAGCCGCGGCAGCATCTTCAACCGCGCCGGCGAACTGGTGGCCTCGGTGGCCCAGGAAGGACTGATCCGTCGTCGGGAGAGCCGTGCATGAACTTGCGCGATGTCCGGCACTGGGTGTTCGACATGGACGGCACACTGACTGTCGCCGTGCATGATTTCGCGGCGATTCGCCGGGCGCTGGACATTCCCGCCGAGGACGACATCCTCGTCCACCTGGCCGAGCTGCCGGCCGAGCAGGCGCGGGCCAAGCGGGCCTGGCTGCTGGAGCTCGAGCGTGAACTGGCACTGGCCGCGCAGCCGGCGCCCGGCGCGGTGGCACTGGTGCGGCACCTGTGCGAACGCGGCGTGCGCCTGGGCGTGCTGACGCGCAATGCTCACGAGCTGGCTCAGCTCACCCTCGACGGCATCGGCCTGGGCGACTGCTTCGAGCGCGATGACGTTCTCGGCCGTGACGAGGCGCCGCCCAAGCCGCATCCCGGCGGCCTGCTGAAGCTGGCGGCGCGTTGGGAAATACCCACGCAGAGCCTGGTGATGGTCGGCGACTACCGCTTCGACCTGGAATGCGCCCGCGCCGCCGGCGCGCGCAGTGTGCTGGTCAACCTGCCGGACAACCCCTGGCCGGAGCTGGCCGACTGGCACGCCCGCGATTGCGCAGAGCTGCACGGCTGGCTGCGGTAGGACGGTTGCACGCGCCCGTCGCGGGGTCGTGGGGGCGGCGTTAGCCGCGATGTTCTGGTCGAAGCGTTGGTGCAGGCCATAGCCACACGCTCGCTGAAGTCGTTCCCACAGGTCCGGGCGGTCGGTTCTTTCCGGACGGTGTGCCCGAACGCGCCACCTACAACCGCGCCGCCTCGAAGGTATCGCAGCGCCCGGCCTCGCCGCTGTCGAAGCCGATGCGGAACCAGCGCACCCGTTGTGCGGATGAGCCATGGGTAAAGGAATCCGGCACCACCTGCCCCTGGGTGCGCTTCTGCAGGCGGTCATCGCCGATCGCGCTGGCGGCGTTCAGCGCTTCCTCCAGATCGCCTTCCTCCATCCAGTCCAGGCGCCGCTGCGCATGGTGCGCCCAGACGCCGGCCAGGCAGTCGGCCTGCAGTTCCTGACGCACCAACAATCCGCCTGCTCCCTCCATCGGTTCGCCACGCTGACGGGCGGCCTCGACCTGACGGGAGATACCCAGCAGGGTCTGCACATGGTGGCCCACCTCGTGGGCGATCACGTAGGCCTGGGCGAAATCACCGGCGGCGCCGAAGCGCTGCTCCAGTTCCGCGAAGAATTGCAGGTCCAGGTACACCGCCCGGTCGGCCGGGCAGTAGAACGGGCCGACCGCCGAGGACGCGAAACCGCAGGCCGAATTGACTCCGCCGCTGAACAGCACCAGGCGCGGATGTTCATACTGGCCGCCCGCCTGTGCGAACAGCGCGTCCCAGGTGTCCTCGGTGTCACCCAGCACGGCGCGCACGAACTGGCTGTGCGGATCGTCGGCCGACGGGGGAGCGGCCTGCTGTCCGACCCCCGGTGTACCGCCCGGACCGGCCAGCTGGCCGAGGATCTGCAGCGGGTCCTGGCCCATCATCAGGCTCAGGACCACAACGATGGCGATGCCGCCCAGGCCCAGCCCGCCACCGACGCGCAGACCGCGTCCACCGCTGCGGGCATCCACCACGTTGTCGCTTCGACGGGCACGTTTCCAGCGCATGGCAGCTCTCCGCAAATCGACGTGGCGTTGAGTATGGTCGATGGGCCGTCCGGCTGGCGGCTTGTCGCGTTCCGATGCGGCGACCTAGGATTACCCTGTCATTGAGGCAGGTATGACAGATGAAGCGTCCCTCGTTACCCACCACCGTGCTGGCCTGCGCCCTGGCTGCCGGTTGCCAGGCGGTGAACACCACCAGCGGCGGCGCCGTGGGCGTCGATCGCAAGCAGTACATGTTCAGCATGCTGTCGACCGAGCAGGTCAACCAGATGTACGCGCAGTCGTACCACGAGGCCATCAGCCAGGCGGCCAGCGCGGGCGTGCTGGTCAAGGGGACTGCCGATGCCCGGCGGGTACAGACGATTTCCCAGCGCCTGATCGCCCAGGCCCCGGTGTTCCGGCCGGATGCCGCCCAGTGGCCCTGGGAAGTCAGCCTGATCGACAGCCAGGAGATGAACGCCAACTGCGGGCCGGGCGGCAAGATCATGGTCTACACCGGGCTGATCGAGCAGCTGAAGCTGACCGACGACGAACTGGCCGCGGTGATCGGCCATGAGATTGCCCATGCCCTGCGCGAGCACAGCCGCGAAGCCCTGTCCAAGGCCTATGGCGTGGAGTTGGCCACCCAGCTCGGCGCTGCGCTGGGCGTGGGGCAGGGCGGCTTGCAGATGGCCAACCTGGGTGTCGAGTACCTGATGACCCTGCCCAACAGTCGCGGCAACGAGAACGAGGCGGACCTGATCGGCCTGGAGCTTTCGGCGCGTGCCGGCTACGACCCGAACGCCGCCCTCACGCTGTGGGAAAAGATGGCCCGCGCCGCCAACGGCGCGCCGCCGGAATTCATGAGCACCCACCCGTCTTCCAGCACGCGCATGAGCAACCTGCGCGAGACCATTCCCAAGGTGATGCCGCTCTACCGGCAGGCGACGTCGCGGTAGGACAGGCAACGCTTTATTGTCCGCCGTCACGCCGGAACGGGCGCCCCTGGCGGTCAGATAGAGCGCTGACCGCCCTACGCCAATACCCGCTTCATAGGGCGGACAACGTCTTTCTTGGCCGCCGTCGCGCGGTTTCGCTCAATGAGCGCCCAAGCAAGGGGCTGCTCCGCTGCTACCCCAGCAGCCCTGCCAGGTGCAGGGCCTGATAGGCGGCATACAGTCCCAGCAGCAGGAAGGCCAGCGCCGCCAGGCGATGGATCAGCTTCAGCGGCAGGCGCTCGGCGGCGAAGTTGCCGGCCAGCACCACCGGCACGTTGGCCAGCAGCATGCCCAGCGTGGTGCCCAGCACGACCATGACGAAGTCCGGGTACTGCGCGGCGAGCATCACCGTGGCGATCTGCGTCTTGTCGCCCATTTCGGCGAGGAAGAAGGCGATCAGCGTGGTGATGAAGGCGCCATGACGCTTGAAGCGGCTGCCTTCGTTCTCGTCCAGGGTGTCGGGAATCAGCGCCCAGGCCGCCACTGCCAGGAAGGCCACGGCCAGCAGGCTGTGCAGCAGCACCGGCGTCAGCCAGTCGGCGATCCAGTTGCCCACCGCGCCGGCGGCGAAATGGTTGGCCAGGGTGGCAACGACGATCCCGGCGATGATCGGCCAGGGCTTGCGGAAACGGGCAGCGAGCACCAGGGCGAGCAACTGTGTCTTGTCGCCGATTTCGGCCAGGGTGACGATTCCGGTGGGGACCAGCAGGGATTCCAGCATCAGGCTTCCTAAAGGGGTGGGTCGACAAGAGAACGCAATGACACGCACGCCCACCCACCCCGGGTCGGGTCGTTCGTGTCACAGGTCTTGTCAAACCCCAGGCTTCAAGCCTGTCGGGTCGCCGGCGCCATGGTCTGTGGACCAAGCATGTTGACGCGGGCCGCGCGAGCAGGGCGCTCGCAGGAGACTACTCCCCCAGGACGGCGGGCATTCTGCCCAACGAGGCGGGTGGGTGCAAGCCTGACGTCCTGCCGCTTAACCGCTCCTCGTGCGACCGGCGGTACCGGTGCGATGGTCGACAAGGAAAACGTTGTCCACCCTACGTAGGGTGGATCGCGCTTCATCGATCCACCAACGCACCGCAAGGTGCGGCCGGCGAGGTGCGGCCGGCAAGGTGCGCCGTGCAGTCACCCAAAAGCATCGCGGCTAAAGCCCCTCCCACCAGTCCCGGTCAGGAGCTGCGTCGCGCCCGGTAGATGCGGAACCCCTGCCTCTCGGCCAGTGTGGCGCACGGACCCAGGTGCTGCTCGATCAGCGGCGGGTACTTGAGGAAGCTGTTGGCCACCAGCCGCAGCTCGCCGCCGGGACGCAGGAAACGGGCGGCGTCGCGCAGCAGGGTCTCGCTGGCCTGGTAGTCGGTGTGCACGCCCTGGTGGAACGGCGGGTTGCTGACGATGGCCGCCAGGCCCGTGGGCGCGGCGTGGATGCCATCGCCGGCGATCAGCTCGGCGTCCAGGCCGTTGGCGGCCAGGGTCAGGCGACTGCTGGCCAGGGCGAAGGCGTCCACATCCAGCATCAGCAGCGGACTGGCCGGGTAGCGGCGCTTGAGCACCGCGCCGAGCACGCCGGCGCCGCAGCCGAAATCCAGCAGCGGCCCGGCCGGCAGGTCGTCCAGATGCTCCAGCAGCAGGGCGCTGCCGGCGTCGAGACGTCCATGGCTGAACACGCCGGGCAGGGTGACCACCTGCAGCGGGCCGTCGGCCAGCGGCAGCTCGTAGCGTTGCGCCAGGTCTTCCAGCACCGGGACCGCGGGTGCCTGTTCGACCTGCACCTGCCACAGCTGGCAATGCCGGGCGCTGTCCAGCTTGCGCGGCGTGCCATAGGTGGCCAGCTGCTTGGCGGCGCGTTCCACGCCGGCACGCTTCTCGCCGACCAGGTACAGCGATTTGCCGGCCAGCCGGGCAGCCAGCGCCTGCAGCAGGTAGTCGGTCAGCTCGCGGGACTTGGGCAGGAACAGCACGGCGGTCTCGAACGGCGTCTCGGGCGGCGTGGTGCCGAACCGGCTGCGCTCGGGGAAGCGTGCCTGCAGTGTGGCCTGCTCGCCGGCGTGCCAGCTCCAGCCAATGGCGTCGGGCAGGGCGGCGAGCAGGTCGTCGGCCGGCAGACCGGCCAGCAGCACCTGGCCGGTGAACAGCTCGGCCTGGCGCAGCAGCACTTCGCTTCGTGGGTCCATGAAATCTCTCCTGTCAGCCGACCACGCGCAGCGCTGCGCCGGCGCGGAAGGCGCGGGCGTTTTCGGCCAGTTGTTCGAGGATGCGCTGGCGCGCCTCGCGGCTGCCCCAGGCGCAGTGCGGGGTGAGGATCAGGCGCGGGATATCCGGCGCCAGCAGCGGATTGCCATTGCGCGGCGGCTCTTCGCTGAGCACGTCGCTGGCCGCGCCGCCCAGGTGGCCGCTGCGCAGGGCGTCGGCCAGGGCCTGCTCGTCGACCAGTCCGCCGCGCGCGGTATTGATCAGCAGCGCGCCGCGCTTGAGCAGCGCCAGCTCGCGGGCGCCGATCAGGTTGCGGGTCTGTTCGGTGAGCGGGCAATGCAGACTGAGGGCGTCCACCTGCGGCAGCAGCTGGTCCAGCGGTAGATAGCCGGGGCGCGCCGGCCGCCCCGGCAACTGGCCGAGCAGCACGCGCAGGCCGAAGGCCTCGGCCAGCCGTGCCACGGCGCCGCCCAGCTCGCCATGGCCGAGGATGCCCAGGGTCTTGCCGGCCAGTTCGACGATCGGGAAATCCAGCAGGCAGAACTGCGGCGCCTGCTGCCAGCGGCCGGCACGCACGGCGGACTGATAGTCGCTGAGATTGCCAGCCAGGGCGAGCAGCAGCATCAGGCAGTGCTGGGCCACCGAGGCGGTGCCGTAGCCCTGGCAGTTGCACACGGTGATGCCGCGCGCCCGGGCGGCGGCCAGGTCGACGTTGTTGGTGCCAGTGGCGGAGATCAGCACCAGCTTCAGCTCCGGGCAGGCGGCCAGCACCTGCTCGGTCAGCGGAACCTTGTTGCTGATCGCCACCTGGGCGCCGCGCAGGCGTTCGATGACTTGCTCCGGCGTGCTGGCGCTGTGCAGCGTCAGGCGGTCGAAGCAGGCATGCAGGCTGCTGAAATCAAGGTCGTCGAGGGTGGCGGAGTCGAGGAAAACGGCGTTGAAGGACATGGCGGCGGGGCTGCAGGTATAGAAAGCGAGAGGTTAACAGAGGCTGACAGGACCGTGGTTTGGGTAGGGCGGTCGGCGCCGTTCCGGCCGCCGGTGCGGCCCGACCAAGGCTTCGGTAGGGGGGAAGGTGGCCAACGCGTTGCGTTGGCCACCCTGCCGAAACTCCTGCCAGCGCTCGCGGACAGGTCCGCCCCCACAGGAGCAATAGCATGTGCCCTGTGGGAGCGAATTCATTCGCGAGCTATTCGGCGGTCAGCCCGCCACCAGCACCCGAATGGCTTCCAGGCGCAGCGAGGCCTTGTCCAGGTAGCTCAGGCCGTCCTCGCGCTGGCGGCGCAGCGCCTCGATTTCGCTGTCGCGCACGCTCGGGTTGACCGCCTGAAGGGCGGTGAGGCGCGCCAGTTCCTCGTCCAGCTCGGCAGCGAAGCGCTGCTTGGCCTCGGCAACGCGCTCGGCGTGGCGCGGCGCCATCTTGTCCTCGGCCAGCTTGAACTGCTGGCTCAGCACATCGCGCTGGGCCTGCACGAACTTGTTGGCGCTGGCGCGCGGCACGCTTTCCAGCTGGTCGTTGAGGGTGTCGAAGCTCACCTTGCTGGCCAGGTCGTTGCCCTTGGCATCCAGCAGGCAGCGCAGCGCCTGGGGCGGCAGCACACGGCCGAGCTGCAGGGCGCGCGGCGCCACCACGTCGCTGACGAACAGCAGCTCGAGCAGCACGGTGCCGGGCTTGAGCGCCTTGTTCTTGATCAGCGCCACCGAGGTGTTGCCCATCGAGCCGGACAGCACCAGGTCCATGCCGCCTTGCACCATCGGGTGTTCCCAGGTAAGGAACTGCATGTCCTCGCGGGCCAGCGCCTGGCTGCGGTCGTAGGTGATGGTCACGCCCTCGTCGTCGCCGAGCGGGAAGCTGGCGTCCAGCATCTTCTCGCTCGGGCGCAGGATCAGCGCGTTCTCCGAATGATCTTCGCTGTGGATGCCGAAGGCGTTGAACAGCTCTTCCATATAGATGGGCAGGGCGAATTCGTCGTCCTGCTCGAGGATCGCCTCGACCAGCCGCTCGCCTTCGCCGGCGCCGCCGGAGTTGAGTTCCAGCAGGCGGTCCCGGCCGCTGTGCATCTCGGCTTCCAGGCGCTCGCGCTCGGCGCGGGCCTCATCGAGCAGCGCTTGCCAGGGCTTGTCGTCGCCGCCGTTGAGCTGTTCCAGCAGGCGGGGGCCGAACTGCTGCTGCAGGGCGTTGCCGGTCGGGCAGGTGGCCAGGAAGGCATTCAGCGCCTGGTGGTACCACTGGAACAGACGCTGCTGGGCACTGCCTTCCAGGTAGGGCACGTGCAGCTGGATGCGGTGCTTCTGGCCAATGCGGTCCAGACGTCCGATGCGCTGTTCGAGGAGGTCCGGGTGGGCCGGCAGGTCGAACAGCACCAGGTGATGGGCGAACTGGAAGTTGCGGCCCTCGGAACCGATTTCCGAACAGATCAGCACCTGGGCGCCGAACTCTTCGTCCGCGAAATAGGCGGCGGCACGGTCGCGCTCGAGGATGCTCATGCCCTCGTGGAACACCGTGGCCGGGATGCCGGAACGCAGGCGCAGCGCTTCTTCCAGGTCCAGCGCGGTCTCGGCGTGGGCGCAGATGACCAGCACCTTGTGCTGCTTGAGCAGCTTGAGGGTGTCGATCAGCCATTCCACGCGCGGGTCGAAGCGCCACCAGCGCGCTTCCTCCGCGTCGCCGGCATAGCCAAGCTCCGGATACAGCTCGGCCTGCTCGCCGGGCAGGTCCTGGTACTGCTCGGGTTGCGGCAGCGGGTAGGGATGCAGCTCGCGTTCCGGGAAGCCACGCACGGCGGCGCGGGTGTTGCGGAACAGCACGCGGCCGGTGCCGTGGCGGTCGATCAGCTCGCGGATCAGGCGCTGGCTGGCCTGGATGTCGCCATCGGTGACGGCGGCCAGCAGGGCTTCGCCTTCCTCACCGAGAAACTCATGGATGGTGCGGTGCGCCTGTTCCGAGAGGCGCCCGTTGTCGAGCAGCTCCTGCACGGCCTCGGCCACCGGACGGTAATGCGCGCTCTCGGCGCGGAACGCCTGCAGGTCGTGGAAGCGGCTCGGGTCGAGCAGGCGCAGGCGGGCGAAGTGGCTGTCCTGACCGAGCTGCTCCGGGGTGGCGGTGAGCAGCAGCACGCCGGGAATGGCGCCGGCCAAGCGCTCGACCAGCTGGTATTCCGGGCTGGCGTTCTCCGGGTGCCAGACCAGGTGGTGAGCCTCGTCCACCACCAGCAGGTCCCAGCCGGCGGCCAGCAGGGCATCGGCGGCCTTGGCGTCGTCCTTCAGCCATTCCAGGGCGACCAGCGCCAGTTGGGTGTCCTCGAAGGGGTTGTCGGCATCGCTCTCGGCGAAGCGCTCGGCATCGAACAGCGCCACCGGCAGGTTGAAGCGCCGGCGCATTTCCACCAGCCACTGGTGCTGCAGGTTCTCCGGCACCAGGATCAGCACGCGGCTGGCGCGCCCGGAAAGCAGCTGGCGGTGGATGACCAGGCCGGCCTCGATGGTCTTGCCCAGGCCCACTTCGTCGGCCAGCAGCACACGTGGGGCGATGCGGTCGGCCACCTCGCGGGCGATGTGCAACTGATGCGGGATCGGCTGCGCGCGGGCGCCGCCCAGGCCCCACAGCGGCGACTGCAGGATGCGGCCGCGGTGGGCCAGGCTGTGGTAGCGCAGGGCAAACCAGGCGAAGGGGTCGATCTGCCCGGCGAACAGGCGGTCGCTGGCCAGGCGGAACTGGATGAAGTTCGACAGCTGGGTTTCCGGCAGCGAGCAGGTCTCGTTCTGCTCGTTCAGTCCGTGGTATACCAGCAGCCCATCGACGTCCTCGACTTCGCGCACGGTCAGCTTCCAGCCTTCGAAATGGCTGATCTCGTCGCCGGGCGCGAAACGCACGCGGGTCAGCGGAGCATTGCGCAGCGCATACTGACGGGTATCGCCGGTGGCTGGGTAGAGTACGGTCAACAGACGGCCATCCTGAGCCAGAATGGTGCCGAGACCCAGCTCGGCCTCGCTGTCGCTGATCCAGCGTTGCCCCGGTTGATACTGCTGCTGCGCCATTCGCGTCTCCGTTGGTGAAAAAGCCGGGTATGGTACCGGAAGCGCAGAGGGATTCCACAGTTGGCGTGCGTAGCTGCTAAAGGGGCACCGCCGGCTGCCGACAGCTTGGACAACAAGGAGAACAATCATGTTGCCGCCGATCCTGCCCAACCAGATCCCCGTGACCAGCCAGCAGGACCCGCCCAAGCCCAAGCCGGACATTCCGCCCGTGGTGCCCACCCAGCAAGCCGGTAAGGAAGGCGCGGTCAGCCTGGACAAGCGCAATCCGGAGGAAACCGCCCTGCGGCTGCGCGAGGAACAGGAGCGCCGGCAGCGCCAGCAGCGCGAGCGTGACCGCATCAAGAAAGCCCTCGACGAAGGCGAGGAAGACCTGGAAGCCCTGGAGGCCAGCCTGGACCCGAGCGTGCCGCGCAAGGGCCTGTGGGTGGATATCAAGGCCTGAACGAGCCGAACCCGCATGACCGAAAAGCCCATCGATTTCGCCGCCGAGCGCGAAAAGCGCATCCACGACCTCAAGGAAAAGCGCCTGAACGAAGTCCGCGAGGCCTTCGAGCGGGCGTTGCCGCTGCCCAAGGGCAAGAAGCCACGCGGCGGCAAGAAGAAGCGCTGAGCGCCCCGCCGGCGTGTTCGGGCCGGTCTCCCTCTGTTTCCATTTGTTTCGGCGACGTTCCCCGCAGGTCGGGCGAACCTGCGTCGCAGCGCGCCTCACTCTTGATCTGGATCAGGTGCAGCATCCTGCCGCATGGGCGGGGCGTCGCAAACTTGACTTGGGTCAATGGGCGCCGACGGTCCTCTGGCAATCTGCGATCAACCAGCACGTGGTGAGGAGCCCGGACATGTTTATCGATGAAGTGGTATTGGCAGGCGTACTTATCGTCGGACTCTGCGTCGTCTTCTGCGCCGGGTTCGCCTATTTCATCTGGAAGGACTCGAAGAAAACCAAGAGCAACTGATCCTTCCTGATCAAAGAGCACGCAAGGCATTTTGGGCGACTTCGGTCGCCCATTTTTTTGCCTGGAAAAAGTCTACTTATACAAAATGTGAAAAAGTTCCCCTGACTTCAAACTTTCATAATCCGGAAATGGCTCTGTCACATCCGGTTCGGATACTCCGCTTCGGTCGAAACAGCGAAACGTTCAAATCGCTCGGACGTTATACAAACCCGATGGAGCTTTCCGATGAAAAAGAAGTTGATCGCGATGGTTGTCAGTGCCGCAGCTGTTATTCCCGCCGCGGCCATGGCGGATGTTGATGTTTATGGACGTGTCCATGTTTCCACCGATTTCCTGGATGATGGCGCCGATTATTCCGAAGTCAACATTTCCAGCAACTCCTCGCGTCTGGGTTTCAAGGGTAATCATCAGATCAATCCCGATCTGAAGGCGTTCTTCCAGATCGAGCAGGAAATCAATTTCACCAACAGCAATGGCGATAATTTCAGCACCCGCGACACCTTTGTCGGACTGAGCGGCAACTTCGGCGCCGTCCAGCTGGGTCGTTTCGACAGCCCGTTCAAGGTGGCCCGCGGTCCGGCCAACCTGTTCGGCGACCAAGTGGGTGATATGCGCAACCTGACGCGTGCCGGTCAGGCCCGCTTCGATGAGCGCTATGACAACACCTTCCAGTACACCACTCCGAACTTCAGCGGCTTCAATGCCAAGCTGGCGTACTCCGTGCACGAGGACAGCGTTGCCGCTTCGGATCACAAGACCGACAGTGTCAGCCTGTCGCTGAACTACGCCGGCGGCCCGTTCGAAGCCTCTCTGGCCTATGAGCAGGTTTCGGAAGAGGCCACCCGCGGCGAGCGGGACGGTATTCGTCTGGCTGCCGCCTACAAGCTGACCAGCGCTGCCAAGCTGGTCGGCTTCTACCAGACCCTGGACTACACCGGCCTGGCGGGTACCAGCGATGCGGTTCAGGAGCAGAACACTTCCGATGTCTACGGCCTGGGTGCCGAACTCAAGGTTGCCGCCAACACCGCCATCAAGGCCATGTGGATGGCCCGCGCCGTCGATGCTGACGACCGCGACAGCGACATGCTGGCCGTGGGTGTCGAGCACAAGCTGGACAAGGCGGTGCGCGTCTACGCCAACTACGCGCTGGTCAACAACGACGACAACATCGCGCTGACGCCCTGGGGGCAGGCCCGTACCGCCACCCCGCCCGGCACCAACGGCGAAACGGCCTCCGCGCTGTCCGTGGGCCTGCGCTACGACTTCTGATCTCATCCGAGAGCGGAAATCTCCAGCCGGGCTGCTCCTTGCGAGCAGCCCGGTTTTTTGTCATCGAAACGTAATCGTCCGTTCTTAATCTTCTGGCTCTGACCGATCGGGCAGCGTCATGCGGCCCATCCCCAACGCCAAGGAGTCTTCATGCGTCGTCTATTCTGGCTGGCCCTGATCGGGCTGCTGTCGGGCTGTGCCCAGCAGTCCCCCGTCAAGCTGTACGCGGGGCCCGAGTTGTCGCAGGCGCAGGTGCTCGTGGTTGATGTGCCTGATGCGCTGGAAGTGATGGCTATCAACGGCCAGCCCGCACCTGCCGCCAATGGGTTGCTCGGCACCGGAAGTCGGGTGTTGCACCTGCGCCCCGGCGATTACCGGATCGATGCCTTCTACGAGAACGTCTTCGACATCGGCGGCGGCCTCAGTCACGAAGTGGTGCGCACGCGCAGCGCGACCTATCGTCTCACCGGTCGCGCCGGCGAGCGCTGGAAGCTTGATTACCGGGAGCCGGCCGGCCTGCAGGACGCGCGGGCCATGCAGGATTCCTTCGCCGGCTGGTCGGTGAACGTGCCCACCGGCGAGCGCATCGCCACGTCCCAGGGACCGAGGCCGGTGTCCACGGTCAGCCAGCTGCTTGGCCGTGACTCCAGCCCTGCTGCGCCCGCTTCGATCGAACCACTGGCGGCCGCCCCCGCACAGACTTTGCCGCACAACGACGCCACTCTGCACACCCTGCAGCAGTTGTGGCGGTTGCTCGATCCGCAAAGCCGACAGGCATTCCTGGATTGGGCGGGGCAGTAGCGGCTCCCTGTCGGGTTACACGCTTGCTCCCTTGCCCCGCCCGCTGGCGGGGCTTTTTTTGCTGATCGGCGCCCCGCCAGCGAGCCGATTTTCAAATCGCGACGGAAGACGCTAGGCTTCCCGGGTCGTTTGCAGAGGCCCGCACCGCCCCATGACTGCGTTTACCTCGCCTGGTGGCACGCCTTCCGGCCGGGATATTCCGGAGCGGCACTTCTTCCGACCGCCGCTGCCGGCCGGTCACGCACCTCGTCCGCACCTGTGCGAGCGCCTGGAACAGGGGCTCGAGGGTCGCCTGCTGCTGATCTGCGCGCCGGCGGGCTTCGGCAAGAGCTCCCTGGCCAGCGAATTCTGCGAGCGCCTGCCGTCCGGCTGGCGCACGCTCTGGCTTGGCCTGGGGCCTCGGGACGGCGACCCGGGGCGCTTCTTCGAGCGTTTTCTGGAAGGTCTGCGCAGGCATTATCCCGGCCTGTACGAGGAGGGCCTCGCCCTGCTGCGCATGCGCCAGCCACACCAGCCGTTCGCCTTCGAGGCCTGGCTGAGCGATCTGCTGGACGAACTGCAGGTACGCCTCGACGGTGAGGATCTGCTGCTGGTGCTGGACGATTACCACCTGGTGCAGGGGGCGGTGCTGGACAGCAGCCTGCAGTTCGTCCTGAACCACCTGCCGGCCGGCGTGCGCCTGCTGGTCACCAGTCGCCAGCGGCCCGCCTGGCACCTGGCGCGCCTGCGCCTGCACCGCCAGTTGCTGGAGCTGCAGGTCCAGGACCTGCGCCTGAGCGCCGAAGAGGCCGGTGCGCTGGTGGCCGGGCAGGGCACCCAGTTGAGCGATGAAGAGCGCGACCTGCTGCTGCAGCGCTGCGAGGGCTGGGTGGCCGGCCTGCGGCTGTGGTTGCTGGCGCGTCAGGATGCGCCGCAAACGGAGGCCGCTCCGCTGTCCCCGGCGATCGCCGACGGGCTGATCCACGATTACCTGCTTGAAGAAGTGATCGACCGCCAGCCTGCGGCCGTGCAGGCCTTCCTCTACCAGACCGCTTGCCTCGATCGCTTCTGCGCCGAGCTGTGCGACGCGTTGCGTGAAGAGCATGACAGCGCCGAGATTCTCGATCACCTCAAGGCCCATCAGGTCTTTCTGGTCCCCCTGGACGAGCAGGGCCGCTGGTTCCGCTATCACCACCTGTTCAGCGACCTGCTGCGCCGCCATCCGCCTGCCGCGGGCGAGGTGTCGCGTGCCAGCCTGCACCTGCGCGCCTGTCGCTGGTACAGCCGGCAGAACGATCCGGTCGAGGCGGTCGAGCAGGCGTTGCGCGCCGGACGCAGCGATGTGGCCGCCGAGCTGGTGCAGAACCTGTCCGAAGAACAACTGCTCGGCGAGCAGAACGTGGCCATGCTGTTGCGCTGGAAGCTGGAGCTGCCCGACAGCCTGCTCGGGCTTTCGCCACGGCTGATCCTGCTCTACGGCTGGGCCCTGGCCCTGGCCTGCCAACTGGACGCCGCCGAGGCACTGGCCGAACGGCTCGGACACTTCCTGCCGGCCGCCAGCGCGACTGAGCAGCGCTTGCTGCTGGCCCAATGGCAGGCCCTTAGCGGCATGATCGCCCGCGGGCGCGGCGAGATCGCGCTGGCCGAGCGGCATTGCCGCGAAGCCCTGGTCGATCTGCCGGCCGAGCGCTTCGGACAGCGCTTCATGTGTATTTCCACCCTGGCCAACCTGGCGGTGACGCGGGGTGTGCTGTGGCGCGCCCGTGAATTCAACCGCCAGGCGCTGGAGCTGGCCCAGCGCTACGGCAATCCGCTGTTCGAGGCGCTGGCCCATCACGATCGCGCGCGGGTGTTGCAGGCGCGTGGGGAAGTCCTGCGCGCGCTGGACGAGGTGCGCCTGGGCCTGGCGCGCCTGGGCGGTCTGGGCGCGCACAAGCCCTACGCGGTTCGCGCCCGGCTGACCCTGTACGAAGGCTACCTGCTGGCGCTGCGCCTGCAGCCGGAGCAGGCCCGCGAGCGGTTGCAGGCCGGTATCCGTGAAGCGCGGGCCTGCCGCGACGTGACCCTGGTGATCGGCTACAGCGTGCTGGCCACCCTGGCCGAGCAGGAGGGTGACATCGCCGAGGCTTTCCGCCTGCTCGCAGAAGCCGAGCGCACCCTGCACGCCTGGGATGTGCCGCCCATCTACTACCTGGCCCTGGTCACCCTGGTGAAATGCGAACTCTGGGCCGGCCAGGGGCAACTGCCCCTGGCCGAGCTGTGGCTGGCCCGGCTGAGTGACACCTACACCGGGGAGCAGCCGGCTGCGGCCCCGGAGCTGCTGCCCCAGTTGCCGCTGCACCTGGGGTTGCGCCGCGCCATCGTGGCCCGCCGGCGCTTCCAGACCGAGGACGCCGAGCGGCAGCTGCGCGATCTGCAGCGCCAGGCGCGCCGGCGCGGTGCCCTGATGTTCGCCTGCTTTGCGGATATCCACCTGTGCCTGTTGCTGCTGGATCGGGGGCGCCTGGAAGAGGCGGGCGCCGTGCTGGTCAGCGGGCTGGAGTCCGGCCGGGGCGGCTGTCTGCTGGCATTCCTGCACCTGCTGCGTCGCCATCCACACTGGCTGCGCGCGCAGCTTGCCGAGCAGCCGGACGGTCCGCTGGCGAGCGATCTGCTGGCCCTGCTGCCGGCGTCGGCCAGCTCGGCCGACGCCGGCGGGGAGGCGGTGCCGCTGAGCGGTCGCGAGCTGGGCGTGCTGCGCCTGATCGCCCAGGGGTGTTCGAACCAGGAAATCAGCGAGCGGCTGTTCATCTCGCTGCACACGGTGAAGACCCATGCGCGGCATATCAACGGCAAGCTGGGGGTGGAGCGGCGCACCCAGGCGGTGGCGCGGGCCAAGGCGCTGGGACTGCTGGACTGAGTGAGAGCCCTGCGCTCCGGCCGGTAAAGCGCCGACCGTCCTACGTCATGGCAGTGCTCCGGTCAGGATGGGTTCGGCGCCGGTCGATTTGGCGCGCATGTCGTCCTCGATGGCCAGCAGGGTCGGTTGCAGCGCATTGAGGCGGTCGCGCACCGCGGCCAGCGGATGTTCCCTCGCCAGGCTGTCCAAGCGCGCCAGGACCTCGGCGCGCGCCGGGGCCGGCAGGTGCACGAACAGCTCCGGCAACTGGCCGCTCAGCTCGCTGGCGTACTGCTCAAGCTCGGCGGCACCGAACTGCCGGGTCATGTCCAGGAAATCCAGGGCGCTGCGGGTCAGCTGGGCGGCGGCTTCCTTGGTGTCGCGCAGGCCCTGCAGGCGCACCGGGCTTCGTCGCTCCTCCTCCGACAGCGTCATCCAGAACTCCACCGTCAGGGTGAACAGCACCGCCTGCTGGCGCAGCGAATGGCTCATCAGCCCCAGCGCCTCGCTGGCGTAGGGCTGCTGCGCGGCCTTGAAATCCAGGTACAGGCGCAGCAGTTCGCGCAGGTGTAGCAGGATGTCCCGCGCCTGCTCCTGACGCTGCTCCAGGGCCACGTAGATGTTCAGTTGCGGGCGGAAGTTCTCGGGATTGACCATGCGCTGGTAGAGCGGCCCGGTGAATTCGCCGCCGCGCCGGGGCAGGGCGTCGGCCTGGCTGCCCTGCACCTTGCGCAGGGTGTCCAGCAACTGGCGGTAGTCCTCGCTGCTCCAGGGGCGCTGGATGTCGGGGATCGGCTCGCCGAGAAAGTACAACTCCGTAGCGGCCAGCGGTCTCAGCACAAGCAGCAGCACCAGGGCGAGCAGGGCGTTATGGGGGCGCGGCATTGGGCAATCCGTGGCTCGTTTCCGACCGGGGCAGCTTATCCAGCCTGGCGCGCAGCGTCATCCCGTCCTTCGGTTGGGCTCATGGGTGTTTTTTTCCGTGCTGTGATGCCGATGGCACGGGTACACCGTGCCTTCCGTTCGCTGCCGGCTCACAAGGAGAATGCCATGCCCGCTTCCAGTTCCACCCTGACGCCGCCCCTGGCCAGCGGCGTCGCCCGCCTGGGCTTCGGCGAGCTGCCCCTGCCCGCGCTCAAGGCCCGCTACGGCCACCCGGCCAGCGGTTCGCGTTATGTGGAGCTGGACGGCTTTGCGGTGCACTACCGCGATGAAGGCCACCCCGACCAGCCGGTAGTGGTGATGATGCACGGGGTGGTGGCTTCGCTGCATACCTGGGACGGCTGGGTGAAGGCCTTTTCGCGCCATTACCGGGTGATTCGCTTCGACTTGCCCTGTTTCGGTCTCACCGGTCCGGCGCCCGGCGGGTACTCCGAGGAGCGCATGCGCAAGGTGCTGGGGCTGTTGCTCGATCATCTGCGGGTCGAGCGGGCGACCCTGGTCGGCAACTCGCTGCGCGGCTACCTTGCCTGGAGCTACGCCCTGGAACAGCCCGAACGGGTGGAGCGGCTGGTGCTGCTCGATCCGGTCGGCTACCCGATGCGCAAGATTCCCTGGATGATCGCCGCCGCCAGCCTGCCGGGCGCCACCTGGGCCATGCCGCTGTGGATGCCGCGCGCCTTGATCGCCCAGGGCGTGAAGGAAGTCTACGGGGATCGCAGCCGTATCCAGCCGGGCGTGCCCGATCGCTATTACGAGCTGACTCGCCGGCCCGGCAATCGCCGCGCCATGATGGAGATCTTCCGCCTGCTGGTGCGCCTGAACCGCAGCCGCAAGGACACCGCCGAGCGGGTGGCGCGCATCGGTGTGCCGACCCTGCTCATGTGGGGCGACCGGGACCGCTGGATCGCGCCGGAGCAGGTGGCCCTGTGGAAGCGCGACCTGCCGGGTGTGCAGGTGAAGGTGTATGCCGGCGTGGGGCATGTGCCGATGGAGGAAATCCCCGAACGCAGCGCCCTGGATGCGCTGAATTTCCTCGGCGCGAAGCGCTAGGGCGCTGGCCGCTGTGGGGCCGGGGACCTCGGCATCTGCCGAAACTCCGTCTGCCGGCGTAAAGCCGGTGGCCTCGACCAGCCCTGCTGCGGTCACGACTGGCGAAACCGCACCAGCCGGCGCAGCAGCGGTCGGCCGGCCAGGTGCAGGAACAGCGGGGCGCCGGCGATCAGGTAGAAGTAATAGGTGACGCCCCGCCAGATGATGATTGCCGCCGCCGCGCTGGACTTGCCCACCAGCGGGGCGAGCAGCGCCACCGAGGCCAGTTCGGCGCTGCCGGCGCCGCCAGGTAGCAGGCTCAGCTGGCCGGCGCCCAGCGCCAGCACCTGGACTAGCACCGTCCAGGCCCAGGGCAGCGTGCTGCCCAGGCCCTGCAGGGTCAGGTAGAGCACGCTGTAGCGCAGCAGCCAGTGCAACGCGGTGAGCACGAATACCCCCAGCAGCACCCGGCGTGGCAGTCGCAGGCTGTCCTGCAGCGCATTGCGAAAGCCCAGCACCTTGCGCCCCCAGTGCACGCGCCGCCGCCAGGGCACGCCCAGTCGCGCCAGCAGATGGCCACAGATGCGCAAGAGGCGGCGGTGGTTCCAGGCCAGCAGGAAGGCCAGTGTCAGCCCGCTGATCAGCAGGAGCAGGCTGGCACCGAGCATCCAGCCCAGGCGCGAGCTCAGCGCGTTGAACAGCGCATAGCAGAAGATGCCCAGCAGCGCGCAGGCGAACACCAGCAGATCGCCCAGTTGTTCGACGGTGAAGATCGCCGTGCCCTGGGCCGGCCGCAGGCCGTGGCGCATCAGCAGCGCCATCAGGGTCAACGGGCCGCCGGCGCCGGCCGGCGTGGCGCAGATGGCGAACTCCGTGGCCATCACCACGCCCAGCGCACGGCCCTGGCCCATCGGCCGACCGACCAGCAGCAGGCGCAGGCGCAGCGCGTTGAGATTCCAGCCCACGAGGATCATGCCCAGCATCGCCAGCAACAGTCCCGGGGGAAAGGTGCGCAGGCGCTCCCACAGCCCGCTGCCGCCCAGCAGCAGAGGCACCAGCGCGGCGGCCAGCAGTGCACAGGCCAGCAGCCAGAGTCCGCGCTTCATGCGGCCGCTCGCTGCGTCCTGCAATGCTCCAGCCAGGCCGCCTTGGTCAGGGGGATGCGGCCGCTGTCGAGCAAACGGCGCACGGTGGCCAGCCAGAAGGCCCGCCCGCTGGGGTGGCGCAGATCCTCCGGATGCAGCGCCAGACGCAACACCGGCGCCTGCTGGTAGCGCCGCAACTGGGCTGCGCACCAGGCCTGGGACAGGCCGCGCCGCCAGGCACTGCGACTGGTCCACACCAGCGTCGGCGCAGGCAGCGCGGTGAAGTTGGGCAGCAGCAGCAGGCTGCGTGGATCGCTGGTATAGCGCAGCCCGCTGCGGGCCAGGGCGCGCCGCGTGCCGGCGCTCATCAGCCAGGCCGGGGCGACGAACCCCTGCAGCGGCCAGCCGAGGCGCTTAAACAGCTCGACGCCTCGGGCCAGGCGCTCGCCGGCGCGCTGTTCATCGAGACGGAAGAACTCGCCCTCGCGGGTGTAGACGCGGCGCATGAACCAGTCGCGCGGATCGCGCGGCGGCGGTTCGTCGTCGCAGTGATGGAAGCCATGCAGGATCAGCTCGTCGCCCCGCGCCAGGCGCTGTTCGAGGATGTCACGCAGCGGACTCGCCTGCAGGGGGTGGCGATGGTGGAAGTTGGGCACCACCAGCCAGCTCAGGGGCAGCGGACCGAGCTGGTCGAGCGCCTCCACGAACGGCCGGTACTGCGGCCAGCCGGGTGGCGCCACGTCATGCAGGACGATCAGCAGGTGCCGCTCAGCCATGCACCACCGCCGGCAGTTCTGTAACGCCCAGCACGGCGCGGTAATGGCCCAGCAGGCCGGCGACCACCGTGTCCCAGGAATAGTGACGCTCCACATGCCGGCGGGCCTGGCTGCCCAGTTGCCGGGGATCGCCTTCGAACAGCATCCGCACGGCCTGGGCCATGGAGGCGCCGTCGTTGGGCCGGCACAGCTGCCCGCAGTGCGGGGGGACGATCTCGGCCAGCGCCCCGGCGCGCACCGCTACCACCGGGATGCCGCTGGCCATGGCCTCCAGCACCACCAGGCCGAAGGTTTCCTGGTTGCCGGCGTGCAGCAGCGCGTCGCTGCTGGCCATCAGCCGCGCCACCTCGGTGGCGGGGCAGAAGTGGTTGATCACCGTGACATTGGCCGGCACCCGGGTGGGCATGCCGGAGCCGACCAGCAGCAGGTGGAAGGGATGCCCCAGGCGTTGTGCGCAGTCCAGCAGCACCGGCAGGCGTTTTTCCCGCGAGCCGCGCCCGGCGAAGATCAGCAGCCGGGTCGCGTCGTCCAGGCCCAGCTGGCGTCGCAGGCCCTCGTCACGGTGGCGCGGGTGGAAGGTGTCCAGGTCGACGCCCAGCGGCTGCACGTGAACCTGCGTCACGCCCAGCCGCCGCAGTTTGTCGGCCATCACCTGGCTGGGCGCCAGCACGCGTTCGAAATTGCCATACAGGCGGGCGATATAGGCGTCCAGGTTGGTGTCCAGCCAGGGGCCGATGCGGTTGCGCACCAGACGCGGCAGGTCCGAGTGATAGAAGCCGATCACCGGCACGTCCAGGCGCCGACCGGCGTCCAGCGCCGCCCAGGCGGTCAGGTAGGGGTCGCCGACCTCGATCAGGTCCGGCTGCAGCGCGCGCAGCAGGTTACGCCACGGCGTGCGGCGTATGGGAAAGCGGTAGCCCCGGGCGAAGGGCAGCGGCGGGGTTGGGATGCGGTAGATGCCGTCGTGCTGGCTGTAGCTGTCGCCCGGAATCAGCAGGCTGTGCTGCACGCCGGGGTAGGCGCACAGGCGGCGGTGCTTGGCGTCCAGATAGGTGCGTACTCCGCCGCTGGCCGGCGCGTAGAACATCGTCATGTCAGCGATATGCACAGCATTCCTCCGTTGCGATCCGCTTCGATTGACCGTGCCGGACAGCGGGTGTTCGAAGGCTCTCTTCCTTCAAGACCGAAGCTTAGACGCGAACCTCGCACCCTTCGGGCTTTGTCACGCCGCCGTCATGCCGCTGTCACCGCCCCGACACCGGCCCTCCCTAGCATCGCCCTTGCCCACACTGCCCGACCGGCGGAGAAGCCGGCCAAGGAGACAAGCATGTTGCGTTCCCCCAGCCGCCTGCAGGCCGTGCGCCTGAGCGGTGACGATCAGCTGCGCGAAGCCCAGGCCCTGCGTTATCGCGTGTTCAGCCAGGCCTTCGAGGCCCACCTGCCGGGTGCCGACGAGGGGCTGGATCGCGACGATTACGATCCCCACTGCCTGCACATTGGGGTGCGCGACCTGGACAGCGGTGCGCTGGTGGCCACCACCCGCCTGCTCGACCACCAGGCGGCGCGCGGCCTGGGGCGCTTCTACAGCGAAGGGGAATTCCGCCTGCGCGGTCCGGCGCTGAGCCAGGGGCCGCTGCTGGAGATCGGCCGCACCTGCGTGGATGCCGCCTATCGCAACGGCGCGACCATCGGCGTGCTGTGGAGCGAACTGGCGGAAATCCTCAACGAGGGCGGCTACCGCTACCTGATGGGCTGCGCCAGCATCCCGATGCGCGACGGTGGCATCCAGGCGCGCGCGGTGATGCAGCGCCTGCGCGACAGCTACCTGTGCCACGAGCACCTGCGCGCCGAACCGCTCAATCCGCTGCCGGCGCTGGACATGGCGCTGCCCGACAACCTGGTGGCCGAGTTGCCGCCGCTGCTCAAGGCCTACCTGCGCCTGGGCGCGAAGATCTGTGGCGAGCCCTGCTGGGACCCGGACTTCCAGGTCGCCGACCTGTTCATCCTGCTGCGCCGCGAAGACCTCTGCCCGCGCTACGCCCGGCACTTCAAGGCCGCGGTATGAGGTGGCTGCGGCTGGCCTGGCGCCTGCCGCGCCTGGTGGCGGTGCTGCTGCTGGGCGTGCTGTTCTCGCTGCTGCTGGCACTGGTCGAGCCGCTGTGGCGCGGCGATCGCCTGGCCCTGCGTCTGCGCCTGACCCGGCGCTTCCACGCCGCGCTGGCGGCGGCCCTGCCGTTTCGCGTCACGCTGATCGGCGAGGTGCCGCAGGAGCCACGGTTGTGGGTCGGCAACCATGTGTCCTGGACCGATATCCCGCTGCTCGGCCAGCTGCTGCCACTGGCCTTCCTGGCCAAGGCGGACGTGCGCGGCTGGCCGCTGCTCGGCTGGCTGGCCGAGCAGGGCGGTACGCTGTTCATTCGTCGGGGCAACGGCGACGGCGCGAAAGTAGCCGAGCAACTCGCCGAGCGCCTGGGCCGACCCGGCGCGCTGGCGCTGTTCCCGGAAGGCACCAGCACGGACGGCACGCAGGTGCGCACCTTTCACGGTCGCCTGCTGGGCAGTGCCACGCAGGCCGGTGTGCCGCTGCAGCCGGTGGCCATTCGTTATCTGCGTGGCGGGCGCATCGACCCGCTGGCGCCGTTCATCGGCGACGATGAGCTGCCCGGCCACCTGCTGCGCCTGCTGGGCGCCGAGGTGGCGGAGGTGCAGATCCACCTGCTGCCGCCCATCGACAGTCGCGGCAGGAGCCGGGACGATCTGGCCCGGCTGAGCCAGCAGGCAGTGGCCGAAGCGTTGGGGCTGAGGGTGCCACCCTCTCCCCCGGCCCCTCTCCCGTCGAGGGAAAGGGGAGACGGTGCATGCAGGCCGGCGTAGGGTGGGCAACGTTGTTCTTGCCCACCATGGTGGTGGCCGCGGGTTCTGTCTGGCGGCCAGGAAAGCGCTGACTGCCCTACGCCGACCGCTGCTCTTCGGCGAAACGCATCAATTGCGGATAGAACGCGCGGAAGTCCTCCCACAGCGGGTCGTAAAGGCGTGCCAGCTCATCTTCCGCAGCGTCCAGCAGCTGCGGGCGCGACAGGCGGCGGCGCATGGCATCGACCACCCGAGGCAACGTGTCGAAATGGCGGTAGCTGCCCAGCCAGTCCTGGGCGGCCATGCGCGGGGCGATCAGCGCCAGGTGGCCGGGCAGCTCCGGGGTCACCGCCAGCACCCGGTACACGCGCCCGGTGAACTGCGGCAGGGATTCGCCGGCGTAGTCATCCCAGGCCCGCGCCAAGCAGTGGTCGAAGAACAGGTCGAGCAAGATGCCCGAGGTGCGCCGCCGATCGGCGGGGAAGCGCGCACGGGCGGCCAGCACCGCCGGATGGCTGTCGGTGAAGGCATCGATGCGCCGGTGCAGACGGATCGCCGCCTCGATGTCGGCGGCAAAGCGCCCGGCCAGCGGACCCTTGACGAAATCGCCGTAAAGGCTGCCGAGCAACTGGGCCGGCGCGGGGCCGCCGAGGTGCAGATGGGCGAGGTAGTTCATGGGGTGGAAGCTTACCGCGAGGGCGTGGGCCGCGCATGCCGGTGGTCAGGCGGCCGGCAGGCCACGGGGTCGTAGGGTAGACAACGGCGCAGCCTTGTCTACCGGGCTTTGCGCACGGTCGGTCGGTGGAAAATCGCTGCGCGAGTTTTCCACCCTACGGGGCGGGACGCGGCGGAGACCGACGCTCCGCGGCAATCCATGCGAAAGACCGGCTCCGCGCCGGGTCCAATTGGCGTTGACTACTCTCGACCGTCTTGCGTGAGCGTCCGCCATGTCCCAACCGACCGATCTGCACATCCGCCCCCGTCGTCTGGCGTCCGGCCTGCCGGATCCGCTGCCGCGCCACTGGCACGGTGGCAATGCCTTCAAGAGTCATCTGTTCAACGCCATGTCGGTGCTGTTCCCCGATGGCGAGCGCTTCTTCATCGATTCGGTACGGCTGTTCCGTGAGCAAGTCACCGATGACGAACTGAAGGAACAGATTCGCGGCTTCATCGGCCAGGAAGGCCACCATAGCCGCGAACACCTGGAGTACAGCCAGCGCCTGCGCGAGCTGGGCTATGACATCGACGCCATCGAGCGCCGGCTGCCGGATCGCCTGCAACTCGCCGCCACCTGCGCGGTTGAACACCTGACCGCCATCATGGCCAACGCCCTGCTGTCCAACCCGGACTGGATGGAAGGCGCCGACCCGTGCTTGGCGCGCCTGTGGCGCTGGCACGCGCTGGAGGAAACCGAGCACAAGGCGGTGGCGTTCGATCTCTACCTGCAGGTCTGCGGCAGTCCCTGGCTGCGCCGCCGGGCGATGCTGCAGAGCACGATCTTCTTTACCTGGGACACCACGCGCGGGCTGATCCATTTCCTGCGCCGCGACGGCCTGCTCTGGAACTGGGGTGTCTGGCGCGATGGCCTGGGCTGGCTGTGGGGACGGCGCGGCATCTTCCGGCCGCTGGTGCGCGATTACCTGGACTTCTACCGGCGCGATTTCCATCCCTGGCAGCACGACAACCGGGCCTTGATGGTCCGCTATCAGGAAGAATTTGCCGGCGAGGTGCTCGGGCGGGGCTAGTTGAACCCGTGGGGCGGTCAAACACCCGCCCCACGGTGTGCCAGCCGGCTCTGCTGGCCTGACCATGTCCCGTCTGTCACAAAGAATTCACCCGACATAGGTGGTTCTACTCACGCGCCCGAAATGTGCGTGATGTCACAATGCCAGTTGATTGTGTGATCTGCGATGCAGGAATCGACTGCGCATGCCTCCCCGGAATTCTTCTGTTGTTGCTCTCGCGGCCCTGGCCGTTCTCAACCTGTTGATCTGCACCTGGCTGGCGTCGGTCTGGTGGCAGGGCCTGTTGTGGGCGGCCGCCCTGGCGGGGCTGCTGCTCTGGGTCGGCCGTTCCCCGGCAGGCGTGCGGGAGGAGTCGCAACCCGCAGCTGATCTCCCGGACCCGGAGCAGACCGAGCGCCTGCAGCGCTTGCAGGCGCTGACCGGCAGCGTGGTGCCGATGTGGAACCGCCACCTGGGCCTGGCCCGCCAGCAGATGGGCGATGCCATCGGCAACCTGGGCAGCGGCTTCAGCGGTCTCAACCAACGCCTGCTGGCCGGCGACCAGATGGCCGGTGGCGAGCTGGGCAATCGCGCCATTGCCGCCATCGACCAGGCCGAGCAGGGTCTGCAGAGCCTGGTCGAGGCCCTGCGCCAGACCCAGCAGTACCGCGCCAGCCTGGTCAGCGAAATCCTCGGCATCGCCGGCCACACCAACCAATTGCGGCGCATGGCCGAACAGGTCGGCGAGATCGCCGACCAGACCAACCTGCTGGCCCTGAACGCCGCCATCGAAGCGGCCCGCGCCGGCGATGCCGGGCGCGGTTTCTCGGTGGTCGCCGACGAGGTGCGCAAGCTCTCCAACCAGTCCGGCGAGGCCGGCAAGCAGATTCGCGAGACGGTGAAGACCGTGACCGACGCCATCCACAAGGCCGAGACCCTGTCGCAATCCTTCGCCGAGCGCGAGCAGGCGCTGGTCAGCGACTCCAGCCAACTGGCCGAGCAGATCGTCGCCCAGTTCGCCGACACCAGCCGCGCGTTGCAGGACTCGCTGCAGCAACTGCGCGACGAGCGCGGGCAGATCGAGCACGACCTGGCCCAGCTGATCGTCAACCTGCAGTTCCAGGACCGCGTCGACCAGATCATCAGCCACGTCACCGCCGACATGGAGCGCCTGCAGGCCTGCGCCCGCGACCTGGCCGAGTGCGATCTGGCCGGGCTCGGCGTCGAGCAGTGGCTCAAGCGCCTGGCCGGCACCTACACCACGCTGGAGCAGCAGGCGCTGCACGACGGCCGGCGCAACAGTGCGGCCGCCGCTTCCTCCTCCGTCACCTTCTTCTGATTCAAGGAGCATTCGATGAGCAAGACAATCCTGGTCGTGGACGACTCCGCCAGCATGCGCCAGATGATCGGCCTGACCCTCAAGGGCGCCGGTTACAGCGTCATCGAGGCCACCGATGGCAAGGACGCGCTGGGCAAGCTGGACGGCCGCAAGATCAACCTGATCGTCTCCGACGTGAACATGCCCAACATGGACGGCATCGCCTTCGTGCAGGCCGCCAAGCAAGTGGCCGGCTACCGCTTCACCCCGGTGATCATGCTCACCACCGAAGGCAGCGAAGACAAGAAGCAGCAGGGCAAGGCCGCCGGCGTGCGCGCCTGGATGGTCAAGCCGTTCCAGCCGGCGATGCTGCTGGACGCCGTTTCCAAGCTGGTGATCTGAACCCATGACGCCCAGCGATCCCAACGCCGTGCTGCAACTGGGTGGCGCCTTCACCATCGAACGCGCCGCCGAGCTCAAGGGCCTGCTGCTGCAGCAGATCATGGCGGAACGCCCCGAGTGCCTGGGCCTGCGCGGCATCACCGAGCTGGACACCGCTGGCCTGCAGCTGCTGCTGGCCATCAAGCGCTGCTGGCCGCGCCTGCGCCTGGTCGAGCCGAGCCCGGCGGTGTGCCAGGTGGTGGATCTGCTGCGACTCGAAGATTTCATCGAGTAGTCGGAGGACGAGATGGATATGCAAGCGGTGCGCAGCGTACTGCTCGAGGAAGCCCGCGAGCTGCTGGCCACCTATGAACACACCCTGCTCGAAGTCGAGGCCCATGGTCTGGACGGCGAGCGGATCAATGCGATCTTCCGTGCCGCCCACACCCTCAAGGGGTCGTCGGGCATGTTCAACCTGCAGCTGGTGGTGAGTTTCACCCACCTGCTGGAGAACCTGCTGGTGCGCGTGCGCAGCGGCGAGCAGCCGATGGACGGCGCGCTGATCAGCCTGCTGCTGCGCTGCGGCGACTACCTGAGCCGGTTGTTCGACAAGGTGGCGCTCGGCCTGGATGACGAAGATCCCGACCCGGCGCTGCGTGCCGAGTTGAGCGCAGCGCTGGCCGACTACCTGGGCGAGGTGCAGGTGCTCAAGCCGCTGGCCGGCGTGCCGGTGCGCGGCAACGCGCAGGACTGGCTGATCGGCATTCACTGCCACCCCGAGCTGTTCCACCATGGCCTCGATCCGCTGCCGTTCATCCAGTACCTGATCGGCATGGGCGAGCTGC
The DNA here is from genome assembly GCF_000806415.1 of Pseudomonas flexibilis. Taxonomy (NCBI): domain Bacteria; kingdom Pseudomonadati; phylum Pseudomonadota; class Gammaproteobacteria; order Pseudomonadales; family Pseudomonadaceae; genus Pseudomonas; species Pseudomonas flexibilis. The sequence goes on from NZ_JTAK01000001.1 coordinate 83,087, forward strand.
TGGAGCTGGCCCTGGACCGCGAGCTGATTCCCAGCCTCGAGGACATCGACCCGGAGACCTGTTACTTCAAGGTCGACCTGCTGCTGCGCACCGACGCCAGCCGCGAGGCGCTGCTGCAGGCGCTGGAGTTCATCCAGGACGACTGCGACATCAGTCTGGAGCCTCTGGAGGCAGTGGCCGCCGAAGCACCCACTGAGCCCGTTGCAGTCGAACCGGCGCCGCTGGCGGCCGCGCTGGACAGTGGCGAGCCGAGCGAGCGCGCCCCGGCCCGGCGCGACGAGCAGATGATGATCAAGGTCGACGCCCGCAAGCTCGACCAACTGATCGACGCGGTCGGCGAGCTGGTGACCCGTTCGGCGCGCTGCCGCACCCTCAGCCAGAGCTCGGCCCGCGAGGCGGTGGAAACCTTCGTCGAGGAAGTCGACGACTTCATCGAGCAGTTGCGCGACCGCGCCCTGGAACTGCGCATGGCGCCGATCAACGAAGTGTTCCAGCGCTTCCCGCGCGTGGTGCGCGACGTGGCGCGCGACCTCGGCAAGGAGGTCGAACTGCAGATCCGTGGCGCCGAGACCGAGCTGGACAAGACCATGCTCGACAAGCTCGCCGACCCGCTGCTGCACATCGTGCGCAATGCCCTGGACCACGGCATCGAGCCGGTCGAGGCGCGCCGCGCCGCCGGCAAGCCGGCCCGTGGTCGCCTGCTGCTCAACGCCTACCACGAGTCCGGCTCGGTGGTGCTCGAGATCAGCGATGACGGCCGTGGCCTGAACGCCGCGAAGATCCGCGCGCGGGCCATCGAGCGCGGCCTGATCGGCGCCGAGACGCTGCTCGACGAACAGGGCATCTTCGCGCTGATCTTCGAAGCCGGCTTCTCCACCGCCGAACAGGTCACCGACCTGTCCGGGCGCGGCGTGGGCATGGACGTGGTGCGCCGCAGCATCGAGGCGCTGCGCGGCTCCATCGAGATCCAGTCGACGATGGGGCAGGGCACCTGCTTCCGCATCCGCCTGCCGCTGACCCTGTCGATCATCGACGGTTTCCAGGTGGTCGTCGGCGAAGCCCGCTTCGTCATTCCCCTGGAGCAGGTGGTCGAGTGCCTGGAGCTGCCGAAGAACGCCAGCGCCAACCAGGTGATGAGCCTGCGCGGCACGCCGCTCAGCTACCTGCGCCTGGCCGAACTGTTCGAGCTGCCCCGCGACCCCGCGGCCCGCGAGTGCCTGGTGGTGGTCCAGCACGGCCAGCAACGCACCGGCATCGTCGTCGACCGCTTCGCCGGCGAATTGCAGGCGGTGATCAAGCCGCTCAACCCCATGCTGCGCAACGTGCCGGGCCTGGGTGGCTCGACCATCCTGGGCGACGGCCGCGTGGCGCTGATTCTCGACATCAATTCCTTGCTGGCCACGCCGCGTCGCGTGGAGCACGCCTAATTCTGGTTAGCCTTACCTGGAGCACACCTCATGCAGTGGTATCTCAACCTCAAACTCATGCAGAAGCTACTTATCGCTTTTAGCATCGGCGCGCTGCTGACCCTCGTTGTGGGCGTTTTGGCTGTTATGCGTTTGCAGCAAATGGCCCATCTTACTGAGGACCTTTATAAGAACCGTCTGCTGTCCATTGACTACTTGGCCAAGGCTTCCTCCTACATGCTCACCCACGCCCGGGGCGTCGTGTCGCTGCCATCCTTGCTGGATGACGAGGAGCGACGCGCGGTACTGAACCGCAACGTGGTCCGTGAGGAAAGAATCACTGAACTGGTGACTGCCTACGCCGCGACTGAGGCTACAGCGGAAGAGCAAGCGCAGTTCGAACGCACCCAGGCGCTGTACGCTCGTTACCTGGAGATGACTCGCTCAATCGCACGCGTCTCGAATGCCGGCAACCTGGAGCAACTGCGCGTGCTGACTACCGGAGAGTTCCGCACGGTGGTCCAGTCGCTGAGTGATGAAATTATCAAACTGATCGAATTCAGCTCCAAGGCCGCTGAGGGGTCGATGCAGGAGGCTGCTGAAGTGGCGGACATGACCTTCAGGATCATGATTGCCGTCATCATCATGGCCGTGCTGCTGGCCATCGTCATGGGCCTGCTGCTGTCCCGCCATGTCACCCGTCAGCTGGGCGGCGAACCGGACTACGCCACCGCGATCGCCCAGAAGGTCGCCGCCGGCGACCTGACCGTCGAGGTCCAGGTCAGCAACGACAACAGCCTGCTGGCCTCCATGAAGTCCATGGTCGAACGCCTGACCCAGGTGATCGGCGAGGTGCGTTCCTCGGCCGATGCGCTGGCCTCCGCCTCCGAACAGGTGTCCGCCGCTTCCACCACCCTGAGCCAGAACTCCACCGAGCAGGCCGCCAGCGTCGAGGAGACCAGCGCCGCCATCGAGCAGATTGCCGCCACCGTGGCGCAGAACGCCGAGAACGCCCAGGTCACCGACAACATGGCCACCAAGTCGGCCAATGAGGCCCGCGAAGGCGGTCGCACCGTGAAGGAAACCGTCAACGCGATGAAGGACATCGCCGAGAAGGTGAAGATCATCGACGCCATCGCCTACCAGACCAACCTGCTGGCGCTCAACGCTGCCATCGAGGCTGCCCGCGCCGGTGACCACGGCAAGGGCTTCGCGGTGGTCGCCGCCGAAGTGCGCAAGCTGGCCGAGCGCAGCCAGGTGGCCGCCCAGGAAATCGGCGAGCTGGCCTCTTCCAGCGTGCAGCTGGCCGCCAACGCCGGCCAGGTGCTCGACCAGATGGTGCCGGCCATCGGCCAGACCGCCGACCTGGTCAAGGAAATCACCGCCGCCTCCCACGAGCAGAGCACCGGCCTGGAGCAGATCACCGCGGCCATCGGCCAGCTGTCGCAAACCACCCAGACCAACGCCGCCGCGTCCGAAGAGTTGTCCGCCACCTCCGAAGAGATGAGCGCCCAGGCCACCCAGCTGCAGCAGATGATGACTTTCTTCCGCTTGCAGGCTGGCGAAACCGGCATGGCCAGGGAGCACGCCGCCGCGCGCCGCCAGGGCTTCAAGCGCAGTGGCGCGCCCGTCGACGAATCGGCCTTCACTGCGTTTTAAGGAGTGCCCATGAGCAGCGAGCGCAACGCCGGCACGGCCCTGCAGGCCGGGCAGTACCTGATGTTTACCCTGGGCGAGGAAACCTTCGGCTGCCGCATCGCCTGCATTCGCGAAATCATCGAATGCCCGCCGATGACCGCCATTCCGCTGACCCCTGCGTTCCTGCGCGGGGTGATCAACCTGCGTGGCGCGGTGGTGCCGGTGATCGACCTGTCGGTGCGTTTCGAGCGCGGTCGCACCGCGCTCGCCGAGCGCACCTGCATCGTCATCGTCGAGGTGGCCGGCGCCGAGGGTCCGCAATTGCTCGGTGTGATCGTCGACGGGGTGACCGAGGTGCTGGAAGTGGACACCGCCGACCTGGAGATGCGCCCCAGCCTGGGCGGTGGCATTCGCGCCGATTTCGTCGCCGGCATGATCCGCCAGGGTGATCAGTTCGTTCTCGCCCTGGATATGGACAAGGTCCTGTCCGGTGACGAGCTGGCGCGCCTGGTGGATATCCAGCAGCAGGCGCGCGGCGAGCAGGCGCGCGAAGGCGCGCTGAACTGACGGGGGGCGGCATGTCGGGTGTCTACGGACTCAGCACGAGCGCTTTCCGACACATTCGCGAGGCGTTCCACCGTGGCAGCGGTATCGACCTGCCGGAGAGCAAGCGCCAACTGGTGGCCGGCCGCTTGTACTGCCGCCTCAAGGCACTCGGCCTGCCGGACTTCGACGCCTACGTCGCGCTGCTCCAGCAGCCGGAGCAGGCGCTCGAGCGGCAGTGCATGGTCGACCTGCTGACCACCAACGAGACCTACTTCTTCCGCGAGCCGGAGCATTTCCGCTACCTGGCCGCGCAGATCCTGCCGACCCTGCGCCAGCGCCCGGTGCGGGTCTGGTGCGCGGCGGCATCCACCGGCGAGGAACCCTACAGTCTGGCCATGCTGCTGCAGGACAAGCTGGGCGACGGTGGCTGGTCGCTGCTGGCCAGCGACCTGTCGACCCGGGTGCTGGGGCGTGCGAGTCAGGGCCTGTACCCGCTGCAGCGCCTGGAGCTGCTGCCGCAGGAATACCTCAAGCGGTTCTGCCTGCGCGGCACCGGTGACTATGAAGGCCAGTTGCTTATTCGCCGCGAGTTGCGCGAGAAGGTGCGCTTCTGCCAGCACAATCTGTTAGATTCCGCCGCCGATTTAGGGCAATTTGACATCATCTTCTTGCGCAACGTACTGATCTATTTCAACGGCGCCACTCGCCATCAGGTGATCCAGCAGGTGCTACGTCAGTTGCGCCCCGGCGGCTGGCTGATCATCGGCCATTCCGAATCGCTGCAGGGCGTGCAGAGCCCCGTGCAACTGGTGCGTCCGTCCGTCTACCGGCTGCCGGCCTCGCTGGCCGCGGTGCGTGCCGACCTGCGCGGAGTCGCCTGATGATCAAGGTGATGATCGTCGATGATTCGGCGGTGGTGCGCTCGCTGCTCAAGGAAATGCTCTCCGGGCAGCCGGACATCCAGGTGATCGCCACGGCGCCCGATCCGCTGTTCGCGCAGCAGAAGATGCGCAGCGAGCGGCCGCACGTGCTGATCCTCGACATCGAGATGCCGCGCATGGATGGGCTGACCTTCCTGCGCCAGCTGATGGGCGAGGCGCCGATCGCCACCATCGTGTTCTCCTCGCTGGCCGAGCAGGGTTCGAGCACGGCCCTGGATGCCCTGGATGCCGGGGCGGTGGGCATCATGACCAAGCCGACCGGTGGCATGAGCGAGTTCATCGCCGCCCACCAGCGGGACTTCCTGCAGATGATCCGCGACGCCGCCCAGGTGCGCCTGGCGCCGCGCCGGCCGGTTTCCGGTCGCCCACAGGCGGTGGTCGCGCCAGCGCGACCGCTGCAGCGCACCACCGACAGCGTGGTGGCGATCGGCACCTCGACCGGCGGCACCCAGGCGCTGGAACGGGTGCTCACCCGCCTGCCGGTCACCTGCCCGGGGCTGGTGATCGTCCAGCACATGCCGGCCAACTTCACCCGGCTGTTCGCCCAGCGCCTCAATGCCCTGTGCGAGATCGAGGTGCGCGAAGCGCGCAACAACGACCGGGTGCTCAGCGGGCAAGCGCTGATCGCCCCGGGTGGCCTGCACCTGCAGCTCAAGCGCAACGGCGCGCAATACGCGGTGGAGGTGCTGGACGGCCCCCAGGTGTCGCGCCACAAGCCCTCGGTGGACGTGCTGTTCCGCTCGGTGGCCCGCACGGCCGGACGCAACGCGCTGGGCGTGATCATGACTGGCATGGGCGACGACGGCGCCCGCGGTCTCAAGGAAATGCACGAGGCCGGGGCCACGACCCTGGCCCAGGACGAACAGAGCTGCGTGGTCTTCGGCATGCCCAAGGAGGCCATTCGTCACGGCGGGGTCAGCCGCGTCTGCGCCCTCGATGACATCCCCGAACTGATTGCCCGCTTTGGGCGTTGAATCTGCCTGGATACACCCTGATGCAGCTTGCCGAACTTCCCCTGTCCGTGCGCCAGACCCGGGTCCTGCTGGTGGACGACAGCGCCCTGCAACGCGAATGCGCCGCCGAGCTGCTCGAGACCCTCGGCCTGTCGCTGATTGCCCAGGCCGCCAGCGGCCGGGAGGCGCTGACGCTGCTGCGCCGTCTGGCCGAACAGCAACTGCCGCTGCCGCTGCTGATCCTCGACCTGGAAATGCCGGAAATGGACGGCATCGAGCTGCTGCTGCAACTGCATGAGGAGGACCTGTGTCCGCCGGTCGTGCTCTCCAGCGGCTGCGAGGAGGCCTTGGTGGCCACCGTGCTCGATATGATCCGTACCCTGCGCCTGCCCCTGCTGGGCAATCTGCCCAAACCGCTGTCCGGCAAGGACCTGCACGGGCTGCTGCAGCACCTGCCGAACCTGGCGAGCCCGCCGGTCGAGGAGGCCGTCAGGCCGACCGTCAGCGTCACCGTTCCGAGCCTGCGCGAGGCCTTGCGCCAGGGCCATATGCGGCCCTACTACCAGCCGAAGATCGACCTCAAGAGTGGCCAGCTGCTGGGTTACGAGGTGCTGGCCCGCTGGCAGGATCCACGCCAGGGCATGCTCTACCCGGGTGATTTCATCGCTCTGGCCACGGAAAGCGGCCTGTTGCCGGAGCTGACGTTCCAACTCGTCGAACAGGTGTTGGCCGACGCGGCGCGCCTGCAGCAGCAGGGCTGGACGCCGAGCATGGCGGTGAACATCGATATCAGCATGCTGGCCAACCGCAACTTCGCCAATGAACTGATCGCCCGCGTTCAGGCCAGCGGCGCGCGCGCCGAGCAATTGATTCTGGAAGTCACCGAAAGCGCGCTGATGCACGACACCGCCGCCACCCTGGCTTCGGTAGGCCGCCTGCGTCTGGCCGGCTTCGGGCTGTCCATCGATGACTACGGCACCGGCTTCTCGACCCTGCAACAGCTGACCCGGTTACCGTTCACCGAACTGAAGATCGACCGAGCCTTCGTCACCAGCGCGCACCGTAACCGGCGCAGCCTGGCCATCCTGCAATCGGCCATCGACATGAGTGTGCGCCTGCGATTGCCGAGCATCGCCGAGGGCGTGGAGACCATCGACGAGGTGCGGCTGCTCTGCGGCCTGGGCTGCAGCGCCGCGCAGGGCTACCTGTTCGCCCGCCCGATGCCCGGCGAGGCGCTGCTGGACTGGCATGCCGCGCATGCCGGCAAGGCGTCGCTGGAAGACTGGTTCCGGAGCTGAGCAGCTGGAACAGACTTTGCTGCATGGGCACCATTTCCAGTCTCGTCAAAAAGCCATCACCGGGTGGGGTGGCTGACGACGCGGCGTCGCTGAAGGACTTCCATCGTGCAGAACCCTCGGCTTGCCCTGGCGCTTTTCATCGTCCTGGTCCTGGCGGTTGTCGTCATTTTCTGGTGTCTGCTACGCCCGGAGACCCACCCGCTGCTGGCGAGCCTGCCGTTGGTGGTGCTGACCTTCCTGTTCACCCACCTTTGGCACCGGCGCCGGCGCCAGGCGCGCGAGACCCTTTACCAGCAGCTGCTGCGCCAGCTGCCGATTCGTCTGCGCATCCGCGACCGTCGTGGCCGGCTGTTGCTGGACAATCGCCCACACGAACAGGGTGGGCTGGTGTTGCAGGCGCATCTACCGCTGGAGCGCGCGGAACCCCCGGCCACGCTGTCGCCGATCAGTCGGCGCGCCTGGCAGGGATTGCGCGAGGTGCTGGCCAGCGGCGAGCGCCAGGAGATGGGCATCGAACTACCGGCCAGCGCCGAGCATGGCCCCCAGGCGTACCGACAGATTTTCTTCCCGGTTTTCGATGGCAGTCAGCGCATCACCGCGCTGGGCAGCCTGCTGATTGATGAAAGCGATCTGCGTAACACCGCCAACGCGCTGCGCGCGCTGACCGCGGACTTGGAGCACCAGGTGGACGCGCGCACCCGCGAGCTGCTCGAAGCCAAGGAGAACGCCGAGCGCCAGGCCGAACTGCAGGCCGAGTTCATGGCCCATCTCAGTCACGAGATTCGCTCGCCGCTCAGCGCGCTGATCGGTCTCTCCCATCTGGCCCGGCGCAGTTCCCGCGACGCCCGGCTGGACAGCTACCTGGATAAGCTGCGCAAGGCCGCCGAACACCTGCTGGAGATCGTCAACGACGTGCTCGACTTCAGCCGGCTGGATGCCGGCCGGCTGCCGATTGCCCAGGTGCCTTTCAGCCCGACCGAGCTGGTGTGGAACGTGGTGGACATGGTCAGCGAAGGCGCCCGCGAGAAGGGCCTGACGGTCGGCGTGGAGCTGGATGCACAGGTCCCGTCCAGCCTGCACGGTGACCCGCTGCGCGTCTCGCAGATCCTCATCAATCTGGCCAGTAATGCCGTCAAGTTCACCAGCCACGGGCGCATCGACTTCCGCATGCGACTGCTGGAAGGGGGGGCGGAGCGCGTGCGGCTGCGCTTCGAGGTCGAGGACAGCGGCGTGGGAATCGCCAACGAGCACCTGGGGCTGCTGTTCAAGCCGTTCAGCCAGCTGCCGGGCCATGCCGAACGCTCGTCGGGCACTGGGCTGGGTTTGGCGATCTCCGCCCGGCTGGCCAGCCTGATGGGCGGCACGCTGGGCGTCCATAGCGCGCCGGGGGAAGGCAGCCTGTTCTTTCTCGAGCTGGAGCTGAGCCGGATGTCCACCGCACCTGCCGAAGAAACTGCCGCGGCCGCCGGAGATACGGCACAGCGGCGCTTTGCCGGTCACACGGTGCTGCTGGTCGATGACGATCCGCTGATGCGCGAGGTGTCCGCCGAGCTGTTGCAGCTGCTCGGCCTGCAAGTCCGCATGGCTGCCGATGGCCAGCAGGCGCTGGACTGCCTGCGGGCCGAGGCGGACATCGCCCTGGTCTGCATGGATCTGCAGATGCCGGTGCTGGACGGCCTGGAAGCGACCCGCCGCCTGCGCCAGAGCTGGCCTGAGCTGCCGGTGATCGCCATGACCGGCAGCACCCGGGACAGCGACCGGCAGGCCTGCCGCGCGGTGGGCATGAACGATTTCCTGGCCAAGCCGGTGGCTTTGGATCAGCTGGCGAGGGTGCTGGAGCGCTGGCTGCCGGCCGCACCCGCCCCGGTGCCGGAGGCAATGCGGAGCTTGCCGCTCCCGGACATCCACGGACTCGACCAGGCTGCGGCCCTGGAGCGCATGCTCGACAATCAGCCCCTGTACCTGCGCCTGCTGCGGCGCTTCCTGGACGAGAACGCGCGGTTCCCCGAGCAGTTGGTCGAGCGGCTGGCCGCAGGGCAGAGGGCGGAAGCCGCCGATTTGATGCACCGCTTCAAATCCCTGGCGGCCACCCTGGGCGCCGTGGAATTGCAGGCGCAAAGCGGCCGGCTGGAAACGGTGCTGCAGGCGGGGGAGGATTCTGCCGAGGCGCTGGCTGCGTTCGAGGCGGAGTTCCGGCGTCTCTACCCGGCGCTGCGCCAGGCCCTGGAGCACGTGTAGCGGACGGAGCCGGGCGCCGCATCATACATGTGGAGGCAGATGCTTTGGCCACCCAGCGCCGCGCCAACAGCTCGCGAATCAATTCGCTCCCACGGGGGTAGCGCGTCGCTTTCCTCGGAGCGGATTCGTCCGTGAGCCTGCTTAGCCCCGGCCGCCTTCGCGCACCCAGAACACCGTGGCGCCGGCCACGGCGGCGGGCATCATCAGGATGTTCAGGCCGGGCACCAGCAGCGCCGCGTAGGTGATACCGCCAAAGCCGAGGCTCTGCCAGCGGCGGGCGCGCAGCCAGTCGAGCATCTCGTTCCACCCCAGCTTGTTGTTATCGGCCGGGTAGTCGATGTACTGCACCGCCATCATCCAGATGCCGAACAGCAGCCACAGCGGCGCAGCCAGCACGTTGAGGCCGGGGATCAGCGAGAGGATCAGCAGCGCCAGGACGCGTGGCAGGAAGTAGGCCAGCTTGCGCAGCTCGCGGCCCAGGGTGCGCGGCACCATGGCCGCCAGCTCGCCCCAGCTGAAGGTCGGGAAGGAGTCCTGGCCGCGCACCACCACTTCGACCTTCTCGGCGAGGAAGCCATTGAAGGGTGCGGCGATCAGGTTGGCCAGCAGGGTAAAGGTGAAGAATACGATCAGCAGCACCAGCGCCACGAACAGCGGCCAGAGCAGGTATTCGAGAAAGGCCAGCCAGTCGGGCAGGCTGGGCATGAAATAGTCGACCCACTGGCCGAACTGCTGCACGGCCAGGCCGATCAGCACGGCGAACAGAACCAGGTTGATCAGCAGGGGCAACAGGACGAACAGACGCAATCCCGGGCTGAGCACCAGGCTCAATCCTTGGCGCAGATACTGTGGGCCGCTCAGGACGGGTGGCATGGGAATCTCCTGCAAGGGGTGGCGCGCGACTTTACCAGAAGGTGTGCCAGGCATTGCAGCGCGCACTTTTGTAGGAGCGGCTTTAGCCGCGTTGCTTTGTGCGGTTCCCCCCAGAAGCTCGCGACTGAAGTCGCTCCTACAGTTCGTGCAGTGCGGCCTGTTCAGTGGGAGTGGCCTGGCTGACGCAGTGGCCCAGGCCGTCCAGCTTGGCCTGGTACATGGCCTCGTCGGCGGCATTGATCAGTGCGTCCGGGCTGCTGGCGTGCCGGGGATAGAGGGCGATGCCGATGCTGGGCAGCACGAAGTCGATACGCTGGCCGGACAGGCTGTAGGGCTGGGCCAGCGCAGCATGCAGGCGTTGGGCAATGAGCACGGCCTTGTCCGCATCGGCGTCCGGCACGAGCAGGGTGAATTCGTCGCCGCCCAATCGGTAGAGCAGATCGGGCTGGCGCACGGCGGTGCGCATGCGCTCGGCGATGGCGACCAGCAGGGCGTCGCCAGTGGCATGGCCGTAGCGGTCGTTGACTTCCTTGAAGCGGTCCAGGTCCAGATACAGCAGGGCCAGCGAGCGTCCCGTTCCGTGTGCCTCGTCGCAGCAATAGTGGAGCTGCTCGGTGAAGGCCATGCGGTTGCCCAGGCCGGTCAGCGGGTCGCGATGGGCCAGGTCATAGAGCTGCTCCTGGAAGGCGACCTGGTCGCCGATGTCATGCAGGATGCCGCGCAGGCCGCAGTAGCGGCCGCTGGCGTCGCGGATCAGCGAGATGCGGGTCTCGAAATAGCCGATAGCACCGTTACGGCGGCGGATCGGCACGACGAAGCGTGGCGCGACCCTGCCGCCGATGGTCTGTCGGAACTGCTGGCGTAGCCGCTGCAGTTCATCGACGCCGATGATTTCCGCCAGGTGGCGGCCTAGCAGCTCCTCGGCGGTGCAGCCCAGCTGCCGTTCCAGGCCGCGGCTGACCGTGAGGACGCGGCTTCCGGCGTCGATCTCGAAGTAGCCGTCGTCGATGGAATCGAGAATCGCCTGGTCGCGGGACTCGCTGCTGTCCAGGCGGTCGAGCATGCGGTTCAGGGCATGCCCCAGTTGGCCCAGCTCGTCCTGCCCGAGGCGCGTCAGGCGCGACGCATGGGCGTTCAGGCCGATGCTGGCGATCTCCCGGTGCATGAAGCGGATGCGGCGCAGCAGGCAGAACTCCACGCACAGCCCGGCCAGCAGCAGGGCGCCCGCACAGAGGAGCAGTATCCAGTCGATGAAGCAAGCCAGTTCCTGCATGCCTTGCAGGTAGGCCTGGCGAGGCAGGCTCAGCCGCAGGCGCAGGCCGTCCTGCGCTTGCGGGGTATGCAGGTGCAGCTCGGTGTGCAGCTGTGCCGCGGTGCTTTCCACGCCGGTGCCTCGCGCCAGAATCGCCGGGACCGGCGAAGACGCCGGCGATGTTCCGCTGGCCAGGGTTTCGTTGTCCGGCGGCAGCAGTTGCAACTCGGCCCCGGGCGCGATGTGCAGTTCGTCGAGCAGTCGCACCGGGTCGAGCCGCTGGCCGGCGAGCAGCCGGCCCTGTCCGTTCGGCAGCGGGAGGCCGAGCAGGATCAGCGGCTGTTCCTGCCACCAGGCCAGGCTGATGGTCGGCGGCTCGGCTGCGGCCAGGGGCGCATCGAGGGCAAGCTGCGCGAGATCCATCTCCAGTCGGGAAAACAGGCTGAGCGCGGGCTCGCCGTCATCAAGACGCAGGATGAAGTCCAGCTCGGCCGGCGCGGCGGGTACGTCCTCAGTCGCAGAGGCAAGCCGCAAGGCGTAGCCGTCCAGGCGGCTGAGCAGATAGCGCCCCTGTTGTTCCAGCGCGTGCTGGACCTGCCCGGAGGCCTGGTGCAGGCGTAGCTGATCCTGTTGATCAAGGTAGGGCAGCAGCAGGCGCTCGCCGAGCACATTGACCGCCAGCAGCACCAGAAGCAACAAGAGAAGGAACAGCCAGGACAGGCGCTTGCGCAGGGTCATTGGTGGATGCGGACAGGGAGGGTAAAAAGTGGCGCGGATTATGCCTGTTTTGTGATGCGCTTCAAAAATAGGGGTTGACTATGGAAGGCATTGAAACGGGCGATTTTTCCGATCAAGGGCGGTTCCGTACTCTTGCCGCCACGCCAGACAGGCACCTTTTCCCGGAGCCATCCCGTGTTTCGCTTCCCCCGTGTGGGGTGGTTCCGTTTTTATCCAACTCGTTCGCGATGCCAAACGTTCGCGAATGAATTCGCTACCGCAGGTGGGTCAGGCCGGGGTCAGGCACTCCGGGCCATCCAGGTTCGGGTCGTTGACCAGCCCCGCCAGTGCCCGCTCGCGCAGAGGCGGTACGGGCGCCTGCAGCAGCGCCGTCAGCCGGGCTGCCGGAGTCTCGGCCGCCAGCCAGTCGCGCTGGCCCTCGGCATCCAGCAGCAGTGGCCGACGCAGATCGGCCGCCGGGCGAGTCACCAGCGCCAGACTCAGGTACTCGCGATCCCCGGCCGGATAGACCTCCCACAGCGCCGCGCAATACAGCAGGCCGCCCTCGGCCCCGACCCAGTAGGGCCGTTTGCGCACGCCTCGCCACTCGTAGAAGCCGTTCACCGGCACCAGGCCACGCCGCAGGCGAAACGCCTCGCGGAACATCGGCTGTTCGGCCAGGGTCTCGGCGCGGGCATGGGCGGGTGTACGGGACAGATCGGTCAGCCAGGCCGGGGTCAGTCCCCAGCGCGCCAGGTCGGCGCGCTGGGTCTCGCCATCTGCGCGCAACAGCAACAGCGACGCGCCAGGGGAAAGATTCCAGTGGGGTTGCAGCGCGGGGAAGCCGGGCAGCGCGGCGAGCGCGGCGGGCCAGCGGAACAGGGCAAGACGGCCACTCATGGATCAATCAGCCTTACATCAGCAGAGCAGTTCGCCGGGACCGCCAAGAGGCTCCTCGGCGGGCAGCGGTTCGGCAGCCGTGTAGGCAGCGATCAGCTCCCGGGCGCGTTCGGTGTGTTCATCCTCGACCAGCAGCGCGAGCAGCCCGCCGGCGGGCAGTTCGCCGACGGCGCCCATCAGGTGCTCACCTTGCAGGTAGGCGGCGATGCCCTCGCTGGCCAGCATGTCGCGCAGCAGGTTCGCTTCCAGCAGATCCCAGGGGCGGTGAATGCACTGCATGGGGAGGTATCCTCGCGACAAAACGCCTGACAGCGGGTTGGATGTGACTTGCGAGTATACTTGGCGATCTATTTTCCGCGCCCCTTTGGGTGCTGCATGTTTTTCTCCTCCCGAACGAGACCATGATGGGCACCTTCGACGCCATCCGCCCTTACGCCGACAGCGAGGTTTCCGCTGTGCTGGCGCGCCTGTGCAACGACACCGAATTCCTCGATACCCTGACCCGCTTCCGCCTGCCGAAACTGGCCGGGCTGTTTGGCTGGGCGCTGCGCCCGCTGGTGGCGCGCCGCCTGCGCCGCGAAGTGCAGGGCATCGACAGCGTGGCCAAGCTGCAGGCCCGCATCGAGCCCTATGTGGATCGCACCATCGAGCGGGCCACCGATGGCATCAGCTATTCCGGCCTGGAGCATCTGCACAAGGGTCGCCGCCACCTGTACCTGGCCAACCACCGTGACATCGTCATGGACCCGGCCTTCGTCAACTACGCGCTGTACCACGCCGGCCACCGCACACCGCGCATCGCGATCGGCGACAACCTGCTGCAGCGGCCCTTCGTCAGCGACCTGATGCGCCTGAACAAGAGCTTCATCGTGCACCGCTCGCTGACCGGGCGGCGCGAGAAGCTGGCGGCCTTCCAGTTGCTGTCGGCCTACATCAACCAGTCGATCCTCCAGGATGACGAATCGATCTGGATCGCCCAGGCCGAGGGGCGGGCCAAGGACGGTGACGATCGCACCGACTCGGCGATCCTCAAGATGTTCCACATGAGCCGCAAGGACGAAGCATTCGGCCAGGTGATCGACGAGCTGTCGCTGGTGCCGGTGTCGATCAGCTACGAATACGACCCCTGCGACCTGGACAAGGCGCGCGAGCTGTATACCCGCGCCACCACCGGCAGCTACACCAAGGCGCCGGGCGAGGACGACCGCAGCATCGCCAAGGGCATCACCGGCTACAAGGGGCGCGTGCACATTGCCTTCGCCGCTCCGGTGCGCGGCGCCAGTGACGACGCCAAGCAGCTGGCGCAGGAAATCGACAAGTGCATCCTCGGCAACTACCGGCTGTTCCCGGTGCACTACCTGGCCTACGCCATGTGGGAAGGGCGCGAGCCCGAGCTGGCGGTGCCGGCCGCCAACGAACTGTTCGGCGCCGAGGAGCTGGCCAGGGCACAGGCGGAATGGGACCGCCGCCTGACCGCCTGCCCGGCCGAACACCGGCCCTGGTTGGTGGTGCAGTACGCCACTCCGGTGCGTAACCAGTACCGCATCCGGAACGCCCGACCCTTGTAGGGGTAGGGCTGAGTGGGAAGATCGAAATCTTCCCACTCAGACTGATCAGAAACGGTACGAGGCGCTGAGAAGGCTGGAAGTAACGGAAGAGGTATCCGGTACCCAGAAATCGTCATAGTCGCTGGAGTCGCGGAAATTCAGCGATAAATCGACCGACACTTTTTCCCAGTTGTAACCGACACCGAGACCGAACTGCGGGCCGCTGAAGGTTTCCTTGAATCCGTACTCTTCCCATTCTTCGCGGAAGAAGCCGGCACTTACATAGGCTTTAAAGCCATTTTCGATCAGGTTGATTCCGCCGAGAACCAGCAAGTCGTAGCCGCTAGCTTCCCAAGTGCTGTATTTGTCATGTTCAGCCGAGTAGAAGTTAACTTGCGCGCCAACATGGTTGTTGATGGCTGCTGTGGCTGTCAGGGCCAGACCGCTGAATTCGTCATCGGCATAGCGATCAAATTCCTGGGTGCTGTTGTAGATCCCTCCGCCGAGGGAAAACTTGATGTCCTGAGCTGCAGCAGGCAGGGAAGCTAATGCTAGAAGTGAAGCAGCAATCGCGATGTGCATTTTTTTCATTTTTTAAAGCTCCTTTTTTAATAAGTTACAGCCGGGAGCTTGTCGGCCTATTCTGCATTTTCTTTAGGGAGGTGACGGATAACGTTTGCAGGTCACAGCGCACCATGCTACCCCGCCCTAGGGCGGGGTAGCATTCTTCATAGCTCGTTCAGCGCCTCCAGCTTCACCGCCTCGGCGTAGGCCAGCTTGTCGGCCTGTTCAGCGTCGCCTTCCACCGAGACCATGAAGCGGTTGTTGATGATCAGCATGATCTTGCCGTTCTCGTCCTGGATGCCGCGCTGCTTGCCGATCTTCACCGACTTGCCCATGCTGCCGGCCAGCGCGGGGTTGGTCATGACCACCATCATCTGCGAGAGCATCGGCGAGTCGCCGACGATCTCCACTTCGATGTATTGGTCGTCCTTGTTGTAGGTGCGCGAAGCCTGCAGGCCGCCGCCGAACAGTGCCGCACCGGCGGAGGAGCTTTGTGCCTCGTCGGCTTCCCAGCCCGGCAGCGGGGCCGGCAAGGCCTTGGTCAGCGCATCGGCACTTTTCTCGTTGAGCAGTTGGGTGGCGTAGCCGAGATTTTCCTTGGTACCGCTCATGTCGCCCTGGTTATAGGCCTTGAGGGCTTCCTCGAGCGCTTCCTTGATGTCATCGGCCTGGGCCGTGCCGGCGCAGGCCAGCAGGGCGGCGAGTCCGAGGGAGGCGAGGGTGCGGGGTGTCCTTTGCATGGTGATCGTCCTTGTTGTCGGTGGATAGCAGGCAGCATATGACCTGTTCGGCCAACTGCAAGGCGCGGTTCGCCATCCTGGTGTTCGTCCGCTTCCAGCGTTGCGCCGGCCGCCTCGGTCACGCCCCGGCTGCCGTGATGTATGGCTCTCGATACAGCTGGCCGCGCGGCAGGCCGGCCAGGTAGAGGGCCCGGGCCAGCGCGTCCACCCGGGCCGGCGCGCCGCACAGCAGCGCCAGGGTGTCGCGGGACGGACGCTGGGCCTGCAGCCAGGCGCCGGTCTCCGAGTGTTCCAGCAACGTCACCTGCAGGTTCGTGTGCCGTTGCGCCAGCCCATCCAGGGCATCGGCGAGGTAATGCTCCGTCGACGAGCGTGCCAGGTGCAACAGATGGATCGGGCCGGCGTGTCCCTGGCGCAGGGCTTCGCGCAGGATCGCCCACAGCGGCGCCAGGCCGGTGCCGGTGGCCAGCAGCCACAGCGGACGCTCCTGCCATTCCGGTTCATAGCGCAGCGCGCCGCCCTGCAGGCCGCTCAGGCGCAGGGGATCGCCCGGACGCAGCCGGCGCGCGTGGTCACAGAAGCCGCCCCTGCCCGCGCAGTCGATATGAAACTCCAGGAACGCATCCTCCCCCGGCAGGCTCGCCAGCGAGTAGGGACGGGCAAGGCTGTGGTCACGCCACAGCAGCAGGTGTTGGCCGGCCTGGTAGCGCAGCGGGACCTCGGCTGCGAGACGCAGGCGCAGCACCTCGGGGGCCAGCCAGTCGTGGCCGACCACCTCGGCCGCCAGCGTCTGCTGGGCCGGATCGAACAGCTCGACGCCCAGGTCCTCGCTCACCCGGCACTGGCAGGCCAGTCGCCAGCCGGCGGCGCGCTCGCTGGCCGGCAGGGCGTCGGGCCGGGCGTCCAGCGGTTCGCCGTGCAGACAGCGCACCCGGCAGGCGCCGCAACTGCCGGCGCGGCAGCTGTGCGCCACGGATTGGCCGGCCTCGAGCAGGGCATCGAGCAGGTTGCAACCGGGCTCTACCGACCAGTGCCGGTCGCCAACAGAGAGTTCGGGCATGACGTGGAAAGAGAGCTGAAGGAGCCGCGACTGTATGACGGTACGGTCCGTCGGCCAATCGATTCTGACTATCGGACCGAGCGACCAAGGTCGAGGCCGCGCGGCTGTCCGCACTTTCGCCGGCCGCGCTATACTGCCGCGCCTTTTTTGCTGGTGCGCCGGTCCTGGTCCGGCGCTTCCTTCGATGTTCCCGTCTTTAAAGAGGAGCGCACCCATGACCGTGATCAAACAGGATGACGTGATCCAGAGCGTCGCCGACGCCCTGCAGTACATCTCCTACTACCACCCCACCGACTTCATCCAGGCCATGCACGAGGCCTACCTGCGCGAAGCGTCGCCGGCCGCCCGTGACTCCATCGCCCAGATCCTGATCAACTCGCGCATGTGCGCCACCGGTCATCGTCCGATCTGCCAGGACACCGGCATCGTCACCGTGATTGCCAAGGTCGGCATGGACGTGCGCTGGGACGGCGCCACCATGAGCCTGGACGACATGATCAACGAGGGCGTGCGTCGCGCCTACACCCACCCGGACAACGTGCTGCGCGCCTCGGTGCTGGCCGACCCGGCCGGTGCCCGCAAGAACACCAAGGACAACACCCCGGCGGTGATCCACTACCAGGTGGTGCCGGGCAACACCGTGGAAATCCACGTGGCCGCCAAGGGCGGTGGCTCCGAGAACAAGTCCAAGATGGCCATGCTCAACCCGTCCGACTCGATCGTCGACTGGGTGCTGAAGACCGTGCCGGAAATGGGCGCCGGCTGGTGCCCGCCGGGCATGCTGGGCATCGGTATCGGCGGTACCGCCGAGAAGGCTGCGCTGATGGCCAAGGAAGTCCTGATGGACCCGATCGACATCCACGAACTGCAGGCCCGCGGCCCGCAGAACCGTATCGAGGAGCTGCGCCTGGAGCTGTTCGAGAAGGTCAACAAGCTGGGCATCGGCGCCCAGGGCCTGGGCGGTCTGACCACCGTGCTCGACGTGAAGATCATGGACTACCCGACCCATGCCGCCTCGCTGCCGGTGTGCATCATCCCCAACTGCGCCGCCACCCGTCACGCCCATTTCGTGCTGGACGGCTCCGGCCCGGCCAAGCTGGAAGCCCCGGACCTGGACGCCTACCCGGAAATCGTCTGGGAAGCCGGCCCGAGCGCCCGTCGCGTCAACCTGGACACCATCACCCCGGAAGAAGTGCAGAGCTGGAAGCCGGGCGAAACCCTGCTGCTCAACGGCAAGATGCTCACCGGCCGCGACGCCGCCCACAAGCGCATGGTCGACATGCTGAACAAGGGCGAACAACTGCCGGTGGACCTCAAGGGTCGCTTCATCTACTACGTCGGCCCGGTCGATCCGGTGCGTGACGAGGTGGTTGGCCCGGCCGGCCCGACCACCGCGACCCGCATGGACAAGTTCACCCGCCAGATCCTCGAGGCCACCGGCCTGCTGGGCATGATCGGCAAGTCCGAGCGCGGCCCGATCGCCATCGACGCCATCAAGGACCACAAGGCCGTGTACCTGATGGCCGTGGGCGGTGCCGCCTACCTGGTGGCCCAGGCCATCAAGGGCGCCAAGACCATCGCCTTCCCGGAACTGGGGATGGAAGCCATCTACGAGTTCGACGTGAAGGACATGCCGGTCACCGTGGCGGTCGACACCCAGGGCGAGTCCGTGCACATCACCGGCCCGGCGATCTGGCAGAAGAAGATCGCCGAAGCCCAGGTGGTGGAAGTGAAGTAAGCAGTCGTCTGCTGTTGCGAAGAAGCCCGGCCCTGTGCCGGGCTTTTTCGTTGGGGTGATCACAGCTCGATGCGCGTCCCCAGCACCTCGAGAAAACGCGCCAGCCAGGCGGGATGGGCCGGCCAGGCCGGCGCGGTGACCAGGTTGCCATCCACATGCACCGCGTCCACCGGCAGTTCGACATACTCGCCGCCGGCCAGACGGACCTCCGGGGCGCAGGCGGGATAGGCGCTGCAGGTCCGGCCCTTGAGCACGCCGGCGGCAGCCAGCACCTGGGCGCCATGGCAAACCGCGGCGATGGGCTTGTCGGCGTCGGCGAAGGCTTTCACCAGACGCAGCACTTCAGGGTTCAGGCGCAGGTACTCCGGCGCACGGCCGCCGGGGATCAGCAACGCGTCGTAGGCCGCCGCCTCGACTTCGGCGAAATCGGCGTTGAGGGTGAAGTTGTGCCCGGGCTTCTCGCTGTAGGTCTGGTCGCCCTCGAAATCATGGATCGCGGTACGCACGGTCTCGCCGGCGACCTTGTCCGGGCATACGGCATGCACGATGTGTCCGACCATGCACAGCGCCTGGAAGGGCACCATGGTTTCGTAGTCTTCGGCGTAGTCGCCGACCAGCATGAGAATCTTCTTGGCGGCCATGAACGGTCCTCCTGACGGAAAATGGCTGGCGATCAGTCGCCGGCAGCTACAGCCTAGTGGCCGTTGTCAGGTTCCGCTGCGCGTGGAGGCGCGGGTCAGATGCCGATCTTGTCCAGCGCCTCGCCGACTCTCTGCCAGAAGCTGCGTTGCGGGCGTTCGTGCTCGGCGGTCAGCTGGATGTCCCGGTCGGGCTGGATGCGGTTGGTGAAGACGATTTCCTGGCGCGCCAGGCTTTCGCCCACCAGGCGCAGCGGGCCGTCGCCCTGCTCGGTCTGGTCCACGTGGTGGGCCGGCAGGTTGAGCTCGTCGTAGCGCAGGAAGTACTGCTTGCCGGGTTCCACCTCCAGGGTAAAGCTGGCGATGCGGTTGAAATCGAAGGGACCGTCGGCGAGCAGGGTCCAGTGCAGGCCGAACAGCGGGCGGCGCATTTCGATCTTGTAGCTGCCGGGCTGGGCCAGCAGGCTCATGTAGCTGTCGCTCGGCAGCCGGCCGATCCGCCGGTTGTCCAGAAACACGCCCGGCGCTTCCAGTTCCTGGCGGGCCCAGTCGCTGGCCGGGCGATAGACATGGATGAGGGCGAGGGTAGGGTCGCTGTCCCGCGACAGGTAGATGGGCCCGTTGGTGGGGCCGAAGAAGGCGCCCGGGGTCGAGCAGCCGGCCAGCAGCAGAAGCAGGGCAAGGGACAGGAAACGGCGCATGACGAGCCTCGTCGGAAAAGTCGCAGCGAGCATAGACGCCTGCCGGTGCGCTCCATCCCTGCCGAAAGGTGGGCCTCAGTCCCGGCGCTGGTCGAGCAGGTTGATGACGATGCGGTCCAGCCAGCCCCACAAGCGCTGGTAGAGGCGCAGGGGCAGCGGACGGTTCTGGAAATCGACGAGGGTGATCTCCTTGCTCTGTGCAAAGTCCTGCTCGAAGCACTGTGCCACCGCCTGGCACAGCGACGGATCGAACGCCTCCAGGTTGGCCTCCAGGTTCCAGCGCAGGTTCCAGTGGTCGAAATTGCACGAGCCGATGCTCACCCAGTCGTCCACCAGCACCATCTTGGCGTGCAAAAAGCGCGGCTCGTACTCGAAGATGCGTACTCCCGCGCGCAGCAGGCGCGGGTAGTAGCGGTGTCCGGCGTAGCGCACCGCCGGATGATCGGTACGCTGGCCGGTGAGCAGCAGGCGCACCTCGATGCCGCGCCGCGCGGCGCGCATCAGCGCCCGGCGCACCTTGCGGGTCGGCAGGAAGTAGGGCGTGGCGAACAGCACCTGGCGGCGCGACTGCCCCAGGCTGCGCAGCAGCGCACGCAGGATGTCGCGGTGCTGGCGGGCGGCGGCATAGGCCAGTCGGCCCAACCCTCGGCGCTTGGCTGGCGGCGGCGGCAGGCGCGCCGGTTGCAGCGGTTCGACGGGGCGCCAGAAACGGCGCTCACCGCAGCAGCGCCACTGGTACTCGAACAGGCTGCGCCAGTCACCCAGCAGCGGCCCGTGCATTTCCACCATTACCTCGTGCCAGCTGTCCTGCGGCTGATCGGGGTTCCAGAACTCGTCGGTGGCGCCGGTGCCGCCTACATACCCCACCACGTCGTCCACCAGCAGGATCTTGCGGTGATCGCGGAACAGGTTGCGCAGGCCGCGCCGCCAGCGCACCGGGTTGTACAGGCGCAGCTGCACGCCGGCGTCCACCAGCGCCTGGCGGTTGGCGGGGCTGAGCTTCAGACAGCCGAATGAATCGAACAGGCAGCGCACCTGTACCCCGCGGTGCGCCGCGTCGACCAGCGCGGTGCGCAGTTGGTCGAAGCACTTGCCGTCCTCGACCAGGTACAGCTCCAGCTCCACCTGCCGCTGTGCGGCAGCGATCGCGTCCAGCATGCGCGGGAAGAAGCGGGCGCCGTCCACCAGCAATTCGAAGCGGTTGTCGCCGCGCCAGGGGAAGACCGCGCCGCTACGCATCGCCACCGCTCCGCCAGGCGCCGGGCGCGGGGTGCGCGGCCGGGTCTCGGAAAAGGGCAAGGCGGGACGATGGGTACATGAAGAACTCTCAAGGCCAACGGTGGCGCAACGATAGCCGGGAGCTCTGCGCCGCTCAACCGGGGAAATCCCTTGAAACGGCTTGGCGGCTGGCCCTGCATCGCCCGTTTCATCCAGACTTGCCCGGCATGGATTCCCCGGGCCGGCCAAGTGGTCGCGGCCCCGCGCGCGAGGACGACGATGAGCGAGATGCCCCCCGCCTGGCATGCCCAGGATAGCGAGACCTGCTTCGCCCGCCTGCGGGCCGAGCGCTCAGGCCTGAGCAGCGCCGAAGCCGAAGCACGGTTGCGCCAGTATGGCCCCAACCGCCTGCCGGAGGGTCGCCGCCTCGGCCCGCTGATGCGCTTCCTGCGCCAGTTTCACAACCTGCTGCTCTACCTGATGCTGGGCGCGGCGGCGATCACCGCGTTGCTCGGCCATTGGGTCGATACCTGGGTGATCGTGGCGGCGGTGCTGATCAACGCGGTGATCGGCTTTATCCAGGAGGGCCGCGCCGAGAGCGCCCTGGCCAGCATCCGTCAGCTGCTCACCGCCCACGCCACGGTCCTGCGCGATGGGCACGCCCGGGAAATCAGTGCCGAAGGGCTGGTGCCGGGGGATGTGGTGCTGCTCAATGCCGGCGACAAGGTGCCTGCCGACCTGCGCCTCGTGGAGGTGCGCAACCTGCGCATCGAGGAAGCGGCACTCACCGGCGAGTCCCTGCCGGTGGACAAGGATCCCGAGCCGGTGGCCGACCAGGCGCCGCTTGGCGACCGTTTCAGCATGGCCTGGTCGGGCACCCTGGTGGTCAACGGCCAGGGGCGCGGGCTGGTGGTGGCCACCGGCGCGCACACCCAGTTGGGCCACATCAACAGCCTGCTGGCGCGGGTGCAGCAGCTGTCCACGCCGCTGCTGCGGCAGATCGACCGCTTCGGGCGCTGGCTGGCGGTGGTCATCCTCGGCCTGGTGGCCGCCACCTTCGTGCTCGGCGTGCTGTGGCGCGGTCACCCGCCGGGCGACATGTTCATCATGGCGGTGGCGCTGACCGCCTCGGCGATTCCCGAGGGGTTGCCGGCGATCATGACGGTGATGCTGGCGCTCGGCGTGCAGCGCATGGCCCGGCGCAACGCCATTATCCGGCGCCTGCCGGCTGTCGAGGCGCTGGGTTCGGTGACGGTGATCTGCTCCGACAAGACTGGCACCCTGACCCGTAACGAGATGACCGTGCAGCGGGTGGTCAGCGCCGAGGCCGTGTATAGCGTCGAAGGTGTCGGCTATGCGCCGCTGGGTAGCTTCAGCCGTGACGGGGTTGCGCTGGAACCGCGCGCCGAGCCGGTGCTGCAGGCGGCGATTCGCTCCGGCCTGCTATGCAACCACGCCCGCTTGCTGGAGGTCGACGGCGACTGGCGCATCGAAGGCGATCCCACCGAGGGCGCGCTGCTGGTGCTGGCCGGCAAGGCCGGCCTGGACTTGGCCGAGGAGGCCGCCGCCACGCCGCGCAGTGACGCCATCCCGTTCGCCTCCGAGCACCGCTTCACCGCCAGCCTGCACCACGGCGCCGACGGCGCCAGCATCCACGTGGTGGGCGCGCCGGAGCGCATCCTGGAAATGTGCGACCGCCAGCGCGTGCGGGACGGCGAGCAGCCGCTCGACCCCGACTACTGGCGACGCATGTTCACCGACACCGCCGCCCACGGCCTGCGCATGCTGGTGATCGCCGAGAAGGCGGTGGACCCGACGCAACGCCAGCTCGGCTTCGAGGACATGGAGCGCGGCTTCACCCTGCTCGCGCTGGTTGGCATCATCGACCCGCCGCGCAGCGAGGCCATCGAGGCGGTCGCCGAATGCCAGCGCGCCGGCATCCGCGTCAAGATGATCACCGGCGACCATGCCGACACCGCTCGGACCATCGGCGCGCAGCTGGGCATCGGCGTCGGCCGGCCGGCGATGACCGGCGCCGAGCTGGAGATGCTCGACGACCAGGCGCTGCGCAAGATCGTGGGTGAGATCGACGTCTTCGCGCGCACCAGCCCGGCCCACAAGCTGCGCCTGGTGCAGGCCCTGCAGGCCAGCGGCGAGGTGGTGGCGATGACCGGCGACGGCGTCAATGACGCACCGGCGCTCAAGCGCGCCGACGTCGGCGTGGCCATGGGCCACAAGGGCACCGAGGCGGCCAAGGAAGCCGGTGATGTGGTGCTCGCCGACGACAACTTCGCCACCATCGTCAACGCCGTGCGCGAGGGGCGCGCCATCTACGAGAACCTGAAGAAGTTCATCCTCTTCATGCTGCCCACCAATGGCGGCGAAGCGCTGGTGGTGGTCGCCGCCATCCTCTTTCAGCTGGCGCTGCCGCTGACCGCGGCCCAGGTGCTGTGGATCAACATGGTCACCTCCTGCGCCCTGAGCCTGGCGCTGGCCGCCGAGCCGGCCGAACCCGGGCTGATGCGCCGCCCGCCACGCAGCCCGAGCGAGGCGCTGCTTTCCGGCCTGTTCGTCTGGCGGGTGATCATGGTCTCGGTGCTGATGATGATCGGCGCGCTGGGGCTGTTCCTCTGGGAACTGCAGCGCGGCAGCGAGCTGGAAGTGGCCCGCACCATGGCGGTCAACGTGGTAGTGGCCAGCGAAATGTTCTACCTGCTGTGCAGCCGCTCGCTGTTCGCCTCGGTACTCAACCGCCAGGGGCTGCTGGGCAACCCCTGGGTGCTGGTCAGCATCGCCGCCTGCGTGCCGTTGCAACTGCTGTACACCTACGCGCCGCCCCTGCAGAAGGTATTCGGCTCGGCCGCGCTGGATGCCGGCGAATGGGCACGGGTGATCGCCGCCGGCTCGCTGGTCCTGATCGGCTCCGAGCTGGAGAAATGGATACGCCGCCGGATCGACAATCGCCGCGAACGGCCGCATCCACAGACGGTGCACGGATGACCGCGCGCAGAGCCTCTGCGCTGGTTGCTTCGTCGCGACCGGAGTGCTAGCTTACGCGCCGCCGCCGGAATAGCTCAGTAGGTAGAGCAGCGCACTCGTAACGCGAAGGTCGCAGGTTCGATTCCTGTTTCCGGCACCAGAACCCTTCTCCCGCTTACCCCTGAGTAACCCCGGATAAGCGCGGAACCCCAGAGAAACCGGCCCTCGAGCCGGTTTTTTTGTGCGCGGACGTTTCTGCCGGCTCCACAGTTGCCCGTTGTTTCAGGTAGGCGTTTGGGTATATCCCGGTTCGATTCCGGGCGTGCCCATGGCCGCTGTCGGAAAAGCGCACCCTCACAAACCTCTACAACGCCCACCCGGCCTGGCTCGACAACGCCCACAAGGCTCTCGACCAGACTGTGGCGTACGGCTGGGCGGACTCCACGCTGGCGATGGGTGACGAGTAGAACTCGCCGCCCGCTGGGCTCAGAGTCAATAGTTGTACAAAAATATCAGTCTGTATAGGATTCGCCCGGAGAGCACTCAGTACCTGCCGAGGCTCCCGGCGAACGCAGCCCCGATGGGCAAGAGAGTCGATTCATGTCGCAACTGAGCATCGCTCAACGCCTGAGCCTTGGATTCGGGCTGGTTCTGTCGCTAATGGTCCTGATCACTTTTATCGGTGTGCAGCGCGTCGGCTTCATCGACGAGACCCTGACCTCGGTCAGCGAAGGGGCCACGCTCAAACAGCGCTATGCCATCAACTTCCGCGGCAGTGTGCATGACCGCGCCATCGCCATTCGCGATGCGGTTCTGGTGGATAGCGACGCGGCGCTGAACCGCCAGTTGGCGGAGATCCAGCGACTCAAGGACTTCTATCAGGATTCCGCCCAGGCCATGGACCGCCTGCTGCGTGCGCAAGCGCCAACCGCCACTGAACAGCGCCTGTTGAACGCCATCCAGGAGATCGAGCGCGGCACCCTGGCCTTGACCGAGCAGGTGATCAGCCTGCGCCGCCAGGGCGATGCCGACTCGGCCAAGCGCCTGCTGATGGCACAGGCCTCGCCGGCCTACAGCGAATGGCTCAAGCGCATCAATGCCTTCATCGATCATCAGGAACAGGACATCGGCAAGAACATTGACGCCGTGCGCAACGCCGCTGGTGGCTTTGGCATGCTGATCCTGCTGGTCACCGCGGCGGCGGTGCTGCTGAGCGTTGGCGTCTCGCTGCTGATCATCAACCGGCTGAAATCTACCCTGGGCGCCGAACCGCATCAGGTGGCCGAGGTCATTCGCCGCCTGGCCGATGGCGAGCTGGGCCAGCGCATCCAGACGCGCTACCCGCACAGCGTCATGGGGGCCCTACAGGACATGGTCAAGCGCCTGATCGATACCATCACCCAGGTACGCGGTGCCGCCGGTGAGCTGACCTCGGCCTCGGACCAGTTGCTGACCACCTCCGACCGCAACAACCAGCAGATCCGCCTGCAGTCCAGCGAGGCCGAGCAGATCGCCACCGCCATCAATCAGATGGCCGCCACCGTCAATGAAGTGGCCAGTTATGCCACCCGTGCGGCGTCCGCCACGCGCAACGCCGATCACGAAGTGGCCACCGTCAACCAGGTCGTCAGCGAGACGGCAAGTGCGATCCAGAACCTGGCGCGTACGCTGGAACGCTCCGCCGAGAGTGTGCAGCAGGTGTCCAGCGACAGCGTGGGCATCGAGAAAATCATCGAGGTGATTACCGCCATCGCCGAGCAGACCAACCTGCTCGCACTCAACGCCGCCATCGAGGCCGCCAGGGCCGGTGAACATGGCCGTGGCTTTGCCGTGGTGGCCGACGAGGTTCGTTCGTTGGCCAACCGCACCCAGGATTCCACCCGTGAAATTCGCGGCATGATCGGCACGCTGCAGGAGAATGCCGGCAAAGCCGCCGAGGTGATGCACCATAGCCGTCAACTGGCGCAGCAGACCGTCGAACAGACCAATCAGGCTGAACAGGCGCTGAACAAGATCCGGAGCGAGGTGACCGCCATCAACGATATGAACGCCCATATCGCCAGTGCCGCAGAAGAACAGAGCGCGGTCGCCGAAGAGGTCAATCGGCATATAACGCATATACACAGCGCAACCCTGGAAACGTCGGCCGGCTCCGAACAGATGGCGGTCTCCAGCCATGAATTGGCGACCCTGGCCAATCGTCTGACCGACAAGGTGAGCTTCTTCAAGCTCTGACCGGGAGCAGCCGGTCAATGCATCGAGCCAGCAACGGATTTTCGCTTACGTCCCTGACGCATTGTCAGGGAACGGGCGGTCAAAAAACGGGGACAGATTTATTTTCCTCCCGCCCTACAGATTACGGTGGTTAAACGATACTGGCCGTCAGCTAGTGGTCGATCCCGTATCCTTTGGGATACGGAGGGCGGCCCAAGGCGCAATTTCCCTGCAAGTGGCAAAGGGGACTACCCAGCTGACAGCTGCCACCCCGTTCTTCCCGGCCCTCCAACATCACAGTCCTGTAGACCCTGGTTCCTGATTGGCAACCCAGCAGGTCGCGAGTCTTGATCATGTCCAGAAGGCCGGAGTCGTTTCCGTTCCATGCAGCGTGTTTATCAGCGCCATTAAGCGCTGCTCCAATCGTCCTCCCGCACCGAGTGCTAGGTTTTTCCTACGCGCTACATCACCAATGCGCTTTGCATCCCGAGCGGAGGATGAATCCATGAACGTAGAAACCGGAGGAAATGCCGCGGGAAGCGGTTGCCCGTTTGGCCAGGAAAAGCCGCACAAGGGGCACCGCGGCAATCGCGACTGGTGGCCGGAAAACCTGAGCCTGACCCCGCTGAACCAACACTCGCCGCGCTCCAATCCCTACGGCGGGGACTTCGACTACGCGGCGGCTTTCAACTCCCTCGACCTGAACGCGGTTATCGCTGACCTGCACGCGCTGATGACCGATTCCCAAGACTGGTGGCCGGCGGATTTCGGTCACTACGGCGGCCTGTTCATCCGCATGGCCTGGCACAGCGCCGGCACCTACCGGATCACCGATGGGCGCGGCGGCGCCGGTGGCGGGCAGCAGCGCTTCGCGCCGCTCAACAGCTGGCCGGACAACGCCTCGCTGGACAAGGCGCGCCGCCTGCTCTGGCCGATCAAGCAGAAGTACGGCAGAAACATTTCCTGGGCCGACCTGTTCGTGCTGACCGGCAACGTCGCGCTGGAGTCGATGGGCTTCAAGACCTTCGGCTTCGCCGGTGGCCGCGCCGACACCTGGGAACCGGAAGAACTGTTCTGGGGGCCGGAGGGCACCTGGCTGGGCGATGAGCGTTACAGCGGCGAGCGCCAGCTACACCCGGGTTTGGGGGCGGTGCAGATGGGGCTTATCTATGTGAACCCCGAGGGCCCGAACGGCAAGCCCGATCCCAGGGCCGCGGCCATCGACATTCGCGAAACCTTTGCGCGCATGGCCATGAACGATTACGAAACCGTGGCGCTGGTGGCGGGTGGTCACTCCTTCGGCAAGACCCACGGCGCGGGCGATCCGTCCATGCTGGGGCCGGAGCCGGAAGGGGCGGTGATCGAGGATCAGGGCCTGGGCTGGCGCAGCAAGTTCCAGACCGGCATCGGCGCCGACACCATCACCTCCGGTGTGGAAGTGATCTGGAGCCAGACCCCGACGCGCTGGTCCAACTACTTCTTCGAGAACCTGTTCAATTTCGAATGGGAGCTGACCAAGAGCCCGGCGGGCTGCTTGCAGTGGGAAGCCAAGGACGCGCCGGCGATCATGCCCGACCCGTTCGACCCCAACAAGAAGCGCAAGCCGACCATGCTCACCACGGACCTGGCGCTGCGTGAGGACCCCATCTACGAGAAGATTTCCCGGCATTTTCTCCAGAACCCGGACGAGTTCGCCGACGCCTTCGCCAGGGCCTGGTTCAAGCTCACCCACCGGGACATGGGGCCGCGTGGTCGCTACCTCGGGCCGCTGGTGCCCCAGGAACAGTTGATCTGGCAGGACCCGATTCCCGAGTGCGACCACCCGCTGATGGATGAGGCGGATATCGAGGCGCTCAAGCAGAAGCTGCTGGGCCTGGGGTTCAGCGTGCCGCAGCTGGTGTCGGTCGCCTGGGCGTCGGCCGCCACGTTCCGTGGCTCGGACAAGCGCGGCGGCGCGAACGGCGCGCGGATCCGCTTCGCGCCGCAGAAGGACTGGGAAGTGAACAATCCGCCGCTGCTGGCCAGTGTGCTGCAGAAGCTGGAGCAGGTGCAGGCCGAGTTCAACGCCTCGGCAACCGGTGGCAAGAAGGTCTCCATGGCCGACCTGATCGTGCTCGCCGGCTGTGCCGCGGTGGAAAAGGCGGCGCGGGATGGCGGCGTCGATATCAAGGTGCCGTTTACCCCGGGGCGCATGGATGCCCTGGAGGAGTGGACGGACGCCAAGTCCTTCGAGGCCCTGCGCCCGGTCGCCGACGGCTTTCGCAACTACTACCACGAGGCCAACTTCATGTCCCCGGAGGAGGCGCTGGTCGACAAGGCGCAGCTGCTGCGTCTCAGCGTCCCGGAAATGACCGTGCTGGTCGGCGGCATGCGGGTACTGGGCACCAACGCCGACGGCGGTTCGGAGGGGGTGTTCACCCAGCGGGTCGGCACGCTGTCCAACGACTTCTTCGTCAACCTGCTGAACATGAAGAACGAATGGATGGCGACCGAGCACAAGAACCGCTTCCAGTGCCGGGACCGCAAGACCCACCAGCCCACCTGGACGGGAACCCGCGTGGACCTCATCTTCGGTGCCCACTCGGAGCTGCGCGCGCAGGCCGAGGTGTTCGGCTCGGCCGACGGCAATGCGTTCTTCGTGCGTGAGTTCGTGAAGGCCTGGGACAAGGTGATGAACGCCGACCGCATGGACGTCGGCCACCCCGCCGACACCTTCAGTCAGAAGCTGTCGGCGTAACCGCAGGGGCGGTCGGCGCTTTCCGGCCGGCCGCCGATGCGGCTTGCATGATGCTTCGTCTGGCGGCCGAGGGGCCGTCACTCACGAGGCGGCTGCATCAGCGGATGCCGCTGGAAGAGCACCGCGACGGTCACCGCGATCAGCGTGGCGAAGGTGCAGAAGGTGCACAGGGCGGCGCTCATGCCCCAATGGTCGGCAATCCAGCCGATGCCCATCATCGGCACCATGCTGCCGATGTAACCGATCACCAGGTAGCTGGAAAACAGGCCGGCGCGGGTATCCGGCGTGGCGATGCGGCCCACCATGTTCATGCCGGCCAGCTGGCTCAGGCCGTGGCCGATGGCGGTGAGCGCCACACCCAAGGCAAACAGACTGGCCGATCCCGCCCACAGGTTCGCCATCAGCAGAAGATTGCTCACGCCCAGTGCGACCAAACCCAGGCTGCCGCCCCAGTGGGTGGACAGGCGCCCGCTGAGAATCTGGGTAAACGCCGAGCCGAACAGGATCGCGGCGATGGCGGTGCCGCTGGCCACCGGGCCGTGCCAGGGCACCAGCTGGTCAAGGAAGAGCGGCGACAGGGACGCGTACAGGCCGAAGCTGGCGAAGGCCAGGAAGGCCAGGCAACTGGTGAGGATGAAGGCGAAGGAAGCGCTGGGGGCGGGCCAGGTCAGCCGCGGCAGGGCGTCTCGCCACTGGAAGGGCTGGCCGGCGTCATCAGGCAGTTCCAGGCGGAGGAAGATGCCCAGGGCCAGGCTGCACAGCACCAGGGTGGGCAGGTAGGTGGTGATCAGCGGATGCGGCACCCACTGCCCGAACAGGCCGCCCACCAGCGGCCCCAGGCCGAAGCCGAACACCATCACGATGCTGGTGATCATCGCCAGGCGCGGCTTGCGGTGCGCCGGCACCAGCCGGGCCAGGCCCAGCGTGGCGCTGGTGGTCAGCAGGCTGGACGCGATGCCGACCACGAAACGCCCGGCGCACAGGCTGACCAGGTCCCAGGCGGCGAGGGTGATGAGGGTGCCCAGCAGGGCGAGGATCAGCCCCAGCCGCAGCATGGGGCGAAAGCCCAGGCGATCGGGCAGGCGCCCCAGAAACAGCAGGCCACAGAGCGCGCCGGCCATGTAGATCACATAGATCAGCGAGATATCGCTGGCCTTGAGCTGCCAGGCGTCCTGGTAAAGGGCGTAGAGCGGGCTGATGAGCGCGGTGCCCATCACACCCACGACCATGGCGAAGCTGACCCAGAAGAAGGGTGAAGCCTTTACTCTCATTGGCGATCCGTGGCGGCTGATCTGTTTGCGTGCGAATTATTGTGCGCCTAATCACTGCACCGAAATAGCCAGCTTCGCGTCGCGGCCGTACGCCGTTACAGCGGCTGGCTGATGAACAACGCGTAGCTCTCGATGCCCTCGTTGGGCATCTTCAAGCCGGCGTTGGAGTAGTGGATGGCCCGCACGCCCAGGCGGGTACCGCTGGCCAGCTGCACGCCGGCGCCCAGGCGGTCTTCGAAATGGAAGCCCGAGCTCATGTTGCGGTGACCGACCCGGGTGCTGGAAAACAGCGAGACACCCACACCCGCTTCGATGAACGGGCGGGCGCCTTCGCCGGTGAACTGGTAGACGAACACCGGGCTGAAGGACAGGGTATGCGCTGCGCGGTGCTCGCCGGCTGACCAGTGGGTGTAGCCGGCATCCCAATAGCCGGTCAGGGACCCCGTTTCGCTGGCCAGCCATTGCCGGTTCCAGTCCCGGGACATGCCCAGGCGATAGGTCAGCTCGCCCTGCGCGGTGGTGCCCAGGGCAGCGGACAGGTCCAGCGCGAACGCCGACGGCGCGAGCAACGTGGTGGCCAGGGAGGCGGAGAAAAGCAGGCGGGTCATTTCGGCTCCTTCACATCGCAGCGCCGAGGCGCAAGCATGTATCACTATGCAGGTCGCTGTATCATGATGCGGAATTTAATGACCCGGATGGCCGAGCGTCAACCGCCTGCTCTGTGCCGAGGGTTTGCCGGAACGCCTGAAGGGTTATTACAGTAGGCGCCCTATCAGTACCCGTATGTGAACCAGCATGAATGTTTCCGATGAGGCCTCGGACTGCGGCCGGCAGTCTGGGATCCAGGTCATCGCACGCTCCGCAGCCATCATGCGCGCCCTCGGCGAAAACCCGCAGGGGCTCAGCCTGGCCGCCATCGCCCAGCGCGTGGGGCTGCCGCGCTCCACGGTGCAGCGCATCATCAACGCGCTGCAGGAGGAACTGCTGGTCGAGCCCATGGGACCCGCCGGCGGCTTTCGCCTGGGCCCGGCGCTGGGGCACCTGATCAACAAGACCCAGTGCGACATCATCAGCCACACCCGGCCCCTGCTGGTGGAGCTCTCCGACCAGTTGGGCGAAACGGTCTGCCTGTGCCGGCGTTCCTACGATCAGGTGCAGATCATCGAGCGCATCGTGGCCGAGCGGGAGTTGCGGGTGGTGGTACCCATCGGCGCCCATGGCCCGGCGGTGCAGACCGCCTCCGGCCAGGTGTTGCTCGCCCTGGAAGCGCCTGAATGCGTGGAAGCGCTGGTCGGCGACATGAACGTGGAGTGGCGAGCGCGACTGGGCGCCATACGCGCCCAAGGCTGGGCCAGCGGGTTCGATGAGGTGGTGCCCGGCATCAGTTCCTGCGCCATGGCGGTGGATACCTACCTGGGCATGTTTGCCATTGCGGTGGTTGCGCCGACGGTGCGGGCCCGTGATCACCAGGACGCCTTCCGCGCTGCGCTGCAGGCCTGCAAGCGCGGCATCGAGCGCGCCATAGGCCGCCAGGGCTGAGCAGCGAATCACCCCGGCGCAAGGCCGGGGTTGTCCATTACGACTTGCGCACCGTCCATTCCACCAGCTTGCCGACGATGGGACGTACCAGCAGTACGCTGCAGAACGCCACTGGCATGGTCATCGCGTACACCTTCAGCACCGTTTCCAGGTAACCCGCGCCGAGGCCGCGGTTCAGCGCGGTGATCACGCAGGTCATCACCGCAGCCATCAGGCCAGACATGTAAAAGGCGAACACATAGGGGGCAAGGCGCAGGGGAAGCTTGGGAAGTTTCATGGCGGACAGCTACAGCGTGAAAAAAGGCGCGACAGGGTAGCAGAAGCTCGCCCCGAGCCGAGCAGTCAGGGGACGTCGAAGGACGGGAGAGGCGGCAGGCGCCGATCGAAGCGCCTGCCTGGAAGGAATTACTCGATGGTCAGCTGCTGGGACGAGCCGTTCTGCTTTTTCGGCAGGCTCAGCTTCAGCACGCCGTTCTCGTAGCGTGCCTTGCACTGGCTCGTGTCAATCTCCGCCGGCAGCTGGAAGCTGCGCGACACCGAGCCGAAATAGCGTTCCGAGCGCAGTACCTTCTCGCCTTCCTTCTGCTCGTCGAGCTGCTGGACCTCGGCGCGCAGGCTGACCTGGTTGCCTTCCACGGACACCTGGATGTTGTCCTTGCTGACGCCGGGAATCTCCGCCTCGACGTTGTAGCCTTCGGCGGTCTCCTTCACGTCGACCTTGATCTGCGAGGGGGAGGGGAGCGCGTCCCCGTGCAGCGGCTGGACGAAGTAGCCGGGGGATGCGAACTCCTTGAAGAACTCATCGAACAGGTTTCCGCGTGTCATCAGTGATTTCATGCTGGAGCCTCCTCTGTCGGTGGGATGCGGCCCGCTCGCTGAACAGTCCGGGCCTGCATTCCATATGAGCCTGGTTTGGCGCAATTCAAGGGCCGATCCGACGGGCGACCCGACCCCACCAGAATGGAGTGAACCTCAGTCCAGCCCCAGCTTCTTCAGCCGGTAGCGCATCGAGCGGAAGGTCAGGCCCAGGCGCTGGGCAGCGGCGGTGCGGTTCCAGCGGGTTTCCTCCAGGGCCTGGAGGATCAGGGTGCGCTCGATGGTTTCCAGGTAGTCTTCCAGGTCGGTCACCTGGGCCAGACTGCCGCCGACGGGGTCCGTCGCGGCGGGGGCGTCGGCGAAGCGCAGGTCGCTGGCGCGGATCGCATCGGCCTCGCAGAGGGTGTAGGCGCGCTCGAGGATGTTCTCCAGTTCGCGCACGTTGCCCGGGAAGCGATAGCCGCGCAGTTTTTCCAGCGCGTCCGGATGCAGGCGCGGGGGCTGGCCGCTGCCTTCGGCCAGGCGCTGCAGCATGCTGTCGGCCAGCAGGCCGATGTCCTCGCGGCGCTCGCGCAGGGGCGGCACGCGTTGTTCGATGACGTTGAGGCGGTAGTACAGATCCTGGCGGAAACGTCCGGCGGCGACTTCGGCGGCCAGGTCCTTGTGGGTGGCGCTGAGGATACGCACGTCCACCGCGATCTCCTGCTGGCCACCCACCGGGCGCACGGCCTTTTCCTGGATGGCGCGCAGCAGCTTGACCTGCATGGCCAGCGGCAGGTCGGCCACTTCGTCGAGGAACAGGGTGCCTCCGTTGGCGGCCTGGAACAGGCCCTGTTTGTCCTCGATGGCACCGGTGAAGCTGCCCTTGCGATGGCCGAAGAATTCACTCTCCATCAGCTCGCTGGGGATGGCGCCACAGTTGACCGGCACGAACGGCCGGTCGGCCCGCGGCCCCAGGTCGTGGATCTGCCGTGCCACCAGCTCCTTGCCGCTGCCCGATTCGCCGCTGATGTACACCGGCGCCTGGCTGCGCGCGAGTTTTTCGATCTGCCGGCGCAAGGCCTTCATGGGCGGCGAATCGCCGAGCAGGCGGGTGTCCACCGGGCGCTCGGCCGGGGCGGCCTGCAGGCGAAGCGCAGTGTTCACCAGCTCGCGCAGGCGAGCCAGGTCCACCGGCTTGGTCAGGTAGTCGAAGGCACCGGCCTTGAGGGCATTGATGGCGGTGTCCAGGCTGCCGTAGGCCGTGATCATGGCTACCGGCACCTGCGGGTGACGCTGCTGGATGTACTGCACCAGCTCCATGCCGGTGCCGTCCGGCAGGCGCATGTCGGTCAGGCACAGGTCGATCCGCTCGCGGGCCAGGCAGTCGCGGGCTTCCTTGAGGTTGCGCGCACTGCAGGTGTCGAGCTTCATGCGCCCGAGGGTGATCTCGAGCAGCTCGCGGATATCGGGTTCGTCGTCGACGATCAGGGCTTTCTGGCGACTCATGGACTGGTCTGGCTCTTGTTGTTAAGGCTGGGCGTTGGCGTCCAGCTCATCTTGCGGGGATGGGCAAAGGTGATTCGGAAACAGCTACCCCCCTCGGGGCGCGGGTAGTAGGCGAGGTGGGCCTGGTTGCTCTCGCAGAGTTCGCGGGAGATGTACAGGCCCAGCCCGGTGCCCTTGCTGTCGGTGGTGAAGAAGGGTTCGAAGATGTGCAGTTGCTGGTCGCTGCCCACGCCGGGACCGTCGTCGAGCACGTCCAGCACCGGCAGGTCGCTGTCCGGATCACGGTACAGGCGCATCCACACCTGGCCCTGCGGGTTGTGCCGGGCACTGTAGCGCAGGCCATTCTGCACCAGATTACTGAGGATCTGTGTCAGTTGATGGGGATCGAAGCGGGTCTGGATGCTGCCGCTGGCGGTTTGCAGGTGCAACTGCTGTTCGGATGTAGCGCTTTGGCGGAATTCGCTGGCGAAACGGTGCAGCCAGTACTTGAGGTCCAGCAGCTGCGGCGCGGCCTGGCGGCGCCGCGACAGCTGCAGCACGTTCTCGATCACGTGGTTCATGCGCCGCGACTGGTCCTGGACGATCTGCGCCAGGCGTCGGTCGGGCGGCGGCAGCTCCTCGGATTCGAGCAGCAGTTGTGCGGCGTGGCTGATAGCGCCCAGCGGATTGCGGATCTCGTGGGCGATGCCGGCGGTCAGGCGGCCGAGGGAGACCAGTTTCATTTCCTGGGCGTGCTGGGTGATCTCGGAAATGTCCTCTATGAACACCAGGGTGTTCAGCGCCTGGCCGTGTTGCAGGCTGGCGAAGCTCGGCTGCAGGGTGCGTGCGTCCTCGCCGAGGCACAGGCTCTGCGGGCGGCGGGTGGGGTTGTAGCTCCACTGGCGAAGGCGCTCCAGCAGCTCGGGGCAGATATCCGCCAGGGGCTGGCCGGCGGCTGACTGGCCGAGCATCTGCGTGGCGGCGGGGTTGGCCAGCAGCACCTGATGCTGTGGGTCGAGCACCAGGATGCCGGTGCGCATGCGTTGCAGGATAAGACTGTTGAGCGCTTCCAGGTTGGCCACGTCGTCGGCGCGCTGGCGGGCCAGCCGTTCGCTGATCTGCAGGCGGCGGACCAGGCTTTGCACGGTGAGCGCAACGGCGAAACACAGGGCGCCCAGCGCGCCGGCCTGGATGAACTGGCTGCTGGCCGCCGGCTGGCTGAGGCTCAGCTGGAAGGTCAGGAGCACGGTGGACAGCGCGGCCACGGCGGCGATCAGCAGCCCGCTGCGGCCATTGAGCAGCAGGTTGGCGATGGCCACGGCGATGATCATCAGGCTGGCCAGGCCGCTGGGCATGCCACCGGCGGCGTAGAACAGCGCCCCCAGCAGCAGGATGTCGAGCAGCGCCAGGGCAAAGAACTGCTTGCCCCGGGCACGTTGGATCAGCAACGTGGCGACGATGTTGATGATCAGGTAGGTCCAGCTGCCGAAGCGGAACAGCCGCACGTGGGCCAGGTCCAGCAGACGGTCGTCCAGGTTGCTGGAGATCAGCAGCACCAGCAGCAACCCGACGCTCAGGCGATAGAAGTGGTACAGGCGTAGCGCCCGTTGGCCGGGGTCAAGGCCAAGCGTGACGCCAAGCGCAATCACGGCTGACGGCGATCCTGTTCCAGGTGGGCCTGGCTGCAGAACCAGCGGTCACCGTCCTGCAGCGCCTGGGACTGCGGCACATGCGTCTGGCAATGGGCGCAGCGCACCATGGGGCGGGGATCGGGAGAAGGCGGCGTCTGTTTCTGTGCGCGCAGGGCGGGACGGATGTAGCGACGCCACAGCCAGAAGGCCGCGACGAGCAGGGCAACGAACAACAACAGGCGAACCAGACCCATGAACTTTCTCGATGAACGCGGAAGGCGTGAAGTGTATCCAAGCTGAAGGTGCAGGCACAGCGGCCAATGGCCACGTTGTGCGTTGTTTCCAGGGCCGGCGTTGCGGGACAATGCCGGCCACGGCGCCGGCCGGTGCCGGGATCTTTGGATGGAGACGGCCATGAGCCAAACCCTGCGGGTCGTGATGGCCCAGCTGAACCTGCGCGTGGGTGATATCCACGGCAATGTCGAACGCATCATCGAGGCGGCAATCAGCGCCCGCGATCAGCGTCAGGCGGACGTCATCCTGTTTCCCGAGCTGACGCTGTGCGGTTATCCGCCGGAGGACCTGCTGCTGCGCTCGAGCATGCAGCTGCGCATCGAGGCGGGCCTGCGCCGTCTGCGCGACGAGGTGCGCGGCATCTACCTGGTGGTCGGTTATCCCTGGCTGGAAGACGACAAGCGCTACAACGCGGCGGCGGTGATCGCCGACGGCGAGCTGCTGGCCACCTACTACAAGCAGCAGTTGCCCAATTACCGGGTTTTCGACGAGAAGCGCTACTTCGAGCCGGGCCAAGAGGCCTGCGTGGTGGACATCAAGGGCGTGCCGGTGGCCGTCAGCATCTGCGAGGACATCTGGTTCCCGGAGCCAATGGCCCAGGCGCGCGAGGCCGGCGCGCAGCTGATGCTCAGCCTGAATGCCTCGCCGTTCCACCTCGACAAGCAGCGCGAGCGCGAGGAGATCCTCGCCCAGCGCGCCCGCGAGGGTGGCATGCCGGTGGTCTATGTGAACCAGGTGGGTGGCCAGGACGAGCTGGTGTTCGATGGCGGCAGCTGCGTGGTGGATGCCGATGGTCGCGTCTGCCAGCGCGCGCAGATGTACGAGGAATGCCTGTTCCCGGCGGACCTGCGCTGGGACGGCACCGGCGTGGCGGTGCACCAGAGCCATCCGGCGCCGCTGCCGGAGCTGGAGGCCAGCGTCTACCAGGCACTGGTGGTCGGCGTGCGCGACTACGTGGCCAAGAACGGTTTCAAGGGCGTGGTGCTGGGGCTGTCGGGCGGCATCGACTCGGCGCTGACCCTGGCGGTGGCGGTGGACGCGCTGGGCGCCGAGCGGGTCGAGGCGGTGATGATGCCCTACCACTACACCGCGCAGATGAGCCTGGAGGACGCCGAACAGCAGGCGCGCACCCTGGGCGTCACCTATCGCGTGCTGCCCATCGCGCCGATGGTCGAGGCCTTCATGGCTGGCCTGGCACCTGTGTTTGCCGGGCTGGGTCGCGACACCACCGAGGAGAACCTGCAGGCGCGTTGTCGCGGCACGCTGCTGATGGCGATCTCCAACAAGAAGGGCAGCCTGGTGTTGACCACCGGCAACAAGAGCGAGGTGGCGGTCGGTTACTGCACGCTGTACGGCGACATGGCCGGCGGTTTCGATGTGCTCAAGGACGTGCCCAAGACCCTGGTGTTCCGCCTGTGCGAGTACCGCAACAGTCTGGGGCAGGGCGAGATCATCCCGCAGCGGGTCATCGACCGGCCGCCGTCAGCGGAGCTCGCGCCCGGGCAGAAGGACGAGGATTCGCTGCCGCCCTATCCGGTGCTCGACGAGATCCTCAAGCTGTACATCGAGTACGACCTGTCGGCCAACGCCATCATCGCCGAGGGCTTCGACGCCGACACGGTGCGGCGCGTGCTGCGCCTGGTCGACCTCAACGAGTACAAGCGCCGTCAGGCCGCCGTCGGCCCGCGCATCACCCAGCGCGGCTTCGGCCGTGACCGGCGTTACCCGATCACTTCGGGGTGGCGGCTGGGGGATTAGTCGCCCAGAAGCTCGCGAATGAATTCGCTCCCACAAGGTGCCGGTTCTGTTCCTGTGGGAGCGAGGGCCTGCCGTCAGGCCCAGTTCGCCTTGTCGTTGACCACATCCAGCAGCTCGCGCAGGCGGCCGTGGTCGCGGGCGTTGAAGGTGAACACCAGGCGCGGCAGGCGGCACAGCTCGGCGTCGTCCTCGTCGGTCTGGCAACCGTCCTGCTGTTCGAAGCCGCCGCTCAGGCACAGGTCGGCGAACTCCTCGTGCAGGCGGCCCAGCGCCGCGTCGCTCAGGGCGTGGTTCATGCGCAGGATGTACTGCCCCTTGAGCCAGCGGCTGGAATGGTAGTTGCCGTAGAAACGGGCGATTTCCTCCACCGCGTCCTCGGCACTGTGCACCAGGCGCATCAGGTGCATGTCGCTGGGCAGGATGTAGCGATGCCCCAGCAGCTGGCGCTGCATGAAGCCCATGGCGTCCTGCCAGTAGGTACCGCCCGGCTCGTCGAGCAGGATCACCGGCACCAGCGGGCTCTTGCCGGTCTGGATCAGGGTGAGCACCTCCAGCGCCTCGTCCAGGGTGCCGAAGCCGCCGGGGCAGAGCACCAGTGCATCGGCTTCCTTGACGAAGAACAGCTTGCGGGTGAAGAAGAAGTGGAACGACAGCAGGTTATCGGTGCCATCCACCGTAGCGTTGGCGTGCTGCTCGAAGGGCAGGGTGATGTTCAGGCCAATGCTGTTTTCCAGCCCGGCGCCCTCATGGGCAGCGGCCATGATGCCGCCGCCGGCGCCGGTGATCACCATCAGGTCGCGCTTGGCCAGCAGCTCGCCCAGCTTCACCGCCAGGGCGTACAGCGGGTGGTCGACCGGCGTGCGCGCCGAGCCGAACACGGTGACCTTGCGGCGTCGCTTGAACTTGTCCAGCACGCTGAACGAGCGCTCCAGCTCGCGCAGCGTCTGGGCCATGATCTTGGCGTCCCAGCGGTTGCGGTCGGCCTGCGCCATGCGCATCACGGTGGTGAGCATGCCCTTGTACAGCTCCAGGTTGGGACTGGACTCGGGCACGATCAGGCGGGTCAGTTCATCCACCTTGGCACTCAGGTCGATGCCGCTGGCGCGGAACGGGCGGGACAGGTAATCGTCCGATTCGAAAGCCATTGAAACTCTCCGTTGCGAATTCGGGTGGGGCCGTTAAAGGGCGATGCGGTCGCCGGGTTCGGGAATGCTGGCCTCCCAGCCCAGGCGATGACGCAGCGCGCCCTGTAGGGCCAGCATCTTTTCCAGCTCGCCGTGCACCAGGTGCAGTTCCGGCCGCTGGCTGAAATGGCTGGCCCAGTTCAGCAGTTGCGACTGGCCGGCGTGGGCGGAGAAGCCGCCCAGGGTGTGTACCTTGGCCTTGACCATGATTTGCTGGTGCAGCAGGCGCACGCGGTCGGCGCCGTCGACGATGGCGCGACCCAGGGTGCCGCGCGCCTGGAAGCCGGTGAACACCACGTGGCATTCCGGGCGCCAGAGGTTGTGCTTGAAGTGGTGCAGGATGCGTCCGCCGTTGCACATGCCGCTGCCGGCGATGATGATCGCGCCGCTGGTCACTCGGTTGATGGCCATGGACTCCTCGGGCGTGGCCGTCGAGCGCAGGATCGGCAGCAGATCGGCGACCTTGTGCACGCCCATGCCACGCAGGCGCTCCAGTTCTACGGGGTCGAGCTGTTCGAGGTAGCGACTGTAGATGGCGTTGGCGCGGATCGCCATCGGGCTGTCGAGGAACACCGCCTGCTGCGGCAGGCGGCCTTCGTGGTAGAAGCGCCCCAGGTGGTAGATCAGGTCCTGGGTGCGGCCGATGGCGAAGGCCGGGATCAGCACGTTGCCGCCATCCTTGTGGGCCTGTTGCAGGACGCCGAGAAATTCTTCGAGCGTGTCGTCGCTGCAGCGGTGGTCGCGGTCGCCGTAGGTGGACTCCATCAGCAGCACGTCGGCCTGTTCGAGAACCGCCGGGCTGCGCATCAGCGGCGTGCAGTCGTTGCCCAGGTCGCCGGAGAACACCAGGCGCCGAGTGCGGCCCAGGTCGTTGACATCCAGCTGGACGATGGCCGAGCCGAGGATGTGGCCGGCGTCGTGAAAGGTCAGGCGCACGCCGGGCACCACCTCCTCGCTCTGCTGGTAGCTCAGCGGTCGGCACTGGCGCAGCACCTGGTCGGCGTCATCGCCGGTGTACAGCGGGGCGATGGGCTTCTGGCCGCGCCGGGCGCGCCACTTGTTCTCCCACTCGGCGTCCTTTTCCTGCAGGTGCGCGGCATCGTGCAGCATCAGCTCAAGCAGCGCGCAGCTGGCCTCGGTGGCGAAGATCGGGCCGCGATAGCCTTCCTTGGTCAGGCGCGGCAGCAGTCCGCTATGGTCGATATGGGCGTGGGAAATCACCACCGCGTCGATGTCTTTCGGACGAAAGGGAAAGGCTCGCCGGTTGTTGCTTTCCTCCTCGCGCCTGCCCTGGTGCATGCCGCACTCAAGCAGGACACGCTTGCCTTCGTGGGTTTCCAGCAGGTAGCAGGAACCGGTGACCTGCCGGATGGCGCCGAGAAAACTGAGTAAAGCCATGATGTGAACCTATTCCTTGCCTACAGGGTTACAGTCTGTGCGGAGCGAGGCCGGGCGGTCTTGATACATGTCAGCCCCTCCGGC
Source organism: Pseudomonas flexibilis (assembly GCF_000806415.1). Lineage (NCBI taxonomy): Bacteria > Pseudomonadati > Pseudomonadota > Gammaproteobacteria > Pseudomonadales > Pseudomonadaceae > Pseudomonas > Pseudomonas flexibilis. The sequence continues at coordinate 123,427 of NZ_JTAK01000001.1, forward strand.
GCGGGCGCCCCTTACACTAACCGAACTTGACGAGATGACGGAGCCTGTTGCCATGCATCAACTTCTGCCGAGCCCTGCCGAGCTGGCCGAGCATGCCCGGAACGAGCCGGAATTCGCCCGCTGGAGCGAGGGTTATGGTCCCTTCACGCACAGCGATGAAACCCGCGCAGCGGCCTTCCGGATGGCCCATCAGTTGGTGCAGGCCGGCCTGCAGCCGGACCTGGCCAGCGTATACCGGCTGCTGCAGGGCCTGGACCGGCTGAGCGCCGCCGGGCTGTGGCTGGTGGTGCACATGACCTACGCCCGCCGCGTGCGCCTGGACGGTACGCCGCTGGGCGAGGACGATTTCAAGGCGCAGCCCGAAGGCCATACCGGCGGCGCGCTGAACATGGTGCCGGCCTATGCCGGCTATCTGGGCCTGAACGCGCTGACCGGCCAGACCCGCGGCTGGATGATGGGCCAGGGCCACTGCGTGGCCGCCATCGAGGCGATAAACCTGCTGGTGGGCAACCAGCACCCCGAGCAGGCCGAGCGCTACAGCTTCGACGAGGCGGGCATGAGCCGTCTGGCTGCCGACTTCTACAGCTATGCGCAGACCCCCGAGGGCCTGCCGGGCGTGCCGCTGGGCAGCCACGTCAACCCGCACACTGCCGGCGGCATCGCCGAGGGCGGCTACCTGGGCTTTGCCGAGCTGCAGTACGCGCACATGCCGCTGCCGGGCGAGACGCTGGTGACCTTCCTCTCCGACGGCGCCGCCGAAGAGCAGCGCGGCAGCGACTGGATTCCGCGCTGGTGGCGCGCCGAGGACTGCGGCACCGCCCTGCCGGTGATGATCGCCAACGGCCGGCGCATCGAGCAGCGCACCGAGCTGGGCACCCACGAGGGCCTGGAAGGCTTCGTCCAGCACCTGCGCCGCTGCGGCTTCGACCCCATGCGCCTGGACGGCCGCGACCCGGCCGCCTTCGTCTGCACTCTGTGGGAAATGGAGCAGCGCCTGGCGCGCCGCGTGGACGAGAAGAACCGGGGCATCCTGCGCTACCCGCTGCCGATTCCCTATGCCATCGCCGAAACCACCAAGGGCTTCGGTTTCTACGGCGCGGCCAGCAACGCGGCCCACAACCTGCCGTTGCCGGGCAACCCATCCCGCGACGAAGCCGCCCGCGCGCTGTTCAACGCGCATGCCGCGCCGCTGCATGTGCCCTTCGACGAGCTGGACCAGGTCCGCGCACTGTTCGCCGCACGTGGCCAGCGCCCGCTGGAGCGCGACCACGCCCTGGCAGTGCGCCATCCGGCGACCCCGACGATCCCCGAATTGCACTACCGCGACGACACCTGTTCGCCGATGACCGCGCTGGATCGCTTCTTCGTCGACCTGACCGCCGCCAACCCGCAGCTGCGCCCGCGCGTCGGCAACCCGGACGAGCTGGCCAGCAACCGCCTGGGCGGTGTGCTCAAGGCGCTCAAGCACCGGGTCAGCGAGCCGGAAGGCGAGCTGGAGGCGGTGGACGGCAAGATCATCACCGCCCTCAACGAGGAGGCCGTGGTTTCCGCCTGCCTGGCCAACCAGGGCGGCCTGAACCTGGTGGCCAGCTACGAGGCGTTCTGCGTGAAGATGCTTGGCGCGGTGCGCCAGAGCCTGATCTATGCGCGCCAGCAGAAGGAAATCGGCCGCCCCGCCGGCTGGCTGGGCTTCCCGGTGGTGGCCACCTCGCACACTTGGGAAAACGGCAAGAACCAGCAATCGCACCAGGACACCACTTTCTGCGAGGCGCTGCTGGGCGAGATGAGCGACGTGTCCCGGGTGCTGTTCCCGGCCGACCACAACAGCGCCCTGGCGCTGCTGCCCGGCATCTATCAATCGCGTGGCCAACTGGCCTGCATGGTCATTCCCAAGCGTGACCGGCCGACCTACTTCAGTCGCGCCCAGGCCGAGCAGTTGGCCCGTGACGGCGCCATCGTCGTCGAGGAGGTTACCGGCAACGATCCGCTGCTGCTGATCGCCAATGGCAGCTACCAGCTGGGCGAGATGCTGCGCGCCTGCCAACGCCTCAAGGAAGCGGACTGCGCCTATCGGCTGGTCTATCTGCAGGAACCGGGACGCTTCCGCGCGCCCAGGGATTCCTGGGAACTGGAGGCCATGGCCGACGCCGAGCTGTTCGAGCAGCTGTTCCCGGAAAGTCACCCGCGGCGCATCCTGCTCACCCACATGCGCCCGGAAGTGGCGCGCGGGGTACTCTGGCCGCTGTTCCCGGACACCCGCCTGAGCGGCGTGCTGGGCTACCGCAACCGCGGCGGCACCTTCGACGAGCCCGGCATGCTGTTCGCCAACCGCAGCACCTGGGCCAACGTGCTGGCCTCCTGCGCCCGGGTGCTGAACATGCCGCGTACCGCACTGCTGACCAGCGAGGAAGCGGCGACCCTGGCCGGCAAGGGCGATCCGCAGGTGCTGCGCCCGAACTGATGCACGACCTGCAGGAGCGGTCAGCCGCGATGCTTTTTGGCCGCGCGGCTAACGCCCCTCCTGCCGATCGGCGCAATCCTCGGCCATGAAGCTTTCGCTGGCCACCGGCCAGTTGCTGCTGTCCTCGCTGAACTGGTAGCGCAGCACGGCGCCGTGGGACAGCAGCAGGCGGAAGTTGGCATTGGTGCAGACACTGGTCGCCAGCTGGCGCCTCACCGCGGCCGGATTGCGGCGCATCTGTTCGGCATGCGCCGGACGCACACTCAGGTGGTTGATCAGCGTGCGCCCGTCCACGGTGAAGCCCTGGTCGGTGATGTCCGGACTGATCGCCCGCGGTGTGCCCTGGTTGCTGTCGCGGGCAATGCGCTGCAAATCGCGGATCAGGCGCTCCTCCGCAGGCGTGGCGGCCAGGGCAGGCAACCACGCGGCCAGCAGCAGAACCATCAGCAGGACAGGCATCGCACAGCTCCTCGACCGGACCCGCTCATTCGACCCGGGCGGACAACGGGCGTTCGGCACCATCTGGTAGACTGCGCGCCCTTCGAACCCAGCGATAGCCGACCCCCACCCATGCATGCCGTAGCCCGACTGCGCGCCGAGCGCCTGGCGCGCAGCCTGAAACCCTTCGTCGCGCGCGGCTCGCGCATCGAGCGCTGCCCGCGCTGCCGGGTCGCCCCCGCATACTGCCTTTGTCCCTGGACGCCGCACGTCGCGACCCAGGCCGGCATGTGTCTGGTGATGCACGACATCGAGGCGCTCAAGCCGACCAACACCGGCTGGCTGATCGCCGACGTGGTGCCGGACACCTTTGCCTACGGCTGGTCGCGGGTGGATGTGGATGCACGCCTGGAAGCGTTGCTGGCCGATCCCCAGTGGCAGCCCTACGTGGTGTTCCCCGGTGAATATGCCGAGCCGGGCAGGGTGGTCGAGGCGGTGGAGCCGCAGCCCGGCAAGCGACCGCTGTTCATCCTGCTGGATGCCACCTGGACCGAGGCGCGCAAGATGTTCCGCAAGAGCCCGTATCTGGACCACCTGCCGGTGCTCAGCCTGCAGCCGGAGCAGCTGTCACGCTACCGGCTGCGCCGTTCGACGCGCGCGGAGCACCTGTGCACCGCCGAGGTGGCGGCGCTGTGCCTGGAACTGTCCGGGGATTCGGCGGCCGCCGAGGCGTTGGGCGACCACTTCGAGCTGTTCACCGAGCATTACCTGGCGGCCAAGCATCACCGGGGGGTGAACCCCGATGATGCGTTGCATCGCCGCCTGCGCGAACGCTAGCGGGCGTCGGCCGTACCGGCGATGCCTTGCTGCGGCTTATGGTGCGGCCAGAGCTGCGCCAGCAGCATGCCGGCCAGCATGATGGCGGCACCCAGGTAGCTCTTGAGGGTCAGGCTTTCATCCAGGAACAGCCAGCCGGCAATGGCGGCGAACACCGCCTCCAGTGACAGGATGATGGCCGCGTGGGAGGGAATCGCGTCCTTCTGCGCCACCACCTGCAGGGTGTAGCCGACGGCGACCGCGAAGCAGCCGCCATACAGTACGGCCGGCGCGGCGGCGACGATGGATGCCCAGACGATCGGCTCCAGCGCCAGGGCCAGCAGCAGGCTGACCACGGCGCAGACCAGGAACTGCAGGATGGACAGGCGCAGCGGGTCGTAGCGGCTGGCGAAGAAGCCCACCAGCAGCACGTGCACGCCCCAGACGAAGGCGCCGGCCAGTTGCAGCCAGTCGCCGGAGGCCACTTGGAAGTCCTCGCCTACGCTGAGCAGGAACATGCCGAACACGGCCAGCAGCGCGCCCAGCCAGATGCCCAATCCGGCGCGCTGGCCAATGAACAGGCCGAGTAGCGGGACCACGATCACGTACAGCCCGGTGATGAAGCCGGAGTTGGTCACCGAGGTGAACAGCAGGCCGACCTGCTGCAGGTTGATGCCCACAGTCAGGGCCAGGCCCATCAGCACACCGCCCAGCAACAGTGGCCGGTGTGCGAAACCCGGCCCCCGGACCTGGCCGAGCGATCGCCGTTGCAGAAGCAGCAGGGGCATCAGCACCAGCGCCCCCAGAAGGAAGCGCAGGCCGGTAAAAAGGAAGGGTCCGATGTTGTCCATGCCCACGCGCTGGGCGACGAAGGCGGTTCCCCAGATCATGGCAGTGATCAGCATCAACAAATCGGCGCGCAGGGCTTTGGATTGCATACGGACATCTCGAAAAAAAAGGCGCAAACTTTGCCGCAAAGTGTGACGCTTGACCACTCCCCCCGGGGGCGGCATGCTTCCCGCCTGCCCGAACCAGCATAAAAAATAGGGACTTGCAGTGGCTGCCTACGACATTCTCATTGCTGATGATCACCCGCTGTTCAGGAGCGCACTGCACCAGGCTCTTTCGCTCGGACTGGGTAGCGAGGCCCGGCTGGTGGAGGCGGCCAGCATTGCCGAGCTGGAAGCCCAGCTCTCGGCCAAGTCCGACTGGGATCTGGTGCTGCTCGATCTGAACATGCCCGGCGCCTATGGCTTCTCCGGTCTGGTGCTGCTCCGCGGCCAATACCCTCAGGTGCCTGTGGTGATGATTTCCGCGCAGGAGGAGGCCGCTGTGGTTGCCCGCTCGCGCGAGTTCGGCGCCAGCGGCTTCATCCCCAAGTCCAGCTCCCTGGAAACCATCCAGGAAGCCGTGCGTGCGGTCCTTGATGGCGATGTGTGGTGGCCGAACCTCGGCGAGGAGCCGGTGGCCGTCTCCGCCGAGGAGCGCGAGGCCAGCGCCGGCCTGGCGAGCCTGACGCCCCAGCAGTTCCGGGTGCTGACCATGGTCTGCGAAGGCCTGCTGAACAAGCAGATCGCCTACCAGCTCAACGTTTCCGAGGCCACGGTGAAGGCCCACGTCACCGCCATCTTCCGCAAGCTCGGCGTGCGTACCCGCACCCAGGCGGCGCTGTTGCTGCAGCAGCTGGAAACCCTGCCGGGACAGTAGTCCGGCGACTCCTCGCCTCAGGCGACCGGCGGCAGCTGAATCAGGTCGCTGCGGGTCACGCCTTCGGTCAGCTCTCGGCACTGCTCGATGAATTCGCGCATCGCCGCGCTCTGGTGCTTCTGGCGATGCCAGACGAAGCAGAACTGCCGGCGCAGGTCCAGCTCCGGCACCTCCACCGCCACCAGGCTTCCGCGCCGGAAGGCATCGCGCAGGGCCAGGCGCGAGATGCAGCCGATGCCCAGCCCGGATTCCACCGCGCGCTTGATCGCCTCGGTATGTTCCAGCTCCAGGCGCACGTTCAGATTGCCGTGCTGCTGGCGCAGCGCCCGGTCGAAGCTGGTGCGCGTCCCCGAGCCCTTTTCGCGCAGGATCCACGCCTCGCCGCGCAGGTCTTCCAGCGTGGCCTGGCCGCGGCGCGCCAGCGGGTGGCTGGGGGCGCAGAACACCACCAGCTCGTCCTCTACCCAGGGAGTGACTTCCAGGTCCGGGTGTTGGCAGTCGCCCTCGATCAGGCCGAGATCCAGCTCGAAATGGGCGACCATCTGCACGATCTGCACGGTGTTGTGCACGTGCAGGGCCGCGCGGCATTCCGGATGACGCTGCAGGAAGCGCCCGAGCAGCAGGGTGGCCAGGTAGTTGCCGACCGTCAGGGTGGCGCCCACCTCCAGCGAGCCGAAACCGGTGTTGCCGTTGAGCAGGCTCTCGATTTCCTGCGCCCGCGAGAGCAGCGCCACCGCCTGGGGCAGCAGGGTGTGGCCCAGGGCATTGAGTTTCAGGCGTTTGCCCAGGCGGTCGAACAGCTGACAGTCGAACTGGCGTTCCAGCTCGGTCAGCGAGGTGCTGGCCGCCGACTGGGACAGGGCCAGCGATTCGGCTGCACGGGACACGCTCTCGTGCTGGGCAACCGCCACGAAGACTTCCATTTGCCGCAATGTGAAGCGCATATCTATATAACCAATAAGTGTTATCTCGATAATCAATTTAACAGATATTTGTGGCGTCGCTAGAATCCCGCGCATTCCTGCCCGCCTGGCTGTCGGCATCACTTCGAGGAAGACCATGAGCAATCTGAACGTCGAGCGTGTGCTCAGTGTTCATCACTGGAACGAAACCCTGTTCAGCTTCAAGACCACCCGTGACCCCGGGTTGCGCTTCGAGAACGGCCAGTTCGTGATGATCGGCCTCGAAGTGGAGGGCCGCCCGCTGATGCGCGCCTACTCCATCGCCAGCCCCAACTACGAGGAGCAGCTGGAGTTCTTCAGCATCAAGGTGGAAAACGGCCCGCTGACCTCGCGCCTCCAGCATCTGAAGGAAGGCGACAGCATCATGATCAGCAAGAAGCCGACCGGCACCCTGGTCCTCGATGACCTGCGCCCCGGCAAGCACTTGTATCTGCTGAGCACCGGCACCGGCCTGGCGCCGTTCATGAGCGTGATCCAGGACCCGCAGACCTACGAGCGTTTCGAGAAGGTCATTCTGGTGCACGGCGTGCGCTACGTGAGCGAAGTGGCCTACGAAGACTTCATCACCCAGCAACTGCCGGAGAACGAGTACTTCGGCGATGCCGTGCGCGAGAAGCTGATCTACTACCCCACCGTGACCCGCGAGCCGTTCCGCAACCAGGGCCGCCTGACCGACCTGATGCGCAGTGGCAAGCTGTTCGCCGACATCGGCCTGCCGCCCATCAATCCGCAGGATGACCGCGCGATGATCTGTGGCAGCCCGAGCATGCTCGAGGAAACCAGCCAGGTACTGGACAGCTTCGGCCTGCAGGTTTCCCCGCGCATGGGCGAGCCCGGCGACTACCTGATCGAGCGTGCCTTCGTCGAGAAGTGACGGACCCGGCGGCCCTCGCCGAGGGCCGCTACGCCCGCCTACAGCGGGGCGCGATCCAGCGCCGAGAGCTCCACGTTCACCTCGAACAGCTTGGCGTTGATCTTCACGAAGCCTTCGGCGGCGAGCCGCTCGCGGTGTTTCTCCAGGTACATCTCCGCCGCATCCAGCGTCTCGAACAGGTAGATGCCGCCGGCCTCGCCCAGCTCGCGACTCTCCGTCCATATCTTCCACTTCAGGCCCGGCTCGACCGAGATGTTCTCCGCCATGTGGCGGAAGTCGGCGGTCATTTTCGCGCCCCAGGGGCCGGGGTAGGGAAAGTCGATCTGCAGCAGCACGGGCATGGGGACATCCTCCGGAAACGGGTTGCCCCCCAAGCGTAGTCGCTACGCCGTGGGTACCACCTCGAGCACCCGGATCAGTCCTGGTTGCGGGTAATGCCAGCGCACCTGCACGTCCCACAGGCCCACGCCGTAACGCCGTTCGGGCTGGGGCTGCTGGTAGGCGGGGCGGGGGTCCTGTGCCAGGCACTGCTCGATCAGCGCCACCAGCGGTTCCGCCAGGCGCTGCCCGTGCCATTCGGCCTGCTGGCGCGCTTCGGGCGTCCAACGCACTTCGATGGTGGCGGGCGCGTCGGCGGCAATGGCGTTCACCGCTTCGGGCCGGCTGTCGGCGTAGGGTACGTAGGGTTTGATGTCCAGCACCGGCGTGCCGTCCAGCAGGTCTATGCCGGACAGCCACAACCGCCCTGGCTCCACCTTGTCCAGTCGCACTACCGACTGACCGATGCCGTTGGGGCGGTGCGTGGCGCGCGTGGCGAACACGCCGAGGCTGCGGTTGCCGCCCAGGCGTGGCGGTCGCACCTTCAGGCGCGGCGTGTCTTCCAGTGCCTGATGGAACAGGAACAGCAGCCAGACATGGCTGACCTGTTCCAGGCCATCGACCGCTTCCGGCTGATCGAACGGCGGCAGCAGCTCCAGCACCCCGCGGGCAGCCGGCGCCAGGTGGGGCTGGCGCGGAATGGCGAATTTCTCCCGGAAGCAGGAACGCAGGATGCCGACGGGGCTGACCTGGTAGGACATGGGCGGACTCATCGCGTCGGATAGGGCGCCGCGCGACAGGCGGCGTTGCGGTAGGGTCCGGCGACCTTGCGCCAGGCTGCGCCCGGACTGGTCTGCGCACAGACCCGGTGCTCACTGGACGGGCTGGCCCAGACGTACCAGGGCGCCGGAGCAGCCTCGACGGGCGGGACCGCCAGGGCGAAGAGCAAGGGCAGGGCGAACAGCATGACGGTATCCGGTGGGTGCGACCGGGCGATGATACCAGCCGGCTCGCCCGGACCGTTCGCCCCATGCCGGGAATTCCGCGCGCCGGCGAGGCTCTGAGCTGAACCCGCCAGGCCGATCCGACCTGCGGTCATCGTTCCGAATGCCGGGAGGAGGGCGTCATGATCCTGAACCGTTTTCCGCCAGTGACCCTGGGCGATCCGGAGGAACCTGGCAAGCCGCCGTTGCCCAACCAGCCGGGGGAGCCCGGCGAGCCGACCCTGCCCGACCGCGCGCCGCCCGACCCGGTGGCCTGACAGTCCGGCGGGAGCAACTAGTCTTGTCAGGCATCCTGTCGTGCATCCACCAAGGAGATCTGCCATGACACGTTGGGTCATCACCTACAACAAGGACAACAACACCTCGACGTTGGAAATCGAAAGCCCGAACAAGCCCAGCATGGAACAGGCCGTGCGCCACACCCTGAAGATGGCCCGCCAGCGCTATGAAGAACAGGAGCCCAGTGAAGTGGATGAGGACCTGCGCGGGCCTGCCGTACTCCTGGCTGAACGCTTCGGCATCACCATAACCGGCATTACCCAGGCGTGACCCGCCGACCGGCTCCTGCCCGTGCGGGAGTCGGCCGGATGCGGGTGCGGCCACTGACGAGGAGTCGTGCATGTTCGGTCTGGATGCACTAGAGCTCGCGCGAATCCAGTTCGCGTTCACCGTGTCCTTCCACATCCTGTTCCCCGCCATCACCATCGGTCTGGCCAGCTACCTGACCGTCCTCGAGGCGCTGTGGCTGAAGACCGGACAGACCGTCTATCGCGACCTCTATCATTTCTGGCTGAAAATCTTCGCGGTGAATTTCGGCATGGGCGTGGTGTCCGGCCTGGTCATGGCTTACCAGTTCGGCACCAACTGGAGCGTCTTTTCCGACTTCGCCGGCAGCATCACCGGACCGCTGCTGACCTACGAGGTGCTGACCGCCTTCTTCCTCGAAGCCGGCTTCCTAGGCGTGATGCTGTTCGGCTGGAACCGTGTCGGGCCGGGGCTGCATTTCTTCTCGACCGCCATGGTGGCGCTGGGCACGCTGGTGTCCACCTTCTGGATCCTGGCTTCCAACAGCTGGATGCACACGCCCCAGGGCCACGAGATCGTCGATGGTCGGGTGATTCCGGTGGACTGGCTGGCGGTGATCTTCAACCCTTCGTTTCCCTACCGCCTGACCCACATGGTCATTGCCGCCTTCCTGGCCACCGCCTTCTTCGTCGGCGCCTCGGCCGCCTGGCACCTGTTGCGCGGCAACAACACCCCGGAAACCCGCACCATGCTGTCCATGGCCATGTGGATGGCACTGATCGTCGCCCCGATCCAGGCGTTGGTAGGCGACTTTCACGGCCTCAATACCCTGGAGCACCAGCCGGCCAAGATCGCCGCCATCGAGGGCAACTGGGAAAGTACGCCGGGCGAGCCCTCCGGCTTGGCGCTGATCGGCTGGCCGGACATGCAGCGCGAGGAAACCCGTTTCAAGGTCGAGGTGCCCTACCTGGGCAGCCTGATCCTGCGCCACAGCCTCAGCGAGCCGATTCCGGCGCTCAAGGACTACCCGCCCGAAGACCGCGCCAATTCCACCCTGGTGTTCTGGACGTTCCGGCTGATGGTAGGCCTCGGCGTTCTGATGATCGTTGCCGGCGTGTGGAGCCTGGTCCTGCGCCGGCGCGGGCGGCTCTACGATTCGCGTCCCTTCCTGCGCTTCGTGCTCTGGATGGGCGCGTCCGGGCTAGTGGCCATCCTGGCTGGCTGGTTCACCACGGAGGTGGGGCGCCAGCCGTGGGTCGTGCAGGGACTGCTGCGCACGGCGGATGCCGTGTCGCCCCACGGCGTGGCGCAGATGAGCCTGTCGCTTGCCCTGTTCGTCGTCATTTATTTCGCGGTGTTCGGCGTGGGCTTGCTGTACGTGCTGCGCCTGGTGGCGCGCGGCCCGGTCAGCGACACGGGTCGCCCGGCCGAGGGCGGTGGCCCCGGCCGGCCCCGCACGCCGGCGCGCCCCTTGTCGGCCGCCGACCAGGCCTTGCCGGGCGGGCGCGATCAATTGGGCGAGGGGGGCTGAATCATGGGTATCGATTACTCGCTGATCTGGGCGGTAATCATCATCTTCGGCGTGATGATGTACGTGGTGATGGACGGCTTCGACCTGGGCATCGGCATCCTCTTCCCGTTCGTACCCGGCAAGCAGGACCGCGACCTGATGATGAACACCGTGGCACCGGTCTGGGACGGCAACGAGACCTGGCTGGTCCTTGGCGGGGCGGGCCTGTTCGCGGCCTTCCCGCTGGCCTATGCGGTGGTGCTGTCGGCCTTTTATTTGCCCATCGTGTTCATGCTCATCGGTCTGATCTTTCGAGGCGTGGCCTTCGAGTTCCGTTTCAAGGCGGACGAACGGCATCGGCCTTTCTGGGACTGGGCCTTCATTGGCGGCTCGCTGACCGCGACCTTCTTCCAGGGGGTGGTACTGGGCGCCTTCATCAGTGGCTTGCCGGTGGAAAACCGCGGCTACGCCGGTGGCCCGCTGGACTGGCTGACCCCCTTCGCGGTGTTCTGCGGGCTGGGGTTGATCGCCGCCTATGCGCTGCTGGGCTGCACCTGGTTGATCATGAAGACTGGCGGCGAACTGCAGCGTCGCATGCACGACATCGGCATCCCGCTGCTGGGCGTGTTGCTGGCGGTGATCGGCATAGTAAGCCTGTGGACGCCGCTGGCCCATGGGCGCATCGCGGAGCGCTGGTTCAGCCTGCCGAACCTGTTCTGGTTCCTGCCGGTGCCAATCCTGGTGCTGTTGTGCAGCTGGGCGTTGTATCGGGCGATCCAGCGTTACGCCCACTACTCGCCGTTCCTGCTTACCCTGGCGCTGATCTTTCTGGGTTACAGCGGGCTGGGCATCAGCCTGTGGCCGAACATCATTCCGCCAGCGATCAGCATCTGGGACGCCGCCGCGCCGCCGCAAAGCCAGGGCTTCGCGCTGGTGGGCGCGCTGTTCATCCTGCCGTTCGTGCTGATCTACACCGCCTGGAGCTACTACGTGTTCCGCGGCAAGATCACGCCGGACAGTGGTTACCACTGATGACGGAGCGCGCCTGGTGGCGGCGTCTGGCCTGGCTGGCCGGCCTGTGGACGGCCAGCGTGGTGGCGCTGGCGCTGCTGGCCTGGCTGCTGCGTCTGTTGATGAGCGCGGCGGGGTTGAGTACGCCGTAGCGTGCCGGTGGCCTTAGCGGCAATCGCGCGCACTCGCCTCGCGGTACTCGAGCACTTCTTCAAGGTGGAGGCTGCCGGGGAAATCGCGGCACCAGGGACAGTCCAGCGCGGGGCCTACCGTACCGCGCACCCGGGCGAAGGCTTCTTCGCCGGGCTCATCCACCAGCTCGGCGTAACGCGTCTCCAGGCGCTCGCGCAGGGCATCGTCTGCCACGACCCACAACGGTTCCTCGGCCTGGCAGCCAATGAACACCTGCATGCGTGGGGCCATCACCAGATGACCCGCCAGCGTGTCGGCGGGCTGTTGCGGGGGCGGTGCGGCGCAACCGGCCAGCGCGCCGAGCAGCAGGGCGAGTAACGAACGTTGCATGGGCAGCTCCGTGAGGCCGGTCAGGCCGGATCAGAAGGAGAAGTTGACCCCGAAGCTCATCAGATCGACCTCATCCACCAGGTTGATCCATTCCATGCTGGCGCTGAGATTCGGTGCCAGGTGCAGATCGACCCCCAGGCCGGCGCTGAAATCGTGTTCGGACCAGGTATGCACCGGGCTGACGCGGTTGTAGATCTTGCCTTCCGCACGGGAATAACCACCGATGATGTAGGCGGAGAACTGTGGGTTGAAGGGCATGAGCAGCTTGGCGTAAGCACCGACGTAGTTGTCGATCTCGTAGGTCAGGCCGTTGATGCTGTCATCGGTCAGGCCGGTACCCAGGCGGGCTTCCAGGGCGAGGTTCTGGCTGGCCTGGAAGCCCAGCTTGTAGCCGAGGGAGGTCAGGTCGGTATGGTCGATTTCCGCGCGGGAAATCATCACCCCGCCGTAGGGGCCGATCTGGGCCTGGGCAAGGGTGGTGGCGGCGAATGTCGACAGCCCGACAGCGAATACGGCGACTTTCAAAGCGCTTTTCATAACGGCCTCATGGATAGAAAACCCGCGGATCATAGCGTGGGGCCATTAAGCGCTTCAATGAACGGCTGCCGATTCGCTCAGGTCAGCACCCGATAACGGTTCTGTACAAAGCCGAATGGATAGGATTGCGAGGCTTCCAGCTGCAGGCTGGCCGCCACACCGGAGCGTCCGAACAGCGAAACGCCATTGCCCAGCAGCATGGGCACGGTGGTGAGGGTAATGGTGTCGATGAGCCCCTGACGCAGGCAGCCGCGAATCAGCGATTCGTCGTCCAGAAAGGCGTGGCCGAAGCCCTGCTTCTCCAGTAGCCGCGCCAGCTCCCTGGGTGAACGATTGGTCAGCGACACGCTGGCCGGCACTCCGTCGGGCAGGCTCGCCCACTCCGGACACACTACGAAGACCGGCTTGTCGCCGTAGGGCCATTCGGGGAAGCACAGCGCCTGCTCCAGGGCGCGGCGCCCGAAGACCAGCGCATCCATGCCGGCAAGAAACTCCTGATAACCGCAATCTTCACCCTCCGGCACCTGGCGGGTGAGATCGAGCAGCCAGCCGATGCCGCCATGGGCATCGGCGACGTAGCCATCGAGACTGGTGGCAACAAAGACGGAAAATTTCACGATCACTCCCCGGTGGGTGGACACGCGAATCAGCGTAGCCGTCGATTCGCCAGGGAGCGTTCGCCGAAAGGCGGGGCGCATCAGGGGACCGTCGGACGGCCCCCGAGATCCATTACAGACCCAGCTTCTGCGCCACGTAGTCGGCGTCCTTGTCGCCGCGACCCGAGAGGTTGACCAGGATGTGCTGGTCCTTCGGCAGCTTCGGTGCGGCGCGCATGGCCCAGGCCACCGCGTGTGCGCTTTCCAGCGCCGGGATGATGCCCTCGGTACGCGACAAGGTCATGAAGGCGTCCAGGCATTCCTGGTCGGTGACCGATTGGTAGTCCACCCGGCCGATGTCCTTCAGGTAGCTGTGTTGCGGGCCGACGCCGGGATAATCGAGGCCGGAGGCGATGGAGTGCACGGCGGCCGGGTTGCCCTCGGCGTCTTCCAGGACGTAGCAGGCCATGCCGTGGATCTCGCCGGGCTTGCCGACCGACAGGGTGGCGGCGTGCCGACCGGGCTTGTCCACGCCTTCACCGGCCGGCTCGACGCCTACCAGATGCACGCCCTCGTCACCCAGGAAGGCGGTGAACAGGCCCATGGCGTTGGAGCCGCCGCCGACACAGGCGGCCGCATGATCGGGCAAGCGGCCATGCTTGGCGAGGAACTGCTCGCGGGCCTCGCGGCCGATGATCGACTGGAAGTCGCGGACCATCTTCGGGAACGGGTGCGGGCCAACCACCGAGCCAATGGCGTAGATGTAGTTCTGCGGGTCCTTGAGGTATTCCTCGAAGGCGCTGTCCACGGCTTCCTTGAGGGTCGCGGCGCCACGGGTCACCGGCACCAGCTTGCAGCCGAGGATCTTCATCTTGGTGACGTTGGGGTGTTCCTTCTCGATGTCCACCTGGCCCATGTGGATCTCGCACGGAATGCCCACCAGCGCGCAGGCGGTGGCCAGGGCCACGCCGTGCTGGCCGGCGCCGGTTTCGGCGATCACCTTCTTCTTGCCCATGAACTTGGCCAGCAGCGCCTCGCCCAGGCAGTGGTTGATCTTGTGCGCGCCGGTGTGGTTCAGGTCTTCGCGCTTGAGGTGGATCTGCGCGCCGCCCAGTTTTTCCGACAGGCGCCTGGCATGGAAGATCGGGCTCGGCCGGCCGACGTAGTCGGCGAACAGGCTGGCCAGTTCCTCCTGGAAGTCCGCGCGCTGGCGGATTTCCTCGTAGGCGGCGTCGATGTCGTCCATCGCCTGCTTGAGGTGCGGCGGCACCAGTTGGCCACCGTAGGGGCCGAAATAGCCGCGGGCGTCGGGCATGGGGGCGAAGCGCGAGTCTTGGGTCATTGGCAGAGGTCCAGGTTGAGGTCGTATGGGTGTGGCAGTTTATCGGGCGAGCTGCCGCGCCGGTCTGCGGCAAATCAGCATGCGGGCAACTCCTGCGCATCGGCGCTGGCGATTGCCAGGCCGCGCGGATCGTCCGGCAGTGAGCGCAGGCTGACCGGCATCCGGCTCAGCCGCTCCAGCAGCCGGCTTTCGCGGCGCAGCGGCCACCAGTCGTACAGGTACATTTCCACCGGGCGCCAGAGCGCGACCCAGCCGATCACCATCAGCCCTTCGGCGAGGGTCTGGGCCAGCAGGTTGTCGAGGACGCCGATCAGGTTGTACAGCAGCATGCACACGGCCATGAAACACAGGCCCAGCAGGGTGGTGCGGTGGGCCATGCGCAGGTGCTCGCGCAGGCGGCGCTGGCTGTTCTCGGCTTGCCAGGCGAAGTGGAAGCACACGGTGTGGCGCGCGCGTTCTGCAGTTTCGGCGGACAGCTCGTGGGAGGGCAGCCAGAGGTTCAGGGCCAGCGGTTCATGCGCCGGCAGCTCGCGGCAGGCGTCGAGGATGTAGCGTTCGGCGTCCGGGGCCAGGTCACGCCGGCTGAAGGGCGACGGATCGCGCGTATCGGCCAGCTGTTGCAGGCGATCCAGGCGCAGGTCGATCTGCCAGGTGTCGCCTTCGCGGCGATAAGGCGTGTTCATGGAGAGTTCCGGTCGGGGATCAGGGCGAATTCTACGTCGGCGGACCCCGGTCACAGCAATTCGCGGATGGTCAGAGGCAATCCTAATGCGCGCGATTGCCCATGAAAAAGCCCCGCACAGGCGGGGCTTCCTTGTAGCGGCGACGCTTAGATTCGCTCGGCCCACAGGTCGTATTCATCAGCATCGACCACCCGTACGCGCACCTTGTCGCCGGGCTTGAGGGTCGGGTCGGCGATGAACACGCTGCCATCGATTTCCGGCGCGTCGGCCCAGGAGCGCGCCACCGCGCCTTCATGATCGACCTCATCGACCAGCACCTCGATCTCGGTGCCGATCTTGCGTTGCAGGCGTGCGGCGGAGATTGCCTGCTGGTGCGCCATGAAGCGCTCCCAGCGCTCCTGCTTGACCTCGTCCGGCACCGGCTCCAGGCCCAGTTCCTCGGCTGGCGCGCCTTCCACGGGCGAGTACTGGAAGCAGCCAACACGGTCGAGCTGGGCTTCGGTCAGCCAGTCGAGCAGGTACTGGAAGTCTTCCTCGGTCTCGCCGGGGAAGCCGACGATAAAGGTGGAGCGGATGGTCAGCTCGGGGCAGATCTCGCGCCAGGCCTTGATGCGCGCCAGGGTCTTGTCCTCGAACGCCGGGCGCTTCATGGCCTTGAGCACCTTCGGGCTGGCGTGCTGGAAGGGGATATCCAGGTAGGGCAGCAGCTTGCCGGCGGCCATCAGCGGGATCACGTCGTCGACGTTCGGGTACGGGTAGACGTAATGCAGGCGCACCCACACGCCCATCGCCGAAAGCGCCTCGCACAGCTCGAGCATGCGGGTCTTCACCGGGCGGCCGTCCCAGAAGTCGGTCTTGTACTTGAGGTCCACGCCGTAGGCGCTGGTGTCCTGGGAAATCACCAGGATCTCCTTGACGCCGGCCTTGACCAGGCGCTGCGCCTCGGACAGCACATCGCCCACCGGGCGGCTGACCAGCTTGCCGCGCATGGACGGGATGATGCAGAAGCTGCAGCTGTGGTTGCAGCCTTCGGAAATCTTCAGATAGGCGTAGTGGCGCGGGGTGAGCTTGATGCCCTGCGGCGGCACCAGGTCGACGAACGGATCGTGGTCCTTCTTCGGCGGGATCACCTCGTGCACGGCATTGACCACCTGCTCGTACTGCTGCGGACCGGTGACGGCCAGCACGCTGGGGTGCACGTTGCGAATGCTGTCCTCGTTGACGCCCATGCAGCCGGTGACGATCACCTTGCCGTTCTCGGCAATCGCCTCGCCGATGGTGTCCAGCGACTCGGCCTTGGCACTGTCGATGAAGCCGCAGGTGTTGACCACCACCACGTCGGCGTCTTCGTAGGTGGGCACGATCTCGTACCCTTCCATGCGCAGCTGGGTAAGGATGCGTTCGCTATCGACGGTTGCTTTCGGGCAACCAAGGCTCACGAAGCCGACTTTGGGCGTGGAGGTGCTGGACATGCGGGTGAAACCTCTGTGGCGCTGACGGGCGCCTCTGATCAAAAAGTGCGCGATTTTAGCGGCAGGTTGGAAACCTGAACAGACGGAATCACGGTTTTTTTCCTGAGCGGCCAGGCCCATGCGGTGAATCGCGCGCAAACGAAAAAGGCCACTCGATTGAGTGGCCTTTCTGCGTGATTCTGGTTGCGGGAGCAGGATTTGAACCTACGACCTTCGGGTTATGAGCCCGACGAGCTACCAGACTGCTCCATCCCGCGCCGGCCATTCTACTTATTAATAAGAGGCTGTCAATCAATAGTTTTAAAATCAGCCGCCAACCACGTTTCCGGGTGCTGAAACGAAAAAGGCCACTCGATTTGAGTGGCCTTTCTTCGTGATTCTGGTTGCGGGAGCTGGATTTGAACCAACGACCTTCGGGTTATGAGCCCGACGAGCTACCAGACTGCTCCATCCCGCGCCGGCCATTCTACGCGCCGAAGGATGGCTGTCAACCTTTGATTGCGAAAAAGCCTTTTGCCATCAGCCTCTTGCGCGTTCGCCGGGGTGGTAGACTGCCGGCTCCACGCCACACCTGGCGGCGCTTTCGGCCCTGAATACCGTGCGCAAGATCATCCATATCGACTGCGATTGCTTCTACGCCGCCATCGAGATGCGCGACGATCCGCGCTTGGCTGGGCGGCCGCTGGCGGTGGGTGGTTCGCCGGAGCAGCGCGGCGTGGTCGCCACCTGCAACTACGAGGCGCGTGCCTGGGGCATCCATTCGGCAATGCCGATGCGCACCGCGCTCAAGCTGTGCCCGGACCTCAATGTGGTGCGCCCGCGCATGGACGCGTACCGGGAAGTGTCCCGGGAGATTCACGGCATCTTCCGTGACTACACCGAGCGGATCGAGCCGTTGTCGCTGGATGAGGCCTATCTGGATGTGTCCAGCGCGACCCATCACGGCGGGAGCGGCACCCTGATCGCTCGCGAAATCCGCCAGCGGGTCTGGGAACAGTTGCGCATCACCGTGTCCGCCGGGGTGGCGCCCAATAAGTTCCTGGCCAAGATCGCCAGCGACTGGCGCAAGCCCAACGGCTTGTTCGTGATTACTCCGGACGAGGTGGAGGCGTTCGTGGCCGAGCTGCCGGTCGGCAAGCTGCACGGCGTTGGCAAGGTGACCGCCGAGCGCCTGACACGCCTGGGTATCCGCACCTGCCGGGAGCTGCGCGAGTGGGACCGGCTGGCGCTACTGCGCGAGTTCGGCAGTTTTGGCGAGCGGCTGTGGCATCTGGCGCGCGGTATCGACGAACGCCCGGTGCAGGTGGACAGCCGTCGCCAGTCACTGAGCGTGGAGACTACCTTCGATCAGGACCTGCCGAACCTTGCGGCCTGCCTGGCCGAGCTGCCCGATCTATACGACGAGTTGCAGCGCCGGCTGACGCGCCTGGACCAGAGCTACCGGATCGGCAAGCCGTTCGTGAAGCTCAAGTTCCACGACTTCACCCAGACCACCCTCGAACAGGCCGGCGCTGGCTGGGACCCGGACAGCTACCGGTTGCTGCTCGGCCAGGCTTTCGCCCGAGGCGACAAGCCGGTGCGGCTGATCGGCCTGGGCGTGCGACTGGTGGATCTGCAGGGCGTGCAGGAGCAACTGCGCCTGTTCTAGTCGAAGGCGAAATGCTCTGCCGGCAGCTCCATGATCTTCTCCGCTGGGCTGAGCATGGCGGCGGCATGAGCCTTGGCGCGCGGCAGCAGGCGGCTGAAGTAGAAGTCGCTGGTGGCCAGCTTGGCCTGGTAGAAATCCAGCGATTCCAGCCCGCCGTCGCGCATGCGCTGGCGGGCGGCGCGCTCCTGCAGGGCCCAGGAATACGCCAGGGTCACGTAGCCGGCGTACATCAGAAAGTCGTGGCTGGCGGTGCCGACCAGGTCGCGCTGCTTGCGGGCGATCAGAGCGATGCGCAGGGTCAGCCAGTTCCATTGCGCGCAGAGCCTGAGCAGCGTCAGCGCCTTGCCGCGCATGCCCGGCTCCTCCTTGAGCAGCGTCCAGGCCAGCGCGGCGATGTCGCCGGTGAACTGGCGCACGGCCTTGCCCCGGGTCATCAGCAGCACCTTGCGACCCAGCAGGTCGAGGGCCTGGATCCCGGTGGTGCCCTCATAGAGCGTGGCGATGCGCGCGTCGCGGACGATCTGTTCCATGCCGTGCTCGCGGATGTAGCCGTGCCCGCCGTACACCTGCATGCCCAGGTTGGCGGCTTCCAGGCCCAGCTCGGTCAGGCAGCCCTTGAGGATCGGGGTGAGGAAGCCCAGCTTGTCGTCCCAGTGGGCCTGCTTGGCGCTGTCGCCGGCGAGGATGCCCTCGATCATGCGATCGGCGTACTGGGCGGCCAGGTAGACCAGCATCCGGCCGCCTTCGGCGACGGCCTTCTGGACCAGCAGCATGCGCCGCACGTCGCCGTGATGCAGCAGGGCGTCGGCGACCTGCTGTGGTTCCTTGGTGCCGGACAACGCGCGCATCGAGCGGCGCTCGCGAGCGTAGGCCAGCGCGCCCTGGTAGGCCAGCTCTGCGGTGGCCACGCCCTGGATGGCGGTGCCAATGCGCGCGCTGTTCATGAAGGTGAACATGCATTCCAGGCCCTGGTTGGGCGGGCCGACCAGGTAGCCGGTGGCGGCGTCGAAGTTCATCACGCAGGTCGCCGAGGCCTTGATGCCCATCTTCTTTTCCAGCGCGCCGCAGGTGACGCAGTTGCGCGCACCCAGGCTGCCGTCGGCATCGACCAGGAACTTGGGCACGATGAACAGGCTGATGCCGCGGGTGCCCTTGGGCGCGTCGGGCAGGCGCGCCAGCACGATGTGGATGATGTTCTCGGTCAGGTCGTGCTCGCCGCTGGAGATGAAGATCTTGGTGCCGGTCAGTGCATAGCTGCCGTCCGCGTTGGCTTCGGCGCGGGTCTTCACCTGGCCGAGGTCGGTGCCGCACTGCGGCTCGGTGAGGCACATGGTGCCGGCCCAGCGCCCCTCGGTGAGCGGCGGCAGGTAGGTGGCCTTCTGTTCATCGCTGCCGTGCATCATCAGCGTGTTCATGGCGCCCAGGGAAAGCCCCGGATACATGGCGAACGGCCAGTTGGCGGTGCCGAGCATCTCCTGCTTGATGGCGCCGAGGCTCATCGGCAGGCCCTGGCCACCGTACTCGACCGGGTGCGACAAGCCCTGCCAGCCGCCTTCCACAAAGGCCTGGTAGGCCTCCTTGAATCCCTGGGGCGTGCGGACTTCACCGTTCTCCCAATGGCAGCCTTCTTCGTCGCCGGAATGGTAGAGCGGGGCGATCACGTCCTCGCAGAGGCGGGCGCATTCGCCCAGGATCGCCTCGACCACATCGGGCGTCGCCTCGGCGCCGGCAGCCAGGGCGCCATAGTGGGCGGGGTAATCAAGCACTTCGTTGAGCAGGAAACGGGTGTCACGCAGCGGAGCTTTGTAGGCGGGCATGTTCGGTCTCGACGGGTGGAACGACGCGGCGAGTTATACGAGCGTGATGTCCGGCATGCCTTGGCTTGCGGTGCGCGGGTGCGTGGCAGATCGGTCAGAAGGTGGAGATCGCGGGAATGGCTGCGGCGGGAGAGGACGTGTCCGCGAAGGTGCACGCCGGACCGGAAAGCTCGCGAATGACTTCGTTCCCACGTTCACTCCGAGATCTGCAGCTCCCGTGCCTTGCTGTACACGTAGCGCACCTTTTCATATTCGAACGGCGAGTTGACCTGGCCGTAGCGGAAGCTGGTCTGGTAGCGCAGGTCCACCACGCGCAGGCCATAGATTTCCGGATGGCCATAACTGGCGGCTTCGCTGACGCCCAGGTAGTCGATTTCGCCTTCGACCCAGAAGTCGGCCGCCAGGCCGGCGGTGTCGCGCAGGTTGGAGGGGCCGAGGAACGGCAACACCAGGTACGGCCCGGACGGCACGCCGTAGGCGCCGAGGGTCTGGCCAAAATCTTCCCGGTGGCGCGGCAGACCCATTCGGCTGGCGACGTCCCACAGGCCGAACACGCCGAAGGTGCTGTTGAACAGCACGCGCGCGGTGATTTCCATGGAACGCTGGCCCTTCAGCTGCAGCAGGCTGTTGAACAGGTTGCCCACGTCGCCGATGTTGTTGAAGAAGTTGCTCACGCCGCTGCGTACGAAGCGGGGCGTCACCGCCTGGTAGGTGTTGACCACCGGCAGGAAGACCCACTCGTCGAAGCGCTGGTTGAAGTGATAGACCCGGCGATTCCAGGGCTCCAGCGGGTCGTAGACATCCAGGGCGAGCAGGGTGGAGCGCTCGAATTCGCGCTGGTCCAGGCCCGGGTTGAAGGTCAGCCGCTCCAGCGGTCGGGTGAAGCCGTCCTCGTCGGTGGCGAGGGTCTGCGCCTGGCTGATCGGCATGGCCAGTATGAGCAGGGTCAGCAGGGTGAAACGCTGTCGAAGCATGGGCAGTGATCCGTTACGGGCGCATGAAGTCGAGCATGGCCTGGGTGTTGACCCGGTAATTCATGTTGCCGCAGTGGCCGCCGCGCGGGTACAGCGTCAGCCGCGAGCCGAAGGTGCGGCGCAGGAAACCCAGATCGCCGGGGCCGAGAATGATGTCATCGGCGTTGTGCATCACGGCGACCTTGTCGCTGTTGCGCAGGTAGTCCTCCAGGGCATAGAGGCTCACCGCATTCACCAGCTGCGGCAGGCTGCCGCCGTCGAATCGCTTGCGCCACATCGGCACCAGTTGCTCGGCCATGTAGCAGTCGAAGTCGCAGAGCAGCGCGCGGCGGAAGAACGGAGTGATCTCGGTGCCCTCGTCGATCGGGTAGCCGGGCGGGGTGATCAGCCCGCGCCGGTTGATCAGGTCCGAGGTGAAGACGATGTCGGCGGCCGAGAAACGAAACGAGGCGCCGATCAGCATCGCCATCTCCTCGTCACTCAGGCGTTGCTGCGACTGCTGGAAGTCGAACAGCAGCGCCGCGCTCATGTCCAGGCTGCCCTTGTGCTGGAAGTAGTGGGTGAGCTTCTCGAACATGCGCTCGTAGAAGGAGGCGGCGTCACGAATATCGGCCACCTGCGTCTGCACCAGGCGGTCGAGGTTGGTCACCGAGGTGTAGAGGTTGACCGGCGGGTTGATCATCAGCACTCGCTGGAAGTTGAAGTGGCGCCGCTGTTCGTCCAGGTGGCTGACGAAGGCGGCATGCAGGCCGCCGAGGCTGTAGCCGGTCAGGTGGTAGCCGGTGACGTCAAGCTGTGGGTGGTTGGCCATCACCGCCTGCATGACCCGGTAGAGGTCATCGGCATCCTCGGCGGAAATACCCGGCGTGGCGAAGCGCGAGGCGGCGGCCATGAAGTCGTAGCTGGTCGGCGAGGACAGCTGCACCACATGGAAACCGCCCTGGTAGAAGACCTTCTTCAGCAGTTCCATGTTGCCGCTGGCGTAGTGGGCACCGGTGCCGGCAATGATGAAGATCAGCGGCGCCGGGCCGTCCTGGGTGGCGAGTCGATAGCGCAGCTTCTTCACCGCCCAGAAGTTGGCCGGCAGCTTGTACTCGCGCTCCGGGCGCAAGAGCAGGCTGTAGTCGCCCTGGCTGATCTCGTCATCCCCGGGCAGTTCCGGCCGCAGGTCCGGCGGCGTGCCGGCGATGGTGGCCTCGAACGGGTTGCTCAGCGGAAAGCCATAGGCGTCGGGGGAAAGGTCGGCGGCCGGTGCGGGGCCAGCAAGCAGGCCGAGCAGGAGGGCGAGCGGAATCAGGTGCGGCATGTTCAGTCCGGTGCGGCAGGGGAACGAGGCTTTGACAACGAAACGGCCCGCTGGGTGCGCAGTATGCCGGCGGCGCCGCACGGCAGACCAGTCGGTGCTGGCTATTCTTCAGGGCCAGGCACATTGCGGGGAGCCCACGATGAGTTCGACACGGCCGTTCGCCATCGGTGAAGCGTCAGCGCGCTATGGGGGGCTGGTGCTGGGCCTGCTGGTCTGGGTGCTGGCCTGTGGGGTACTGCGTTTCTTCTTCCTGGAAGACGAGCGCTGGCTCGGCTGGTGCGCCGAAGCGCCGTCCAGTCTCGCCTGTCGCGCGCGGGGCTGGCTGGGCTGGGCCATCCACCTGCGCGTGCTGGCGTGGCTGGCGCTGCCGCCGGCATTGCTCGGCTTCTGCCTGCCGGGTGTGCCCGGTCGTTGGCTGGCCGGCCTGGCCCTTGTGCCGGCACTGGGCGGCCTGGTGCTGTATGCCGTCACGCCGGCGTCCTTCGCCACGCTGCTGGCCCTGCTGCGCCTGGTGCGCGACGAGCGCCTCAGTGACGCCAGAACGCGTGGGTGAACAGCACCAGCACGGTGATGATTTCCAGACGCCCCAGCAGCATGCCCAGCGACAGCAGCCACTTGGCGGCATCCGGCAGGCTGGCGAAATTGCCGGCCGGGCCGATGATCGGACCCAACCCCGGACCGACGTTGCACACCGCGGTGGCGGCGCCGGTCAGCGCGGTCAGCGGGTCCAGGCCCAGCAGCGCCAGGCCGAGGGCGACCACGCCGATGGTGATGGTGAAGAAGAATGAGAAGGTCAGGATCGAGCGGACGATTTCCTCGTCCAGCGGATGGCCGTTGTACTTCTGCTGGATCACCGCACGGGGGTGGATCAACTGCTGGATGTTGGCGCGCAGCAGTGCGAAGGCCACCTGGAAGCGGAAGATCTTCAGCCCGCCAGTGGAGGAGCCGGAGCAGCCGCCGATGAAGGTCAGGTAGAAGAACGCCATGATGGCGAAGTCGCCCCACTGGCTGTAATCGCCCAGGGCGTAACCGGTGGTGGTGATGATGGAGACGGTGTTTACCGAGGCCAGGCGCAACGCATCGTTCCAGGCGTAATCGGAGTTCAGCCACAGCCAGCCGCTAAACAGCAGGCAGGCGGCGACCAGCAGCTTGAGAAAGCCGCGAACCTGCTGATCGCGCAGCAGCGCCTTGTAATTGCCGCGCAGGGTGGACACATACAGCATGAAGGGCAGACTGCCGAGGACCATGAGCACCACCGCGACCCAGTGCGAGGCGGGCGGGAAGGCGGCCAGCGAGGCGTCCGAGGTGGAGAAGCCGGCGGTAGCCACCGAGGTCATGGCGTGGTTCACGGCATCGAACCAGCCCATGCCGGCCAGGTGGAAAGCCAGCGTGCCAAGCAGCGTGAACAGCAGGTACACCCCGACGATGTACTTGGCCACCATGTGCGAACGCGGCAGCACCTTTTCCGACCAGTCCGAGGACTCGGTCTGGAACAGGCGCATGCCACCGACGCGCAGCAGCGGCAGGATCGCTACCGCCATGGCGATGAAGCCGATGCCGCCCAGCCATTGCAGCAGCGAGCGCCACAGCAGCAGGCCGGGCGAGGCATCGTCCAGGCCGGTGAGAACCGTGCCGCCGGTGGTGGTAATGCCCGACATGCTCTCGAAGAAGGCGTCGGTGTAGCTCAGGTCGCGGATCATCAGCATTGGCAACGCGGCGAACAGTGCTACCACCAGCCAGCTCGCGGTGGTCAGCAGGTACATGTCGCGCGGACGCAGATGCGCCTCGGCCGGGCGGCCGGGCAGCACCAGGGCCAGGCCGGTGCCGAAAGTGATCAGACTCGACCAGAGAAACGCCTCCAGCTCATCGGTGCGCCCGTACCAGAGCTGGGCGAACAAAGGCAGCAGCATGCTGGCGGCCAGGGTGATGAGGAAGATCCCGAGAATGAAACCGATGATGCGCAGTGTCGGCAGGGCCATGGGGTGGCTCGGACGGGAAAAGGAGGGGCGCATTCTAACCTTGTGAACCCGCCTGTAAACCGAGCGGTGAGGGCTGACGAAATTCTTTCGCAGCCCTCTTCACAGCCGGAATGCGATGCATAGAATAGCCGCCCAGCGCCGGCTGCTCTGCCGGTTTCCGAGTCTGCTCCCCATGTCTCAAGAGAACCCCTGCCTCACGTGCGGCGCTTGCTGCGCGTACTTTCGTGTGTCCTTCTACTGGGGCGAATGCCGTTCCGCCGGCGGCAGCGTGCCAGATGATCGGGTCGTGCAGATTTCCCCCTATCACGCCGCCATGATCGGCACCGACGCCAAGCCGGCGCGCTGCGTGGCGCTGCTCGGCGATGTCGGCTGCTCGGTGCGCTGCACCATGTACGAACAGCGCTCCAGCACCTGCCGCGAGTTCGAAGCCTCGTGGGCCAATGGTCAGCACAACCCGAACTGCGATACCGCCCGCGCCGCCCATGGCCTGCCGCCCGTGACGCCCCCGCTGCAGCCGGACCTGTCCCCCGATCGCGTCGCCTGAGCGGGCGCGGCGCGCGCGACATCCCCTTTCTGGCGCCTGGGCCACTAGAATGGCTGCCTGTATCGATTCTGGAGGTGGCCCATGGAGGCTCTTGACGCTCTGCTGACCCGCGTGTCCGTGCCGCGGTTGCATGACCCGGCGCCGGACGCGGCGCAGCGCCAGCTGCTGTTCCGCGCGGCGTTGCGCGCCCCCGACCATGGCCAGTTGCGGCCCTGGCGGTTCCTGACCATCGAAGGGGCCGCCCGCGAGCGCCTGGGTGAGCTGTTCGCCCAGGCGGTGTCGGCCAGCGGCGCCAAGCCGGAGATGCTCGCCAAGGCCCGCGCCATGCCGCTGCGCGCGCCGCTGCTGGTGGTCGTCATCGCCTCGCCGAAGACACACTTCAAGGTGCCGGAGAGCGAGCAGTTGCTCTCCGCCGGCTGTGCCGCCCATGGCATCGTGATCGCCGCCCATGCGCTGGGCCTCGGGGCGATCTGGCGCAGCGGCGATCTTTCCCACGACCCCCTCGTCAAGGCCGGCCTGGGCGTCGGCGCGAAGGAACAGATCGTCGGCTTCATCTACCTGGGGCGTGCCGAAGGCGAACGCCGCACCCCGCAGGAGCTGGATCCCGGCGACTTCGTGACCGCCTGGCAGGGCTGATCGCAGGGGCAGAACCCGTCCGGGGTGGTCCGGTCTCAACAGTTCCGGCAGCGCCATGCTGTCCTGAACCGTCGGAGGGCACCCATGATCAATTCCCGCTACCAAGACTGCGTCCAGGCCTGCACCCGGTGTGCCGAGGCCTGCGAACATTGCGCCACCTCCTGCCTGCGCGAGGAGGATGTGAAGATGATGGCCCGCTGCATCCAGCTGGATCGCGATTGTGCGGACCTGTGTCGGCTGTGCGCCGTGCTGATGATGCGGGACAGCGAGCAGGCCGCAGCGCTGTGTCGGGTGTGCGCCGAAGCCTGCCGCGCCTGCGCCAGCGAATGTGCCGGTCACGAACACGACCATTGCCAGGCCTGCGCTAAGGCGTGCACGGCCTGCGCCGAGGCCTGCGAGCGCATGGCGGCATAGGGTGGCATGCGTTCGTAGGGTGGACAGCGTTTTTCTGTCCACCGCTTGTGTGCGGGCTGCTTGGTGGACAAGAAACGCGTTGTCCACCCTACAGAAAATGAAAAAGCCGGACCCAAGGGTCCGGCTTTTCGTTACGCCACAGCCGCTTAGAAGCGGTAGGTCAGCTGGGCTGCCAGGCCGTGGGCGGAGTTTTCGTACTCGGCGTTGTAGCCGGCCTGGTTCACCTCACCCTTGTCTTCCTTCAGGTAGGAGTAGGCCAGGTCGAGGGTCATGTCGCGGTTGATGTTCCAGCCGGCGCCCAGGGACAGGATGGTGCGATCCGATACCGGAATACGAGTGGTGCGGTGCTCGTCGTTGGTCGGCGACTCGTCGAGTGCCAGGCCGGCGCGCAGCACCCACTGCGGGTTCAGCTGGTAGGAGGTGCCGACGGCGAACGACCAGGTATCGCTCCACTTCAGTGGTTCTTCGACGCGACCGACGACACCCGCCTGGACGGGGTTGCTGGTCTGGTTCTCGATCACCAGGCTTTCCAGGCGACTCCAGCGGGTCCAGGTGGCGCCACCGTACAGGGTCCACTGGTCGTCCAGGCGGTAGGTCACCGAGGTGTCCACCGACTCCGGCATGGTGATGTCCACGGCGGCATCGTAGGTGGTGTTCAGCGAGCCGAGGGCAGGGGTGGCAGCGGTAATGCCGCTGACCTTGGTATCGCCTTCCAGGTTGTACTTGACCTTGGAGTGGTAGGTCAGGCCCCAGCTCAGTCGCTCGGTGACATCCACCAGTACGCCGAGGTTGTAGCCATAGGAGACATCGTCGCCTTCCACATCGGAATGGCCGTCCGGCAGACCAGCCAGTAGCGGATCGAGCTTGCCCATCGGGATGGAGCGGGTCAGCTTGCCGTAGATGCGGCTGATCACCAGGCCACCACCCACCGACACCTGGTCGTTGATCTTGTAGCTGAGGGTCGGCTGCAGGTTGACCACTTCAACTTCGCTGTTCAGGCCGTGGTAGCGGCCCATGTGGCCGTTCTCGTAGTCGCTGATGACCGCGAACGGCACGTACAGGCCGAGACCGAAGTGCAGCTTGTCGTTGATCGGGGTGACGTAGTAGCCGAACGGCACGGTGGCGAAGGGCACCATGTCGCCATCGGTGCTGCCGGTGCCGCCGGTCGCTTCGATATCGGTGAGTGCATGGATGAACGCCAGGCCACCGCTGACCTCGCGACGCTCAAGCTTGGACATGCCGGCCGGGTTGCCGGCCACGATGCTGGCGTCCAGGACATTGGAGGAACGGCCGGCGAAGGCGGTTCCCATGCCGCTGGCGCTGTGCTCGTTGATGGCCAGTCCGTTTGCCAGTGCCTGGCTCGACAGGGCGCCAATCGCCAGAGCCAGTGTTGTTTTTATCCAGGCTTGTTTCATCGGTAACTCCGGTTTTTCAAGTTGAAGCGAGCGGGCGACGCTAACAGGAAGAATCCCCCCGTTCTAGGTGCAAACCGCTCTGTATCGCGGCTTTCGCAGGTTTTATGCGTGCCGTGAATGGGTTGCGATAAAGCATGCTAAAAAAACCGGGTTACCAATGTAACTATTTGTTCTCTAAGGAAATATAGGGTCCCTGAGTGACTGTTCAGTCACCTCTGGCCACCGGGCGTGCCGGATCGGTGATCCACTCGCTCCAGGAGCCGGCATACAGCGGCGCCAGCGGCAGGCCGGCGAGGCTCAGGGCGAACAGGTTATGGCAGGCGGTAACGCCCGAGCCGCAATAGGCCACCAGTTGTTCGGGGTTGCGTCCCGCCAGCAGGTTTTCGAAGCGCTGGCGCAACTGTTCGGGCGGCAGAAAGCGTCCGTCGGCGCCCAGATTGTCGGTGAAGGGAGCGCAGCGGGCGCCGGGGATGTGGCCGGCGACCGGGTCCAGCGGCTCCACCTCGCCGCGAAAGCGCGGCAGGGCACGGGCATCGATCAGGGTCAGGCCAGGCTCCGCCAGACGCCGGCCCAGTTGATCGGCCTCCACGACCAGGCAGGCGTCCGGGCGAGCGGTGAAGTCCCCGCGTGCCGGTTCGGTGACCTGCGCGGTTACCGGCAGGCCGGCGGCCTGCCAGGCCTGGAAGCCGCCGTCGAGCAGGAACACGCCGTCACGCTTGCCGAGCCACGCCAGCAGCCACCAGGCCCGCGCCGCGAAGGCGCCGGGGCCGTCGTCGTAGAGCACGATGGTGCTGTCCTGATCCACGCCCCAGGCGCGCAGGGCCTCCTGCAGGCGGGCGGGGTCCGGCAGCGGGTGGCGACCGGTCACCCCCTTGATGATCGGGCCGGACAGGTCCCGCTCCAGGTCGGCGAACTGGGCCCCGGGCACATGCCCCGCGGCGTAGCGGGTACGACCGTAGGCGGGGTCGTCGAGGGCGAAACGGCAGTCCAGGATGCGCAACTCCGGCGCCGACAGGCGTTCGGCAAGTTGGGGCGCAGTCAGCAGGCGGGCAAAGGACATGGGTGGCTCCTGTGTCGCGAAGGGCAGGGCAGGCATCATAAGGTGGCTGTCATATTTCGCCAGTCGCCTGGCATAGACCCGTCAGAGAAATGGGAGCGTTCATGTCTAATCTGGCTGTCATCACCGAGAGCGCCACGCTGGCACGCCGCGTGGGGGTTGTCCTGGGCAGTGTGCTGCTGACCGCCTATCACTGCTGCGTCATCCTGATGCGCGCCGCCGTGGGCCGGCTGCGCCGCGAGCACATCGACCGTTATGCGCGCAGCTGGGCCCGGGTGCTGCTGCGCATGGCGCGCATCGACATTCGCGTGCAGGGGCAGGCGCCGGATTTCTCCGACGGCCGCCGCTACATCATTCTCTGCAACCATTCCAGCCACTACGACATCCCGGTGAGCTTCGCCCACCTGCCAGGCTCGATCCGCATGCTGGCCAAGAAGGAACTGTTCTCCATTCCGCTGTTCGGCCAGACCCTGCGCGCCGGTGAATTCCCTTCCATCAATCGCGGCAACCGCCACCAGGCCGTGCGCGACCTGCAGAACGCGCGTCGTCTGATGGAAAGCGGCATCGTGCTGTGGGCCGCTCCGGAAGGCACCCGTTCGGCCGATGGCCGGCTGCTGCCCTTCAAGAAGGGCTGCTTCCACCTGGCGCTGGACACCGATGCGGTCATCGTGCCGCTGGCGATCCGCGGCATTCACCAGGTGCTGCCGGCACGTACCTGGAGGCTGAACCTGGGCATGCCGGTGGAGGTGGAAATCGGCGAGCCCATCGACGCCAGCCAGTATTCCGTGGAGCGCCTGCCCGAGCTGATGGCCGAAACCCGCGCGCGCCTGCAGGCCATGCTCGACAAGGGCGTCGCCCCGGCCGGGACGGTCAGCGAGGAGCTGACCCTGGCCTGAACCCGTTTCCCGGTTCTGTCGGCCGGCGTGCAGCCGGCCCCGCCGGGCGTGCCGCCGTCCCGAGCGAGCCGTATTTGCGACGCCGCGCGCAAAACGCGACGCGCTGTATACTGCGCGCCCGCAATCGACGTGCCGGCAATCGAGGAGACCCGCGTGGCCATCGACATTCACTGGATCCGCGACGACGCCGAGCTGGCGCAGCAGTGCGCCGCCTGGCGCGCGCAGCCTTTCGTGGTGCTGGATACCGAGTTCATGCGGGTCGACACCTTCTATCCGATCGCCGGCCTGGTGCAGGTCGGTGATGGCCGGCAGGCCGCGCTGATCGATCCGCTGTGCATCCGCGACTGGTCACCGTTCGCCGCGCTGCTGGATGATCCCGCGGTGGTCAAGGTGCTGCATGCCTGCAGCGAGGACCTGGAAGTGTTCCAGCGCCTGACCGGCACCCTGCCGCAGCCGTTGTTCGACACACAACTGGCGGCGGCCTACCTCAACCTGGGCTTTTCCATGGGCTACTCGCGCCTGGTGCAGGCGCTGCTGGGCGTGGAGCTGCCCAAGGGCGAAACTCGCTCCGACTGGTTGCAGCGCCCGCTAAGCGACATGCAGGTGCGCTACGCCGCCGAGGATGTGCAGCACCTGGTCGAGGTCTATCGCGCGCTGGACGAACGGCTCAGCGCGGAAAAGCGTGGCTGGCTGCTGGAGGATGGCGCCGAGCTGGTCGCCAACCTGCGCCGCGAGGTCGACCCGGACGAGATGTATCGCGACGGCAAGCTGGCCTGGAAGCTGTCCCGCCAGCAACTGGCGGTGTACCGGGCCCTGTACGCCTGGCGCGAGCGTGAGGCGCGCCGTCGCGATGTGCCGCGCAACCGCATCCTGCGCGAGGCCTCGCTGTGGCCGCTGGCGCGCTACCAGCCCGCGGAGCTGGGCGCGCTGTCGCGCATTGAAGACATGCATCCGCGCACTGTGCGCCAGGATGGCGAAACCCTCCTGCAGCTGATCCGCCAGGCGGCGGCGCTGCCGCCCGACGCCTGGCCGCAGCCGGTGGACGAACCGCTGCCGCTGGAAGTCGGTCGCCTGCTCAAGAAGCTGCGCGCGGTTGGCCAGGCCGAGGCGGCGCGCCTGGACATGGCGCCCGAGCTGATGCTGCGCAAGAAATCCCTGGAAGCCCTGCTGCGCAGTGGCTACCCCAACGGCCCCTATGAATTGCCGGACAACCTGCGCGGCTGGCGCCGTGAACGCCTCGGACAGGCGTTGCTCGAGGCGTTGTCCGCTCCCGGAGAATCGGCATGAAACGCATCTGTTCCATCTACAAGAGCCCGCGCAAGCGCGAGATGTACCTCTACGTATTGAAAAGCGACGCCTTGGCGCGAGTGCCGGAAGGTCTGCTCGCCGCCTTCGGCACGCCGCAGCTGGCCTTCGATCTGGTACTGCACCCCGAGCGCCAGCTGGCCCGCGAGGACATCCACCAGGTGCTGGAGAACCTCGACAAGCAGGGCTACCACCTGCAGATGCCGCCGCCCGATCTGGACGATGACTACATCGAGCATCTGCCCGACGAACTGCTGCGCATGAACGATCCGCTGTAAGCGAAGGGCTCCTTTCGGAGCTGGCATGTGCAAATCAATATGCTAT
Source organism: Pseudomonas flexibilis (assembly GCF_000806415.1). Classification (NCBI taxonomy): domain Bacteria; kingdom Pseudomonadati; phylum Pseudomonadota; class Gammaproteobacteria; order Pseudomonadales; family Pseudomonadaceae; genus Pseudomonas; species Pseudomonas flexibilis. The sequence continues at coordinate 154,520 of NZ_JTAK01000001.1, forward strand.
CGTCGCGCCACTAAGTGACGAAATCGACGTTTTTCGGGGCGGCCGGGGTGGGCCGTCTCGTCGGTGTGCGCCACCGTCCACTTTCCGACAGCCTGTAGCGCAAGCAAAACTCTCGCTCAATCAATGACTTGGCCCTTGGCACTGATGTTGCTATGTCTGGGCTCTGTGATGTGGGGCGTCAAATCTATGCCGCCAGTAAGAGGAAATGACACATGAGTCAGGGTGTGCAGTTCAATCGTTTGCTGATGGACATGCGTTCCATGCAGGCGGACGCCATGGCCCGTTTCAAGCCGGCACAGCCCGAGGCGCCGGCCAACGGCATGCCGAGCTTCGCCGATCTGCTGGGGCAGGCGGTCAACAAGGTGAGCCAGACCCAGAGCTCCGCCAACCAGCTCGCCACCGCCTTCGAAATGGGCCAGGGCGGGGTGGACCTGACTGATGTGATGATTGCCTCGCAGAAGGCCTCGGTGTCCTTCCAGGCCATGACCCAGGTGCGTAACAAGCTGGTGCAGGCCTACCAGGACATCATGCAGATGTCGATCTAAGGACGGATGATCCATGTCTGACGCTGTAGCGAAGGTTCCCGCCCATTCCAACGAGGCGGAAGCCCCGGCCAAGAAGCCGCCGCTGTTCGGGCTCGCCTTCCTGGAAAACCTTTCCGAAATGTCCATGCTGCGCCAGGTGGGCCTGCTGGTCGGGCTGGCCGCCAGCGTGGCCATCGGCTTCGCCGTGGTGCTCTGGTCCCAGCAGCCGGACTACCGCCCCCTGTACGGCAACCTCAACGGTATGGACGTCAGCCAGGTGGTCGATGTCCTCAACACCGCCGGCATCCACTACACCGTCGAACCCAATTCCGGCGCCCTGCTGGTCAAGGCCCAGGACATGGCCCAGGCGCGCCTGAAACTGGCCACCGCCGGCGTGGCGCCACGCGACAACAGCGTGGGCTTCGAGATCCTCGACCGCGAGCAGAGCCTGGGCACCAGCCAGTTCATGGAAGCGGCGCGTTACCGCCGTGGTCTGGAAGGCGAGCTGGGGCGCACCATCGCCAGCCTCAACGGCGTCAAATCGGCGCGCGTGCACCTGGCCATTCCGAAGAGCTCGGTGTTCGTGCGCGACGAGCGCAAGCCCAGCGCTTCGGTGCTGCTGGAGCTATTCCAGGGACGCAACCTGGAGCCCGGCCAGGTCCAGGCGATCATCAACCTGGTGGCTACCAGCGTGCCGGAGCTGAACAAGTCCCAGGTCACCGTGGTGGACCAGAAGGGCAACCTGCTCTCCGATCAGCAGGAGCTGTCCGAGCTGACCGTCGCCGGCCGCCAGTTCGAGTACAGCCGCCGGGTGGAAACCCTGCTGACCCAGCGCGTGCACAACATCCTGCGTCCGGTGCTGGGCAACGAGCGCTACAAGGCGGAAGTCTCTGCCGACGTGGATTTCAACGCCGTCGAGTCCACCACCGAGACCTTCAACCCCGACCAGCCCGCGCTGCGCAGCGAGCAGGCCGTCAAGGAACAACGCCAGAGCAGCCTGCCGCCGCAAGGTGTTCCGGGCGCGCTGAGCAACCAGCCGCCGGCCCCGGGCGCCGCGCCCGAACAGCTGGGCTTCGGCGCCGCGAATGTCGGCGCGATTCCGCCCGGCCAGCCGCTGCTGGACGCCAACGGCCAGCAGATCATGGATCCGGCCACCGGCACGCCGATGCTGGCGCCGTATCCGGCCGACAAGCGCGAGCAGGCGACCCGCAACTACGAGCTGGATCGCTCCATCAGCTACACCCGCCAGCAGCAGGGCCGCGTTCGCCGCTTGTCCATCGCCGTGGTGGTGGACGACCAGCAGGTCGTCGATCCGCAGTCCGGTACCGTCACCTACCAGCCCTGGAGTGCCGAGGACCTGGCGCGCTTCACCCGCCTGGTGCAGGACGCGGTGGGCTTCGATGCCAGCCGTGGCGACAGCGTCAGCGTGGTCAACACGCCCTTCGTCGCCGACCGTGGCGAAGTGTTCGAGGAGATCCCGTTCTACGCGCAGCCCTGGTTCTGGGACATCGCCAAACAGATCATCGGCGCGCTGTTCATCCTCGCGTTGGTGTTCGGCGTGCTGCGTCCGCTGCTCAACAACATCACCGGCAACAAGAAGGGCGAAGGCAAGGATCTGGTGCCGTTCGAGCGCGACCTGCAGCCGTTGTCCTCCGAGCTGGATGAAGACCAACTGAGCCTGAGCGGTTCGGCCCAGCAGATCATGCTGGCCAACCCCAATGACGGATTCGAAGCCCAGCTGAACGCCATCAAGAACCTGGTGGCGGAAAACCCGGCCCGCGTTGCCGAAGTCGTCAAAGAATGGATCAACGGGGACGAGTGACCGTGAGCAAACTGAGCAAAGTCGACAAGGCCGGCATCCTGCTGCTCTCCCTGGGCGAGACCGACGCCGCGCAGGTACTGCGTCATCTGGGCCCCAAGGAAGTGCAGAAGGTCGGTGTGGCCATGGCCCACCTGGGCAACGTGCACCGCGAGCAGGTCGAGGAAGTCCTCAGCGAATTCATCGTCATGGTCGGCGAGCAGACCGGCCTGGGCGTGGGTACCGACGGCTACATCCGCAAGATGCTCACCCAGGCCCTGGGCGAGGACAAGGCGGGCAGCCTGATCGACCGCATCCTGCTGGGCGGCAGCACCAGCGGCCTGGACAGCCTGAAGTGGATGGAGCCGCGCGCCGTGGCCGACGTGATCCGCTACGAACACCCGCAGATCCAGGCCATCGTGGTGGCCTACCTGGACGCCGACCAGGCCAGCGAGGTGCTCAGCCACTTCCCGCACAAGGCGCGCCTGGACATCCTGCTGCGCGTGTCCTCGCTGAACACCGTGCAACCGGCGGCGCTCAAGGAGCTCAACACCATCCTCGAGAAGCAGTTCTCCGGCAACACCAACACCAGTCGCGCCACCCTGGGCGGCGTGAAGCGTGCCGCCGACATCATGAACTACCTGGACAGCACCATCGAAGGCCCGCTGATGGATGCCATCCGCGAGCTGGACGAGGAGCTGGCGCTGGAGATCGAAGACCTGATGTTCGTCTTCGAGAACCTGGCCGACATCGACGACCGTGGCATCCAGGCGCTGCTGCGCGAGATCTCCTCCGACGTGCTCACCCTGGCCCTCAAGGGCGCCGACGAGAACGTCAAGGAGAAGATCTTCAAGAACATGTCCAAGCGCGCTGGCGAGCTGCTGCGCGACGACTTGGAAAGCCTCGGCCCGGTGCGCGTCAGCGATGTCGAGACGGCGCAGAAGGAAATCCTCGGCATCGCGCGTCGCATGGCCGAAGCCGGCGAAATCGTCATCGGCCCGAAGGGCGCCGAAGAAATGATCTGATCCCGCTTGCCGGGATAGCCAGACCCCTGGCGGGGCGAGAGTCGAGTCACCATGCAGAATGGCCAAGGCGAATACGAAAGCGATCTGATCCGCGCCAGCGACCTGCCGCCGTTCGAGCGCTGGCTGCTGCCCAGCTTCGATCCGCTCAAACCGGCGCCCGCGCCGGAGCCGCTGCCCGAAGTGGAGCCGGAGCCGGAAGTCCAGGCCAGCATCGAGGAAGTGCCGGTCGAGGCGGTGCAGCCGATCACCCTCGAAGAGCTGGAGGCCATCCGTCAGGAGGCCTACAACGAAGGCTTTTCCACGGGCGAGAAGGACGGCTTCCACGCCGGCCAGTTGCGCGCCCGCCAGGAGGCGGAGGCCCGCCTGAACGAGCAGCTGGCGCGCCTGGAACAGTTGATGGGTCACCTGCTGGAGCCCATCGCCGAGCAGGACCAGGCGCTGGAGCTGGCGCTGGTCGACCTGGTCGCCCATGTCAGCCGCGAGGTCATCCAGCGCGAGCTGCGCACCGATTCCAGCCAGCTGCAACTGATCCTCTCCGAAGCGCTCGGCCTGCTGCCCATGGGCGCCGGCAGCCTGCGCATCCACGTCAATCCCCAGGACTTCGAGCTGGTCAAGGCGCTGCGCGAACGCCACGAGGAAAGCTGGAAGATCATCGAGGACGCCAGCCTGCAGCCGGGCGGCTGCCGCGTGGAAAGCCAGAACAGTCTGGTCGATGCCACCGTGGAAACCCGCCTCAAGCAGGCGCTGGCGCAGCTGTTCGAGCACAAGCGCGAGCAACGCCTGCATCCGCCGGCGCCCGACCTGATCGTCGAGCTGCCCGGCGGGGAGCAAGCCGATGCGCCTTGAGCGCACCACCTTGGCCCGCCGCCTGGCCGGCTACCAGCAGGCGGTCAGCCTGCCCAGTCGTCCGGTGGTCGAAGGGCGCCTGCTGCGCATGGTCGGCCTGACCCTGGAAGCCGAAGGCCTCAGTGCGGCTGTGGGCAGCCGCTGCCTGGTGATGAACGGCGACCGCCATCATCCGCTGGAGATCGAAGCCGAAGTCATGGGCTTCGCCGGCAGCAAGACCTACCTGATGCCCGTTGGCAGTCTGGCCGGTATCGCCCCGGGCGCCCGCGTGGTGCCACTGGCCGACAGCGGCCGCCTGCCCATGGGTATGAGCATGCTTGGCCGGGTGTTGGACGGCACCGGCAAGCCACTGGACGGCAAGGGCCGCATGCGCGCCGAGGACTGGGTGCCGCTGGTCGCGCCGGCGATCAACCCGCTGCGCCGCCATCCCATCGACCAGCCGCTGGACGTCGGTATTCGCAGCATCAACGGCCTGCTCACCGTTGGACGCGGGCAGCGCCTGGGCCTGTTCGCCGGCACCGGCGTGGGCAAGTCAGTGCTGCTGGGCATGATGACCCGCTTCACCCAGGCCGACATCATCGTGGTTGGGTTGATCGGCGAGCGGGGCCGCGAGGTGAAGGAATTCATTGAGCACATCCTCGGCGAGGAAGGTCTCAAGCGCTCCGTGGTAGTCGCCTCGCCGGCCGACGAGGCGCCGCTGATGCGCCTGCGCGCCGCCCAGTACTGCACACGCATCGCCGAGTATTTCCGCGACCAGGGCAAGAACGTCCTGTTGCTGATGGACTCGCTGACCCGCTATGCCCAGGCCCAGCGCGAGATCGCCCTGGCCATCGGCGAGCCGCCGGCCACCAAGGGTTACCCGCCCTCGGTGTTCGCCAAGTTGCCGGCGCTGGTCGAGCGCGCCGGTAACGCGGAGCAGGGCGGCGGTTCGATCACTGCCTTCTACACCGTGCTGTCCGAAGGGGATGACCAGCAGGACCCGATCGCCGACGCGGCGCGCGGCGTGCTCGACGGCCATATCGTGCTGTCGCGCCGCCTGGCCGAGGAGGGGCACTACCCGGCCATCGACATCGAAGCGTCGATCAGCCGGGTGATGCCGCAGGTGGTCACGCCGGAGCATCTGCAGCTGGCGCAGCGCTTCAAGCGCTTCTGGTCGCGCTACCAGCAGAGCCGCGACCTGCTCAGCGTCGGCGCCTACGTGCCCGGCGGCGATCCGGAAACCGACCTGGCCATTGCCAAGCAGCAGCAGATGGCCCACTACCTGCGACAGGGCCTTAACGAAGGTGGCCAGCAGCTGGGGCAGAACGCCGCGCAACTGGCGGCCGTCTTCCAGTGACCCTGTACTGAGCGCGGCCACCGGCAATGAGTGATCGGCGCATCCAGCGGCTGGCGCCCGTGGTGGACCTGGCCACACGGGCGGAACGTGATGCCGCGCGCGTGCTGGGGCAAGCCCAGCAAAAGCTGTTGCAAAGCGAGAATCAGCTTCGCGATCTGCAGCGCTATCTCAGCGATTATCAGCAGCAGTGGCTGACCTCCGGTCGCCAGGGTGTCTCCGGCCAGTGGATGGTCAACTACCAGCGCTTTCTCGGCCAACTGGATACCGCCATCGAGCAGCAAGGGCGCAGTGTCGAGTGGAACCGCGACAACCTGCGCAAGGCGCGTGAGCGCTGGCAGCAGTGCCACATGCGACTGGAAGGGCTGCGCAAACTGGTGCAGCGCTATCAGGACGAGGCGCGGCGGGTAGCCGACGCGCGCGAGCAGAAGCAGTTCGATGAACTGGCGCAGCGGATGCTCGTTCGTCGGGAAGACTGACCTGCGTCTGGAGGCAGCGTTCGCAGGCCGCGCATAATGGCGCAGTGACACATCCGGCTAAGGACAAGCAGATGTACGGACGATCGCATATCGACAGCGCGGTGCTGCAAAGCCTGCAGGATGTCATGGCCGAGGACTACCCGGCCCTTCTCGATGCTTACCTGGCCGATTCCGAGGAACGCCTGCATTCCCTGCGCCAGGCCCTGCGCGGTGGCAACGCCGAAGCGCTGAGCAAGGCGGCGCACAGCTTCAAGGGCAGCTGCAGCAACATGGGCGCGGTGACGCTGGCCCAGCTCTGCCTGGAGCTGGAGCGTGCCGGCCGTGACGCTGCCCTGGAGCAGGCCGCCGGTCTGCTGCGTCAGGTCGAGCAGGAGCTCTCCGTGGTGCGCGTGCTGGTCCGCGCCGAACGCCGCCGCTTCGCCTGACGCCTCCCCCGCACAGCTGCCTGGACGGCTTTTCTTGGATTGGCCCGCTGCTTGCACTCTGCCTGGCACTACTAGATTTCAGCGGAGTCAGCCATGAGCCTTGGTGCCGATTTCCTTCTGCCGAAGGTGTCTTCGGTGCACGCCGACCAGAATCTGCGCAGCTCGCCAAAAGAAGCGGGCCAGAGCGGTTTCTCCGGGATTCTTGCACGAGCACGCGAAGGCGGCGAAGCGGTCGCCGGCGAAGAAGCCAGCAGCCTTGGTGGGCACACCCAGGCCGCGAACGATCAGTCGTCGCTGGCCGCCGATGAGCAAGCCGTTGCCGTCCTCGGCAACGAATTGCCGGGCAGCGGACTGCCGCCCGAGGAAGAGCTGACGTTGGCCGCCGAGCCCGAAGCGGTATCCCTGGAGTCGCTGATGCTGTTCGGGCGGGACAGTGCAGCGCCGGCGTCGGATACGCCTGTTGCCGCCGCCGAAGCGCAAGCCGTGGATGAGTCTGCCGCTGCGGTCCTGGGTGCCGACGCGACGGCTTCGCCCGATGCGCAGGCGGATATTGCCGAACAGACGCTGGCGGTGGCCAATCCGATGGCGCCTGCCAGCGCCGCGGCCTCGCAGACGGCCGGCGTTGCCCAGGCAGCCGCCAGCGCCCTGGGCGCACGGCAGATGCAGCCGACTCTGGCCGAGACCCGTGCGCGCCAGGCAGCCCTGCCCGAGCTGCACCTTGCCAAAACCGAGACGCTCTCCGAAGCGCTTCCCGAAGGGGGGCTCGCCGCCGACGACGAGCAGGACTTCACCGAGTTACTGCGCAGCAGCCTGAGCGCGGCGGCGGGCAGTTCCGCGCAGCACGCGGCCGAAGGCCCCGACAGTCCAGTCAATCCTTTGACTCAGGCCGTGCAGCAGGCCAGCGCGGCGCAGCGTGAGGTGGCCGCCAATGCCCTGCAGCAACCACTGTCCATGCGCCAGCCCGGCATGAGCGAGGCGGTGGTGGAGCGCGTCATGTGGTTGTCCAGCCAGAACCTGCGTAGCGCGGAGATCCAGCTGGATCCCGCCGAGCTGGGTCGCCTCGAGATCCGCATCAGCCTGAACCAGGAGCAGACCCAGATCAGCTTCGCCAGTCCGCACGCCTCGGTGCGCGAGGCGCTGGAAGGGCAGATGCACCGGCTGCGAGAGATGTTCAACCAGCAGGGGCTGGGGCAGTTCGACGTCAACGTGTCCGACCAGTCCCTGGCCCGTGGCGAGCGCCAGGCCGATGAGCGCGGCGCTTATGGCCTGGCCGGTGGAGGAGCCGAGGCGGAAGAGGGCCTGGAAGCCGAAAGCCTGATCGCGACCACGCCGCTGGAGAGTGGTCGTGGCCTGGTGGATTTCTACGCCTGAGGCAAGGGAAACGTCGCGGCTGAAGCCCCTCCTGCATGAGGGCTGAAGCCGCTCCTGCCAGCAGCGCAGCGCCGCGAGGCTCGTCGGGTCAGGCAATCGACTGGCATAAGACTTGCTGAATCGCTGGCTTGACTGTTGTAGCGCCGCAAGGTGACGGATATTTGGCATGGCAAAGTCTTTCAGGCTTGAGAACAAGAAGCTCCTCCTCATCATTCTCGGGGTGCTGACCCTCCTGCTGGCGATGGTCGCCGCGGTGGGCATTACCTGGTACGTCCTTACCTCCTCCAACGCGTCTACCAGCCCGGATACCAAGCCGCTGTTCGTGAGCCGCGACCGCGGCGCGGTGTACGAAGAGCTCAAGGAACCCTTCGTCGTCAACTACAACGCCAATGGCCGCGCCCGCTACCTGCAGGTGAGCGTTTCCCTGCTCGGGCGCGACAAGAAGAGCATGGATGCGCTGCGCGAGCACCAGCCGCTGCTGCGCAACGAGCTGGTCATGCTGCTTTCCGCGCAGAGCTTCGAGGCCATGCTCACCGCGCCCGGCAAGGAAGCGGTGCGCGTCCAGGCCACCGAGCGCGTCCAGGAGATCGCTCGCAACCTGCTGGGCCAGCCGGTCGTCGAGCAGGTGCTGTTCACCAATTTCGTTTTGCAGTAGGACCCTTCCATGGCCACAGACCTGCTGTCACAGGATGAGATCGACGCGCTGCTGCACGGCGTCGATGACGGACTCGTCTCCGTCGAGGAAACCGCCAGCCCCAACGGGGTCAAGAGCTACGACCTGACCAGCCAGGACCGCATCGTCCGCGGTCGCATGCCAACCCTGGAAATGGTCAACGAGCGCTTCGCCCGCTACACCCGCGTCAGCATGTTCAACCTGCTGCGTCGCTCCGCCGACGTCGCCGTCGGTGGCGTGCAGGTGATGAAGTTCGGCGAGTACGTGCATTCGCTGTACGTGCCCACCAGCCTCAACCTGGTGAAGATGCGCCCGCTGCGCGGCGTGGCGCTGTTCATCCTCGATTCGCGACTGGTGTTCAAGCTGGTTGACAACTTCTTCGGCGGCGACGGCCGTCACGCCAAGATCGAAGGCCGCGAGTTCACCCCCACCGAGCTGCGTGTGGTGCGCATGGTGCTCGACCAGGCGTTCGTCGACCTCAAGGAAGCCTGGAACGCGCTGATGGAGGTGGACTTCGAGTACCTCAATTCCGAGGTCAACCCGGCCATCGCCAACATCGTCAGTCCCAGCGAAGTGGTGGTGGTCTCCACCTTCCACATCGAACTGGACGGCGGCGGCGGGGACCTGCACGTGACCCTGCCGTACTCGATGCTCGAGCCGATCCGCGAGATGCTCGACGCCGGCTTCAAGTCCGATGTCGGCGACCAGGATGAGCGCTGGTCCAAGGCCCTGCGCGAGGACATCTTGGACGTACAGGTGCCGCTGGACGCCATCGTGGCGCGTCGCCAGCTGCGCGTGCGCGACATCCTCTACATGCAGCCCGGGGACGTGATTCCCGTCGAGCTGCCTGAGCAGATGCTGCTCAAGGCCAACGGCGTGCCGACCTTCGAAGTGAAGCTCGGCTCCCACAAGGACATGCTGGCCCTGCAGGTAATGGGGCCGCTGGAACGCAATCGCTGAGGCAACTCTTTTCCGCTCGGACCTTCCGCCGCGTGCGGAACGTTCGGCCAGACAGTCAGCTGAGGACACGCAATGTCAAACAACACCCCGAAGTCTCCCGAGGAACAGGCCGCCGAATGGGCCGCCGCCCTGGAAGAGGGTGACAACCAGAACGCGATCGACGAGCTGCTGGCCGAAGGCCCGGCGCGCGCGCCCATGGAACAGTTCCCCACGCCGGCCAAGGGCGAGCCGGTGCACGGCCTGGAAGGCCCGAACCTGGACGTGATCCTGGATATCCCGGTGACCATTTCCATGGAAGTGGGCAACACCAGCATCAGCATTCGCAACCTGCTGCAGCTCAACCAGGGCTCGGTGATCGAGCTGGACCGCCTCGCCGGCGAGCCGCTGGACGTGCTGGTCAACGGCACCCTGATCGCACACGGCGAAGTGGTGGTGGTCAACGAGAAGTTCGGTATCCGCCTGACCGACGTGATCAGCCCCACCGAGCGCATCCGGAAGCTGCGCTGATGCGCCGCCTGATCCTGGCGCCGCTGCTGCTGGCCGGCGAAGCCGTCGCCGCCACGCCGGGACCGTCCACCGAGGGCATGGTCGACCAGCTGGTCCAGCTGGTGCTCGGCCTGGGCCTGGTGGTCGGCCTGATCTTCGGCCTGGCCTGGCTGCTGCGGCGCATGCAGAACCAGGCCGGGCCGCGCGGCAACCAGGCCATCCAGCTGCTGGCCAGCCAGTCGCTGGGCACCCGCGAGCGGCTGCTGCTGGTGCAGGTCGGCGAGGAACAGGTGCTGCTCGGCCTCACCGCCGGCCGCATCACCCCGCTGCATGTGCTCAAGCAGCCCGTGGTGCTGCCCGCCACGAATACCGCCACCCCGGAATTTGCCCGCCGCCTGCAGGACCTGCTCGGCCGCGACAAGACCCCGCCCGCCGAGCACTGACCCGATGAACGCGACCGCCCTTGCCCCGTTGATGTTCGCCCGCGCCTGGCTGGTGCTGGCGGGCGTGCTGCTGTGGCTGCTGGCCGGCCCGGCCATGGCGCAGCAGGCGGCCGGCGATCCGTTGGGCATCAAGGCCATCACCCTGACCACCAACCCGGACGGCGAGCAGGAGTACTCGGTCAGCCTGCAGATCCTGCTGATCATGACGGCGCTGAGCTTCATCCCGGCGTTCGTCATGCTGATGACCAGCTTCACGCGGATCATCATCGTGTTCTCCATCCTGCGTCAGGCGCTGGGCCTACAGTCCACGCCGTCCAACCAGATCCTGCTCGGCCTGGCGCTGTTCCTCACGCTGTTCATCATGGCGCCGGTGTTCGAGAAGGTGAACGAACAGGCGCTGCAGCCGTATCTGAACGAGCAGATCGGCGCCCGTGAAGCCATCAGCCGCGCCGAGGTGCCGCTCAAGGACTTCATGCTGGCGCAGACTCGTGAGAGCGACCTGGACCTGTTCATGCGGCTGTCCAAGCGCACCGACATCGCCACCCCGGCCGACACGCCGCTGACCATCCTGGTGCCGGCGTTCGTCACCTCCGAGCTGAAGACCGCCTTCCAGATCGGCTTCATGATCTTCATCCCGTTCCTGATCATCGACCTGGTGGTGGCCAGTATCCTGATGGCCATGGGTATGATGATGCTCTCGCCGCTGATCATCTCGCTGCCGTTCAAGATCATGCTGTTCGTGCTCATCGATGGCTGGAGCCTGATCATGGGCACCCTGGCCGCCAGTTTCGGGACGTTATAGCCATGACCCCTGAAGTCGCCGTCGACCTGTTCCGCAGCGCCCTGTGGCTGACCGCCGTGACGGTGGCCATCCTGGTGGTGCCCAGCCTGATCGCCGGTCTGATCGTCGCGGTGTTCCAGGCCGCCACGCAGATCAACGAGCAGACCCTGAGCTTCCTGCCACGCCTGATGGTGATGCTGGTGACGCTGATGTGGGCCGGCCCCTGGCTGGTGCGCCAGTGGCTGGAGTACACCGAGACGCTGGTGCACAACATCCCGTTTGTCATTGGGTGATGCGTAGTGCTTGAGCTGACCGACGCACAGATCGGCGGCTGGGTCAGTGCCTTCCTGCTGCCGCTGTTCCGCATTGGCGCACTGCTGATGGTCATGCCGGTGTTCGGCGGCAACCTGGTGCCGGTGCGCGTGCGCCTGTACCTGGCGCTTGCCATCACCCTGCTGCTGTCGCCCAATCTGCCGCCGATGCCCGAGGTGGATGCGCTTAACCTGCGCATGATGCTGCTGATCGCTGAGCAGATCCTCATCGGCGCGGTGCTCGGCTTCCTCCTGCAGCTGTTCTTCCAGATCTTCGTGGTGCTCGGCCAGTTCGTCTCCATGCAGATGGGCCTGGGCTACGCCTCGATGATGGACCCGGCCATGGGCGTTTCGGTGCCGCTGCTCGGCCAGTTCCTGCTCAACATGGCGACCCTGATGTTCCTGGCCATGAACGGCCACCTGGTGGTGTTCGAGGTGCTGGCCGAGAGCTTCATTACCCTGCCGGTGGGCAGCGGCTTCCTGGTCGAACACTACCGCGAGATCGCCGGCAAGCTCACCTGGGTGCTCGGCGCCGCGGTGCTGATCGCCCTGCCGGCGGTCACCGCACTGCTGGTGATCAACATGGCCTTCGGCGTCATGGCCCGCGCCGCGCCGCAGCTGAACATCTTCGCCATCGGTTTCCCGCTCACCCTGGTGATGGGCATGATCATCTTCTGGCTCAGCCAGGCCGACATCCTGGCGCATTTCCAGGCGCTCACCGTCGAGGCCCTGCAACTGCTGCGCGACTTCGCGCACGCGAGGTAATCCATGGCCGAGAACGAAAACGGCGCGGACAAGAGCGAACAGCCCACAGAGAAACGGCTCAGTGACGCCCGCAAGAAAGGTCAGATAGCCCGTTCCAAGGAACTCAACACCCTGGTGGTGATGCTGGCCGGCGCCGGCGGCCTGATGGCGTTCGGCGCCAGCCTGGGGCTGGGCATCCTGGATGTGATGAACGGCAGCTTCAGCGTCCGCCGCGACAGCCTCTACCACACCGACAGCATGGTCCTGCTGCTGCTCACCGCCGGCGAGCATGCGCTGATGTCCTTGCTGCCGCTGCTGATCCTGCTGCTGCTGGCCTCGATCGTCGGCCCGGTGATGCTCGGCGGCTTCCTGTTCTCGACCGAATCGCTGATGCCCAAGTTCAGCCGCATGAACCCCTTGTCCGGCCTCAAGCGCATGTTCTCCAAGACGTCGCTGGTGGAGCTGTTCAAGGCGATCGGCAAGTTCCTGGTGGTGCTGGCGGTGGCGCTGGTGGTGCTCAACCTCTACCAGGACGACATTCTGGCCCTGGCCCACCAGCCGCTGGAGGCCGCCATCCTCAACACCATCCTGATCGTCGGCTGGTGCGCGCTGTGGTTGTCCCTGGGGCTGATCTTCATCGCCCTGATCGACGTGCCGTACCAGATCTGGGACCACACCCAGAAGATGATGATGACCAAGCAGGAAGTGCGCGACGAATACAAGGACAGCGAAGGCAAGCCGGAAGTGAAGTCGCGCATCCGCCAGCTGCAGCGCGAGATCTCCCAGCGCCGCATGATGGCCGAAGTGCCCAAGGCCGACGTGATCATCACCAACCCGACGCACTTCGCCGTGGCCCTCAAGTACGACGAATCCCAGGCCGGCGCGCCGCTGCTGCTGGCCAAGGGCGTCGACCAGATCGCCCTGAAGATTCGCGAGATCGGTAACGAGCACAAGGTGACCGTGGTGGAATCCCCGGCCCTGGCGCGAGCGGTGTACTACTCCACCGAGCTGGAACAGGAGATTCCCGCCGGACTCTACATGGCCGTGGCCCAGGTGCTGGCCTACGTCTACCAGATCCGCCAGCACCAGGCAGGGCAGGGCAAGAAGCCCGGCCCGCTGCCCGACCTGCCCATTCCGGACGAGCTGCGCCGGGACAATTGAGGCATGACAAACCGCCGGCGGCTGGGTAACATTCCGCCCGCCGCGCAACCCGGCACCCCTCCCGCGTCCCCTTAGTTCAACGGATAGAATAAGCCCCTCCTAAGGGCTAGATGCTGGTTCGATTCCAGCAGGGGACGCCATCAGCTCTTCCGCTGACTTCCACCGACTTCCGCTCAACCGCTCTAAATCGCTGCTTTCAAGCAAAAAAGCGAATTTATGGGTTTCAGATTTCCAGTCGCTTCCAGAAATTGATCACCGGGGCTCATAGACCAGGCGGTTCGGCTTCCTCAGAACAAACCCGCGCGTGCCGCAGTCCGATGGAAGGCTTTCGAATCAGAAGTGCAGCAGTCTCTGGCAAAACCCTGAACCTGGACTGACGCATGCGCACTGTGTCTAACACCCTTATCGAGCTGAGCCGGCGCCCCTTCGTGCGCAATGTGTTGGCCGTGGTCACCGGGACCGCCACTGCCCAGGCGATCACCATCGCCTTTGCGCCGGTGATCACCCGCCTGTACGGGCCCGAGTCATTTGGGCAACTGGGGGCGTTCATGGCTCTCCTGAATGTTCTGGCCCCGATAGCCGCTCTCACCTATCCCATTGCGATTGTGCTCCCCAAGAAGGATGAGGACGCGCTGGCGATTGCCAAGTTGTCGGTATTGCTGGCCTTGAGCGTCACGGTGCTGGTTGCGCTCGCCTTGTTTTTCTCGGCGGAGCAACTGGCCGGGTCACTCGGCTTGCAGGCCATCGCCGATTTCCTGATGTTGATTCCCGTGGCCATGTTCTTCGCCGCCTGCATGCAGGTGGCTGAGCAATGGCTTATTCGCAAGGGCAAGTTCTCGGTCACGGCGCGTGTGGCGATCATTCAGTCACTACTGCTGAATGTGGGTAAGGCGGGCCTCGGCGTTTTCTACGCAGGGGCCGGTGTGCTGGTGGGCCTGGCCGTCGCGGGGCGCGTGCTGCATGCCGCGATGCTCGCAGCCGGGGCGGGGCTGTTCTCGGGCCGTTCAGGCGGCAGAACAACACTGACGGAGCTGTTGGGCTGCGCTCGTATCCATGCCGACTTTCCATTGTTCCGAGCGCCGCAAGTCCTGCTGAACGCGCTGTCGCAAAGTTTGCCCATCGTGCTGCTGGCCAGCCTGTTCGGACCGGCGTCGGCGGGTTTCTACACCTTGGCCAGAACCGTCATGGCGGTACCTTCCATGCTGATTGGCAAATCGGTCAGCGATGTCTTCTATCCGAAGTTCACCGAGGCCGCCCATGCGGGCAAGCCGCTTGCGGGGCTGATATACAAGGCAACGGCAGCGCTGGCTGTGGTCGGGGTCTGTCCTTTCCTGCTTGTGGTGTTGCTGGGTCCCTGGTTGTTCGCGCTGGTGTTTGGCAGCGAATGGCGGGTTGCGGGGGAGTACGGCCAATGGCTGGCTTGCTGGCTGTTCTTTGGATTCATCAATCGGCCCAGTGTCGCGGCCATCGCGGCGTTGTCGTTGCAGAAATCTTTCCTGCTCTATGAGATCGCGCTCGTGGTCATTCGGGTCGTGGCGATCTATGCCGGCTTCTTCGTGTTTGAGAGCGACCGGGTTGCCGTGGCTGCCTTCAGCCTGACAGGGGCGATCATGAACGTGCTGCTGATCAGCGCCACGATCATGGCCTGCTCCAGGAAATCCGCAGCCGGCGGACTCGTGCAAGGTGCAACGGGATGATGGGTCGACTGCTGAACAGGCTTATCGAGCATTCGCCGGATTGCATTTTCTATCGCGCCCGCTATTGGCAGCACCACGGGCGCTTGTGTGATTTTCAAAATCCTCGATATTTCTCCGAAAAGATATTCCACAGGATGCGCTATCCGCACCCTGCCTATTCTTATCTGGCGGACAAGTTTGCGGTGAGGAATTATCTCGCTGCGACGGTGGGCGAGCAGTATCTGGTGCCGGTATATCTCGTTTGCGAAGACGTTTGCGCCGAAACGTTCGAAGGATTGCCAACGGCATTTGTCATGAAGGCCAATCACAGTGCTGGCCAGGTGAAAATCGTTCATTGCAAGGACCAGGAAAATCCGGAGACGCTGGCCCGTCTGGCCAGGCATTGGCTCGCCTCGGACTTTTCGACGCGCTACCGAGAAAAGCATTACAGAGACATCAAGCCAGCGATTCTCTTTGAACAGCCGCTGCTCACCGACGGCCAACCGCCGGACGACTACAAATTCAATGTATTCAATCCGGGTGACGGGGCTGAGCCTTTTGTTTTCATACAGCATATACACGGGCGTTTGGCAAATCCCACGCAAGGCCTCTATCTGGAGGACTGGAGCGTGGCCTCGTTTCTGCGCAGGGGTAAAAATGCCAGCGCCGAACCCGTTGCCAAGCCTACGTGGCTCGAGGAGATGTTGCGTATTGCAAAGCACCTCGCGGCCCCCTTTGGCTATCTGCGGGTCGATTTCTATATTCATCAAGGGAGGGTTTACATCGGCGAGCTCACTTTCACCCCAGCCGCGGGCTCGTATCGCTTTGAACCGGCGGAATGGGATGAGTGGCTGGGTAGGCAGTTTGGATGGCCGGAAAAACCCAGGCTGCCGCCTTTACATCAAGGGACCGCGTTCCGGGGCGAGTGCTTATGATGACTTTCGAATCAAAAAGCCCATGAAAGATCCTCTGGTTTCGATTTTGATCCCGGCATTCAATGCGGAGCGATATGTTTCCCCCTGTGTGGAAAGTGTGCTCTCGCAGGAATATGGAAAACTCGAAGTCATCGTGGTGGACGATGGATCCAGCGACGGAACTCTGGAAGCGCTTTCCAAATATAAGAATATAAAAGTTATCACGCAGTCTAACCAGGGCGCTTGCGCTGCACGCAACCAGGCACTGGGCGCGGCAAGGGGGACGTATATAAAGTTTCTGGATGCAGACGATTTTCTGCATCCAGGCGCTATACGCTCACAAGTGGACGTGATCCTGCGGCTGAATTCAAGTTCCATCGTGTATGGTGACTACAGCATCCTGCGAGAAGGCGCAGTAAAAACTGTCAGCAATGTTGTCATACAGCAAGACAGCGAGCAGTTGGCGCAGTTGGTCATGGCCAATCTCATGACGTCTACACCGCTGCATAGAAAAACCCTGCTGGATAAGGTTGGCGGATTCGATGTCAGGTTCAAGAGTAGCCAGGAATGGAATCTGCACGTCCGTCTTGCTGCCTTGGGCACCCAGTTCGTCTATCACCCCCAGGAAATATATATGCACCGTGTGCATTTCTCGGAAGATCGCATCAGTATCAAAAGGAGAAAGTCCCCCAGTCGCCTGGAATATGAAAAGCAGAAGATGCTGATGACGCTGCATTCGGTAGAGCAACATGCCTCGGCAAAAAGCCGTGCGGCGTTTGCTGCACGCCTGTGGGATATAGGCCGTGAGGCCCTGCGGGAAGGGCGGGAAGACTTGGCGAGCGAGTGTTTCGATCTGGCCAGGCAACTGTCGATAAGCGACCTAAAACTGTTCTGGCCGACCTTGTATAAAATCAATCACCGCCTGTTTGGTGTCAGGGGCGCCGAGAAACTCAGCCAGCTCACCCTGCGCTTCAAAAAAAGCCTGTTCTATTGAGCCAGGGGGGATGCCGGACAACTTGATATTGGACACCCGACATGTTGGCCGGGGCTGGGAACATGTTGGGCGAGCTGGTTCCTTCTGAAGAACCTGCTCATTTCGCTGGGAGCGCTGCTGCCCCACTGAAACGGACGACCGGCCTGTCGCGGCGCTGCTTTGCGGCGCGACCTCCGCCATTCGTCGCGCTAGGCGCTGGGAAGTGCCCAAGGCACACTGGATGGCAGCTTTTTCCCATCCGTTGTCGTTATTGGAGCACGCATGAAGTCCGCACCCAAGGTCACCGCCGTCCGCTTCACCAGTGCCGCTTATAAAGGGTCACTGATGGCCTTTCTGGGCGTGCTGTTTCTGCTCAACTCCCTGGCGTTGCTGGTTGGCGTGATGAGTTCTCTGGTGCCGGTAATCGTTCAGGGCGCATTGCTGTGGCTGATCGTCGGCAACCACCGCAAGGTTCGTCTGTTGGTGCAGGTATGGTGCGGCGTGCTGGTGATCTCCGGGCTTTACGGTGTGGTGTCCCGGCTGCTGGCGCCCGAGTTCAACGGCGTCGCGATGGGCAAGGATTTCCTGGTGGGAGTGTTTGCCGCCTACTTCCTGGTTTATGCGAGCCGGTACATCGAAGACGTGAAGGTGTAGACGCGAGACGGAGCGGCAGCTTTGCCACGCTGTTTGCGTCAGGGTTGTTTCGCAAAAGGTAAGCTCGGTCTGTAACCAGGGATGGTGTAGATACATGGCTCGTTCTTTCCCCGTTCGCTCGCAGTGCCGGTTCGATACCACGGGCGAGCGCCGTTTCGCCGAGCGGCTGGATAAGCTGCTCGAAGACGATTACCTGTGCTGGTACAACGTGCCGATTGGCCCGAAAGTTCGCTATCCGGACTTCGTGGTGCTGCATCCGCGGCGTGGCGTGCTGGTGCTGGAGGTCAAGGACTGGAAGTTGTCCACCATTCAGTCCGCCGACAAGAGCAGCGTGGTGCTGCTGACCCACGAGGGCATCAGACGCGCCAGCAACCCGCTCACGCAGGCCCGTGTCTATGCGCTGGAGCTGCAGGTTCTGCTGAAATCCGACCCCTTGCTGCGCCAGGGCGCGAAAGCGCCGAGGCCGGGGGAGCTGATCATGCCCTGGGGCTGGGGCGTGGCGCTGACCAACATCACCCGGCGCCAGTTCGAGCAGACGGACCTGGGCGAGGTACTCAATCCGCAGCAGGTGATCTGTCAGGACGAGATGACCGCGTCGGTGGATGCCGAAGCATTCCAGCAGCGCCTGTGGGGCATGTTTCCCCAGGTGTTTCCCTGTGCGCTCAGCCTGCCGCAGATCGACCGAGTGCGTTTTCACTTGTTCCCGGAAATCCGCGTCAGTGCCCAGCCGGGGCAGTTCGGCCTGTTCGGGCCTGGGGAGGCGGAGCTGCCCAGCCTGATCAAGGTGATGGACTTCCAGCAGGAGCAACTGGCGCGCTCGCTGGGGGATGGGCATCGGGTGATCCACGGGGCGGCGGGCAGCGGCAAGACGATGATCCTCGGCTACCGCTGCGCACATCTGGCCAAGGCCACTGTTAAGCCGATTCTGGTGCTCTGTTTCAACCGCTCGCTGGCCGGGCGGTTGCGCCAGGTTATGGTTGAGAAAGGACTCGGCGAGAAGGTTTCGGTACAGCACTTCCATGGCTGGTGCAAGGAAATGCTCACCGCCTACAACGTCGGGCTGCCGGCCGGAAATCGCAACGTCAATGTCTATCTGGCGGCGCTTGTGGAAAAGACCATGGAGGCCGTGGAGCGGGGATTGATCCCCCGTGCGCAGTACGCGGCGGTGATGATCGACGAGGGCCACGACTTCGAGCCGGACTGGTTCCGGCTGGTAGTGCAGATGGTCGACCCGAGCAGCAATTCCCTGCTGGTGCTCTACGATGACGCCCAGTCGATCTACCGGAGCAAGAAGCAGGGGCTGGACTTCAGCTTCGCCAGTGTCGGTGTCCAGGCTCAGGGACGCACCACGGTGCTCAAGCTCAATTACCGCAACACCCTGGAGGTGCTGACGGTGGCGCGTGCCTTTGCCGACGATCTGTTGTGCGGACGCGAAGCCGGCGATGACGGCGTGCCGATCATCACCCCGCAAAGCGCGGGTCGGCGCGGTGCGTTTCCGGAGCTGATCGCGTGTGCCGGAGATCGGGAGGAGGGGGAGCTGATCGTGGCGCGGCTGCGCGATGAGCAGGCTGCGGGCCGGTCGCTGAGCGACATGGCCATTCTCTATCGCTACACGCGGCAGGCGGCCGTTCTTGAGCAGGTGCTGGAGCGGGCCAACATTCCCTTTGCTTCCGGTGCGGACAACGGCCTGGCGCGTGATGAGCTGTTCGGGTCCCAGGACAGCGTGAAGATTGTCAGTATGCACTCCAGCAAGGGCCTGGAATTCGGCCTGGTGGTCATTCCGATGCTGGGCCAGATGCCCGACTCGAGGAAGCCTGAAGCCGACGAGGCTCGCTTGTTGTATGTGGCCATGACGCGTGCCATCGACCGGTTGCTGATGACGTATCAGCAGCCTTCGGAGTTTACCCAGCGGGTGCAGAGGGCTATCAGCGGGGTAACGAGCGAGTTGGGTGAGGTGCTGGAGACCACCTGAGCAGGGCCGCTGCTCAGGCACAGTCTGGATACGGGCACCCGGGCAGCTGGACAGGCGTTGAGCGAGCGGTGGTGGGTTACTACCAAAAGCCCTACGCCAGGTGCACCGCTTCAGGGCGCATCGCCGCCGGGCTCCTGAACGGCTGCGGTGCTGCGCCTCGCCGGGCTGTCTTGGCATGTGTGATACGGGCTCCTAGAATCTCGCCACATTCACTCTTCGAGGTATTGCTCCCATGCGCCATTGATGCCGCCGTCGACAGGACGGCCGTTGAACCGCCCCGTTCCTGGCATCTCCGGAGGTCGCATGACGAGTCCCTTTCTTGCGCTGGAAAGCGTTTCCCACGTTCTGCCGGACGGCAGAACGCTCTTCTCCAATCTGTGCGAACAGTTCGACGCCCGCCCGACGGGGTTGGTCGGACGCAATGGCGTGGGCAAGACGGTCCTGGCGCGCATCCTGGCCGGCCAGTTGCAGCCCAGCGCCGGGCGCTGTGTGGCTTCCGGTCGCGTGCATTATCTGGCTCAGCAGGTGGCGGCACCGGAGGCCACGGTGGCCGATCTGGTCGGTATGCGGGAAACACTGGAGGCCCTGGCGCGCATCGAGACGGGCAGTTGCGCGGCCGAGGATTTCGAGGCGGTGGGCGAGCGCTGGGATGTGCGTGAGCGATTGCGGCACGAGCTGGAGCGCAATGGCCTCGGCTATCTGGACGCTGCGACGCCCGCCACCGCGCTCAGCGGCGGCGAGGCCATGCGCGTCGCGCTGATCGGTGCGCTGCTCTCGGAGGCGGACTTCCTGATCCTCGACGAGCCCAGCAACCACCTGGATCGGCCAAACCGACAGGCGCTGATCGGGCAGTTGCAGCGCTGGTCGCGCGGTTTGCTGGTGGTCAGCCATGACCGGGAGCTGCTGAACGCGATGCAGCACATCGTGGAGCTGTCAGCGCTAGGCCTGCGCAGCTACGGCGGCAACTACGACTTCTACGCCCAGGCCAAGGCCCGGGAGCGCCAGAGCGCAATTGAAAGCCTTGAGCAGGCCAAGACGCAGCGCCGCCGTGAGGAACAGACCTTGCGCGAACAGCGCGAACGCCAGGAACGCCGTCAGGCTCGCGGCAACCGGCAGGGCAGGGAAGCCAACCAGGCGAAGATCCTGCTGGATCGCCAGAAGGAACGCAGCGAAGCGTCGGCGGGCAAGCTGCGCCAGCAGCAGGCGGCCGCCCGAGAACAGCTTGCCCGGCGTGTGCGCGAGGCCGCGCGGCAGGTGGAGGACGAGACGGTCGTCGTGCTGCATGCCGTGCCGGTCCCCCAGGCGGCGCAACGGCGGGTGGCGGAGTTGGAAACAGTAACGCTGCCGTTCGTTGCGGCCGCCACCCGTCACATCAGCCTGACGATCACCGGACTGCAGCGGATCGGTGTGTTGGGGCCCAACGGTTGTGGCAAGTCCACGCTGCTCAAGGTGCTCGCCGGGCAGTTCGAACCCCTGGCAGGAAGCTGCAAGATCGCGGCGCAGAGGGTTTATCTGGATCAGCGGCTGGCCACCCTCGACCCGCAACGCCCGGTGCTCGATCAGCTGCGTTCGGCCAACCGCGTGGCCAGCGAAAGCGCACTGCGCATGTGGCTGGCGCAGCTTGGCCTGGATGCGCAGCGGGTGACGATGCCCAGCGGGACGCTCAGCGGCGGGGAACGCCTGAAGGCGGCGTTGGCCTGCGCGCTGTACGCCGAACCGGCGGCGCAGCTGCTGCTGCTCGATGAGCCGAGCAACCATCTGGACCTGGCCTCGACGCAGGCGCTGGAAGCCATGCTGCGCGGCTACGCCGGTGCGCTGCTGGTCGTTTCCCACGATGAGGTTTTCCTGGAAGGGCTGGCGCTGACCCATCGCCTGGAAGCCACCGAGCAGGGCTGGGTGCTGGGGTTCTGGTGAAGCGGAGCAGGGGAGGTTACCGCTGCGTAAACCGCATAAGCTAGCTGCCTCCATTTGCATCAGCGCATACGAGACCCAGCATGCATATCATCAGCGTCACCCCAAACGAAGTGGGGCTTGTGGCCCCGTTGTTCGACCAGTACCGGGTCTTCTACCGGCAGCCCAGCGATCCGGCGCTGGCCCAGGCATTCATCGCCGAGCGGGTGGCCAACCGCGAGTCGGTAATCTTCCTCGCCCTGCAAGACGGCGAGCCCGTGGGCTTCACCCAGCTGTACCCGAGCTTCTCGTCGGTCTCGGCGCGGCGCACCTGGATTCTCAACGACCTGTACGTGGTTCCGTCCTGCCGCGGGCAGGGAGTGGGCAGCGCATTGCTGGAACGGGCCAGGGCCCATGCGCAGGCGACCGGCGCCAAGGGCCTCGGTTTGCAGACGGCAGTGGACAACCTCAACGCCCAGCGGCTGTACGAGGCGCTGGGTTATCGGCGGGAGGAGGGGTTCTACAGCTATTTTCTTGCCGTGTAAGCCGGCCAGGCTGCGCGGCCAATCCGCTACGCCCCCTCCGCCCCGCGCTTGCGGAAGAACAGCGTGATCTGCCCGACCTCGACGCCGAACTTGGTCATGAACGAGCGATTGGCCAGGGTGTGTTCGTCGATCAGGTACATCCAGTCGTCCAGCTTCACGTCGTAGACGCTGTCGCCCACCGGCAGGCGCAGGGTGTAGCGCAGGCGCAGGGCGTTGCCGGCGACCTGCAGGTGGCCTTCGCCGACCACGTCGTGGGCGGTGCCGCGCCAGTGATCGGGGCCGTCCGGGGTGAAGGTCCACACGCGGCGGTCGGTGCTGCCGTCGCTGAAGGTGAAGTCCTCTTCGAGGATCAGTTGCTCGCCGCGCGAGTAGCCGTTGATCGCCACGCTGAAACGCTTGACCACCTCGCCCGAGCGTTTCTGGAACATGCCCCAGGCGTCCACCCGGCCGGTGAAGTACTGGCGCAGGTCGAGGGGCGGGGTCTGGTCGCGGTAGTGGTCCACCTCCACGGCGCAGCCGGCCAGGGCGACGGCAAGGGACAACAGCAGGGCAAGGCGCTTGAACATGGCGGTCTCCGGTCAGGGGCGGGCGTCGCCCAGCAGGCGGGCGCGCAGTTCGGGGTTGCGGGTGCGCGGGTCGAGCCAGATGGCGAAGAACGCGCGGGCGAATTCCGGGTCGGCGATCTCGTGCTGCAGGCGTGTGCCGGCATAGAAGCGCGCGCCCTGGTCCGGCAGGTGTACGCCGATGATGCGCTCGCCGGGCTGCACATCGACGAACGCCCGCCGCATCTGCGCCTGCCAGCGCTGCAGCTGGGCGGCATTGATGGCATCGCCATTCAGGCGACGGATTTCCTTGAGGCTGGCCTCGACCAGGTCGTCGCGCTCGATGCTGCGGTGATAGGTGAGTTCCAGGGCGAACGGCGCATCGGCGCGAAACGGCTCGGTGGGACTCCACAGCCGCGCGGTGTAGATGCGGAAGCCGAACAGTCGCAGGTCGCCACCGCCGATCAGACGCGCCTCGGGCAAGGCGTCCTGCCAGCTGGCCTGTGCGGCGCCGGCGAGCAGCAGCAGGCTGAGCGCACAGGAATGGGCGATGTGGCGCAGTGCAGAGAGCGTGATCATCTTGGGAGCCCGCAGCAGTCGATACCTGCCCATAAATCTATACGAATACTTAAAAATGTACAGGTTTTGCGATGACCAGCAGGCGATGAACAGCTGTGCGCATTGACGCTGCCGTCCGGGATCACTACCCTGCGCGCCAGCTTCAGGTGCCCCCGTTCGCGGGGGTGAAACAGGGAAGCCGGTGCGCCACGCTCTGACCGTGGCAATTCCGGCGCTGCCCCCGCAACGGTAGGCGAGTCTAGAAACCGCAGTTGGCCACTGTGCTCCGGCATGGGAAGGCGCGGTATTCGGGAACCCCCACGGGTTCCGCTCGCAAGCCCGGAGACCGGCCTGGCGCATTTCCACGGCAGTGCGGCGGGCGCTGGGCTGATGGGCGTGCCCTGGCGCGCGTCCGCATCTTTCGTTCTCCGTCTGTGGTCGTCGACCTTGAGTCGTGCGGGTAGGCACGACGGAGTTCATCCCTTGATTCGCAAGCCTGTTGATCGTCCGGCCGCCGGTGTGCTGCTGGGCGTCGTTTCGCTTTACCTTTCTCTTTCCTGTGTGTCCCTGGCGCTGGCCGCCGAGCCGCTGCTGCTGGCCGAGTCGGTGGTGACCGCCACCCGCACCGAGCAGGCGACGGTAGCGATCGCCTCCAGCAGCGTCATCACCCGCGAGGACATCGAGCGCCAGCAGCCGCGCGACGTGCCGGAGCTGCTGCGCAGCCTGGCCGGCGTCAACGTGTGGAGCAACGGCGGCAGGGGCAAGGCCACCACCGTGTCGCTGCGCGGCACCCACGACAAGCACCTGCTGGTGCTGGTCGACGGCATCAAGATCGGCTCCGCCACCTCCGGCAGCGCGGCGTTGCAGAACATCCCGGTCGAGCAGATCGAGCGCATCGAAGTGGTGCGCGGCCCGCGCTCCAGCCTGTATGGCTCGGAGGCCATGGGTGGGGTGATTCAGATCTTCACCCGCCAGGCCCAAGAAGTCGGGTTCACGCCGGGTTTCGCCGTCAGCGCCGGCAGCCGCTCCACCTACCGGGGTAGCGCCGGACTGCAGGGCAGCAACGGACCGGGCTGGTTCAGCCTCGGGCTGGTGAGCGAGTCCACGGACGGCATCAACGCCCGCAGTTTCCGGCCGGCCGCGCCGGCCGCCTACGAGCCGGACGCCGACGGTTTCCGCGAACACTCGGCGTCGCTGCGTGGCGGCTACCGCTTCGCCGGTGGACTGGAGCTGGACGCCAACTGGCTGCAGAGCGAAAACCGCAGCGAGTTCGACAGCCGCAACACGCGCGGCACCTCCGGTTTCGACGCCTACAGCGAAGGCGATCTGCAGGTGCTGGGGTTGCGCGCGCGCTTCACGCCGCTGGCGGCCTGGAACGTCACCCTGCAAGGCGGGCACAGCGAGGACCGCAGCGAGAACTTCCAGGACGATCGCCTGTACTCCCGCTTCGACACCCTGCGCGACAGCCTCGCCTGGCAGAACGATATCCGCCTGGGCGCCGGTCAACTGCTCAGCCTGGGGCTGGACTACCAGCGCGACCGCATCGACACCACCAGCCGGTACGCCGAGGACTCGCGCTTCAATCGCGGGGTGTTCGCGCAGTACCAGGCGCGCTTCGGCCGCCACGGCCTGCAGGCCGCGCTGCGCCACGACCGCGACGAGTTCTTCGGCGGTCACGGCACCGGCAGCCTGGCCTGGCGCTATGCGCTCAGCGACGCGCTGAGCCTCAGCGCCTCTTACGGCACCGCCTTTCGCGCACCGACCTTCAACGATCTCTACTATCCGGCCAGCGCGTCGACCGCCGGCAACCCGGATGTGCAGCCGGAAACCTCGCAGAGCTACGAGCTGGGCCTGGAAGGCGGCCAGGCGTGGGGCGAGTGGAGCCTGCATGCCTTCGAGAACCAGATCGACGACCTGATCGAGTGGCAGGGCCGCAGCCCGATGCGCCCCACCAACATCAGCAGTGCGCGGATACGCGGACTGGAGGCCTTTGCCGGCACCGAGCTGTGGGGCTGGCGGCTGACCGGCAACCTCACCCTGCTCGACCCCCGCGACCTCAGCCCGGAGAACCGCGGCCACCTGCTGCCGCGTCGCGCCAAGCGCAGCCTGAACCTGGACCTGGAGCGCCGCTTCGGCGCCTTCGGGGTGGGCGCCGGGGTGTTCGCCAACAGCTACCGCTTCGATGCCGAGGAAAACAGCGACGACCAGCGCCTGCCCGGCTATGCGCTGGTCGATCTGCGCGCCGACTACCACCTCAGTGCCGAGTGGAAGGCACAGGTGAAGGTCAGCAACCTGCTCGACCGCGACTACCAGACCGCCCAGACCTACGAGCAGCCGGGCCGTGCCGTGCTGTTCAGCGTGCGCTACCAGGCGCTTTGACCCCATCCCAACCTGGCCCGGGTTTGCCGGGCCTTCAACAAGGAGTAGCGAGATGCCCCATCTGTCGCCCCGTGTCCAACTCATCGTGGGCCTGGCCCTGGCCGCCTTGCTGGCCATGACCCGCGGTCACCACTTCGCCAGCGTGGAAAGCCTGCCCAGCGCCTCCTGGGCGGTGTTCTTCCTGGCTGGTGTGTTCGTGCGTTCGCGCTGGGCGTTCCCGGCGCTGTTTCTGGAAGCAGTGGCGCTGGACTTCGGCGCCCTGTGGAGCGGCGCGGTAAGCGACTGGTGCCTCTCGCCGGCCTACTGGATGCTGGTGCCGGCCTACGGCGCGCTGTGGTTCGGCGGCCGGCTGTTCGCCAGCCGCGCGCAGCGGGGCGTGCGGCAACTGCTGTGGCTGGCGCTGTGTGTGGCCGGTAGCGCCCTGGTCGCCCATCTGGTTTCCAGCGGCGGCTTCTACTACTTCTCCGGTCGCTACCCTGAACCGACCTTTGCCGGGCTGATCGAGCGCCTGACGATCTACTACCCGCGCTACCTGTCCACCCTGGCGATGTACGTCAGCTTCGCGGCGGTGCTCTACGTGGCGCTGTCCACCGGCATGCGCGGCGTGGCGCGGCGGGCCGCATGATGGGCGAGTCCGCCGAACGCGATGCCCGCCACCAGGCGCGCATGCAGCGCAAGAAGGCAGTGGTCGACGAGAAGATCGCCGCCGCCCGCGACGAGTACGGCCTGCTGCTGGTGCACACCGGCAACGGCAAGGGCAAGAGCAGCTCGGCCTTCGGCATGGTCGCCCGCGCCCTGGGTCACGGGCTGAAGGTCGGCGTGGTGCAGTTCATCAAGGGTGCGGCGAGTACCGGCGAGGAGGCGTTCTTCCGGCGCTTCCCCGAACAGGTGCGCTACCACGTGATGGGCGAGGGCTTCACCTGGGAAACCCAGGACCGCCAGCGCGACATCGCCCGGGCCGCTGAGGCCTGGGCGGTGGCCCGCGCGTTGCTGGCCGATCCGGACATCGCCCTGGTGGTGCTCGATGAGCTGAACATCGCCCTCAAGTACGGCTACCTGGAACTGGACGCGGTGCTGGCCGACATCCAGGCGCGACCCGCGATGCAGCACGTGGTGGTCACCGGGCGCGGCGCGCCGCCGGGGCTGGTCGAGGCCGCCGACACGGTGACCGAGATGGCGCTGGTCAAGCACGCCTTCCAGGCCGGGGTGAAGGCGCAGCAGGGGATCGAGTTTTGAATGCCCGTCGCTGCCCGGCCCTGCTGATCGCCGCCCCCGCCTCGGGGCAAGGCAAGACCACCGTCACCGGCGCGCTGGCGCGCCTGCATCGTCGCGCCGGCCGCCGCGTAAGGGTGTTCAAGTGCGGGCCGGATTTCCTCGACCCGATGATCCACGAGCGCGCCAGCGGCGCGCCGGTCTACCAGCTCGACCTGTGGATGGTCGGCGAAGCGGAGTCGCGGCGTCTGCTCTGGGAGGCGGCCGGCGAGGCCGATCTGATCCTCATCGAGGGGGTGATGGGCCTGTTCGACGGCGCGCCCTCGGCCGCCGACCTGGCGCGGCGTTTCGGCGTGCCGGTGCTGGCGGTGATCGATGGCAGCGCCATGGCGCAGACCTTCGGCGCGCTGGCCCACGGCCTGGCCAGCTTCCAGCCGGACCTGCCGTTCGCCGGGGTGATGGCCAACCGGATCGGCAGCCCGCGCCACGCCGAGATCCTGCGCGACAGCCTGCCGGCCGGGCTCACCTGGTACGGCGCGCTGCCGCGCAGTGCCGCGCTGGAGCTGCCCAGCCGCCACCTCGGGCTGGTGCAGGCGGCGGAGCTGGCCGATCTGGACCAGCGCCTGGACGCCGCTGCCGAGGCCATCGCCGCCACCGCCGGGGCGCAATTGCCCGCGCCGGTGGTGTTCGTCGCGCCGGTCACGCAGGCGCTGGAGCCCCTGCTGGCCGGGGTGCGTATCGGCGTGGCGCGCGACGCCGCCTTCGGCTTCCTCTACCAGGCGAACCTCGATCTGCTGCGCGCGTTGGGCGCCGAGCTGGCGTTTTTCTCGCCGCTGGCTGACGCCACGCTGCCGGCGGTGGACAGCCTGTACCTGCCTGGCGGCTACCCCGAACTGCACCTGGCGCAACTGGCCGGCAACCCCAGCATGCTGGACGCCATCCGCGCCCACCACGCGGCCGGCAAGCCGATCCTCGCCGAGTGCGGCGGCATGCTCTACCTGCTCGAACGGCTGACCGACCGGCACGGCGCCAGCGCCAGGCTGGCCGGCCTGCTGCCAGGCCAGGCGACCCTGCAGCCGAAACTGGCGGCACTGGCCCTGCAGGCGGCGGCGCTGCCGGAGGGCACCTTGCGCGGGCACACCTTCCATCACTCCGTGCTGGATTGCGCGCTGGCGCCGCTGGCGCGCGGCGAGTGCCCGAACTACCGGCGCACCGCCGAGGCGGTCTATCGCCTCGGCCGGCTGACCGCCTCCTACATCCACTTCTACCTGCCGTCCGACCCGCAGGCGGCAGCCGGGTTGCTGCGGCCATGAGCCTGCTGCTCGGCGCGCTGGCCGGGGTGGCGCTGGATGCCCGCTTCGGCGAGGTGCGGCGCTGGCATCCGCTGGTGGGCTTCGGCCGGCTGGCGCAGTGGCTGGAAGGCCGGCTGAACGGCGCGGGCGGGCGCGGCGGGCGGGCGCACGGGGTGCTCGGCTGGTGTCTGGCGGTGCTGCCGCCGGTGCTGCTGGCCGGCTGGCTCGGTACGCGGTTCGGCGGGTGGTGGGATGCGCTGGCGCTGTATTTCGCCCTCGGCCTGAACAGCCTGGCGCAGCACGCCCTGCCGGTGGCGCAGGCACTGCGCCTGGGACAGCTGGACGAGGCGCGGCGGCGGGTTGGCTACCTGGTCAGCCGCGACACTACCCAACTGGACGCCGCCGGCGTGGCCCGCGCTGGCACCGAGTCGGTGCTGGAGAACGGTTCGGACGCGGTATTCGCCGCGCTGTTCTGGTTCCTGGTCGGCGGTGCGCCGGGGGTGGTGCTCTACCGGCTGGCCAACACGCTGGATGCCATGTGGGGCTACCGCAACGCGCGTTTCGAGCGCTTCGGCTGGGCCGCGGCGCGCATCGACGATGCGCTCAACTACGTGCCGGCACGGCTGGTGGCGATCACCTATGCGCTGCTCGGTGACACCCGCCGGGCGCTGCGCTGCTGGCGCCGTCAGGCGCCGCAGTGGGACAGCCCCAACGCCGGCCCGGTGATGGCCGCCGGCGCCGGTGCGCTGGGCCTCAGCCTGGGCGGCGCGGCGAGCTACCACGGGTGCGAGGAACAACGCCCACGCCTCGGCGAGGGGCCGCCGGCGCGGGCGCGAGACATCGAACGTGCGCTGAACCGCGTCTACGCCGGGGTGCTGCTGTGGCTGGCGCTGCTGTTGGCCGTCGGAGGCGTGCTCCATGCTTGAGCACGGCGGACGGCTGCGCCAGGCCGCGCGGCACCATGGCATTCCGCTGGCGGACTGGCTGGACCTGTCCACCGGACTGGCGCCGCAGGCCTGGCCGCTGGGCGAGCTGCCGGCCGACGCCTGGGCGCGCCTGCCGGAGGACGACGACGGCCTGGCGGAGACCGCCGCCGCCTGTTACGGCGCCGCGCGCGCCCTGCCGGTGGCCGGCAGCCAGGCGGCCATCCAGGCGCTGCCGGGCCTGCGCGCCGCGTGCCGGGTCGGCGTGCTCGAGCCCTGCTACGGCGAACATGCCCACGCCTGGGCCGGGCACGATCTGCACCGGCTCGCCGCCGAGGACATCGAGGCCCGCCTCGACGCACTGGAAGTGCTGGTGCTGGCCAATCCCAACAACCCCAGCGGCCAGGTGTTCGCCCCGGCGCAGCTGCTCGACTGGCACGCGCGACTGGCGAAGCGAGGCGGCTGGCTGCTGGTCGACGAGGCGTTCGTCGACTGCACGCCGGAGCTGAGCCTGGCCGCCCAAAGCCAGCGGCCGGGGCTGATCGTGCTGCGCTCGTTCGGCAAGTTCTTCGGCCTAGCCGGCATTCGCCTCGGCTTCGTGCTGGCCGAGGCGACCCTGCTGGACCGCCTGCGGGCGCGGCTCGGCCCCTGGACGGTCAGCGGCCCGGCGCGGGTGCTGGGCGTGCAGGCACTCGACGCGGCGCAGGCCGATGCGCGCCGGCAGCGGGCCGCCGCGTTGCGCGCGCAGGGCGACCGGCTGGCGGCGTTGCTTGGCCACCACGGCTGGCCGCCGAGTGGCGGCTGCGCGCTGTTCCAGTGGGTCCGCACGGCGCGCGCTGCGAAACTGCACGCGTTTCTGGCCCGGCGGGGCATTCTCGTTCGCCACTTCGCTCAACCGGCCAGCCTGCGTTTCGGCCTGCCGCCCGACGAGCCCGGCTGGCAACGCCTCGAAACCGCCTTGAAGGAGTTCTCCCGATGCCCACCCTGATGGTGCAGGGCACCACGTCCGATGCCGGCAAAAGCACCCTGGTGACCGCATTGTGCCGCTGGCTGGCGCGCCAGGGCGTGGCGGTGGCGCCGTTCAAGCCACAGAACATGGCGCTCAACAGCGCGGTGACCGTCGACGGTGGCGAGATAGGCCGCGCCCAGGCGGTGCAGGCCCAGGCCTGTGGGCTGGCGCCGCACAGCGACATGAACCCGGTGCTGCTCAAGCCCACCACCGACATGGGCGCGCAGGTGATCATCCACGGCCGCGCGGTGGGCAACATGCACGCGGTGGCCTACCACGACTACAAGCGTATCGCCCGCCAGACGGTGCTGGCGTCACACCGCCGGCTGTGCGACGCCTACCCGGTGGTGTTGGTGGAGGGGGCGGGCTCGCCGGCGGAAATCAACCTGCGCGCCGGCGACATCGCCAACATGGGGTTCGCCGAGGCGGTGGACTGCCCGGTGATCCTGGTCGCCGACATCGACCGCGGCGGGGTGTTCGCCCATCTGGTCGGCACCCTGGCGCTGCTTTCGCCGGGCGAGCAGGCGCGCGTGCAGGGCTTCGTCATCAACCGCTTTCGCGGCGACCTCGGCCTGCTGCAACCGGGCCTGGACTGGCTGGAGCGGCACACCGGCAAACCGGTGCTGGGCGTGCTGCCGTACCTGATGGATCTGCACCTGGAAGCCGAGGACGCGGTGGACGCACGCCAGGCCGACAAGGCCGAGGAGCCGCTGCGCGTGGTGGTGCCGGCGCTGCCGCGCCTGAGCAACCACACCGATGTCGACCCGCTGCGCCTGCACCCGCAGGTGGACGTGCGCTTCGTCGGTCCCGGCCAGCCGATCCCGCCGGCCGACCTGATGATCCTCCCCGGCTCGAAGAGCGTACGCGCCGACCTGGCGTTCCTGCGCGCCCACGGCTGGGAGGCGGCGATCCAGCGCCACCTGCGCTACGGCGGCAAGCTGCTGGGCATCTGCGGCGGCCTGCAGATGCTTGGCACGCGCATCGACGACCCGTTGGGCCTGGAAGGGGAGCCAGGTTCCAGCGCCGGCCTCGGCCTGCTGGACTTCGCCACGGTGCTGGAGGCGGACAAGCAGTTGCGCAACGTGCGCGGCGTGCTGGCGCTGGAACAGGCTGAAATCACGGGCTACGAAATCCATGCCGGGGTCAGCCACGGCCCGGCGCTACGGCGGCCGGCCGTGCGGCTGGACGACGGCCGCCCGGACGGTGCGCTGAGCGCCGACGGGCAGATCATGGCCACCTACCTGCACGGCCTGTTCGAGCAGCCAGCGGCCTGTGCTGCGCTGCTGCGCTGGGCCGGGCTGTCTCAGGTGCAGGCGGTGGATTACCCGGCGCTGCGCGAGCGCGATATCGAGCGCCTGGCCGATCTGGTCGAGGCGCACCTGGACACCGACCGGCTGCGGGCGCTGTGTGGGTTGAGGCATGTGTAGCGTGAGGAAACGAACCGGAATTCAAGGTGGAAAAGACCTGCGGTCGTTTTCCACCCAGCCCAGGATTTCACCCATCGAGAGGCTTGACGATGCTTGAACTGATTCTCGGCGGCGCCCGCTCCGGCAAGAGTCGGCTGGCCGAACAGCGCGCCGCCGGCAGCGGCCTGGCCGTGACCTACGTCGCCACCGGCCAGACGCTGGACGGCGAGATGGCCGCGCGCGTCGCCCATCATCGCGCGCGCCGGCCGGAGCACTGGGGGCTGGTGGAGGAGCCGCTGGCGCTGGCCCGGGTGCTGCGCGAGCAGGCGGCGCCGGACGGCTGCCTGCTGGTCGACTGCCTGACCCTGTGGCTCACCAATCTGCTGATGCTGGACGACCCTGCGCGCCTGGCCGTCGAGCGCCAGGCGTTGCTGGAAACCCTGCCGGAGCTGCCGGGGCGGATCATCCTGGTCAGCAACGAAACCGGCCTGGGGGTGGTGCCGCTGGGCGAACTGACCCGCCGCTACGTCGACGAGGCCGGCTGGCTGCACCAGGCGCTGGCCGCCGCCTGCCAGCGCGTCACCTTCACGGTGGCCGGTCTGCCGATGGAGCTCAAGGGCGACTGAAAGTGTGCCGCTGACAGCAAAACCGGCCGTCAGACACCAAGCACTGATTATAAAGTGCCATCATCCTCTCTAAGATGCATACCCGTCGCGGCCGGACCGGCCGCGTACCCAGCCCCGAAGGGCTTCTCTACCCACGATTTCTAAGGAGAACGACAGATGTCGGACGCAGTGGCAGCGCCGCAGGACGCACGGATCGAGGGCGCAACCGCCCGCCGGCAGGCGCGCAACCTGCCTTTTCAATTCAATGGCAACGGATTCGAGTTCTTCCGCATCTGGATCGTCAACATCCTGCTGTCCATCGTCACCCTGGGCATCTATTCGGCCTGGGCCAAGGTGCGCACCCAGCGCTACTTCTAC
Organism: Pseudomonas flexibilis; assembly: GCF_000806415.1. Classification (NCBI taxonomy): domain Bacteria; kingdom Pseudomonadati; phylum Pseudomonadota; class Gammaproteobacteria; order Pseudomonadales; family Pseudomonadaceae; genus Pseudomonas; species Pseudomonas flexibilis. Next base: position 186,808 of record NZ_JTAK01000001.1, read on the forward strand.
GGCAACACCCGGCTGGATGACAGCAGCTTCGAGTACCTGGCCAATCCGGTGGCGATCCTCAAGGGCCGCGTGATCGCCTTCGCCTGCCTGGTGGCCTACAGCGTGGCGAACCAGGTGTCGGTGACCCTCGGCCTGGTGGCGCTGGCGCTGTTCCTGCTGGCGCTACCGTGGATGCTGGTGCGCGGCCTGAGCTTCCGTAACCACAACAGCGCCTGGCGCGGAGTGCGTTTCGGCTTCGATGGCACCTACGGTGGCGCGGCGATGGCCTTCGTGGTCTGGCCGCTGCTGGGCGCGCTGACCCTGGGCCTGCTGATTCCGCTGGCCGTGCATCGCCAGCAGCGCTTCATCGCCGACAACAGCCGCTTCGGCACCACGCGCTTCGAGCTGAAAGTGGGCGTCGGCCCCTTCTACATGGCGTTCCTGGTGGTGCTGGCCATCGCCATCATCGGCGGCCTGCTGGGCGTTCTGCTGGGCACCGCCGTGCCACTGCTGATGCCGGTGCTGATGACGGCGGCCTACCTGGTGCTGTTCGCCTTCATCAGCGTGCGCCTGACCAACCTGACCTACGGCAACCTGCATCTGGGCGCCAATCGCCTGCAGTCGCGCTATGACCTGGGCAGCTACCTGCTGCTGATGCTCGGCAACCTGCTCGGCCTGGTGCTGACCCTCGGCCTGTTCTACCCGTGGGCCAAGGTGCGCAACGCCCGCTACGCAGCCGAGCACATGAGCCTGCAGGCGGGTGATGACCTGGAAGGCTTCGTTGCCGCGCGTCAGCAGGAAGTCTCGTCGCTGGGCGGCGAGATGGGCGAGCTGTTCGACGTGGGCGTCGGCCTGTGAGTGGTTCGGCCAGCCCGCCGATCCTCGGTAGCTACTATGCGGGCTCGTCCCGTCCGACCCCGGCTCGCCTGCTGGTGGAGGAGGGCGCGGTGCAGGTACGCGATGGCGATCAACTGCTGGCCGGGCCCGTGCCGCTGGATGCGGTGGCGATCAGCTCGCGGCTGGGCAATACCCCGCGCATGCTGCGCTTCGCCGACGGCGGCAGTTTCGAGACGGCCGATAACGCGGCTGTCGATCGCCTGCTGAGCGGCAGCGGCCGGCGGCACGGACTGGTGCACCGGCTGGAATCCAGCCTGCGCTACGTGCTGCTCGGTGTGCTGGTGACGGTGCTGTTCGTCTGGGGCGGGGTGCGCTACGGCATTCCGGCGCTGGCCGAGGGGGTGGCCTTTGCGCTCCCCGAATCGGTCAGCCGCCAGGTGGGCCAGGGCGTGCTGGACGTGCTCGACCAGCAGGTGCTGTTTCCCAGCGAGCTGGCCGAGGATGAGCGGGCCCGCCTGCGCGAGCGCTTCGCACCGCTGCTGCAGCGTGACGGTGCGCCGATCCGCCTGGAATTCCGCAGGGCCGCCGAGCAGATCGGCGCCAACGCCTTCGCCCTGCCGTCGGGCACGGTGGTGTTCACAGATCAGTTGGTGACGCTGGCCGGGCACGACGAGGAACTGCTGGCGGTGCTGGCCCACGAAATCGGCCACGTCGAGCGCCGCCATGGGCTGCGCCAGGCGCTGCAGGGTTCGGCCCTTGGCCTGGTGGTGATGACCGTGACGGGGGACCTGTCCTCGGTGTCGTCGCTGGTCGCCGCGATCCCGGTGCTGCTCACCCAGCTCGGCTATTCCCGCGACTTCGAGCACGAGGCCGACCGCTTCGCCGCCGAGCTGCTGGCCGAGCAGGGCATCGACGCCCGGCGTCTCGGCGAGATCCTGGCGCGCCTGGAGCGCGCCGCGCGTACTTGCCCGCCCGACGAGGAACCCTGCCCGCAGGAGGCGGGCGGCTGGACGCGCTACCTGTCCACCCACCCGCCGACCGCAGAGCGCCGGCGCCTGCTGGGCGATTTCTGAGGAGACGTGCCGGCCGGGGTAATCCGGCCGGTCTCGCCGGTCACTGCGCTGGCTGGGCGGGTGTATTACCCCGGTACTGCTGGTGCAGCATCATCTGGTCCATCATCTGCTGCTGCATTTCCAGGCGCCTGTCCATCATGTACTGGCGCTGGGCCTGCTGTTCGGGCGTAAGGTTCGAATATCCCTGCCAGCCCATCCGGTGGCCGGCCCCCATCATGGGGCCGCCCATTCTTCCAGGGCCGCCCATTCCGCGCATCGTCTGCATGTTCTGGTGCAGGGTGTTCCAGTGTTCCTGAAGGAGCCGCTGGCGCTCGTTCGGGTCCTGGGTCTGCTGGATCTTCTCCATCTGGGCCTGCATTTTCTGCAGGTTCTCCTGCATGCGGTCCATCTGTTTGTCGAACTCGCCGATGTCCGGGGCGTTCGCGGCTGGCTGCTGCGCCTGGGGAGCTGCGTCCTGGGCAGGGGCCGGGTCTGCGGCGGCGACCCAGGCCGGTGATAGCGACGTGGCGATCAAGAGTAAGGCCTGAGGGATGTTGTTCATGTCGAGCGACCTGTGTGGTGTGGGTTGGGCAATGCGACGGTGAACCGCACGCATTGATTCGACCCTGAAAACGCCAGGCCGTGCACCATCGGTCGATTCGGCAATGCCCGGCCGCTGTGCCGGCGTGCATGGCGCGCGGGCCGGCGGCGGCCTATGGTGAGCCCATCGCCGATTGGCGCCAGACGAGTTTCTGCTCATGTCGTCCTCCCTGTCCGTTTCCCTGGACCCGCGCCTGGCGGGTGTCGAAGCCGTGGAATGCGTTACCCCGGATCTCAATGGGGTTCCGCGCGGCAAGGTCATGACCCCGGAAGGCTTCCTGGAAGGCCGGCGGCTGCAGATGGCGCGCGGCGTGCTGTTCCAGTGCGTGATGGGCGGCTACCCGCCGCCGCGTTACTACGGCGGCGACGATGGCGACATGGTGCTGGCGCCAGACCTGAGCCAGCTGCACCGCCTGCCCTGGACCGCCCAGCCGCGCGCGCTGGTGATCTGCGATGCCGAGGAACCGGACGGCACGCCCTGCCCGCTGTCCAGCCGCAGCCTGTTGCGTCGGGTGCTGGATGACTATGCCGCAGAGGGCCTGTCCCCCGTGGTGGCCAGCGAACTGGAGTTCTTCCTGTTCCAGCCCAATCCCGATCCATTGCGGCCGTTCGTGCCCCCGTGCGGCCTGGACGGCCGGCCTTCCGGCGCGGCGGCGGCGTTCAGCGTGGGCGCCAACCACAGTCAGCAGGCCTATTTCGATGAGGTGTACGCCGCCATGCGCGCCTTCGGGCTGCCGCGCGATACCTTCCTGCACGAGATGGGCGCCAGCCAGTTCGAGATCAACCTGCTGCACGGCGACGCCTTGCAGGTGGCCGACCAGACCTTCCTGTTCAAGCACCTGCTGCGGGAGATCGCGCTGCGACACGGGCTGATCGCGGTGTGCATGGCCAAGCCGCTGGCCGAGACGCCGGGCAGCTCCATGCACCTGCACCAGAGCGTGGTGCGCCGCGACGATGGTACGAACCTGTTCAGTGACGAGGAGGGCAACGAGACCCCGGCCTTCCGGCATTTCATTGGCGGCTTGCAGGCCGCGCTGGGTGAGCTCACGTTGCTGTTCGCGCCCTATGTGAATTCCTATCAGCGCCTGTTCCATCCCTTCGCCTCGCCCAACAACGCCTGCTGGGGCTACGACAACCGCGCCGCCGGGCTGCGCATTCCGCTCAGCGAGGCGTCGGCGCGAAGGGTGGAGAACCGCTTGCCGGGCGCCGACGCCAATCCCTACCTGGTGATCGCCGCCAGCCTGGCGGCGGGGCTGCGCGGCATGCGCCTGGGTCTGGAGCCGACGCCACCGGCGCGGGGCGCCTTCGAGGCGCCGCCGGCCTTGCAGCTGCCGTTCACCCTGTCGGCGGCGCTGGAGCGCCTGCGGCACAGCGTGCTGGCGCGCGAGCTGTGCGGGGCGGATTTCATTGAGTGCTATGCCGCGGCCAAGCTGATGGAGCTGGGCAGCTATTACGACGAGATCACGCCGTGGGAAAGGCGCCATCTGGCGCCCTGGGTGTGAGGTAAAGCGCCGCGTGGCGCTTTACTCGTCTTCGAAGTCCAGACGGCGGCTTTCGCGCTGCAACTGGAACACGTAGCGCTCGATCTGGCGCTGTTCGTAGCCGCTGATCTCGTAGAAGCGCAAGCCGACCATGCTGGATTCGCGGCTGCGGTCGAAATACAGGTGGCGCAGCTCTACGGCCACCACCAGAGTGGCGTCCGGCAGGGCGATGCTCAGGCGTTCGTAGACGGTGCCGCTCTGCAGGTAATCGGTGAGGTTGCCGGGGAATTGCACCTTGCAGCCGGTGGCGGAGATGTCCAGCAGCTTGCCCACCAGCGAAGGCGACAGCTTGCTGCCGGCCAGGTTGACGTTGGGCGACTGGGTGCGCTTGAGCGGTGCGCGGTAGGCGTCGCGGCGCTGGTGGTACTCCAGTTCGTCGGGCAGGTCGATCCAGAAGCACGGCGTCCCTTCGAGACTGCCGCGCTTGACCCGGTAGTTGCGACTGGTCCAGGCCATGCGCACGCCTTCGTGGTAGCCCTCGGCGGAGAAGGTCTGGCCGTCAAGCAGGTGGCGTTCGCTTTCCAGGGGCAGCACTTCGTCGAGCGCCATCAACTTGCGTTCGCGGTCCACCGCCAGCAGCACGGTGTAGCCGTGGCGGGTCACCGGCAGTTCATCGAAGGAGATGTTGACCCGTTCCTTGTGGGTGGCCAGGGTGCGCAGATGGCCGGCCACTTCGATGGGCTCCCTGTAGGTGACGGGCCCCTGGTCGGGCTTTTCTTCGATGTTGAATTTCGACACTGTCCGCGTACTCCAAAACCAATCCTGCGGGACGCCGTGCTACGGGGTGGGTCAGGCCTGGGAAAGGGGACGCTGACGGGCGATGCTGGCGGCGCTTTGACCGAGGCGATTGTACAGCCCTGCGGCGTCGTTTTTGCCACGCACCACCATCAGCAGTCCTTCGACATTGGTCTGGCCGTTCTGGATCAGGCGGCCGTTGCGCTGATTGAGCCCCTGGCAGCTGTCCAGCAGCTCGGCGAGTTGCGTGGCGGCCTCCAGCAACGCTTCGCCGTCGGAGGAGCGGGCGGCCAGCGTTTCCAGGCCGGCGCGATCGGCGCTCAGGCCGCTGGCGCGCAGCAGGTCGCTGCGCTGGTGACGCTGCCGGTCCAGCTCGTCGAGCAGGCGGGTCTTATCACCCAGCAGGCTTTCCAGCACGGCCAGTTCGCAATGACAGAGTGCGTGATGCTCGCTTTCCAGCAGTTCGAGCAGGCGTTGCGCCTGCTCGATATCCGCACGGAAGCTGTTCAGAAGTTGGGCGACGGGCATGAGCACCTCAGGAAGACGTGGCGTCCGCTACTCCCGGTGAGGCGTGTCAGCGTTGCGATTCGAAGGCGAGCAGCTTGCCGGCCAGGCGCTGGCTGTCCACCTGGTAGCTGCCGTCGGCGATGGACTGGCGCAGGCGTTCGACTCGCGCGGCGTCGACTTCGGGCTGTTCGCGCAGCTGATCGGTGATCTGCTGCAAATGCTGGACTTCCGCGCTGAAACGCACGGATTCGCCGCTCTCGGCCGCAGGCGCGACGCTGGCGGTTTCGCTGATCGGGGCAGTGGGCTGCGCAGGGTTGCTGCGGGTAATGCCGGCCGGCGCGGAGGCGCTGTTCGGCCGCTGAAAATCGATAACCATGATGTGCTACCTCGAACGGAGCAGTGGACGCTTGCCACTAGTTTCGGCCGTTCGCGTCAGAACTTTAACGCCTGTTGTCGGCTTTTTGCGTTTCGGCTCACAGTTTCTGACGGTGGGCGCGTCGCATGTGAGACTAGAGGTCCACGACCACCTGTCCCGGCCCGCTGATGCGCGCCTTGATGATGCGCTGCGAGCTCAGGTTGCGAACCCGCACCTGCTCGCCGATGGCGCCTTCCTGGAGGGCTTCGCCGGGCATGCGCACGGACAGCGCCGCGCCGCCGGCACTGATTACCACATGATCGCCCTTGCGTACCACCGGCGCGCGTTCCAGATGGTTGGGGGTGAGCACCTGATCGATGCTCACCGGGCGGGTCAGCTTGCTGCCAAGGGCTTGCTCGGGCTCGGTCAGGTAGCCCTGGGTGAGGGTGCCCACGTCGCGCTCGCGCCAGTCGATGTCCTGGGCCTCGAGGATGGCGCCGCGCGCCAGCGGACGCTGGGCAACCACCACCTGGCGGAACAGGCGCACCTGCGCCGGCACGAACAGGCTCCAGGTCGAACTGCCCTGGCAGCCAACGCGCACGGTGACCCGGCCCACCGGCTGGGCCGGGCTTTCCAGGCTGGCCACCAGCGGCTGATCGCAGGCCGGCATGCGCAAGCGCGAGTCGAGGCGGTTGACCTGGATCTCGTAGCGTCCGCCGATACTGGCCCGTTGCAAATAGTTCGCTACCTGTTCCTCAAGAAATGCCTCGGTGGCGCCGATAAGGTGCTCAGGTAAGGTTTGCGCCGCCGCGCCGGCGACGGCGGGGATTTGCAGGGCGGCCGTGGTCGCCAGGGCAAGGCCCAGGCCACGCAGGCGTCGGAAAACTGTCGTTATCAGGATCATGTTCGCGAAGTAGCAAGGGACGTGCCGGCGCTTTGTCGGCGTGGCTTGCGACAGGCGCGCCGGGCCGGGCGACGTCCCGGCGTTCAGGTCCCATTTTCAAGAAGGAGTCCGGCATGGCCGGTGTACTGGATTCGGTAAACCAACGGACTCAGCTGGTCGGACAGAATCGTCTGGAACTGTTGCTGTTCCGGCTGGACGGTTCGCAGCTGTATGGCATCAACGTTTTCAAGGTCAAGGAAATCCTGCCCTGCCCGCGCCTGAGCAACATGCCCAAGTCGAGCAGCGTGGTGTGCGGCGTGGCCAACATTCGTGGCGGCACCATCCCGATCCTGGACATGGCCCTGGCCACCGGGCGGCGCCCGCTGGCCGACCGCCAGAACAGTTTCGTGATCATTGCCGAGTACAACACCCGTGTGCTGGGTTTCCTGGTGCGTTCGGTGGAGCGCATCGTCAACCTCTACTGGGACGAGATCCATCAGCCGCCCAAGGGCACCGGCCGCGAGCACTACCTGACCGCGGTGACCCGCGTGGACAACGTGCTGGTGGAGATCATCGACGTCGAGAAGATCCTCGCCGAGACGGTGCCCAGTCGCACGCAGATCGAGCAGCCGGTGTCCGCCGATATCCAGGCCCGCGCGCTCAGCAAGCACGTGCTGGTGGTGGATGACTCTTCGGTGGCGCGCAAGCAGATCCTGCGCTGCCTGGAGGGCGTCGGCGTGGAGGTCACCGCCCTGTGCGACGGGCGCCAGGCCCTGCAGTTCCTGCAGAAGATGGCCGACGAAGGACGCCGTCCGGAAGACGAGCTGCTGATGGTCATCTCCGATATCGAAATGCCGGAAATGGACGGGTACACTCTGACCGCCGAGATTCGCCAGGACCCGCGCATGCAGGGCTTGCACGTGCTGCTGCACACCTCGCTTTCCGGCGTGTTCAACCAGGCCATGGTGCAGAAGGTGGGGGCGGACGATTTTCTCTCCAAGTTCCGTCCCGACGAGCTGGCCGACCGGGTGATCGCCCGAATCGAAGCACGAGACTGATGGCCGTTCGTTCAGGCTCGGCGTACTTATTTATGGTTAAGGCGGGTTAGGTGTCTTCAGGTAATTTGGATTTCGAGCTGTTCCGGGATTTCCTGGAAAAGACCAGCGGCATTCAATTGGGCAGCAACAAGCAGTATCTGGTGTCCAGTCGCCTCAACCGGTTGATGGAGCAGCGCGGCATCAAGACGCTCACCGAGCTGGTGCAGCGCATCCAGGCACAGCCGCGTGGCGGACTTCGCGAGGAAGTGGTGGACGCGATGACTACCAACGAAACGTTGTGGTTCCGCGATGGCTACCCCTTCGAGGTGCTCAAGAGCCGCGTGCTGCCGGAGCTGCTCAAGGCCTCGCCCACGCTGCGCCCGCGCATCTGGTCGGCGGCCTGTTCCTCGGGCCAGGAACCCTACTCGCTGTCGATGACCATCGACGAATTCGAGCGGGCCAACCCGGGCATGTTGCGCATGGGCGCGCAGATCGTCGCCACCGAGCTTTCCGGGGCGATGCTGGCTGCCTGTCGGGCAGGTGTCTACGATGGCCTGGCCATGGCGCGCGGCCTGTCGCCGGAGCGTCGCGAGCGCTATTTCGACCAGGTGGCGCCGGGCCAGTGGTCGATCAAGCCCGCCGTGCGCAACCGGGTCGAGTTGCGTGCGCTGAACCTGCTGGACAGCTATGCCGCGTTGGGCAAGTTCGACATCGTGTTCTGTCGCAACGTGCTGATCTACTTCTCCGCCGACATCAAGCGCGACATCCTCACCCGTATCCATGCCACCCTCAAGCCGGGCGGCTACCTGTTCCTCGGGGCTTCCGAGGCGCTCAACGGGCTGTCCGACCTGTACCAGATGGTGCAGTGCAACCCGGGCATCATCTACAAGGCGCGCTAGACGCCTTGCCAAGCGGCGGCGCGCTTCCGTAAGGTGCGCGCCTCGTCATTGCACAGTGATATCCATGCCTACTCGTCATCTCTGGGCCGCCGCTGGTCTTCTGCTTTCCAGCCTGCTGTGGGCGGGCAACGCCCTGATCGGCCGTGCAATCGCCGGGGAAATCCCGCCGCTGACCCTGTCGTTCTGGCGCTGGCTGGTGGCGCTATGCATCCTGCTGCCGTTCGTGGCCGGCACGTTGTGGCAGCACCGCGCGACCCTGCGCCGGGCGGGCTGGCGCCTGCCGGTGATCGCCGCGCTGGGCATCGGGGCGTACAACTCGCTGCTCTACACGGCGGCCAAGAGCACCACGGCGATCAACATCACGCTGCTCAATACCTGCATCCCGCTGGCCACCTTCCTGTTCGCCGGGCTGCTGCTCAAGGAATGGCCCAAGCGCCGTGCCTGGCTGGGCATGGGCATCGCCGTGGCCGGACTGCTGGTGCTGATCAGCCAGGCCAGTCTGGCCAATCTGCTGGGCCTGTCCTTCAACCCCGGTGACCTGGTGATGATCCTCGCCGTGCTGGCCTGGGCGTTGTACACCGTGCTGCTGCGCCTGTGGGCACCCTCGCTGCCGCTGCCGCCGCTGGCCCTGCTGGGTGCGTTCGTGTTGATCGGCGTGCCGGTGATCCTGCCGTTCTATCTGCTGGAATTCAGCCAGCTGGGCGGTTTCGAGCTGAACGGGCGCACGCTGGGCGCCATCCTCTACACCGCCATCCCGGCCTCGCTGATCGCCTACCTCACCTGGAACCAGGGGGTGAAGATCCTCGGTGCTGCCAAGGCCTCGCTGGCGCTGTACACGATGCCGGTGTTCGCTGCGGTGCTGGCCTACCTGCTGCTGGGTGAAACCTTGCAGGGATTCCACTGGGTCGGTGGGGCGCTGATCTTCGGTGGCCTGCTGTTCGCGACCCGTCCGGGGCGCTGAGCCCAGGGTTCGGGCTCTTGACTTCAGTCAGCGCGGCTCGACGTATCGTTATATACGCTGGTATATAGCGATTACTTCTCCGGAGAGTCCGTATGCGCCTTTTCCTGAAACAGCTGATGGCCGGCATCCTGCTGGCCGGCCTCGGCGGTCTCGTGCAAGCCGCCGAGCTGACCGTCTCCGCCGCCTCCAGCCTGACCAACGCCTTCCGGGAGATTGCCCGCGACTACCAGGCCGCCCATACGGACGTGAAGGTGCAGCTGAACTTCGGCGGCTCCGGGGCGCTGCTGCAGCAGATCGCCAAGGGCGCGCCGGTCGACCTGTTCGCCTCCGCCGACCAGGAAACCATGGACCGGGCCGAGCGGCAGGGGCTGATCGCCAGCGACACGCGCCAGGACTTCGCCCGCAACGCCCTGGTGCTGATCGTGCCGCACGACAGTGTGCTGCCGCTGACGCGCCTGGCCGACCTCACCCGGCCGGGCATCGAGCGCATCGCCATCGGCAACCCGGCCAGCGTGCCGGTCGGCCGCTACAGCCGCCAGGCGCTGGAGTCCGAACAGCTGTGGGAGGTGCTGCAGTCCCGGCTGATCAACACCCAGAACGTGCGCCAGGCGCTGGACTATGTGGCGCGCGGGGAAGTGCAGGCCGGTTTCGTGTACGCCACCGACGCTGCGGTGATGCCGGACACGGTGCGGGTGGCCTTCGCGGTGCCGCTGGCGGCAACCATCAGCTACCCCATTGCCGTGACGCGCGATGCCGCCCAGGCGGACGAGGCGCGTCGCTTCCTCGCCTACCTGCGCTCGCCGGCCGGCCAGGCGCTGCTGGCCCGCCACGGTTTCCAGGTGCCCTGACATGGACGCGATCTGGGCCGCCCTGGCGCTGTCGCTGAAAGTTGCCGGCTGGGCCACCGCCATCAGCCTGGTGCTGGGCGTGGCTGTTGGCTATCTGCTGGCGCGCGGGCGCTTTCCCGGTCGCGACCTGTTGGACACCCTGCTGACCCTGCCGATGGTCATGCCGCCCACCGTGCTCGGCTACTACCTGCTGGTGTTGCTGGGGCGACGCAGTACCTTCGGCGCCTGGCTGCACGACAGCTTCGGCATCAACCTGATCTTCACCTGGCAGGGCGCGGTGATCGCCGCCGCAGTGGTGGCCTTTCCGCTGGTGTTCAAGCCGGCGCGAGCCGCCTTCGAGGCGGTGGACGGCCAGCTGGAGCAGGCCGCGCGCGTGCTTGGCGTGCGCGAGCTGGGGGTGTTCTTCCGTGTCACCCTGCCGCTGGCCTGGCGCGGCATCATGGCCGGCGTGCTGCTGGCCTTCGCCCGCGCGCTGGGCGAGTTCGGCGCCACGCTGATGGTCGCCGGCAGCATTCCCGGCAAGACCCAGACGCTGTCCATCGCCGTGTATGAAGCCGTGCAGGCCGGCCAGGATGACACCGCCAACCTGCTGGTGCTGATCACCTCGGCGCTGTGCATCGGCGTGCTGCTGCTTGCCGGTCGCCTGGCCCCCGGACGCATCGCCAATCGCTGAGGAATCGCCCGTGCAGCTCGATCTGGATATCCGCAAGACCCTGCGCGCCGCTGATCGCCGCTTCGACCTTGAGGTTGGCCTGCGCAGTGACAGCCAGCGGCTGGTGATTCTCGGCCCCTCCGGCTCGGGCAAGAGCCTGCTGCTCAAGGCCATCGCCGGGCTGATGCGTCCCGATCAGGGCCACATCCGCCTGGGAGGCACCACGCTGTTCGACCAGGCCGCGCGCATCGACCTGCCACCGCAGCGCCGCGAGGTGGCCTACCTGTTCCAGGACTACGCGCTGTTCCCGCACCTCAACGTGCGCCAGAACATCGCCTTCGGCCTGCGGCGCGGGCTGCTCAACCCGCGCCCGCGCAACCGCGAGCCGGCCGTCGAGCACTGGCTGGATGCTTTCCAGTTGCGTGCGGTGGCCGAGCAACTGCCGGCGCAGCTGTCCGGCGGGCAGCGCCAGCGCACCGCGCTGGCCCGCGCGCTGGTTGCCGAACCCCGGGCGCTGCTGCTGGACGAGCCCTTTTCCGCCCTCGACCCGTTGCTGCGCGCGCACATGCGCCGTGAGCTGGACGAGCTGCAACGACGCCTGCGGGTGCCGATGCTGCTGATCACCCACGACCCGGAGGACGCCGAGGTGTTCGGCGACCAGGTGCTGTATCTGCGCGAGGGGTTGATCGAACAGGCCGGGACGCATTCCGCGGCCGGCTATGCCGCTCAGTACAGGGAGCAGCCATGACGGGGAACGACAAGAGCCTTGAGCTGCATGGCTCGCTCTGGCTGACCGTGGGCGGCGAGCGCTTCGGGGGCGAACAGCGCATCGCGCTGTTGGCCAGCATCGCCGAGTGCGGCTCGATTTCCCAGGCCGCCAAGGCCATCGGCATGAGCTACAAGGCGGCCTGGGACGCCATAGACAGCATGAACAACCTGGCCGGCGAAGCGCTGGTCGAGCGCCTGGCCGGCGGCAAGGGAGGCGGTGGCACACGCCTGACGTCCCGCGGCGCGCAACTGGTGGCGAACTTCCGGGCCATCGAGGAGGAACATCGACGCTTCGTCGAACAACTCGGCCGCCAGGCCGACGATTATTTGCTGCTGCGGAGAATCAGCATGAAGACCAGTGCGCGCAACCAGTTCCTCGGCACCGTCACCCGGGTGCAGATCGGCGCGGTCAATGACGAAGTCGAGCTGGCCATCGCCGGAGACCAGCGGCTGGTGGCCATCGTGACCCGCGAAAGCTGCGAGTCCCTCGGCCTGCGGCCGGGCGTGCAGGTCTACGCGCTGGTGAAATCCTCGTCGGTGATCCTGCTGGCTGACGACGAGCCGGTGCGCGTCTCGGCGCGCAACCAGTTGAGCGGCACGGTGGTCCGGGTGCTGCCTGGGGCGGTGAATGCCGAGGTGGTGCTGGAGCTGCCTGGCGGAGCGCACCTGGCGGCGGTGGTCACCCAGGCCAGCTGCGACGCCCTGCAGCTGGCTCCGGGGCGTCGGGTGATGGCTATCTTCAAGGCGTCCAGTGTGATCCTGGCGCTGCCGGCCTGAGGTGCTTCAGCGGCCGGGTGCCCATTGCCCGCCCCAGACATTGCAGCCTTGGGGCAGGGTATCGAGGTCATCGGTCGTGCGCGCGTAGTAGTAGGCGTCCCGGCCGCTTTTCATGAAGTTCTTGCAGATGCCCTGCGCCGGCAGCTCGCATTGCGCCATGTAAGTCACGGTTCCCGGGTTGCCACCCAGCGCGGCGGAGGTCTTTGCCAGCTCGCTGCAGGAGCGACGGAACGCGGTTTCGTCCGTTTCCGTTCGTCCGGCCTGCATGCAGTCCTTGGAGTAGAGGGTTTGACCCAGCAGATTGAAGTTGCCTTCGATCATGCAGGCCCGCTGCGTGAATCCTTCGTTGGCCAGGGCTGCGCTGCTCAGGAGGGCGGACAGGCAGGAAATGAGCGCGGCTCTTTTCATGGTGCGTACTCGTGGACTGGATATGGCGTCGCACTCTAGAGCAGTTGCCTGCGTACGCCTGAGACGCGGTCGGGCTTTCTGCTCCGCGACGGCTGAAACGCTGATTTGACGAGAGACCCCATGACGTACCGGATCGATTCATTGCCCGCGCTGCAATTCCCGCTCCTCGACAAGTTCTACCGGGCGCAGCGCAGCCACATGCGTGTCGCCCGGGCGGAGGTCGCCTGGGTCGCCCGCGAGCAGGAAATCATCGCCGGCGTCTGCCTGACGCCGGTTGCCGCCGGCCATTGGCTGACCAGTCTGCTGGTCGCCCCGCAGGCCCGGCAGCGCGGCGTGGCAGCCGCGCTATTGGCTCGGGTGCGGGCCGACACGGCGGGGCCGATCTGGCTGTTCTGCCATCCCGAACTGGAGGGTTTCTATCGGGGCCGGGGGTATCAGGCGTGTACGGCACTGCCCGAGGACCTGGCGAAGCGGCTGGAGCGCTACGGAAGAACCAAGTCGCTGCTGGCCATGGTGAATGACGGCGAGGCGTCGAGCCGCGTTGCGAGCTGAACGGAACGCGTCACGGAAGGCGCGGCATTTCGGCACGCTCAAACCATCGCTCCGGGCAGCACAGGTGAACCCTGCACGCCATTTGCCCTCCACTGGATACGGCTGCTCGACCCTCGGGAGAAAGGTGCTCAGGCAAGCGATTCATGCAGTCGGAGGGCAAACGCGATGCGGCTTTCTCTCGGCTCCGGAGGACTGACATGCTCAAGTTCCTGACAAGCGCCATCGGCATCATCTTCCTGATCGGCCTGATCGTGGTGATCGGCATCCTGATGCTCATCTTCTGAACCGGTATCGGGTTTGCCAGGGACGGCAGCCAAGGAGGCTGGGAGAAGCGGGTGGATCGTGCCGGCAGCTGCAGCCGGAAGACAAAAACAAGAAAGCCCGCGTTAAGCGGGCTTCTTGAATATGGTGGCTACACCGGGACTTGAACCTGGGACATCAGCATTATGAATGCTGCGCTCTAACCAACTGAGCTATGTAGCCGGAATGGCGCGCATTATTCCTATCGGGCGGAAGCCTGTCAACACCTTTCCCTGAAAAAAATCTCGTTGCTTTCAAGTGCTTAGCGAGCGCGCGCGTGAGCGCCCGCAGGCCGGCGTGTGGCTGACGCCACCGGCCATTACTTTGATACCATTGCGCGCCGGCCTTCGCTCAACGCTCTGGGTTGCGAATCGCCAGAGGTGGCAAAGGGATGGCCTGTCAGTGGTATATTTCGCGCGTTTTTTTCTCAGCGGGCCGGATCATGGATCTATTGGAAGTACATCATCTTGCGCGCAGCACCCATCAGGGAGCGAAGCTTCATGCCCAACTGGAAGGGCGGTTGTTCAGGGTCAGCGCCGGCGTCGTCACTCTGCACACCGACCAGGGCATGTGGGTGGTGCCGCCGGGCTACATGGCCTGGGTGCCGCCCATGCAGCTGCACCTGCCGGTCAGCCATGGCGACATGCGCGGGCTGCGGCTGAACTTCGCGGAAGCCTGGAGCCGTGGGCAGATGCCGGCGCAGCCCCGGGTGATTCGCCAGAGCCAGCTGCTGGTGTCGCTGCTGGACGAGATGCCTCTGGATCCGAGCCTGAACACCATCTATCTGCAGGTCTTCGCCGACGCCTTCGCCCGCAAGCCGGCGCAGGACCTGTTCCTGCCGGTTCCACAGGATGAGCGGCTGCGCCAGATCACCCAGGGGTTGTTCGACAAGCCGGACAGCGATGCCGATCTGGATGACTGGGTCGAGATCATCGGCATGCCGCGCCGGACGCTGACCCGTCGCTTCCAGAAGGAAACCGGCCTGAGCTTCGCCCAATGGCGCCAGCAACTGCGACTGATGCTGGCCATGGAGCAGTTGGCCGCCGGCGAACCGGTTGCCGAGGTTGCTCCCCGTGTCGGCTATCAGAGCGTCAGCGCCTTCATTCAGGTGTTCCGCCGTGCCCTGGGCGAAACGCCCAAGAGCATGTTTGCAGCATGATGCGACAGACTGCCGGATAGCCAAGCCGGCAGGTTGCCATTTCTCCTTCTCCATCTAGGCTTACGGCGCTCTATCCTGCCGGTTCCAAGAGAACCGGCGGGGTAGCGGCTGCCCGGCATTCCCTTTCTTTCTCTGCCGGGCACCTCAGTCAGCATGTGTAAGGAGACCATCATGACTGCTGTCTTTCGCAACATTGACGAACTGCTGGCCGCCGAGGGCCGGGAACTGGGCCATACCGAGTGGCTGGAGATGACCCAGGAGCGGGTCAACCTGTTCGCCGAAGCCACCGGGGATCACCAGTGGATCCATGTCGACCCCGAGCGCGCCGCCAGAACGCCGTTCGGAGGCTGCATCGCCCACGGCTACCTCACGCTGTCGCTGGCCAGCCTGTTCATCAATCAGCTGATGCGGGTGGAAAACCTGGCCATGGGCGTCAACTACGGCTGTGACAAGGTGCGCTTCCCGGCGCCGGTGAAGGTGGGCAGTCGGGTGCGCGGCCAAGCCGTGGTGCAGAAGGCCGAACGCATCGGCGACGCCGTGCAGCTGGCGGTGCGCGTGACCGTGGAAGTCGAGGGGCAGGATAAGCCCGGCTGCGTGGCCGACACCCTGGCGCGTTTCGTCTTCATGCCGGCCCGCTGACCCGCGCCAGCAGCCGCAGCAGATCGTCACAGCGCCTGGCCACCTGCTGGCGATCTTCCTCGTCGTTCAGGCACTCGCCGGCGCGTCGGGCAACGCGCCGCCCATGTCTGGCGAGGCAGTCCCGCTGTTGCGGGCTGCGCAGGGCTGGGGCCACCACGGCGAGGGTATCCAGCAGTTTCAGGCTCACCGCCACACTCGAACAGCCGTATTCCCGGATCGGGTCGAATGCCGCATCGGCCACGGCACAAAAGGTGAGCGGCGGGGCAATCAGCCGCAGCGTTCCGTCGCCGTCCAGCCGCTGCGGCGCCGGTGGCTGCCGGCCGGCGACCTGCACCAGGCCGATCCCCAGCCGATCCAGGCAGGCCATGGCGGTAAACGGGTCGTTGATGCCCGGCGACAGGGCGCGCACCGCGATTTCCACCAGTTGGTTGACCACGAACAGCAGGTCCTGCCCGGCGGTGCGCTGATTGCCCAGCACGAACGCGGCGTTGACCGCATCGGTCAGTGACGCCGCGTCAGCGCTGGGTGGTTGAACCCACAGCAGCGGCTGTCCCGTGATCAGGTGCTCGCCGGGGCGACAGGCGAGGCGCAGGACCAGGTCGTGCTGGCGGGCCAGTGCCAGCAGCGCCTCCAGGTCAATGAACTGCAGGTAGCCCGAGTGCTGCGCCGGTACCGGCACGCCCTTCTCCGCCGCAGGTTCTGCCGATAGAGGGGCGGGAGTGCCGGCGGGTTCGGGAAACAGCTGCTCGATACCGGCGCAGAGCTCCTGGCTGAGGCGGGCGATGATTTCGTTGGCCTGGATGGCGACCGAGACGTGGTGAATGAAGTAGATCAGCACGCCCAGGCTGAAAACCGCTAGCAGCACACCGAGGGTGACGGACAGGTGCGGTACGAAGGCCTCCACCCCCTCGGCGTGGCGGATGGTGCGCAGCACCAGCAGGCAGTACAGGAACGTGGCCACGAAGATGCCCAGCACCAGTTGGTAGGTGGTGTCGCGCATGAAGTTGCGCAGCAGGCGCGGGCCGAACTGGGACGAGGCGAGGGACAGGGTCACCAGGGTCATGGAAAAGACGATGCCGACGATGGTGATCATCGAGCCGGCGATGGTGCCCAGCACCGTGCTGGCGCCCTCGGCGCCGCCGGTGAACAGCCAGCCGTCGGCACGCAGGGCGCGAAGGGTGTCGCCACGGTCCAGGGCGGTGGTGGCGAGTGCCAGCCCGACCGCAGCGCAGGCCATGAGAATGGGCAGGAACCAGAAGCTGGAGCGCATCCGGTTCCAGTAACTGAACAGCTGTGCTTTCACGCCGGAGACCGTACTCTGAGCATCCACTGCATCGGAGTGTGCAAGCGCGACGGTGTTCCGCAGGGGGACGACCCGGCAGCCTGGAATTTCCCCTTGCGCTGCGATCAAAGGAAAGTCTGTAGGAACCTACACGAGGAGAGCGAGATGGAAACGCAGGAGCTGCATCGCGGGCGGTTGATCGACCATATCCAACTGGTGGTGAGGGACCTGCCCGCCAGCCAGGTGTTCTACCAGGCCGTCTGCGCCGCCCTGGAGATTCCCATGGGAGGGGTGGGGGAGGGCTACTTCTGGATCGACGAGCTGTTCGTCTCGACGGCCGACAGCCCGGCGGCGCTGGGGCAACTGACTGGGCGCCATCACCTGGCCTTCCAGGCGAAGAGTCCGACCATGGTCGATGCCTTCCACAAGGTCGCCCTGGCCAGCGGTGGCACCGACAACGGGGCGCCCGGCGAGCGCGAGTACCACCCGGGTTACTACGCCGCCTTCGTCCTCGACCCCGACGGCAACAACATCGAAGCCGTGTACCACGGGCCGGCGCAGCGCAGCGCGGAGTCGGTGCTGATCTCGTTCTGAAGAAGGTGGCCGCCCTCACTTCACCCGGCACTAGGCAGAGGACGCCGGGTGGACAGGGCAGTGCGCCATCCGTTCGCCTCAGTCAACGCAATGGGGCTGTTGTCCAACCTGCTTATTCCACCGTGCAGACCGCTCTGGCCTGGTGGCGCGAGCTCGCCGACAATGCCGCTACCCTCTCATCCTTGCAGGCATGCAATGTACAACCGATATGGAAAACTCGCCTCCTGGGTTTACAACCTGGACAAGCCGGTAGGTCGGTCATTCGGTGACCTGGAGTTTTATCGCCATCGCCTCGAACAATGCGATGGCCCTATTCTGGAGCCTGCCGTCGGCAACGGGCGCATTTACGTCCCCTTGCTGGAAGCTGGCTTCCCAATCGAGGGCTTCGATGCTTCCAGTGAGATGCTCGGTTATTGCGATGCAGCGTGCCGCAAGCGAGATCTACCGGCGGCGTTGACCCGGCAGACATTTGAGAACTTCTCCTACGACAAGCGCTTTGGCGCCATCATCATCCCGGCAGGGTCGTTTCAATTGCTTACCGAAAGCGCTTCAGCCACTTCTGTGCTGGAGCGATTGCATTATCACCTCGCACCCAGCGGTCGTTTGATCATCGATCTTGACCCGATATGCAGCTTTCTCGAACCCTCAGCAGCCTCTACATCTGTTCGAACCTGGGTGACTGAAGAAGGCGATCTGCTGACGTTGACCGATCAGCGGGTTGAGACTCGCTATCTCGCCCAGACGACCCTTTCCCACCTTCGCTACGAGCACTGGCGTGATGGCCGCTTGCTACGAACTGAGCTCGATCTGTTCAAGCTGCGCTGGTGGGGCGTTGAGGAGTTCGCTCTTGCGCTGCGTGCTGCGGGCTTTGTGGATATTGAGATTTCGGGCAACTACCAGCACGGCCAGGGACCGCTTGAGGGCCAGACGATAATCAGCTTCGAGGCGAGGCGCGCGGCGTTTTGAGGTTGCCACGATGGCCATGACCGTCAACTTGTCTCGGCCGTAACCAGCGACTTTCTTGCGGCTGTTTCATGGGGGGCTTTGCACCGTTTTCAGTGTGTCAAAGTCCTCCGCCGAAACGATATTGCCAAACAATGCCTACGGCATCGTATTGACTGCCCGTACGGGTAAAAGCGCCATTACTGGCGAACAGTTTCAGCGAATGGTTCCGACTCAACGGCAGCGTGAGCGTGCCACCGTAGCGTGTATTTTCCTGAAAGTCGCGGTTGCTGGCCCCGTCGATTGAGGTACTTCCACCCGCGAAATAGGTCATGTCCAGTGCTGCCCAAATACCATTGCTGAAGGAATAGATAATATGACCTTGGACTTGATAAATAGGGTCCTGAGAAACCGTGCGATTTCCGAGGAAATCATCATTGTCGGTGAAAAAAGTTCCTGCGCCAGACAATTCCAGTGTTAATGCGCCCAGACGCTTGGAAATCCCCAGCTCGGGTTTGAATGACCAGCGATTGTTGCCGAGGTTTATGAGCCTGTCCGAATCGTATTGGCCCAGCGGCGCCGTGATCGCCAGGCTGGCGCCAATAATCAAATCCTGTTGATACCGGGCGAACTCATTCAGGGGCAGAGCTGGGGCGCCATATAGGTTAACCGAGAAGCGAAACCTTGGATCGATAAGTCCCGTGACATAGCGCTCTACGGGCTCGCCGTCAAAAAGAGCAGTGCCCTGCAGTTTTGCCTGGGGGACAACAATATCGAACTTTCCGGAGCGACCCCACACGTCCAGGGATCTGGCATAGGCAAACACGATTGTGTCGATATCGATCTTGCCATCTTCGAGCGGTACCGAAGGGTTGGCGGTCACGCTGCCCTCAGTCTTGCTGTAACCCATGAGCAGGAAATTAATCCCGACAGGTGTATTGGCGTAAGACCTGGGCTCGAGATCTTCTGCTTCTGCTCCGTAGGCGACTAACATGAGCGACGCGCATAGTAGATATCTCATCCGCTTGCTTCCTACGCCCTGAGATTTTCCTCAGCGTTGTTTTTGAATGTAGAGCATCTCTATGCGCCTGGCCGCTACCACCACAGCAGCCGGTAGCATGACTGCTCCTGACGGCAGGCTCGGCTTTCTGCCACCTGCCTATTTTGCAGGTGCATAAGAAAAAACCCCTTGCAGCCAATGACTGCAAGGGGTTCGGTGTCCACCAAGGTCCGCTGAGAGCCAGCGCAATCCTCAAACGTTGAAGCGGAAGTGCATCACGTCGCCGTCCTTGACGATGTAGTCCTTGCCTTCCAGGCGCCATTTGCCGGCTTCCTTGGCGCCGGCCTCGCCCTTGTACTGGATGAAGTCGTCGTAGGCGATGACTTCGGCGCGGATGAAGCCCTTCTCGAAGTCGGTGTGGATCACGCCGGCGGCCTGCGGGGCGGTGGCGCCGACCTTGACGGTCCAGGCGCGTACTTCCTTCACCCCGGCGGTGAAGTAGGTCTGCAGGTTGAGCAGCTGGTAGCCGGCGCGGATCACGCGGTTCAGACCCGGCTCCTCCATGCCCATGGACTCGAGGAACATCATCTTTTCCTCGTCATCGTCCAGCTCGGCGATTTCCGCCTCGATCTTGTTGCACACCGGCACCACGATGGCGCCTTCTTCCTCGGCGATGGCCTTCACCACGTCCAGGTGCGGGTTGTTCTCGAAGCCGTCCTCGGCGACGTTGGCGATGTACATCACCGGCTTGCTGGTCAGCAGGTGGAAGCCGCGGACGATGCGCTTCTGCTCGTCGTCCATGTGCTTCATCAGGCTGCGGGCCGGCTTGCCCTCGCTGAAGTGCGGGATGAGCTTTTCCAGGATGGCCTTCTGCGCCAGGGCTTCCTTGTCGCCGCCCTTGGCGTTGCGGGCGACCTTCTGCAGTTGCTTCTCGCAGCTGTCCAGGTCGGCGAAGATCAGTTCCAGGTCGATGATCTCGATGTCGCGCTTGGGATCCACGCTGTTGGCCACGTGGATGACGTTCTCATCCTCGAAGCAGCGCACCACGTGGGCGATGGCGTCGGTCTCGCGGATGTTGGCCAGGAACTTGTTGCCCAGGCCCTCACCCTTGGAGGCGCCGGCGACCAGACCGGCGATGTCGACGAATTCCATGGTGGTCGGCAGCACGCGCTCGGGCTTGACGATCGCCGCCAGGGCATCCAGGCGGGCATCGGGCATCGGCACGATGCCGCTGTTGGGCTCGATGGTGCAGAACGGGAAGTTCTCCGCGGCGATGCCGGACTTGGTCAGGGCGTTGAACAGGGTGGACTTGCCGACGTTGGGCAGGCCGACGATGCCGCAATTGAATCCCATGGTGTATCCCTCGCGAATCGAAAAGGGGAGTGATCAGGCTTTCTGGCTGTGCAGCGTCTGCATGGCCTTGGTCCAGTCGCCAGCCAGGATCTCTGGAACAACGCCCAGGGCGTGGTCGATGCTCTTGTCCAGCAGCTCCTGCTCGCTGCGCGGCGCGCGGCTGAGCACGAAGCCGGACACCAGGCTGGCGTGGCCGGGATGGCCGATGCCCAGGCGCAGACGATGAAAACCGTTGTTGTTGCCGAGCTGGGCGATGATGTCGCGCAGTCCGTTGTGCCCGCCGTGTCCGCCGCCTTTCTTGAGCTTCGCGACGCCGGGGGGCATGTCGAGTTCGTCGTGGGCCACCAGGATCGCATCGGGCTCGATGCGGTAGAACCGGGCCAGCGCGGCGACGGCCTGTCCGCTGCGGTTCATGTAGGTGGTGGGGATGAGCAGACGAACGTCCTGACCCTGATGGGTGAACTTGCCCACCAGGCCGAAATACTTCTTGTCGAGAACCAGGCGCACGCCCTTGGCGTCGGCAAGGCGCTCAACGAAAAGGGCCCCTGCGTTATGCCGGGTCTGGTCGTATTCGGGGCCTGGATTACCCAGGCCGACGATCAGTTGTACGGCAGTCACGTCAGGGGCCCTTCCTTAAGCGGCTGCCGCGCAACGCGCGGCAGCGCCAGTTGCATTACTCGGCGCGCGAGGCGTGGATGTTGGCCACGGCCAGGTTGTTGCCGTGGGCCAGGGCCACCAGTTGAACGCCCTTCGGCAGCTTCAGGTCGGACAGGTGCAGAATCTGGCCGACTTCGACGTTGCTCAGGTCAACTTCGATGAACTCCGGCAGGTCCTTGGCTTCGCAGGACACTTCCACTTCGCTGATCACGTGGGACACTTCGCCGCCTTGCTGCTTCACGCCCACCGAGTTTTCGGCGTTGATGAAGTGCAGGGGAACGCTGGTGGTCATCTTCTGGCCGGCAACGACGCGCACGAAGTCGGCGTGCAGCACGAAGCTCTTGGCCGGGTGACGCTGCAGGGCCTTGATGACCACGTCTTCGGCCTTGCCGTCGATGGTCAGGCTGATGACGCTGCTGAAGGTGGCTTCGTTTTCCAGCGCCTTGGCGAAGTCCTTGGCCAGCAGGCTGATGGATTGCGGAGCCTTGTCGCCGCCGTAGACAACGGCGGGAACCAGGTTGGCGTTACGACGCAGGCGGCGGCTCGCACCTTTCCCCAGGTCGGAACGCGCTTCGGCATTCAGGGTGATCTTGGTCATGTTGTATCTCCAGATATACGTGTCGCCCGCACGCTTGCGACCAGCGTTTGGGCGACTCGGAAAAGCCCCGCGTCAGGCGGGGCGTTTGTGTTCAGCGCGATAGCTGGCGGCAGGGCCGTCAGCTGCGAAACATTGCGCTGATCGATTCTTCGTTGCTGATGCGGCGTACCGCTTCGGCGACCACCGGGGCGATGTCCAGCTGGCGAATGCGCGGGCACGCCTGCGCCGCCGGGGACAGCGGGATGGTGTTGGTGACCACCACTTCGTCGAGCGCGGAGCCTTCGATGTTCTCGATGGCGCGGCCGGACAGCACGGGGTGGGTGCAATAGGCATAGACGCGTTCGGCGCCGTGGTCCTTGAGGGCCTTGGCGGCCAGGCACAGGGTGCCGGCGGTATCGACCATGTCGTCGACCAGCACGCAGGTGCGGCCTTCGACATCGCCGATGATGTGCATGACTTCGGACACGTTGGCCTTGGGGCGACGCTTGTCGATGATCGCCAGGTCCACACCCAGGCTCTTGGCCACGGCGCGCGCACGCACCACGCCACCGATATCCGGGGACACGATCAGCAGGTTCTCGAAGCGCTGGTCTTCGATATCGTCCACCAGGGTGGGCGAGCCGTAGATGTTGTCCACGGGGATATCGAAGAAGCCCTGGATCTGGTCGGCGTGCAGGTCAACGGTGAGCACACGGTTGACGCCGACGTTGGCCAGCATGTCGGCCACCACCTTTGCGCTGATCGCCACGCGGGCGGAGCGGGGGCGGCGATCCTGACGGGCATAGCCGAAGTAGGGGATCACGGCGGTGATGCGCGACGCGGAGGAGCGGCGGAAGGCGTCGGCCATTACCACCAGCTCCATCAGGTTGTCGTTGGTGGGCGCACAGGTCGGCTGAATCAGGAAGACGTCCTTGCCGCGAACATTTTCATTGATTTCAACGCTGATCTCGCCGTCGGAGAACTTGCCTACGGCAACGTCGCCGAGCGGGATGTGCAATTGCTGAACGACGCGACGCGCCAGATCGGGGTTGGCGTTCCCCGTGAAGACCATCATCTTGGACACGCGCAGTACCTGCCTGGATTGGGTCCGATGAAATTGAAAAGCCGTTCAAAAAGGCGTGCTTTTTGAACAGCTCTGGAATATGGCAGGGGCGGCTGGATTCGAACCAACGCATGGCAGGATCAAAACCTGCTGCCTTACCGCTTGGCGACGCCCCTGTAGGGTTTTACTCGAATGTTCTGACCGGAACTCGCAACCCGTGAGGGTTAATGGCAGGGGCGGCTGGATTCGAACCAACGCATGGCAGGATCAAAACCTGCTGCCTTACCGCTTGGCGACGCCCCTGTATCGAATTCCCGAAATCAGGCATTCACTTCCTGTCCAAGTTCTCCAGCGCGCGGTGCAGCGGAGACCGGTTGCAACCGCGAGCGATGAAGCTCGGCAGAGTGGCTGGAAGTTGGCGCGAGACTTTAGCAGCCTCATCGCGATTTGGGAAGCTCCCAAACACACAAGCTCCAGTGCCGGTCATGCGTGCCTGAACAAAATTGTTCAACCACTTCAAAGCGTTACGAACTTCGCTGTAGCGCTTCTCAACCACCGGCTGACAGTCGTTATGACCGCCCCCCTCAGGAAGGCTGCGAACTCTAATGGCCGGAGTATCACGTGTCAACTCCGGGTCGGAAAAAATTTCTGCTGTACTAACAGACACTTGCGGCGCAACGACCAGGTACCAGGGTTCCTCCGGGGTAACCGGGGTGAGCTTTTCACCTACCCCTTCGGCGAACGCCGCGCGACCGCGCACGAAGACCGGTACATCCGCACCCAGGGTGAGGCCCAGCTCGGCCAGGCGGTCCTCGCTCCAGTCCAGCCCCCAGAGGTGATTGAGGCCCACCAGCGTGGTGGCGGCATCCGAACTGCCGCCGCCGATGCCGCCGCCCATGGGCAGGCGCTTGTCCAGCCAGATATCGGCGCCCAGACGCGTGCCGGACTGCTCCTGCAGACGCCGTGCGGCGCGGACGATCAGGTTGCTGTCGTGGGGTACGCCGGGAATGTCGGTATGCAGGCGGATCTGCCCGTCCTCGCGGCAACGGAAACCGAGTTCGTCGCCATGGTCGAGAAACTGGAAGAGTGTCTGCAGCTCGTGATAACCGTCCGGGCGGCGGCCGAGGATATGCAGGAACAGGTTGAGCTTGGCCGGGGCGGGCAGGATCAGTTGGGCGTCATGCATGGGGTTGGTTCGGTTCGGGGAGTCATTTCTCTCTCCCTCGTGGGGAGAGAGGGGGTGTCGGCGCTAGCGGCCCAGCAGGCGCGGACGCCAGTCCTTGATAACCAAGGTGATTTCCAGGTCCTTGCCGTACAGCTTCATGCGCGAGGGCAGGGCGAAGCCGTCCTGCTCCAGGTAATCGAGATAGTCCACCCGCCAGTCCTCCTGGGTCAGTCTCGCCAGGCGGCTGTCGGCGTCTAGCGTCAGCTGGCTGCGGCTGTCGGGTTCGGGGAGGCCGCGTATCCACCAGAGCAGGTGGGAGACGGGCAACTGCCAGCCGAGCTGTTGTTCCAGCAGCGCCTCCGGCGATTCGGCGCTGTAGCGCCCCTGATTGGCGATTTCCAGCTCGGTGGCGCCGGGGCGACCGATCAGGCGGCTGGCGCCCTGGCCCAGCGGGCCGGAGAGGCGGATGTCGAAATACGACTGGCGCTGCAGCCACTGCAGAGTAGCGCTGCCGGAATCCTCAGGCGTCTTTAGGCCGAGCTTGCCGGTGATCTGCCAGCCGTCGATCTGGCTGATCTGCACCTTGTGGGCCTGCCACTGGGCAGGGTTGCCCTGGCCTTCCATGAGTTCGCGAGGCTGCTTGGCGGCGCAGCCGGCAAGCAGGGTGAGGATGGCAAGCAGAGTCGTCAGGCGTTTCATGGCGTCAGGGCTTCTCCGATCCGGTCAGGCGTTGCAGCGTGCGCAGCAGGGTGGTGTTCTCCGGGTCGCTCTTGAGCGCCTCGGCCCACACCTTGCGTGCCTCGCGCTGCTTGCCGCGCACCCAGAGCACTTCACCCAGGTGTGCGGCGATTTCTGCGTCGGGCATCTTGTCCATGGCCAGGCGAAGCAGGCGCTCGGCCTCTGCCAGGTTGCCCATGCGGTAGTTCACCCAGCCCAGACTATCGATGACCGCCGCGTCGTCCGGACTCAGTTGATAGGCCTGCTCGATCAGGCGGCGGGCTTCCTCGTAGCGGTTGGTGCGATCGGCCAGCGTGTAGCCCAGGGCGTTGAGGGCCATGGCGTTGTCCGGTTCCTGTTCGAGGATGAAGCGCAGGTCGCGCTCCAGTTGCGCCAGGTCACCGCGCTTCTCGGCCAGCATGGCCCGGCTGTAGAGCAGGTTGAGGTCGCCGGGATATTCGGCGAGGGCCTGGTCGATCAGGCGGCTGGCGCGTTGCGGCTGGTTGTTGCGCCCCCAGGCTTCGGCTTCGATCAGGTAGAGCTGCACCGCGTATTCCGGATAGCTGGCGCGGGCTTCGCGCAGCAGGCGCGCCGCCTCGCTGCCTTGCTGGCGTTCGAACAGCAGCGTGCTCTGGCGCGCCAGCGCGGGCAGGTACTCATTGCCCGGCTCGATCTGGGCATAGGCCTCCAGAGCCTCCTCGGGTTCGCCGAGCTCCTCGTAGACGCGCCCCAGATGCAGCAGAGCAGCGTTGCGATGAGCGTCGCGTTCGAGCAGCTCTTCCAGCAATTCACGGGCACCCTGCCAGTCTTCGATTTCCATGCTGACCAGGGCCAGGGAGAAGCGCAGGTCGTCGTCTTCCGGGTGCTGCTCCAGCAGTTCCGAGAACGCCTTGTGCGCCTCGGGTAGCTTGCGCTGGTCGACCAGCAGGCGTGCCTCGGCCAGGCGCAGGCGCTTGTCGTCCGGGTGCTGGCGGATGCCCTTGTGCAGCAGCGGCAGGGCTTCGTCGCCGCGATCCAGGCTCTGCAACAGCCGGGCGCGCAGCAGCAGGGCGCCGACGTCACCCTTGCGCAGCGCCGGGTGGTCGAGCAGCGCCAGAGCCTCTTCGGGCTTGCCGTCCTGCTGCAGCAGCAGGGCCTGGCCGAACAGCAGCTGGGCGTTGTCCGGGTACTTCTGCAGCAACTGATCGAAGCTGGTCATCAGCCCGGCGCGGGTGTCCGGGTCGGTCTCCGCCGCGGACAGCGCGAGGAAGTCGAAGTGCGGATTGCCCTTGTGGCGCAGGATGTTCTCCATGTGCACGAGGGATTGCTCGAAGCGCCCGGCACGGGCCAGCTGGATGGCTGCGGCGCGCTGTGCCTCGATATTGCTCGGGTCGCTGTCAGCCCAGATGAGTGCGCTGTCGAGGGCCGCCTGGGTGGCGCCCAGGTACTCGGAGATGCGGTAGGCGCGCTCGGCCACGCCGGGGTCGCGGGTGGCATGGGCTTCGCGCAGGTAGTTGGCCAAGGCGATGTCGAAGCGGCCGCGCTGGCCGGCCAGTTCGGCGGTCAGCAGCGCAAACAGGGTGTCCGGCGTGAACGAGGCATATTCCACCGGCTCGGGTGCGGCGGCGGTTTCAGGCTCGGTGCTGCGCGAGGCGGAGGGCAGTGTCTGGCAGCCCAGGAGCATGAGGCCGGCCAACAGCGTGACGAATATCTTCATGGAGGGGTAACTCACCTGCTTTGCGCCATCATGACACAGGCCTGCCGGCAAGCCCATCGGCGGGGCAGGGTGGATGGGAGTTGTTCAAACACGGGCGACATAGGAGAATTGCGCGCTTCCCTGATCCGACCTAAGACGTGCATGGCCTTCCTCGCCCTTGGTATCAACCACAAGACCGCTTCCGTGGACATCCGCGAGCGGGTGGCGTTCACGCCCGAGCAGATGGTCGAGGCGCTCCAGCAGCTCTGCAGCGTGACGCCGAGCAGTGAAGCGGCGATTCTCTCGACCTGCAACCGCAGCGAGTTGTATCTGCACCAGGACTGCCTGCAGGCCGACCGGGTCCTGCAATGGCTGGCCGATTACCACCGCCTGAGCCTAGACGAGCTGCGCCAGTGTGCCTACGTGCATGCCGACGAGCAGGCCGTGCGCCACATGATGCGCGTGGCGTCCGGGCTGGATTCGCTGGTGCTCGGCGAGCCGCAGATCCTCGGCCAGATGAAATCCGCCTACGCGGTGGCCCGTGAGGCGGGCACCATCGGCCCGCTGCTGGGTCGCCTGTTCCAGGCCACCTTCAGCACCGCCAAGACCGTCCGCACCGACACCGCCATCGGCGAGAACCCGGTGTCCGTGGCCTTTGCCGCCGTCAGCCTGGCGAAGCAGATCTTCAGTCGGCTGGAGAACAGCCAGGCGCTGCTGATCGGCGCCGGCGAAACCATCACCCTGGTCGCCCGCCACCTGCACGAGCAGGGCGTCAAGCGCATCGTGGTGGCCAACCGTACCCTGGAGCGCGCCCGCACCCTGGCCGACGAGCTCGGCGCCCGCGCGGTGCTGCTCTCCGAGATTCCCGATGAGCTGGTCCACAGCGACATCGTCATCAGTTCCACCGCCAGCCAGCTGCCGATCCTCGGCAAGGGCGCCGTCGAGCGCGCGCTGAAGCTGCGCAAGCACAAGCCGATGTTCATGGTCGACATCGCCGTGCCGCGCGACATCGAGCCGCAGGTCGGCGAGCTGGAGGACGTATACCTCTACACCGTGGACGACCTCCACGAGGTGGTGGAGGAAAACCTCAAGAGCCGCCAAGGCGCGGCGCGCGCCGCCGAGGATCTGGTATCGCTGGGCGCCGACGAGTTCATGGCCCGTCTGCGCGAACTGGCCGCCGTGGACGTCCTCAAGGCCTACCGGCAGCAGGCCGAGCGCCTGCGCGACGAGGAACTGGCCAAGGCCCAGCGCCTGCTGCAGAACGGCGGCAGCGCCGAAGACGTGCTCGCCCAGCTGGCCCGCGGCCTGACCAACAAGCTGCTGCACGCGCCGAGCGTGCAGCTCAAGCGGCTCAGTGCCGACGGTCGCCTGGATGCGCTGGCCGTGGCCCAGGAGCTGTTTGCCCTCGACGAGACGAAGAAATGAAGGCATCCCTTCTGAAGAAGCTGGAAGGGCTTCAGGACCGCTACGAAGAGCTCACCGCGCTGCTCGGCGACGCCGAAGTGATCGGCAACCAGAACCAGTTCCGCGCCTATTCCAAGGAATACGCCGAGGTGGAGCCGGTGATCCTCGCCTACCGGGATTTCTGCAAGGTGCAGTCCGACCTGGATGGCGCGCGGGAAATGCTCAAGGACAGCGATCCGGAGCTGCGCGCGATGGCCGAGGAAGAGGTCGAGCAGGCGCGCGCCGAGCTGGAGACACTGGAGGATCGCCTGCAGCGCATGCTGTTGCCGCGCGACCCCAACGACAGCCGCAACGTGTTCCTGGAAGTGCGCGCCGGCACCGGCGGCGACGAGGCGGCGATCTTTGCTGGCGACCTGTTCCGCATGTATTCGCGCTATGCCGAGAAGCAGGGCTGGCGCATCGAAATCCTCTCCGAGAACCCCGGCGAGCACGGCGGCTACAAGGAAATCATCACCCGCGTCGAGGGTGACGACGTGTACGCCAAGCTCAAGTTCGAGTCTGGCGCGCACCGCGTGCAGCGCGTGCCGGAAACCGAATCCCAGGGCCGCATCCATACCTCGGCTTGCACCGTGGCGGTTCTGCCCGAGCCGGATGAGCAGGCGGCCATCGAGATCAACCCGGCGGATTTGCGCGTCGACACCTACCGCTCCTCCGGCGCCGGCGGCCAGCACGTCAACAAGACCGAATCGGCGATCCGCATCACCCACCTGCCTACCGGCATCGTGGTCGAGTGCCAGGAAGAGCGTTCGCAGCACAAGAACCGCGCCAAGGCCATGGCCTGGCTGGCGGCCAAGCTGCAGGACCAGCAGGACGCCGCCGCCCACAAGGAAATTTCCGACACCCGCAAGCTGCTGGTGGGTTCGGGCGACCGTTCCGAGCGCATCCGCACCTATAACTTCCCGCAGGGCCGGGTCACCGACCACCGCATCAACCTGACCCTGTATTCCCTGGGCGAAGTGATGGCCGGCGCGGTCGAACAGGTGATCGAGCCGCTGCGTCAGGAATTCCAGGCCGACCAGCTGGCGGCGCTGGGGGATTAAGCACGGCGCTTTTGTGGCAGCGGACTTGTCCGCGATGCGGTGAGCACCGAAGCCAAAAGCTCGCGAATGAATTCGCTCCCACAGAGCGGCCACGGCCGCAGAGGAGTTTTCCTGTCGAATGCCCACCCTCCAATCCCTGCTCGAAGCCGCCGATCTGCCCGACTCGCCCAGCCCGCGCCTGGACGCCGAGCTGCTGCTCGCCCATGTGCTGGGCAAGCCGCGCAGCTTCCTGCGCACCTGGCCGGAACACAAACCCGACGCCGAGCAATACGCGGCCTTCGAACGCCTGCTGCAACGCCGCCGCGCTGGCGAGCCGGTGGCCTACCTGCTGGGACGCCAGGGTTTCTGGAGCCTCGATCTGGAAGTCTCCCCCGACACGCTGATTCCCCGCCCCGACACCGAGCTGCTGGTGGAAACCGCCCTGCAACTGGCGCCGGCCACGCCGCTGGAGGTGCTCGACCTGGGCACCGGCACCGGCGCCATCGCCCTGGCCCTGGCCGCCGAGCGGCCGGCCTGGCGGGTGACCGGCGTGGATCGCGTCGACGCGGCCGTGGCGCTGGCTGCTCGCAATGGCCAGCGCCTGGGCCTGTCCAACGCGCGCTTCCAGCTCAGCCACTGGTTCGATGGCCTGGACGAGCAGCGCTTTGCGCTGATCGTCAGCAATCCGCCCTACATCGCCGCCGCCGACCGCCACCTGGGCGAGGGCGACGTGCGCTTCGAGCCGGCCAGCGCGCTGGTGGCCGGGGCGGACGGGCTGGACGACATTCGCTCGATCATCGCGCTGGCGCCCCGGCACCTGCTGCCCGGTGGCTGGCTGCTGCTGGAGCACGGCTACGATCAGGCCGAGGCGGTGCGCGCGCTGCTCAGCGCCGCCGGCTTCACCCGGGTGGAAAGCCGCCGCGACCTGGGCAATCACCAACGCATCAGTCTGGGTTGCTGGGAGGCTGAATGACCGAATTGAACGACCAGGAACTGCTGCGCTACAGCCGGCAGATTCTCCTCAGGCAGATCGATATCGAGGGCCAGCTGCGCCTCAAGCAAGGGCGGGTGCTGATCGTCGGCCTCGGCGGGCTGGGCTCGCCGGTGGCGTTGTACCTGGCCGCCGCCGGGGTGGGCGAGCTGCACCTGGCGGACTTCGACCAGGTGGACCTGACCAACCTGCAGCGCCAGATCATCCACGACAGCCACAGCCTGGGCGTCGCCAAGGTCGACTCGGCCATCGCCCGGCTGACCGCGCTCAACCCTGAGGTGCGTCTGGTGGCGCATCGCGCCGCGCTGGATGCCGATTCGCTGGCCGCCGCCGTGGCAGCGGTGGACGTGGTGGTGGACTGCTGCGACAACTTCGCCACCCGCGAGGCGGTCAATGCCGCCTGCGTGTCGGCCGGCACGCCGCTGGTCTCCGGCGCGGCGATCCGCCTGGAAGGGCAACTGGCGGTGTTCGATCCGCGCGGCGCCGACAGTCCCTGCTACCACTGCCTGTACGGCCATGGCAGCGAGGCGGAACTGACCTGCAGCGAGGCCGGCGTGATCGGTCCGCTGGTCGGCCTGGTCGGCAGCCTGCAGGCGCTGGAAGCCCTCAAGCTGCTGGCCGGCTTCGGCGAGCCGCTGATTGGCCGACTGCTGCTGATCGACGCGCTGGGCAGCCGCTTCCGCGAGCTGAAGGTGCGCCGCGATCCGGCCTGTGCGGTGTGCGGAGGACGGCATGGCCAGTGAGGCGCCAGTCGGCGTGTTCGACTCCGGGGTCGGCGGCATATCGGTGCTGCGCGAGATCCAGGCGCGCCTGCCCAACGAGTCGCTGCTTTACGTGGCGGACAGCGGCTTCGTGCCCTACGGCGAGAAAAGCCCGGAGTTCATCCGCGCGCGCAGCCGCGCCATTACCGAGTTCCTGCTCGACCAAGGCTGCAAGGCGCTGGTGGTGGCCTGTAACACCGCCACCGCGGCGGCGGTCGCCGAACTGCGCGGAACCTGGCCCGAGTTGCCCATCGTCGGCATGGAGCCGGCGGTCAAGCCAGCGGCCAGCGCTACGCGCAGTGGCGCGGTGGGGGTGCTGGCCACCACCGGCACGCTGAAGAGCGCCAAGTTCGCCGCGCTGCTGGACCGCTTCGCCCACGATGTGCGGGTGGTCACCCAGCCCTGTCCGGGCCTGGTGGAATGCGTGGAAAGCGGCGCGTTGCAGAGCGAGGAAACCCGCGCGCTGCTGCAGGGCTACGTGGCCCCGCTGCTGGAGGCCGGCTGCGACACGCTGATCCTCGGTTGCACCCACTATCCCTTCCTCAAGCCGCTGCTGCGCCAGCTGGTGCCCGAGTCGGTGAGCCTGATCGATACCGGCGAAGCGGTGGCGCGTCAGCTGCATCGCCTGCTGGCGGCCCGCGACCTGCTGGCCGCCGGCCCGGCCGCGCCGGCGCGCTTTCACACCAGTGGCGATCCCGAGGCGCTGCGCCGGGTGTTGCCGGTGCTCTGGCCGCATGCGGCGCGGCTCGAGGCGCTGCCGGTGGAACTCGGCGCGGCCTGAGTCTTCAGATGACGGGAAGTCCCAGCAAACGAGGACATTCCCGATGCGCAACGGATTACCCCTGGTGGCGGCATTTGCCCTGGCCGCGGCCACCTCCCCGGCAGCCCAGGCCGTGGATCTGACCCTGTCGGTCGGAGAGAGCCACGACTCCACGACGGTCGTGCGAATTGCCCTGGAATCGAGCTTCTCCCGCAGCTGGTGGCAAACCTCCACCGGACGACTGACCGGCTACTGGGACGCCGGTTACACCTGGTGGGAGGGCGACCTGACCTCCGACAACCACAGCCTGTCGTTGGCGCCGGTGTTCGTCTATGAATTCGCCGGCGAACGGCTACGGCCGTTCATCGAGGTGGGCATCGGTGTGGCGGTATTCGCCGACACGCAGATCGAGGACCGCGACCTGGGATCGATGTTCCAGTTCGAGGACCGCATCGGCGTCGGTCTGCGCTTTGGCCAAGGACATACTCTGGGTCTGCGTGCCATCCACTATTCCAACGCGGGCATCAAGAATCCCAACGACGGAGCGGAGGTCTACAGCCTGTATTACCGGTTGCCGCTGTAGGGGAAAGGGCGCACCGCTGGCAGGGAGAGAAGGCCTCTCCCTTGACGGGAGAGGGGGCGGGGGGAGAGGGTTGAGCACCCTACCTTCACGCACGTTCGGGAGGACTTCCCCCATGCGCATCCTGCTCACCGGCGGTACCGGTCTCATCGGTCGTCATCTCTGTCATCTCTGGCGTGCCCAGGGCCATGAGGTCTGGGTGTGGAGTCGCCGGCCGCAAGCCGTGCCGGCGATCTGCGGCGCCGGCGTGCAGGGCGTCGCCGAGCTGGTCGAGCTGGACGACCAGCCGCTGGACGCGGTGGTCAACCTGGCCGGCGCGCCCATTGCCGACCGGCCCTGGACGGCGGCACGCCGCCAGGAGCTGTGGGACAGTCGCGTCACCCTGACCGAGCAGCTGGTGGACTGGCTGGCGCGCCGCGCGCAGCGGCCGGCGGTGCTGGTCTCCGGCTCGGCCACCGGCTGGTACGGCGACGCCGGCGAGCAGCGGCTGGACGAGACGTCGCCGCCCGCCGACCAGGGCTTCGCCGCGCGCCTATGCGGCGCCTGGGAGGATGCGGCCTGCCGCGCCGAGGCGCTGGGGCTGCGCGTGGTGCGCGTGCGCACCGCGCCGGTGCTGACCCTCGACGGCGGCATGTTGCCGCGCCTGCTGCCACTGTACCGGCTCGGCCTGGGCGGGCCGCAGGGCAGCGGCCGGCAATGGATGCCCTGGATCCACCTGCACGATGAAATCGCCCTGATCGATTTTCTCGTCTCCCATCCCGACGCGAGCGGCCCGTACAATGCCTGCGCTCCGCAGGCGGTGCGCAACCGCGACTTTGCCCATGCGCTCGGTCGTGCGTTGCAGCGGCCAACCCTGCTGCGCGTGCCGGCCTTCGCCCTCAAGGGCCTTGGCGAGCTGTCCAGCCTGTTGCTCGGCGGCCAGCACCTGACGCCCCGACGCTTGCAGGAGCAGGGTTTCGCGTTTCGCTTCGCCGATCTGGATTTAGCCCTGGCCGACCTGCTCGGCCGCCATCGATAGGAAGTTGCATGACCGATCACGCGCTGTTGCTGGTCAACCTGGGGTCGCCCGAATCCACCAAGGTGGAAGATGTGCGTCGCTACCTCAACCAGTTCCTCATGGACCCCTATGTCATCGATCTGCCCTGGCCGCTGCGCCGCCTGCTGGTGTCGCTGATTCTCTGGAAGCGGCCCGCCGCGTCGGCGCATGCCTATGCTTCCATCTGGTGGGAAGAGGGCTCGCCGCTGATCGTGCTCAGCCGCCGTCTGCAGGCGGCGATGGCCGATCGCTGGAGCCACGGGCCGGTGGAGCTGGCCATGCGTTATGCCGAGCCGTCCATCGAGGGCACGCTGCGCTGCCTGGCCGAGCAGGGCGTGCGGCGCATCACCGTGGCGCCGCTGTACCCGCAGTTCGCCGACAGCACCACCACCACCGTGCTGCAGGAGATCCGCCGGGTCGTCGCACAGCATGGCTTCAGCTTCGAGCTGCAGTACCTGCCACCGTTCTTCGCTGAGGAGCCCTACCAGCAGGCGCTGCTGGCCAGCGCCAGGCCACACCTGCAGCAGGGTTTCGACCACCTGCTGCTGAGCTTCCACGGCATTCCCGAGTCGCACATCCGCAAGTTGGTCAAGGACCCGAAGCACGACCTGCGCGCGCCCAACAGCCAGGGCGTCAGCCCGGAAAACCTTGCCCTGTGCTACCGCAGCCAGTGCCAGCGCACCGCCGAGCTGTTCGCCGAGCGTGCGGGGCTCAAGGACGATCAGTGGTCGGTGTCCTTCCAGTCGCGCCTGGGGCGCAACAAGTGGATCGAACCCTACACCGAGCCCACCCTCGAAGCGCTGGCCGCCAAGGGTGTGAAGAAGCTGCTGGTCATGTGCCCGGCCTTCGTCGCCGACTGCATCGAGACCCTGGAGGAAATCGGCGACCGTGGCCGTGAAGTCTTCCAGGCCGCCGGTGGCGAGGAACTGGTGCTGGTGCCCTGCCTGAACGACCATCCGCAGTGGGCCGACGCCCTGAACCAGCTCTGCGAGCAAAAGGCCGTACCGCTGCGCTGATGCTGCGAAACCGTAGGGCGGACAACGCTTCACCTGTCCGCCAAGCGGTGCGCACGGCGCCTTCAAGTTGCCTGCCTTGGCGGACAAGAACGACGTTGTCCGCCCTACGCTCTGACGAAAGTGTGTCGGTTCTAAAGGCCCCGGCACGCCCTTTGCTTCGCGGCCTGACTACCGCCTGTTTCGTGACGGTTTCTCAGGTACGCCCATGCACTCCGCGCTTCACCACCACGCCGATGCTCTTCTCGCCGATACCGACCAGCGCAGCCTGGAAGCGCGCGTGGACGAGTTGCAGGGCCGTCTGGAGCAGTTCAGCCTGCAGCGCATCCAGGAGCTGGCCGACGGCGAGCGCCTGGCTCGGCGCCTGCAGAACATCGTCGACTTGTTGCCCGGTGGCGTGGTGGTTATCGACGGTCACGGCCGCGTGCGCGAAGCCAACCCGGCGGCCCGCGAGCTGCTCGGCGAGCCGCTGGTCGGTGCGCTGTGGCGTGACGTGATCGCCCGCTGTTTCGCGCCGCGCAAGGACGACGGCCACGAGATTTCCCTGCGCAACGGCCGACGCGTGTCGCTGGCCACCCGCTCGCTGGAGGCTGAGCCCGGCCAACTGGTGATGCTGCAGGACATGACCGAAACGCGCCTGCTGCAGGAACAGCTGGCCCGCCACGAGCGGCTGTCCAGCCTCGGTCGCATGGTCGCCTCGCTGGCCCATCAGGTGCGCACGCCGCTGTCCGCCGCGCTGCTCTATGCCGGTCATCTCAGCGAGCGCCCTCTGCCCTTCGAACAGCAGCAGCGCTTCGCCCTGCGCATCAAGGAGCGCCTGCAGGAACTGGAGCACCAGGTGCGCGACATGCTGGTGTTCGCCCGCGGCGAGCTGCCGCTGTCCGACCGCCTGGCCCCGCGCGAGCTGTTCGACGCCCTGCGCGCCGCTGCCGATTCGCATATCGAGGGCCTGCAGGTGCGCTGGCAATGCGACGCGCGCGGCGGCGAGCTGCTGTGCAACCGCGACACCCTGGTCGGCGCCATCCTCAACCTGGTCAACAACGCCGTGCAGGCCGGCGGCCCGCAGGTGCGGCTGAAGATCCACCTGGTGCGCCGGGGCGACACCCTGCGCCTGACCGTCAGCGACAGCGGCCCGGGCATCGAGCCGGCAGTGCTGGCGCGCCTCGGCGAAGCCTTCTTTACCACCAAGACCGCCGGCACCGGCCTGGGTCTGGCGGTGGTCAAGGCGGTGGCCCGCGCCCATCGCGGCGAGCTGTTGCTGCGCTCGCGGGTCGGCCGTGGCACCTGCGCCATTTTGGAGTTGCCGCTGATCCTGGCGGCCGAAGGAGTTCAGGAGTACGCATGACTACCAAGGTTCTGCTGGTCGAAGACGACCGGGCGCTGCGCGATGCGCTGGGCGACACCCTGGAGCTGGGCGGCTACGCCTTTCGCGCCGTGGAGAACGCCGAAGAGGCGCTGCTGGCCCTGGAGCAGGACAGCTATTCGCTGGTGATCAGCGACGTGAACATGCCGGGCATGAACGGCCATCAGTTGCTGGTCGCCATCCGCCAGCGCCAGCCGCAACTGCCGGTGCTGCTGATGACCGCCTTTGGTGCCGTCGAGCGCGCCGTGGACGCCATGCGCCAGGGCGCCGCCGACTATCTGCTCAAGCCCTTCGAACCCAAGGCGCTGCTGGATCTGGTTGCGCGCCACGCCAACGGCGTGCTGACCCTGAGTGAACATGACGGCCCGGTGGCCGAGGAGCCGGCCAGCCGCCAGTTGCTGGAACTGGCCGCCCGGGTGGCGCGCAGCGATTCCACCGTACTGATCTCCGGCGAATCCGGTACCGGCAAGGAAGTGCTGGCCCGCTACATCCACCAGTGCTCGCCGCGCGCCGGCAAGGCCTTCGTGGCCATCAACTGCGCGGCGATTCCGGACAACATGCTGGAAGCCACCCTGTTCGGCCATGAGAAGGGCGCCTTCACCGGCGCCATCGCCGCCCAGCCGGGCAAGTTCGAGCTGGCCGATGGCGGCACCATCCTGCTCGATGAAATCTCCGAGATGCCCCTGGGCCTGCAAGCCAAGCTGCTGCGCGTGTTGCAGGAGCGCGAAGTGGAACGGGTCGGCGCGCGCAAGCCGATGCCGCTGGACATCCGCGTGCTGGCCACCACCAACCGCGACCTGCAGGGCGAAGTGGCGGCCGGGCGTTTCCGCGAAGACCTCTATTACCGCCTCTCGGTGTTCCCGCTGGCCTGGCGGCCGCTGCGCGAGCGTCCGGCGGACATCCTGCCGCTGGCCGAGCGCCTGTTGGTCAAGCACGCCAGCAAGATGCGCCTGCCGCCGGTGAAGCTCTCGCCCGAGTCGGCCGATTGCCTGCGCCGGCATCCCTGGCCGGGCAACGTGCGCGAGCTGGACAACGCCATCCAGCGTGCGCTGATCCTGCAGCAGAACAACCTGATCCAGCCCCACGACCTGTGCCTGGACATGCCCATCGGCCTGGCGCCGCTGCCGGCTGCCGCGCCTGCGCCGGTGGCGGCAGCGGCGCCCGTGGCAACGTCCCTGCCGCCGCTGGCGGAAGAGGGCGGCGACGCCGGCGCGCTGGGCGAAGACCTGCGCCGCCGCGAGTTCGAGCTGATCCTCGATACCCTGCGCAGCGAGCGCGGTCGCCGCAAGGAAACCGCCGAGCGCCTGGGCATCAGCCCGCGCACCCTGCGCTACAAGCTGGCGCAGATGCGCGACGCCGGGCTGGATGTCGAGGCCTATCTGTTCGGGTAGGCCCACAGGTTTGGGCGGCGTCGCGACCACCCGCCCTTGGCACCCACCGGCCGGCGGCATAGACTGCGCGCCTTTCAAGCCCAGCCTTTCGTAATTGCCATGGCCGCCAAAGTCCAACCCTTCTGGAAACGCAAGACCCTCGCCGAACTGGACCAGGAGGAGTGGGAGTCGCTGTGCGATGGCTGCGGCCTGTGCTGCCTGCAGAAGCTCGAGGACGAGGACGACGGCAGCGTCTACTACACCCGCATCGCCTGCAAGCTGCTGGACCTGAAGAGCTGCCGCTGCACCGATTACGCCAATCGCCGCGCGCATGTACCGGACTGCATCCAGCTGACCCCGGCGCGCACCGACGAATTCAAGTGGCTGCCGCCCACCTGCGCCTACCGCCTGGTGGCCGAGGGCAAGGACCTGCTGCCCTGGCACCCGCTGGTCTGCAACGACCCCGATGCGGTACACCACGCCGGCATCTCCCTGTCCGGCAAGATGCTCAGCGAAACCGCCGTCGCCGATGAGGACTGGGAACAGCACCTGATTTTCCGCGCCGGTTGAGGTCGAAGCGGTTGATCCGCTTTACTGTCCCCCTCTCTTGCGCAGGAAGCCGCCATGCTTGCTCGTTCCACACTGTTGCTGTCCGTTCTGCTGACCGTGCTGCCGGCCTGGGCAGCCAAGGTCGACCTGGATTACCGGGTGAAATTCCTCCCCGCCGAGGACCAGGCCGAGGTCAGCCTGACCGTGGAGAAGGGCGAGGCCGTGCACCTGCTGGACTTCAACCTGGGCGAGGCCACCACCTTCAGTGACTTCCAGGCCGATGGCCAGTGGAGCCTGGCGGACGGGCGCGGCAGATGGCAGCCGTCCAGCGGCAAGGCCAGCCTGCGCTACCGGGTGCGCATCAGCAACCAGCGCAGTTCCGGCAGCTACGACGCCCGCATGACCGAGGACTGGGTCCTGATGCGTGGCGACGATCTGGTGCCGCCGGCGCGTGCCTCGCTGCGCGACGGGGTGGAGCTGATCTCGCGGCTGCAGTTCGACCTGCCGGAGGGTTGGAAGAGCGTCGAGACCGGCTGGACCCGGATCGGCAAGCAGCGTTTCCGCGTCGACAACCCCTCGCGCAATTTCGACCGTCCCACTGGCTGGCTGATCGCCGGCAAGCTGGGCACCCGCCGCGAGCGCCTCGGTCTGAGTGAAATCACCGTGGCCGCGCCGCTTGATCAGGGCATGCGGCGCATGGACATCCTTACCCTGCTGACCTTCGTCTGGCCGCAGGTGCAGCAGCTGTTCCAGCGCGATCCGGCCAAGCTGCTGATCGTCGGTGGCGGCGAGCCCATGTGGCGGGGCGGCCTGTCCGGTCCCAACTCGCTGTTCATGCACGCCGACCGGCCGCTGGTCAGCGAGAACGGCACCAGCTCGCTGTTGCACGAGCTGGTCCATGTCATCGCGCGTGTTACCGACCACGACAACAGTGACTGGATCAGCGAAGGCCTGGCCGAGTACTACGCCATCGAGTTGCTGCGTCGTGCCGGCGGCATGACCGAGGATCGCTATCAGCAGGTGCGCAAGCACCTGGCGGACTGGTCGAAGGATGTGAAGAGCCTGCGCGGCGAGCGGGCCAGCGGCCCGGTGACCGCCCGCGCCGTCTTGCTGCTGCAGGACCTTGATGGCGAGATCCGCAAGCGCAGCAACGGCCAGCGTTCGCTGGACGATGTCATGCGCGGCCTGATGCGCCTGGAGCGGGCCAGCACCCAGGAGTTCATCGATATCAGCGAGAACGTCATGGGCGGGCGCTCGAAGGTGCTGGACACGCGACTTCTGCGCTGAGTCGCGCCGCCGGCGTGACGTTGCTCGCGTTCTGGCACACCGGCCTGGCGGGCGGGCCGCGTTGGGCTAGCTTGCCTGCCGGGCGGCATCGGCTGCCCGCAGGACTTCAATGAAAAAGGAACTTTCCATGCGTAAACTGCTGTCCGCCCTCAGCCTGGCCCTCCTGGCCGGCACCACCTCCGTCGCCGCCCTGGCTGTCGAAGCCAGCGCCCAACCCCAGGCCGCCCAGAGCGCCCAGGTTGCCACCAAGGTGAATCTCAACACCGCCGACGCCGACACCCTGGCCCGCGAGCTGGTCGGCATCGGCGCCAGCAAGGCCGAGGCCATCATCGCCCACCGCCAGGCCCACGGCCCGTTCGCCACCGTGGATGAGCTGCTGGAAGTCAAAGGTATTGGCACTGCCATCCTGGAGAAGAACCTCAACAGGCTGAGCGTGCAGTAAGGCCACTCGTGGCACCGGAAGCCGGCCCTTGGGCCGGCTTTT
This sequence comes from Pseudomonas flexibilis, assembly GCF_000806415.1. Lineage (NCBI taxonomy): Bacteria > Pseudomonadati > Pseudomonadota > Gammaproteobacteria > Pseudomonadales > Pseudomonadaceae > Pseudomonas > Pseudomonas flexibilis. The sequence continues at coordinate 225,999 of NZ_JTAK01000001.1, forward strand.
TCATGGGCGGCTGGTGAGAGTCCAGCGGCGAAAACGAAAAAGCCCCGACTTGCGTCAGGGCTTTGAATTTGGCTCCGCGACCTGGACTCGACGGCGCAGCCGAACGCGCTTCAGCGCGGCCCCGAAGGGGTGAGGCCCGCAGGGCCGAATAACCTGGGACGCAGTCCCTGGTGAGAGTCCAGCGGCCAAAACGAAAAAGCCCCGACTTACGTCAGGGCTTTGAATTTGGCTCCGCGACCTGGACTCGAACCAGGGACCCAATGATTAACAGTCATTTGCTCTACCGACTGAGCTATCGCGGAACAGCGCAGCGTATCTTACTGATTCAAAACGGGAAGTCAACAGCCGTGGCTGGGGGTGGCGGGCGGCGGTTCCTTCCCGGTGAATCTGCGTTAGTCTGACTGCATGGCAGCGTCGCACCGCGCCGAGCATTTCAGGAGTCCAGCATGCATCCCCGTATCCAGGCCATCACCCTGCGGCTGATCGAACGCAGTCGACCCACGCGCGCCGCCTACCTGGCGCAGATGCGCGAGGCGGCGGACAGGGGGCCGCGGCGCAGCTCGCTGCCCTGCGCCAACCAGGCCCATGGCATGGCCGGCTGTTCCCGCTCCGACAAGCAGCGGCTGCGCCTGCCCGATCAGGCCAGCGTGGCCATCGTCTCGGCCTACAACGATGTGCTTTCCGCACACCAGCCGTACCAGTACTTCCCGGCGATCATCAAGGGCGCGCTGGACGAGATTGGCTCGGTGGGCCAGTTCGCCGGCGGTGTGCCGGCCATGTGCGATGGCGTGACCCAGGGTGAGGCGGGCATGGAACTGAGCCTTGCCAGCCGCGAAGTCATCGCCATGTCCACTGCCGTGGCGCTGTCCCACAACCTGTTCGACGCGGCGCTGTGCCTGGGCATCTGCGACAAGATCGTCCCCGGCCTGCTGCTCGGTGCACTGCGCTTCGGTCACCTGCCGGTGATCTTCATTCCCGGCGGGCCGATGCCCTCCGGGCTGTCCAACGAGAAGAAAGCCGCGGTGCGCCAGCTGTACGCGGAAGGCAAGGCGACCCGCGAGGAACTGCTCGAGTCGGAGATGAAGTCCTACCACAGCCCCGGCACCTGCACCTTCTACGGCACCGCCAACACCAACCAGGTGATGCTGGAGGTGATGGGCCTGCAGCTGCCCGGCTCGTCCTTCGTCACGCCCTACACGCCGCTGCGCAACGAACTGACCGCCGAGGCGGCGCGGCAGGTCACCCGCCTGACGCGGCACAGCGGCAGCTACCTGCCGCTGTGCGAGATCGTCGACGAGAAGAGCATCGTCAATGCGGTGGTCGCGCTGCTGGCCTCCGGCGGCTCGACCAACCACAGCCTGCACATCCCGGCCATCGCCCGCGCCGCCGGCATCCTGCTGGACTGGCAGGACATGACCGAGCTGTCCGCCGTGGTGCCCACCCTCGCCCGGCTGTACCCCAACGGCAGTGCCGACGTGAACCATTTCCACGCGGCCGGCGGCACGCCGTTCCTGATGGCCACGCTGCTGGACGCCGGCTTGCTGCACGCCGATGTCAACACGGTGATGGGGCAGGGCCTGCACGCCTACCGCCAGGAACCGTATCTGCTCAGTCAGACCCTCGAGCTGGCCTGGCGACCGGCGCCGGCGGCGAGCCTGGACGAGAACGTCCTGCGCCCGGTGGCCCGACCCTTCGCCGCCGAGGGCGGCCTGCGCCTGATGGAGGGCAACCTGGGGCGCGGCATCATGAAGATCTCCGCCGTCGCGCCCGAGCACCGCGTGGTGCAGGCGCCGGCGCGGGTCTTTGCCGACCAGGCCGAACTGGCTGCCGCCTTCCAGGCTGGTGAGCTGGAGCGCGATTTCGTCGCCGTGGTGCGCTTCCAGGGGCCGCGCGCCAATGGCATGCCCGAGCTGCACAAGCTCACGCCGTTCCTCGGCGTGCTGCAGGACCGTGGCTACAAGGTGGCGCTGGTCACCGACGGGCGCATGTCCGGCGCCTCCGGCAAGGTGCCGGCGGCGATCCACCTGTATCCCGAGGCCCATGAGGGCGGCCCGCTGGCGCGGCTGCGTGACGGGGATATCATCCGCGTGGACGGCGAGCAGGGGCGCGTGGAGGTGCTGCTGGACGAGGCCGAATGGCAGTCCCGCTCACCGCTGGCGCCGCCGCCGGACCATGGCGTGGGCAGCGGCCGCGAGCTGTTTGCCTTCATGCGCGCGGCCTTCGGTCCGGCGGAGCAGGGCGCCAGCGTGTTCAGCGCCCGCCTGGAACAGTTGCGCCAAGCCTGAAAACAAGAGGAGTCGATGTGATTTATCTACTGGATCTGCCGCTCGATGTCGTGGCGCACAGCCACAGCGATGCGGCACGCAGTGCGCAGCAGCTGGCCGAAACGGTGGCCGAGGCCTTGCGCGAGGCGATTGAAAGCCATGGGCGCGCCAGCCTGGTGGTCTCGGGTGGGCGCAGCCCGGTGGCCTTCTTCCAGTGCCTGTCCCGCGCCGAGCTGGACTGGTCGCAGGTAGTGGTGAGCCTGGCCGACGAGCGCTGGGTCGATCCACGCAGCACGCAGAGTAACGAGTACCTGGTGTGCAACTATCTGCTGCAGGGGCGCGCCGCTTCGGCGTCGTTCATCGGCCTGCATCAGCCTGCCGATTCGCTGGAGGCGGCCGCCGAGGCTGCCGAGTCCGCCCTCGAGGCGCTGCCGCAACCCATCGACGTGCTGGTGCTCGGCATGGGCGAGGACGGCCACACCGCCTCGTTGTTCCCCGACAGCCCGAACCTGGCGCAGGCCCTCGATCCGGAAGGCAGCCGCCGCTGCCTGCCCATGCAGGCACCGACGGAGCCCCGCGAGCGCCTGACACTCACCGCCCCAATGCTCCTGGCTGCGCGCCACCAACTGCTAGTGATCAGCGGTACGGCGAAGGTGGAAACTCTGCGCCGCGCCATCGCCGGTAACGACGTGCGGGAAATGCCGATCCGCGCCTTCCTGCACTACCCGTTGGAAATCCACTGGCACCCCGAGTGATCGTGGGACCTGTGGGAGCGGACTTGTCCGCGAGCTTGTCCGCGAGCTTGTCCGGTGGTTGCGCCTGGCCAGCGCCCCTGGCCGGGCGCCCCTAGCCGGGTGCCCCTAGCCGGGCGCCCAAAAGCTCGCGAATGAATTCGCTCCCACAGGTTCGGTGCGGTGCCGTTTCATTGCGTGTATGATTCGCGCCCCCTATATCGGACCCGCTACACCGGGAGGTGCCCAGATGACCGATCAGAACCAAGACCAATTCCCCCAACCCGTTTCCGGCGAGAAGCTGCAGAAGGTCCTGGCGCGCCTGGGCCTCGGCTCGCGCCGTGACATCGAGGGCTGGATCAGCGCCGGACGCATCAAGGTCAACGGCCAGGTCGCCACCCTTGGCCAGCGCATCGAACCGCACGACAGTATCCAGCTGGATGACCGCATCCTGCGCCTGGACGAAGCCGCCCAGGTGGTGCGCCGCGTGCTCATCTACAACAAGCCCGACGGTGAAGTCTGCACCCGCAGCGATCCGGAAGGTCGCCCGACCGTGTTCGACCGCCTGCCGCGCCTGCAGAGCGGCCGCTGGATCAACATCGGTCGCCTCGATCTGAACACCACCGGCCTGCTGCTGTTCACCACCGACGGTGAGCTGGCCAACCGCCTGATGCACCCGTCCTACGAGATGGACCGCGAGTACGCGGTGCGTGTGCGTGGCGAGGTCACCGAAGAGATGATCGAGACCCTGAAGGCCGGCGTCATGCTCGAGGACGGTCCGGCCAAGTTCACCGACATCCAGGAAGCCCCGGGTGGCGACGGCCTGAACCGCTGGTTCCATGTGGTGGTGATGGAAGGCCGCAACCGCGAAGTACGCCGCCTGTGGGAATCCCAGGGTGTGGTGGTCAGCCGTCTGAAGCGCGTGCGCTTCGGGCCGGTGTTCCTCACCTCCGAACTGATCATGGGCCGCTGGCGCGAAATGACCCAGAAGGAAGTCGACATCCTCAGTGAGGAAGTTGGCCTGACCCCCGTGGCCTTGCCGGAAGTCACCACCAAGTTCCGCGAGCGCATGGAGCGCCTGCAGAAGAAGTCCGCCAAGCCGCTGAGCCCCAGCGAGCGCCCGGGTCGCCACAAGCCGCGCCGTGACGACGCCCGGCCCGCCCGCCCGGGGCGTTCCGAGGTGGCCGAACGTCCCGGCGACGTCAAGCGCAAGCCGCGTCCGCAGGGTGATCGTCCGTTCGACAGCGAGCGCAAGCCGCGTCCGCAAGGCGACCGTCCGTTTGCCGGTGAGCAACGCAAGCCGCGTCCGCAGGGTGATCGTCCGTTCGATAGCGAGCGCAAGCCGCGCCCGCAAGGCGACCGCCCGTTTGCCGGCGAGCAGCGCAAGCCGCGTCCGCAGGGCGAGCGCCCGTTCGACAGCGAGCGCAAGCCGCGCCCGCAAGGTGACCGTCCGGCTGCCGGTGAGCAGCGCAAGCCGCGTCCCCAGTCTGAGCGTCCGGCCGACAAGCGTCCGGCCCGTCCGAATGCCGATCGTCCGGCTCAGGGTGAGCGTCCGGCCAAGCCGCGTCCGAAGGCTCCGGTGAATCGCCGCAGCGTGCCGGCCGGCGAAGGCATGCGCCCCGGCTTCGATCGCAAGCGCTAAGCAAGCCGCCCATAAAAAAACCCGCCATCAGGCGGGTTTTTTATTTCAACCGGGATTACTGCGCGTCGAACGCCTTGCCATTCACGCCCTTGCTGTCCGGCCCCATCAGGTACAGGTACACCGGCATGATCGCTTCCGGGGTCGGCAGGGTCAGGGGGTCTTCGCCCGGGTAGGCCTTGGCGCGCATGTCGGTGCGGGTGGCGCCGGGGTTGACGCTGTTGGCGCGCACCGGGGCGATGCCGTCCACCTCGTCGGCCAGCACCTGCATCAGCCCTTCGTTGGCGAACTTGGACACCGCATAGCCACCCCAGTAGGCGCGGCCCTTACGGCCCACGCTGCTGGAGGTGAACACCACCGAGGCGTCCTCGGAGAGCTTGAGCAGCGGCAGCAGCGTGCTGGTCAGCATGAACACGGCGTTGACGTTCACCTGCATGACACGCATGAAATTGTCGCCGGACAGCTGCTCCAGCGGCGTCAGCGGACCGAGGATCGAGGCGTTGTGCAGCAAACCGTCCAGGCGGCCGAATTCGCGCTCGATGGTCGCCGCCAGTTCGTCGTACTGGTGTGGCAGGGCGGTTTCCAGATTGAACGGAATGCTCACCGGCTCGGGATGGCCGGCGGCGACGATCTCGTCGTAGACGCGATCCAGGTTTTCCTCTGTCTTGCCCAGCAGCAGCACGGTGGCACCGTGGGCGGCGTAGGCCTTGGCGGCCGCGGCGCCGATGCCGCGACCGGCGCCGGTAACCAGGATGATCCGGCCCTTGAGCAGATCGGGACGGGCGGTGTATTCGAACATGACTCGGTCTCTCTACAGAAAAGGATACGGACTCAGCAGCCGCACAGCGCCTGGTCGATGACCTTGCGCAGCTCCAGCGGGTGGTTGATCACCGCGTCGGCGCCCCAGTTGCCGGGATTGTCCTCGGGGTGGATGTAGCCGTAGCGCACCGCCACCGTGCGCGTGCCGGCGGCCTGGCCGGCCTCGATGTCGCGGCGGTCGTCGCCGACGAACAGCACGGCGGACGGCTCGATGTCCATCTGCTGGCAGGCCAGCAGCAGCATGTCCGGGTGCGGCTTGCTGCGCGGCACATGGTCCGGGCACAGCAGCACCGCCGAGCGTTCGGCGAGCCCCAGGCCGCGCATGATGGGCTCGGCGAAGCGCAGTGGCTTGTTGGTGGCCACGCCCCACACCAGCCGGGACTTTTCCAGGTCGTCCAGCAGCTCGCCCATGCCGTCGAACAGGCAGGTCTCCACGGCGCAGTGATCCTGGTAGCGCTCGAGGAATTCCTGGCGCAGCGGCTCGAAGGCTTCGTCCAGCGGCGACATGTCGAAGGTGGCGGCCACCATGGTGCGGGCACCGCCGGAGACCACGTCGCGGATCACCGCGTCCGCCACCGGCGGCAGGCCGCGCTCGCGGCGCATGGCCTGGCACACGGCGATGAAGTCCGGCGCCGTGTCCAGCAGGGTACCGTCCATGTCGAACAGAACAGCGCGCAGGCGCATCAGGCCTCCTTGAGGGTCTGGATCATGTAGTTGACGTCCACGTCGTTCTCCAGCTTGTAGTGCTTGGTGAACGGGTTGTAGGTCAGGCCGATCATGTCCTTCACTTCCAGGCCGGCGGCGCGGCTCCAGGCACCCAGCTCCGAGGGGCGGATGAACTTCTTGAAGTCATGGGTGCCACGCGGCAGCAGGCGCAGCAGGTACTCGGCGCCGAGGATGGCGAAGGCGTAGGCCTTGGGGTTGCGGTTGATGGTCGAGAAGAACACCTGGCCGCCGGGCTTGACCAGCGTGTGACAGGCGCGGATCACCGACGCCGGGTCCGGCACGTGCTCGAGCATCTCCAGGCAGGTGACCACGTCGTATTCGCCGGGCTGCTCTTCGGCCAGGGCCTCGGCGGTGATCTGTCGGTATTCCACTTCGACGCCGGATTCCAGCTGGTGCAACTGAGCGACGCCCAGCGGCGCCTCGCCCATGTCGATGCCGGTCACCGTGGCGCCCCGGCGGGCCATGGCCTCGCTGAGGATGCCGCCGCCGCAGCCGACGTCCAGCACCTTCTTGCCGGCCAGGCCGACGCGCTCGTCGATCCAGTTGACGCGCAGCGGGTTGATCTCGTGCAGCGGCTTGAACTCGCTCTCCATGTCCCACCAGCGGTGGGCGAGGGCTTCGAACTTGGCGATTTCGGCGCGATCGACGTTGCTCATGACGGTTTCCCTGAAACTGGCGCCGCAGCCGGCGGCGGAAAAAGGTCGACATGATGCCAGTTTATTCGCGGCCTTGCCCAATGCTGCGCCGCTTGTCCCGGGCGCGGCCGGAGGTCCCGTGGCCGGAACGCCGCGCCCACCGGGCGGGTCTTCCCCGCAAACACCGACGAGGATCGGCACCATGCCCCGCACCCCCGCCCATGCAGACGAAGCGGCCCTCACCGCGCTGCTGCTGCGCCACGCCGAGCCGCTGCCGGCACTGGACGATCCGGAGTTCGCCGCCGCCTTCGACCGCTTCGGCGATGCGCGGGTGGTGCTGATCGGCGAGGCGAGCCACGGCACCTCGGAGTTCTACCGCGCCCGTGCGGCCATCAGTCGCAGGCTGATCGAGCGGCATGGCTTCTCCATCGTCGCGGTGGAAGGCGACTGGCCGGACGCCGCCGCCGTGGACGCCTGGGCGCGTGGGCGAACGCTGCACGACTGGCGGCAGACGGCCTTCCGGCGCTTTCCGCTATGGATGTGGCGCAACCGTGAAGTGGACGGCTTCGTGCGCTGGCTGCGCGACTTCAACCAGGGCGCCGCACGGCCGGTGGAGTTTCGCGGGCTGGATGTCTACAGCCTGGGCGCTTCGCTGGAGGCCGTGCTGCAGTACCTGGACGGCGTGGACCCCGCCGCCGCGCAGCGCGCCCGGCAGCGCTACGGCTGCCTGACGCCGTGGCAGGACGAGCCGGCCGCCTACGGCCAGCGGGTGACCCTGGCGGGCAAGCCGTCCTGCGAACAGGCGGTGGTGGAGCAGCTGCGCGAGCTGCTGGCGCTGCGCCTGGAACGTCTGCGCGAGGACGATGAGGCGTTCTTCCACGCCGAGCGCAACGCTCGGGTGGTGTTGGCCGCCGAGCAGTACTACCGGGCCATGTACCGGGGGAGCACCGCGTCCTGGAACCTGCGCGACCGGCATATGTTCGAGACCCTCCGGGCGCTGCTGGCGCATCGCGGCCCGGACGCCAAGGCGCTGGTCTGGGCGCACAACTCGCATCTTGGCAATGCCGGCGCCACCGAGATGGGCTGGAGCGGGCAGACCAACCTGGGCGAGCTGTGCCGCACCGCCTTCGGCCACAACGCGGTGCTGATCGGTCAATCCACCGACCGGGGCACGGTGGCCGCCGCCGACAACTGGGACGAGCCGATGCAGGTCAAGTCAGTGCTGCCATCCCGCTCCGATAGCTGGGAACGGCTGTTCCTGCAGGCCGGCCAGCCCGCCGCGCTGTACGACTGGCGCGGCCCCGGGCGCGCCGAGCTGCGCGCGGCCTTGTTGGAGCCGAGGCTGGAGCGGGCCATCGGCGTCATCTACCGGCCGCGCACCGAGCGGGTCAGCCATTACTTCCATGCCGAGCTGGGCGAGCAGTTCGACGCCTGGCTGTGGTTCGAGGAAACCCGCGCGGTGACCCCGCTGCCCGGTCCGCGCGCGGCGGGTGTGCCGGACACCTGGCCGTTCGCCGAGTGAGCCGTCACGGCGGGTAGCCGGTGATCTCGCGGATGCTGCGGTACAGCGGGCGCAGCTGCCGGTACATGCGCAGGTAGACCTCGCGGTACAGGCGCTCGTAAGTCGCCGCCGCTTCGGGGTTGGGGGTGAACAACCGGCCGGGGCGGGTCATGGCGGCGATCGCCGTGGGGAAGTCCGGATGCAGGCCCAGGCCCACCGCGCAGTCGATGGCCGCGCCCAACCCGGAGGTCTCGTACAGGTGCGGACGCTCGGCCGGCAGGTTGAAGATGTCGGCGGTCAGCTGCAGGGCGGCGTCGCTCTGCGAGCCGCCGCCGGACACGCGCAGGCGCTCGATGCCCGTGCCGGAGCGCCGCTCGATGCGCTCCTTGCCCTGGCGCAGCCCGTAGGCCAGGCCTTCGAGAATGGCGCGGTACAGGTGCGCGCGGGTGTGCACGTCGCCGAAGCCGATGATCGCGCCCTTGGCCTCCAGACCCGGTTCGCGAATGCCCGGCGACCAGAACGGCTGCAGGGTCAGGCCCATGGACCCGGGCGGCACGCGCTCGACCAGTTCGTCGAACAGCGTCTCGGCCTCCACGCCCAGCTCCAGGCCGCGCTGGCGCTCCAGGTGGCCGAACTGCTCCTTGAACCAGCTGACCATCCAGAAGCCGCGAAACAGCATGACCTCGGTGTTGTAGTGATCGGGCAGCGCGGCCGGGTAGGGCGGGATCGGCCGGTTGATCTCCAGGTAGCGGGCGCGGGTGGTGTTGATGGTCGCCGTGGTGCCGTAGGACAGGCAGGCGATGCGCGGGTCCACGCCGCCGGCGCCGAGCACCTCGCAGGCCTTGTCGGCGGCCGCGGCGATCAGCGGCAGGCCCTCGGGAATGCCGGTGTGTGCGCTGGCAGCGGCAGTGATGCGGCCCAGCGCTTCGCCCGGCTTGACCAGCTCCGGCAGCATCGCCGGGGTGACCGGCAGCGCCTGCCACTTCCAGTCGCCGGGCTTAGCCCAGCGCAGGCGCTTGTAGTCGAACGGCAGGTAGGCCACGCAGCTGCCCACCGAGTCCACGAAGCGCCCGCACAGCCGGTGGGTGAGAAACCCGGAAAGCAGCAGGAACTTGTCGGTGCGCGCCCAGATCTCCGGCTGCTGGGTGGCGATCCAGTTGGCCTCGGCCTGGCTGCGGAAGTGATCGACGGTGTCCTCGACGCGCAGCGCCCGGAACAGCCAGCCCCACGGGCCGCGGATGCGCCCCTGGGGCGGGCTGCGGCGCTGGTCGAGCCAGAGAATCGCCGGACGCAGCGGCCGGCCGTCGGCGTCGACGTTGATCAGCGTGCCGCGCTGGGTGGTCAGCGACACCCCGGCGATCAGGCCGCGGTCGACGCCGGTCGCCTGCCACAGCCGCCGGCAGGCCTCGCCCAGGCTCTGCCAGTAGTACTCCGGGTCCTGCTCGGCCCAGCCGGGCTGGTCCGCGTAGTAGGGATCGAGCTCCACCTTGCCCTTGCCGAGCAGGTTGCCGGCCAGGTCGAAGAGCAGCGCGCGCACGCTCTGGGTGCCGTTGTCGATGGCCAGCAGGTAGCGGGGCGCGCTCATGGTCGGTCTCCCGGCGCGTAACTGGCCTGCCAGAGCTGCTGGTAGTCGCGCAGTTCGCGCAGCCAGCGCCCGTCGCTCCAGCCCAGGCGCGGCTGGCACAGCGCGCGGATATCGGCCAGCAGCGCGGCGCCGCCGCGCGGCAGCAGCAGGCCCAGGCGGGTGCGGCGCAGCAGCAGGTCATCCAGGTGCAGCACCAGCTCGTCCTCGCAGGCCAGCGCCAGCTCCGCCCACAGCGTCGGCGTGGCGCCGACTCGTTCGGGGCCGATTTCATCGATCAGTTCGGCCAGGCGCGGCAGGTTGGCGCCGTGGCGCCCGGCCAGGCGGCGCTGCTGGCTCCGGCACAGCCCGGGCAGCGCCACGGCGGGTGCCGGGTGAAACAGCGGAGCGTCGTCCTCGCGCAGGGTTTCCCCCCACTGCGCCGCGCAGGCGCGCAGCACCTGCAAGGCCAGCAGGCGGAAGGTGGTGAGCTTGCCGCCGGCCAGGGTCACGCAGCCGGGCTCGCTCCACAGGGCGTGCTCGCGGGGCTCGTCGGAGGGCTTGCGGGAGCTGTCGGTCGCGCCGACCACCGGGCGCACGCCGGCCCAGGTGGAGAGGATGTCGGCGTGGCGCACGCCGGCGCCGGGCAGCAGCTGGGCGCAGGCGGCCAGCAGGTAGTCGGTCTCGGCGGCGCTGATGCGCGGTTCCTGGGCCAGCGGCTGGTCGTGATCCAGATCGGTGGTGCCGATCACCGTGGCGCCTTCCCACGGGAAGACGAACACCGGGCGGCCGTCCCGGGCGTGGCGAAAACTCAGCGCCTGGGCCGCCGGCAGGCGCCAGGCCGGCAGCAGCAGGTGGCTGCCGCGCAGCGGGCGAATGTCGCGGCTGCCGCGCAACTGGTCGCTCCAGGCGCCGGTGGCCAGGGCCAGCATGCGGCTGCGCAGGGTCAGGCGTTGGCCGCGCTCGCGGTCCTCGGCGAGCAGTCCGACCACCCGCCCGCCGTCGCGCAGCAGCTCGACCACGCGCACGCCGTTGAGCGCCTCGCCACCGGCGGCGCGCGCCTCCTGCAGCACGCGCAGCACCAGTCGTGCGTCGTCGGTGACGGCGTCGCCGAAGCGGCTGGCGCCGAGCAGTGCGGGGTCGTTCAGGCCGGGCGCCAGGCAGGCCAGTTCGCCGGCCGGGTGATAGCGGCGCTGGCGCTGGCCGGCCAGGGCGTCGTAGACGCCGAGCAGGCCGCCGAACAGGCGCGGCCCGGGAAAGCGGCCCCGGTAATGTGGGAACAGGAAGGGCAGCGGCTCGACCAGCCCCGGCAGCTCGTCGAGCAACCGCTGGCGTTCGCGCACCGCGTCGCGGGTCAGCCCCAGCCGACCCTTGGCCAGGTAGCGCAGGCCGCCGTGCACCATCTTCGACGAGCGGCTGGAGGTGCCCCAGGCGAAGTCGCGCTGCTCGAGCAGCAGGCAGCGCCAGCCGCGCCGGGCGGCCTCGCGCAGGATGCCGGCGCCGGTGATGCCGCCGCCGACCACGATCAGGTCCCATTCGCTGGCGGCCAGCTCGGGCAGCAGCGCGTCGCGCCAGGCGGCGTTCCAGGCCATGGTTCAGTCCTCCAGCAGCACGCCGGGGGCCAGGCGCTGGTCGGGATCGAAGTGCCGCGCCAGACTGCGCAGCGCCGCCAGGCCCAGCGGACCCTTCTCGTGTTCCAGATAGGGGGCGTGGTCGCGGCCGACGCCATGCTGGTGGCTGATGGTGCCGCTGTGGCGGGCGATGGCCTGGCTGGCCGCGTGCTTGAGCACCCGCCAGCGCGCCAGCGCGGTGGCGTAGTCCGGCCCCGGGCGGAACAGGTAGGTGGTGTACAGGCTCGAGCCCTGGCCGTAGACGTGCGACAGGTGGGTGAACACGTGCACGCGCTCGCCCTGGTCGGCCAGGCCGTGGCGCAGGCTGTCTTCGACCGCCTGCGCCAGCGCATCGACGTTGCCCCAGTCGGTGGCGGTTTCCAGGGTGTCCACCGCATAGCCGGCGCTCCACAGGCCGTGGCGCAGGTAAGGGAAACGGAAACGTCCCTCGGCCCACTTGCGGCCGAGCAGGGTGCCGGTGAACACCGCGCCGAAGCGCTTGAGCAGGCGCCGGGTCTGGCGCAGCGACAGGGCGTTCTGGCGGCGCTCGCCGGTCACCCCGAAGGTCAGCAGGCACTTGCCGGCGCCGGCGCCGCGCAGCGCCAGGTAGCGCTCCAGCAGGGCGATCTGCCGCGGGTGGCCGGCCAGCGCCAGCTGGGTTTCGGTCTCGATCGTGTTGGACAGGCGCAGCATCGACAGCGGAATGCGCGCCTGGGCCAGGGCGCGCACGCCGGCCAGGGCGCGCGGCCAGTCGGGCAGGAACACCGCGTAGAAACGCTCCTGCTCGGCCAGCGGGCTGACCCGCACCCTGACTTCGGAAATCACCCCGAAGCGGCCCTCGCTGCCCAGCACCAGCTCGCGCAGGTCGGGACCGGCGGCCGAGGCCGGGAAGGTCGGCAGCTGCAGGCTGCCGGCGAAGGTTTCCAGGGTGCCGCCGGCGAACAGCTGCTCGATGCGCCCGTAGCGCAGCGACTGCTGGCCGCTGGAGCGGCTGGCCACCCAGCCGCCGAGGGTGGACAGTTCCCAGGACTGCGGGAAGTGGCCGAGGGTGTAGCCCCGCGCGCGCAGCTGGGCTTCCACCTGCGGACCGTTGGCGCCGGGGCCGAAGGTGGCGATGCGGCTCTCCTCGTCCAGGTCGAGCAACTGGTTCATGCGCGCCAGCGACAGGGTCAGCACCGGTCGCGGCGAGGCGGCCGGGTTGATGTGTCCGGCCACCGAGGTGCCGCCGCCGTAGGGAATCACCACGGCGTCCTGCTGCCGCGCCCAGTCCAGCAGTGCGCGGATCTGCGCCGGGGTTTCCGGCAGGCCCACCGCGTCGGGGAACACGCCAAACGCGCCGGAGCGCATCGCCAGCCAGTCCGGCAGGCTCTGGCCACGGGCGTGGCGCACGCGGGTCTCGGCGTCGCGGGTGATCAGCGGGTGCTCGGGCAAGCGCGACGGCGGCACCTGGGCGAGCACCTCGGCGAGGCTGGCGTCGGCCAGCGGCTGGCCCGGCCCGAGCCGGGCGGCGAGGAACGCCGCGCCGGCGTCCGGCAGATGCACCTCGGTGCGTTCGTCTCCCCATCCGTTCCAGCGGCGCATGCCCGGTTCCCCTCTTGTCGGCCTCGCGTGTCGGCTGCCTATACTAGCCAGCCGCCCGCGCCGGTCATTGTCCGATCCGGCCAGGCCCATTCGCCAATCGAGCCAAACCACGACCGCATGCACACTCTCGGCTACACGGCGGTGCCCGTCCTGCTCAAGTACCTCAGTCATGCCCAGGCGCTGGGCCTGGATTGCGCGGCGGCGCGGCAGGCCGCCGGGCTGAGCGCCGAGTGCCTGGCCGACAACGGCCAGCGGGTGCCCAGCGAACAGCACGAGCGGCTGCTCGAGCACCTGCTGGGGCAGTCCGCCGACCCGCTGTTCGGGCTGCATGCGGCGCGCCACGTGCAGCCCGGCTCGTGGAGCGTGCTCGGCTACATCACCATGAACTGCGCCACCCTCGGCGAGGCGATGGCGCGCATCCTGCCCTACGAGCGGCTGGTCGGTGACATGGGCACCAGCCGCATCGACAACCGGGGTGACCAGGTGTGCCTGAGCTGGCACTGCCGCCACCCGCACCAGCCGGTGCGCCGGCACCTGATCGAGAACGTGCTGGCCTCCTGGCTGCATTACGCGCGCTGGATCGCCGGGGTGGAGCATTCGCCCGCCGAGGTGCACCTGGAACATGCGCTGCCGGCCGGCTGCCGGGTCGAGGACTACCAGCGGGTGTTCGGCTGTCCGGTGCTGTTCGAGCAGCCGCACAGCGCGCTGCTGGTGCCGGGCGACTACCTGCGCCTGCCGCTGCGCCAGGCCGACGCCGGCCTGCTGCGGGCCCTGGAGGCGCACGCCTTGGGTCTGCTCGACCGCCTGGAGGACGACCAGCCGCTACCGCTGCGGGTCCGCGCGGTGCTGCGCGAGATGCTCCGGGACGGGCTGCCGGGCAAGGAACGGGTCGCCGCGCGGTTCCATATGACCCCGCGCACCCTGCAACGCCACCTGCAGGCGGCTGGCACCAGCTACCAGGCGATCCTTGATCAGCTGCGCCGCGAGCTGGCCGAGCACTACCTGCGCCACGACGACCTGCCGATCCAGGACATCGCCAGCTACCTGGGCTTCGGCGAGCCGCGCTCGTTCCATCGCAGCTTCAAGCAGTGGACCGGGCAGACGCCGGGGGAGTATCGCCAGCGGCAGCGCTGACAGTGGCAGGCCGCGTTCAGTCGCGCGGCGCGGCGCGTCCGGCGGCGATCTTCGCGCCCCAGGCGCGGGCGGTGACCGCCAGGCGTTCCTCGTCGAGGCGTGTCAGCCGGCCGTCGTCGAGCAGCTGCTTGCCGCCCACCCACACATGCCGCACGCAATGCCGGCTGCCGGTATAGATCAGCTGCGACACCGGGTCGTAGACCGGCTGCTGGTACAGGCCGGACAGGTCGAAGGCCGCCAGGTCGGCCCACTTGCCGAGCTCCAGCGAGCCGCAGTCGTGCTCCAGGCCCAGCGCCCGGGCGCCGTTCAGGGTGGCCATGCGCAGCGCGCGGTGCGCGTCGAGGGCGCTGGCGTCCCGCTGCACCGCCTTGGCCAGCAGGGCGGCGGTGCGGGTTTCGCCGAGCAGGTCCAGGTCGTTGTTGCTGGCCGCGCCGTCGGTGCCGATGGCGACGTTGACGCCGGCCTGCCACAGGCGCTCCACCGGGCAGAAGCCGCTGGCCAGCTTGAGGTTGGACTCCGGGCAGTGGATGACGCTGCTGTTGCTTTCCACCAGGCGCGCCAGGTCCTCGTCGTTCACCTGGGTCATGTGCACCGCCTGGAAGCGCGGGCCGAGCAGGCCCAGGCGCTGCAGGCGCGCCAGCGGCCGCTCGCCGTGGGTGTTCAGGCTCTGTTGCACTTCCAGCGCGGTCTCGTGCACGTGCATCTGGATGCTGGCGTCCAGCTGTTCCGCCAGCATCATCACCTGGCCCAGCTGTTCGTCGGTGACCGTGTAGGGCGAGTGCGGGCCGAATGCCGCCGACAGGCGCGGATGATGGCGCAGCTCGTCGAACAACTGCAGGGTCTGGCGCACGGCGTCGCCGGCATCCAGCGTTCCCGGCACGGCGAAATTCATCAGCGGCACGCAGAGCTGCGCGCGCACGCCGGCGCGGTGCGCCACCTCGCTGGTCACTCGCGGGTAGAAGTACATGTCGGAAAAGCAGGTCACGCCGCCCTTGAGCTGTTCGGCGATGGCCAGCTCGCTGCCGTCACGGATGAAATCCTCGTCCACCCACACCGATTCGGCCGGCCAGATATGGTCCTGCAGCCAGGGCAGCAGCGGCAGGTCGTCGGCCAGGCCGCGAAACAGGCTCATGGCGGCGTGGCCGTGGGCATTCACCAGCCCGGGGGCGAGCAGCATGCCGGGCAGTTCGCGCACCTCGCGGGCTTCAAGACGCAGGGCCTGTTCGCGCGGGGCGAGCAGGGCGACGCGCCCGTCGCGGATGCCCAGCGCGTGATTCTTCAGCACCACGCCGGCCGGCTCCACCGGAACCACCCATTCGGGTAACAGAAGGAGGTCGAGCGGGGCGGCGGCGGGCATGGTGGCGTTCACAAAACCGATGGCAGGCCGGGCAGTGTACGGCTGCGCCGGGTGGGTTTGAAGGGGGGCGGCAATACGGCGCGGACCCCGTGCGAGCGAACTTATTCGCGAGCTTCCGGGGGCTGCGCGAAAAGCTCGCGGACAAGTCCGCTCCGACAGAAGAAGCAGTGCCCTGCACGGGACGCTGTGGGAGCGAATTCATTCGCGAGCTTTTGTGCGACCAAAGCAGCGGCCTGCGTAGGTGGCTGGGGCGTCGATGTGCGTATAATCCGCGCCCTTTGTGTCGGGTGGGCGGTGGACATGCGTGAGCGATTGCTGGCGGCGGAACGGGTGAAGGCGCTTGAGTGGCGCGAGGGCCTCCTGCATGTGCTGGACCAGCGTCTGCTGCCGGCCCGGGAGACCTGGCTGGCGCTGGACAGCGCTGGCGCCGTGGCCGAAGCGATCCGCGAACGGGCCGTGTGCGGCGCGTCAGTCGTCGGTATCGCGGCGGCCTACGGCCTGGTGCTCGGCCTGCGCGCGCGGCTGGCTGCCGGTGGTGACTGGCAGGCGGCGCTGGAGGCGGATTTCCAGCACCTGCGTGACGCGCAGCCGGGATCCGCCTACCTGGATTGGGCATTGACCTGCCTGCGCAATCGCCTGCGGCGGCTGGCGCCCGGCGAAGATCCGCAGGCGGCGCTGGAAGCCGAGGCCGGCAGCATCCTGGCCAGCGACCGCGAGGCCAATCTGGCCATCGCCCAGTTCGGCCTGGAGCTGCTGCGCCGGCATGACGAAGGTGTGCATGCCGTGCTGACCCATGGCAACGCCGGCGCCCTGGCCAGCGGCGGCTTTGGCAGCGCCCTGGGCGTGATCCGCGCCGGTGCGCTGGACGGGCTGGTCGAGCAGGTCTTCGTGGGCGAGGGCCGTCCCTGGCTGCAGGGCTCGCGCCTGACCGCCTGGGAACTGCACGGCGACGGCGTGCCGACCACCGTATGCGTCGACGCGGCAGTGGGGCATGTGATGAAGAGCGAGCGCATCGGCTGGCTGATCGTCGGTGCCGAGCGCATCGCCGCCAACGGCGACGTGGCGGCCGCCATCGGCACCTATCCGCTGACCGTTCTGGCCATGCACCATGGCCTGCGGGTGATGGTGGCGGCACCCAGCGCCTGCATCGATCTGGGCCTCGAGCATGGCGATGACCTTTCCCTGGAAGAGCGTGCGGCGAGCGAGGTGCTCGATCCGGCCAATGGTATCGGTGTGCTCAATCCGGTGCTCGACGTGACGCCGGCCGATCTGATCGATGTGATCGTCACCGAGCGCGGCGTGATCGAGCGTCCCGATGCCGCGAAGCTGGCCGGGCTGATGTGCCGCAAGCGCCTGCATTGAAGGGCGCGCGCGTCACGCAACATCCCGCCCGGTAACGGAAAGTTGCGGCCTGGGTCCTGAAGCCTGACGCGGCAAGCTGTGATACCATCCCGCGCTTATTGCAGGACCCTGCTGACTAAAGGAACCAGGCTTCCATGGGCGAACTGGCCAAAGAAATCCTCCCGGTCAACATCGAAGACGAGCTGAAACAGTCCTACCTCGATTACGCGATGAGCGTCATCGTCGGCCGTGCACTGCCGGATGCCCGCGACGGCCTCAAGCCGGTGCACCGCCGGGTGTTGTTCGCCATGAGCGAGCTGGGCAACGACTGGAACAAGCCTTACCTGAAGTCGGCCCGTGTGGTCGGCGACGTGATCGGTAAATATCACCCTCACGGCGACTCGGCGGTGTACGACACCATCGTGCGCATGGCGCAGCCCTTCTCGCTGCGCTACCTGCTGGTGGACGGCCAGGGCAACTTCGGTTCGGTGGACGGCGACAGCGCCGCAGCCATGCGTTACACCGAAGTGCGCCGCACCAAGCTGGCCCACGAACTGCTGGCCGACCTGCACAAGGAAACCGTGGACTGGGTGCCCAACTACGACGGCTCCCTGCAGATCCCCGAAGTCCTGCCGACCCGGATTCCCGCCCTGCTGGTCAACGGCTCGGCCGGTATCGCCGTGGGCATGGCCACCAACATCCCGCCGCACAACCTGGGCGAGGTGGTGGACGGCTGCCTGGCGCTGATCGACAACCCGGAGCTGACCGTCGATGAGCTGATGCAGTTCATCCCCGGTCCGGACTTCCCCACCGCCGGCATCATTAATGGCCGCGCGGGCATCATCGAGGCCTATCGCACCGGCCGTGGCCGCGTGTACATGCGCGCCCGTGCCACCGTCGAGGACATGGACAAGGCCGGCAGCCGCCAGCAGATCGTAGTCACCGAGCTGCCCTACCAGCTGAACAAGGCGCGGCTGATCGAGAAGATCGCCGAGCTGGTGAAAGAGAAGAAGATCGAAGGCATCAGCGAGCTGCGCGACGAGTCCGACAAGGACGGCATGCGCATCGTCATCGAGCTGCGCCGGGGCGAAGTCGGCGAGGTGGTGCTCAACAACCTCTATGCCCAGACCCAGATGCAGAGCGTGTTCGGCATCAACAACGTGGCCCTGGTCGACGGCCAGCCGCGCCTGCTGAACCTCAAGGACATGCTCGAGGTGTTCGTCCGTCACCGCCGTGAAGTGGTGACCCGCCGGACCATCTTCGAACTGCGCAAGGCGCGCGAGCGCGGCCACATCCTGGAAGGCCAGGCCGTCGCCCTGTCGAACATCGACCCGGTCATCGAGCTGATCAAGAAGTCGCCGACCCCGGCCGAGGCCAAGGAACGTCTGCTGGCCACCGGCTGGGAATCCTCCGCCGTGGAAGCGATGGTCGAGCGCGCCGGCGCCGATGCCTGCCGCCCCGAGGACCTGCCGGAAGAATTCGGCCTGCGCGACGGCAAGTACTACCTGTCGCCGGAACAGGCCCAGGCCATCCTCGACCTGCGTCTGCACCGCCTGACCGGCCTGGAGCACGAGAAGCTGCTCGGCGAGTACCAGGAGATCCTCAATCAGATCGGCGAGCTGATCCGCATCCTGACCAACCCGCAGCGCCTGCTGGAGGTGATCCGCGAGGAGCTGGAGCAGGTGCGCAGCGAGTTCGGCGATGCGCGCCGCAGCGAAATCATGGCGTCCCACGCCGACCTGACCATCGCCGACCTCATTCCCGAGGAAGAGCGCGTGGTGACCATTTCCCACGGCGGCTACGCCAAGAGCCAGCCGCTGGCTTCCTATGAAGCCCAGCGCCGTGGCGGCAAGGGCAAGTCGGCCACCGGCGTGAAGGACGAGGACTACGTCGAGCACCTGCTGGTCGCCAACAGCCACGCCACGCTGCTGCTGTTCTCCAGCAAGGGCAAGGTCTACTGGCTGCGCACCTACGAGATTCCGGAAGCCTCGCGCACCGCGCGCGGACGGCCGCTGGTCAACCTGCTGCCGCTGGACGAGAACGAACGCATCACCGCCATGCTGCAGGTCGATCTGGAAGCGCTGCGTCAGCAGGCGCCGGAAGACGACGAGCTGGATGAGGTGGTCGAACACGACGAGGTCGAGGATCTGGCCGAGGGCGAAGAGGCCGGCGAAGCCGAAGAGGTCGTGAGCGGCGCCTTCATCTTCATGGCCACCGCCAACGGCACCGTGAAGAAGACCCCGCTGGTGCAGTTCAGCAAGCCGCGCAGCAGCGGCCTGATCGCCCTGCGCCTGGAGGAGGGCGACACGCTGATCGCCGCCGCCATCACCGATGGCAGCCGCGAAGTGATGCTGTTCTCCGACGCCGGCAAGGTCATCCGCTTCAAGGAAGGCCACGTGCGCACCATGGGCCGTACCGCCCGCGGCGTGCGTGGCATGCGCCTGCAGGACGGCCAGCAGCTGATTTCCATGATCATTCCCGAGGGCGACGCGCAGATCCTCACTGCCTCCGAGCACGGTTACGGCAAGCGCACGCCGATCGACGAGTATCCGCAGCGCGGCCGGGGTGGCCAGGGCGTGATCGCCATGGTGACCAACGAGCGCAACGGCAAGCTGGTCGGCGCCATCCAGGTGCAGGACGGCGAGGAGATCATGCTGATCTCCGACCAGGGCACGCTGGTGCGGACCCGTGTCGACGAGGTGTCCAGCCTGAGCCGCAACACCCAGGGCGTCACCCTGATCAAGCTGGCCAAGGACGAGGTGCTGGTCGGCCTCGAACGTGTCCAGGAGCCGACCAACGTCGAGGATGACGCGCTCGAGGGCGAAGAGGACGCTGTGCCCGAAGCGGGCGAGGACGCCGACGAGGCGTCGGACGTTTAAGCGCACGTACGG
The DNA here is from genome assembly GCF_000806415.1 of Pseudomonas flexibilis. NCBI lineage: Bacteria > Pseudomonadati > Pseudomonadota > Gammaproteobacteria > Pseudomonadales > Pseudomonadaceae > Pseudomonas > Pseudomonas flexibilis. The sequence continues at coordinate 245,789 of NZ_JTAK01000001.1, forward strand.
GCGGCCAGGTGCCGCCCGTCGCGTTCCCGGGTAGCAGGCCGGGGAGACAAGAATTGACGAATCTGGCGCCCCGGCGCCAGATTTCGCACGAACAGCACCAGCGCCGGGTGGCCTGGTGTGCGGCGAATCGAGAGAGAACGACGTGAAACGAGCCCATAACTTCTGTGCAGGCCCCGCAGCCCTTCCCACCGCCGTCCTGGAACGCGCCCAGGCCGAGATGCTCGACTGGCACGGCAAGGGCCTGTCGGTCATGGAAATGAGCCACCGCAGCGACGAGTACGTGGCCATCGCCGAGAAGGCCGAGCAGGACCTGCGCGAGCTGATGAACGTGCCGAACCACTACAAGGTGCTGTTCATGCAGGGCGGCGCCAGCCAGCAGTTCGCGCAGATTCCGCTGAACCTGCTGCCCGAAGGCGCCACCGCCGACTACGTGGAGACCGGCATCTGGTCGAAGAAGGCCATCGAGGAAGGGCGCCGCTTCGGCAACGTCAACGTGGCGGCCAGCGGCAAGTCGCTGGACTACTTCGCCATTCCCGGCCAGAACGACTGGCAGCTGACCCCGGACGCCGCCTACCTGCACTACTGCAGCAACGAAACCATCGGCGGCGTGCAGTTCGACTGGGTGCCCGAGGTAGGTGACGTGCCGGTGGTGGTGGACATGTCCTCGGACATCCTGTCCCGCCCGGTGGACGTCTCGCAGTTCGGCATGATCTACGCCGGCGCGCAGAAGAACATCGGCCCGTCCGGCCTGGTGGTGGCGATCATCCGCGAAGACCTGATCGGCCGCGCCCGGGCCATCTGCCCGACCATGCTCGACTACAAGACCGCCGCCGACAACGGCTCCATGTACAACACCCCGGCCACCTACTCCTGGTACCTGGCCGGCCTGGTGTTCGAGTGGGTCAAGGAGCAGGGCGGCGTCGAGGCCATGGCCCGCCGCAACCACGCCAAGCAGGAACTGCTGTACAGCACCATCGACGCCAGCGAGTTCTACAGCAACCCGGTGAGCAAGAACGCCCGTTCCTGGATGAACGTGCCGTTCCGCCTGGCCGACGAGCGCCTGGACAAGGCCTTCCTGGCCGGCGCCGACGCCCGTGGCCTGCTGAACCTCAAGGGCCACCGTTCGGTGGGCGGCATGCGCGCCTCGATCTACAACGCCACCGGCCTGGACGCCGTCGAGGCGCTGGTCGCCTACATGGCCGAGTTCGAGAAGGAGCACGCCTGATGAGCGACGTCGATCAGCTCAAGGCGCTGCGCGTGCGCATCGACAGCCTCGACGAGAAGATCCTCGAGCTGATCAGCGAGCGTGCGCGCTGTGCCCAGGACGTGGCGCGGGTGAAGACCGCCAGCCTGCAGCCGGGCGAGGAGGTGGTGTTCTACCGCCCCGAGCGCGAGGCCTGGGTGCTCAAGCACATCATGGAGCTGAACAAGGGGCCGCTGGACAACGAAGAGGTGGCCCGCCTGTTCCGCGAAATCATGTCCTCGTGCCTGGCCCTGGAGCAGCCGCTGCAGGTCGCCTACCTGGGCCCGGAAGGCACCTTCTCGCATGCCGCGGTGCTCAAGCACTTCGGCGCCGCGGTGAAGAGCAAGCCGATGGCGGCCATCGACGAGGTGTTCCGCGAAGTGGCCGCCGGCGCGGTGAACTTCGGCGTGGTGCCGGTGGAGAACTCCACCGAGGGCGCGATCAACCACACCCTGGACAGCTTCCTCGAACATGACCTGGTGATCTGCGGCGAGGTGGAGCTGCGCATCCACCACCACCTGCTGGTGGGCGAGACCACCAAGACCGACAAGATCTCGCGCATCTATTCCCACGCCCAGTCGCTGGCCCAGTGCCGCAAGTGGCTGGACGCCCATTACCCGAATGTCGAGCGCGTGGCGGTGTCCAGCAACGCCGAGGCGGCCAAGCGGGTGAAGAGCGAGTGGAACAGCGCGGCCATCGCCGGCGACATGGCGTCGACCCTGTACGGTCTGACCAAGCTGCACGAGAAGATCGAGGACCGTCCGGACAACTCCACGCGCTTCCTGATCATCGGCAACCAGGAAGTGCCGCCGACCGGCGACGACAAGACCTCGATCATCGTCTCCATGCGCAACAAGCCGGGCACGCTGCATGAGCTGCTGCTGCCGTTCCACACCAACGGCATCGACCTCACCCGCATCGAGACCCGCCCGTCGCGCAGCGGCAAGTGGACCTACGTGTTCTTCATCGACTTCGTCGGCCACCACAAGGACCCGCTGGTCAAGGGTGTGCTGGAGAAGCTCGCCGACGAATCGGTGGCGCTGAAGGTGCTCGGTTCCTACCCCAAGGCTGTTCTTTAATCTTTCGGCGGGCTCCGGCGCGGGGCCCGCTGGCCGTCGAGGCTATACGCATGAGTGCTGATTTCCTTGCCCTGGCCGTGCCGGGCGTGCAGAAGCTGTCCCCCTACGTCACCGGCAAGCCGATCGAGGAACTGGCTCGCGAGCTGGGCATGGACCCGGCGCAGATCGTCAAGCTGGCCAGCAACGAGAACCCGCTGGGCCCGAGCCCGAAGGCGCTGGCCGCCATTCAGGATGCGCTGCCCGAGCTGACCCGCTACCCGGACGGCAGCGGCTATGCGCTGAAGCAGAAGCTGGCCGCCAGGTTCGCCATCGATCCGGCGGGCATCACCCTGGGCAACGGTTCCAACGACATCATCGACCTGGTGGCGCGCGCCTTCCTGGCGCCTGGCCTGAACGCCGTGTTCAGCGCCCATGCCTTCGCCGCCTACCCGATTTCCACCCAGGCCACCGGCGCGGAAAGCCGCGTGGTGCCGGCGATCAATTACGGCCATGACCTGGATGGCCTGATCGCCGCCATGGACGCCAACACCCGGGTCGCCTACATCGCCAACCCGAACAATCCGACCGGCACCTGGTTCGGCCCCGAGGAACTGGAACGCTTCCTGTCTCGCGTGCCCGCGCATGTCGTCGTGGTGCTGGACGAGGCCTACATCGAGTTCTCCGAGCCGGGCGAGCTGCCCAACGGCCTCGCCTACCTGTCGCGTTACCCAAACCTGCTGGTCTCGCGCACCCTGTGCAAGGCCTACGGCCTGGCCGGCCTGCGCATCGGCTACGGCGCGTCCTCGGCGGAGATCGCCGGCGTGCTGAATCGCGTGCGCCTGCCGTTCAACGTCAACAGCCTGGCCCTGGTCGCCGCCAGCGCCGCGCTGGATGACGAGGACTATGTGCTGCGCAGCCGCCAGGTCAACCGCGCCGGCATGCGCCAGTTGGAAGCCGGCCTGCAGGCGCTGGGGCTGAAGTGGATTCCCTCGCGTGGCAACTTCCTGGCCGTGGACTTCGGTCGCGACGCCGCGCCGATCAACGCCGCGCTGCTGCGCCAGGGCGTCATCGTGCGGCCGGTGGCCGGTTACGCCATGCCGACCTTCCTGCGCGTGTCGGTGGGCACCGAGGCGGAGAACGCCCGTTTCCTCGGCGCGCTGGAGCACGTGCTGCGTGGCTGATCTCAAGCACCCCCGCGAGGCGCAGCTCGGCCGTCTGGTGGTGGTCGGCCTGGGCCTGATCGGCGGCTCCTTTGCCAAGGGCATCCGCGCCACCGGCCTGTTCCGCGAGGTGGTGGGCGTCGACCTGGATGCCGAGTCCCGCCGTCTGGCGGTGGAGCTGGGCGTGGTGGATCGCTGCGAGGCCGAGCTGGCCGCCGCCTGCCAGGGCGCTGATGTGATCCAGCTGGCGGTGCCGATCCTGGTCATGGAAAAGGTCCTGGCGCAACTGGCGAAGCTGGAGCTGGGGCAGGCCATCATCACCGACGTGGGCAGCGCCAAGGGCAACCTGGTGCGCGCCGCGCGCCAGGCGTTTGGTCACATGCCGTCGCGCTTCGTGCCCGGTCATCCGATCGCCGGTTCCGAGCAGAGCGGTGTGACGGCGGCCAATCCGAAGCTGTTCCGCCGCCACAAGGTCATTCTCACGCCGGTGGCGGAGACCGATCCCGACGCGCTGGCGCTGGTCGGTCACCTGTGGCGCGCGCTGGACGCCGATGTCGAGCACATGGACGTGGCGCACCACGACCAGGTGCTGGCCGCCACCAGCCATCTGCCGCACCTGCTGGCCTACACGCTGGTGGACTCGCTGGCCAAGCGCAACGAGAACCTGGAGATATTCCGCTACGCCGCCGGTGGCTTTCGCGATTTCACGCGCATCGCCGGCAGCGACCCATTGATGTGGCACGACATCTTCCTGGCCAACCGGGATGCCGTACTGCAGGCACTGGACGATTTTCGCGACGACCTCGACGCTCTGCGCGCCGCGGTGGTCGAAGGGGATGGGCATCACCTGTTGGGCGTGTTCACCCGCGCCCGGGTGGCCCGCGAGCATTTCAGCAAAATCCTGGCCCGCCGGGCCTATGTGGACGCCATGCATTCCAATAACGATCTGATCTTCCTCGCCCAGCCGGGCGGCAGCGTCAACGGCCGAATCCGCGTGCCGGGCGACAAGTCCATCTCCCATCGTTCGATCATGCTCGGCTCGCTGGCCGACGGCGTGACCGAGGTGCAGGGCTTCCTCGAAGGTGAGGACGCGCTCGCCACCATCCAGGCGTTCCGCGACATGGGCGTGGTCATCGAGGGCCCGCACAAGGGCCGCGTCACCGTGCACGGCGTCGGTCTGCACGGCCTGAAGGCGCCGGCCGGCCCGCTGTACATGGGCAACTCCGGCACCTCGATGCGCCTGCTCTCCGGCCTGCTGGCCGCGCAACCGTTCGACACCACCCTGACCGGCGACGCGTCGCTGTCCAAGCGGCCGATGAACCGGGTGGCCAAGCCGCTGCGCGAAATGGGCGCGGTGATCGAGACCGGCCCGGAGGGTCGTCCTCCGCTGACCATTCGCGGCGGCCAGAAGCTCGTGGGCATGCATTACGACATGCCGATGGCCAGCGCCCAGGTCAAATCCTGCCTGCTGCTGGCCGGCCTGTATGCCGCGGGGGAAACCTCGGTGACCGAGCCGGCGCCGACCCGCGACCACACCGAGCGCATGCTGCGCGGCTTCGGCTATCCGGTCGAGGTCAAGGGTGCCACCGCCAAGGTGGAGAGCGGCCACACGCTGACCGCCACGCAGATCGAAGTGCCGGCGGATATCTCCTCGGCGGCCTTCTTCATGGTCGCCGCGAGCATTGCCGAGGGCGCCGAGCTGCTGCTGGAGCATGTGGGCATCAACCCGACCCGTACCGGCGTGATCGACATCCTCCGGCTGATGGGCGGTGACATCAGTCTGGAAAACCAGCGTGAAGTGGGCGGCGAGCCGGTGGCCGACATTCGCGTGCGCTCGGCCAAGCTCAAGGGCATCGACATCCCCGAGGACCTGGTGCCGTTGGCCATCGACGAATTCCCGGTGCTGTTCATCGCCGCCGCCTGCGCCGAAGGGCGCACCGTGCTGCGTGGCGCCGAAGAGCTGCGCGTCAAGGAATCCGACCGTATCCAGGTCATGGCCGATGGTCTGCAGACCCTGGGCGTGAAGGCTGAACCGACCCCGGACGGCATCATCATTCACGGCGGCCCGATCGGCGGCGGCGAAGTCTGGGCCCATGGCGATCACCGGATCGCCATGTCCTTCAGCGTCGCATCGTTGCGCGCCACGGCGCCGATCCGCATCCACGATTGCGCCAACGTCGCCACTTCGTTCCCCAACTTCCTGGCGCTGGCCGAGCAGGTGGGGATCCGCGTGGCGAAGGAATCCTGACCATGACGGCACCTGTCATCACCCTCGACGGCCCGAGCGGCTCGGGCAAGGGCACCCTGGCCGGCCTGCTGGCCAATCGTCTGGGCTGGAACCTGCTGGATTCGGGCGCCATCTATCGCCTGCTGGCCCACGGGGCCGGCAAGCGGGGCATCGACCTGGCCGATGAAGCGGCGCTGGTCGAGCTGGCCGGCCAGCTCGACGTGCAGTTCGTGCCTGGTCAGCCCGGTCAGGAACAGATCACCCTGCTGGATGGCGAGGACGTCACCCGCGCCATCCGTACCGAGCAGGCCGGCGCCGGCGCCTCCAGGGTTGCCGCGCTGCCGGCGGTGCGCGCCGCGCTGCTGGATCGCCAGCGCGCCTTCCGTGCCGCGCCGGGGCTGATTGCAGACGGTCGCGACATGGGCACGGTGGTGTTTCCTGACGCGCCGCTGAAGATTTTCCTGACGGCCAGCGTGGAAGAACGCGCACGCCGTCGCTATCTTCAGTTGAAGGAAAAGGGCGAGGCTGTTAACCTCGCGGGTCTTTTCGAGGAGATCCGCGCGCGCGATGAGCGCGACACGCAGCGGGCCACCGCGCCGCTCAAGCCGGCCGAGGATGCGCTGCTGCTGGACTCGACCGAACTGAGCATCGAGCAGGTGCTCGAAAGAATTCTTGGCGAAGCCGCTGCCCGCGGACTCGTCGGGTAAGTCGATCGCTTCGCCATACGAAGGGTCGCAAGGACGCTTGCAGGGAACCAGTCCATGTCCTGCGGGCGTCTTTTACATGAACGAACCCACATGAGGCTGGAGTGTGGCTTTGGGCGGATCGACCGCCCTTGAACTACAGGAATCAACATGAGCGAAAGCTTTGCAGAACTTTTTGAAGAAAGCCTGAAGTCCCTGGACATGCAACCCGGTGCGATCATCACCGGTATCGTGGTCGACATCGACGGTGACTGGGTCACTGTCCACGCCGGCCTGAAGTCCGAGGGCGTCATCCCGGTCGAGCAGTTCTATAACGAACAGGGCGAGCTGACCATCAAGGTAGGTGACGAAGTTCACGTCGCGCTGGACGCGGTGGAAGACGGCTTCGGTGAAACCAAGCTGTCCCGCGAAAAAGCCAAGCGCGCCGAGTGCTGGATCGTTCTGGAAGCTGCGTTCGCTGCTGAAGAAGTGGTCAAGGGCGTCATCAACGGCAAGGTGAAGGGCGGCTTTACCGTCGACGTCAACGGCATCCGCGCGTTCCTGCCGGGCTCCCTGGTCGACGTGCGTCCGGTGCGTGATACCACTCACCTGGAAGGCAAGGAACTGGAATTCAAGGTCATCAAGCTGGACCAGAAGCGCAACAACGTTGTCGTTTCCCGTCGCAGCGTCCTGGAAGCCGAGAACAGCGCCGAGCGTGAAGCTCTGCTGGAATCGCTGCAGGAAGGCCAGCAGGTCAAGGGTATCGTCAAGAACCTCACCGACTACGGCGCGTTCGTCGACCTGGGCGGCGTGGACGGCCTGCTGCACATCACCGACATGGCCTGGAAGCGCATCAAGCATCCGTCGGAAATCGTCAACGTTGGTGACGAGATCGACGTCAAGGTCCTGAAGTTCGACCGCGAGCGCAACCGCGTTTCCCTGGGTCTGAAGCAGCTGGGCGAAGATCCGTGGGTCGCCATCAAGGCGCGCTACCCGGAAGGCACCCGTGTTCAGGCTCGCGTCACCAACCTGACCGACTACGGCTGCTTCGCCGAGCTGGAAGAAGGCGTCGAGGGTCTGGTGCACGTGTCCGAAATGGACTGGACCAACAAGAACATCCACCCGTCCAAGGTCGTTCAGGTCGGCGACGAAGTGGAAGTCATGGTTCTGGACATCGACGAAGAGCGTCGTCGTATCTCCCTGGGTATCAAGCAGTGCAAGTCCAACCCGTGGGAAGACTTCTCCAGCCAGTTCAACAAGGGCGACCGCATCTCCGGCACCATCAAGTCGATCACCGATTTCGGTATCTTCATTGGCCTGGACGGCGGCATCGACGGTCTGGTTCACCTGTCCGACATCTCCTGGAACGAGCCGGGTGAAGAAGCTGTTCGCCGCTTCAAGAAGGGCGACGAGCTGGAAACCGTCATCCTGTCCGTCGATCCGGAGCGTGAGCGCATCTCCCTGGGTATCAAGCAACTGGAAGACGATCCGTTCTCCAGCTACGCCGCCACCCACGAGAAGGGCAGCATCGTTCGCGGTACCGTGAAGGAAGTTGACGCCAAGGGTGCTGTCATCGACCTGGGCAACGACATCGAAGCGACCCTGAAGGCGTCCGAAATCAGCCGTGACCGCGTCGAAGACGCCCGTAACGTGCTGAAGGAAGGCGACGAAGTCGAAGCCAAGATCATCAGCATCGACCGCAAGTCCCGCGTCATCAGCCTGTCCATCAAGTCCAAGGACGTCGAGGACGAGAAGGACGCGATGAAGGAACTGCGTACCAAGCAGGAATCCGAGTCCACTGGTCCGACCACCATTGGTGATCTGATCCGTGCTCAGATGGAAAACCAGAACTAAGTTCTGCTTTCCTGCTGGAAAAAGGGCGACTTCGGTCGCCCTTTTTTGTTGCCGGCTCGTAGGGTGGCCAACGCAACGCGTTGGCCACCGTGGCGGCCGGAAAGACGCCGACCGCCCTACACGAACACCTCCGCGAAAAACGCCTTCATGTCTGCCCACGAGCGCGCGTCGGCTTCGCGCTGGTAGCCGATATCGAGCGTATCCGTGCGCCGCTGGTCGGCCTGCGGGTTGGTGAAGCCGTGGCGGGCGCCGGGGTGGATCACCAGCCGGCAATCCGCGCCGGCTTCGCGCATTTCGTCCTGGAACGCCTGCAGCTGCTCTGGCGTGGTCATGCTGTCGGCCTCGCCATGTTCGACCAGCACCCGGGCCTTGACGCTGCCCGGCGTGGCCGGCACCGCAGGCGTCAGCCGGCCATGGAAGCTGACCACGCCCGCCAACGGCAGGCCCTGGCGCGCCATGTCCAGCACCAGCTTGCCGCCGAAGCAGTAGCCTATCGCGCCGATCCGGCGCGGGTCGACTTCAGGCTGACGCAGCAGCACATCCAGAGCCGCCTCGAAGCGCTGCCGGGTCAGCTCCACACTGGCCGTGGCGGCCTGCATGAGGGAGCGGGCCTCGCCCGGATCGGTGGTGGTCCTGCCGTTGCCGTACATGTCCAGCGCCAGGGCGGCGTAGCCCAGCGCGGCCAGCTCGCGCGCCCGCCTGCGGATGTAATCGTTGAGCCCCCAGAATTCGGGCGCCACCAGGACACCCGGTCGCGGGCCTTCCTCGGCCTCGTCATAGGCCAGGTAGCCGCACAGCGGCGTGCCGTCGGCGCTCTGGTAGGTGAGTTCGCGGGTTTGGATCTCGGCCTGGGCAAGGCCGCCGGAAGAGGGTGCGCTCATGACGTGTTACTCCGCTGGGGACCTATCAAGGAGGCAGTGAGATCGCCCACAGGTTCCCTGCGTCATTTTGTCCTGCAGGCCGGGAGGAGAAGTGGTAGGCTGCGCGCCGCCCTTGTCCGGGGCGAACCGCGAGCGCTTTACCCGAATGTCTGCCTCCTCCGATTCTGCCGGCTATATCCAGCGCGGCAGTGCCGATTACCGCCGGGCCACCCTGGCGCTGTTCTGTGCCGGTTTTGCCACCTTCGCTCTCCTGTACTGCGTGCAACCCCTGCTTCCGCTGCTGGCGGCGCACTTTCGCGTGTCCGCCGCCAGCAGCAGTCTGGCGCTGTCGCTGACCACCCTGAGCCTGGCCCTCGCCATGCTGGTGGCCGGCGCCCTGGCCGAGAGCTGGGGGCGCAAACCGGTGATGGTGGGCGCCCTGGGCCTGGCCAGTGTGCTGGGCATCGCCTGCGCGCTGGTCGATGACTGGCAGCTGCTGCTGGTATTGCGCACCCTGCTGGGGCTGGCGCTCAGCGGCCTGCCGGCGCTGGCCATGGCCTATGTGGGCGAGGAGTTCGACCCGCCGTCGCTGCCGGCGGCGATGGGGCTGTATATCGGCGGCACCGCGCTCGGCGGGCTGCTCGGTCGCCTGCTCGCCGGTCTGTTCGCCGATCTGGGTGGCTGGGAACTGGCCCTGGGCGGCATTGCCGCGCTTGGCCTGCTGGCGCTGCTGCTGTTCCACTGGCTGCTGCCACCGTCACGTCATTTCCGTGCCCAGCCGCTGTCGCCGCGCACGCTGTTGAACAACTTTCGCCTGCACCTGGCCAACCGCGAACTGCGCATCCTGTTCAGCGTCGCCTTCCTGCTGATGGGCGGCTTCGTCGCGCTGTTCAACTACATCGGCTTCCGCCTGGCAGCGGCCCCCTTCGGGCTGTCCTCGACGGTGATCGGCCTGCTGTTCACCGTCTACCTGGTCGGCATCCTCAGCGCGGGCTGGGGCGGGCGGCTGGTGCCGCGTTTCGGCGCCCCGCGCGTGATGCTCGGCGGCCTCATGATCATGCTACTGGGCGTGGCGCTGTGTGCGCTGCCCTGGCTGCCCGGCGTGGCGCTCGGTCTCGGCCTGGTCACCCTGGGCTTCTTTGCTACCCATGCGGTGGCCAGCGGCCAGGTCGGGCAACGCGCCCGGGGCGCCAAGGCGCAGGCCTCGGCGCTGTACCTGTGTGCTTACTACCTGGGTTCCAGTGTCATCGGCTATTGCGGCGGCTGGGTGTGGAGCCACGCCGGCTGGCTGCCGCTGCTGGTGCTGCTGTCGGGGGTATTCCTGCTGGCCAGCCTGCAGATCCTGCGCCTGGCCCGGAGCTGATCAGTCGACCCGCTCCGTCGGCCGGCTATCCGCAGGCGGGTAGGGCGGGGGGGTGATGCCCATCGACACATAGATGCTGGTGAAGGTGTCCATGCCCATCTGCGCCGGCTTGATCCATTCCACCGGCATGTACAGCAGGCCGCCACCCACCGGAATCGGCGCGGTAGGCACCAGCACTGCGAGGTAGCGCCGCCCATTGATCACGACGGGCTCCGGATTGGGCAGCAGCGCCAGCACCGCCACGCCGTCGCCGCCGAAGAAGCACCACACCGGGCTCATGGCGGCGATATCGGCATTTTCCTTCTGGTCCAGCAGGCCGACGAAGCGATCGGTCAGGCCATACAGCTTGCCCAGCAGCGGGATACGCTCGACCGTCAGCTTGAGCAGTTTCGACAGCGGCCCCTTGAGTCCCAGCTGTACGGCCAGGCCCAGCGGGTAGATGGCAACGATCAGGATCAGCGTGCCCAGCAGGTAGGCCAGCCCCGGACTCTCCACGAACGGATAGCCGAGTGCCGCGAACAGCTGGCCGACCGTGGTGGAGGGCCCGGCGAAGCGGTTGAGCAGGCTGACGATCCAGGTGACCAGCGCGAGGGTCAGGGTCAGCGGCAGAAGGGCCAGCAGACCGGCCAGCCAGGTGGTGACGATGGACTTGAAGCCGCGGGACAGGAGCATGGCGAATCCGGACAGGGAAGGCGAAGGGCCTACATTCTGGCCGTTCCGCTAGCCGCTGCAAGCGGGGTTCTGTCTCATTTTTCTACCGGCTCGCGATAGGCGCCGGGTGTCAGGTGCGTCCACTTGCGAAACGCCCGGTGAAACGCGGAGGCCTCCGAGAAGCCCAGTTGCTCGGCGATCTCCTGGATGGACAGCTCCGGGTGGCCGAGCAGATAGATGGCGCGGTCGCGGCGCAACTGGTCCTTGATGACCTGGAAGCTGCTGCCCTGCTCGCGCAGGCGCCGACGCAGGGTCTGCGGGCTGCAGTTGAGCTGGCGGGCCAGTTGCTCCAGATCCGGCCACTGGCGGCAGTCGCGCCCCAGCAGGCGCTGGATGCGCACGATCAGCGAGTCATCGCCCGCCGGGCGGCTGAGCAGGTCGGCGGGCGCCTGTTCGAGGAAGCGCTTGAGGGTGCGCTCGTCCTGCAGGAGCGGCTGATCCAGGTGCGCGGCGACGAAACGCAGCCCGGTGAAGTCGGCGGAAAAGTGCCGCACGCCGGGAAACAGCAGGTCGTATTCGACGACGTGCGCCGGCTGCGGATAAGCGAAACGAAGCTCCTCCAGCGCGATGCGCTGTCCGATCAGCCAGCTGGCCAGGCGATGCCAGATCAGCAATAGGCTTTCGCTGAGGAAGTGCTCCGGATCGTGGGTCGGGTCCACATGCAGGCACAGCCAGGCCTGCGCGCCCTCGCGGCGCAGGCTGAATTCGGGGCTGCCGGGAAACAGCCGGTAGAAGCGGATGCCGCGGCGCAGCGCCTTTTCCAGGGTGCCGCAATGGATGATGGAGCAGGCCATCATGGCGAAGGTGCCCGGCAGGCTGGGTTGGGCGGCCAGGCCCAGGTATTCGTCGTCGAGGCGCCGCCAGAGCAGGCGAATCAGTCGAGCGTACTGTGCGGCGGTCACCCGCGCGGCGGTCTCCTCCAGCACGGTCGGCGGCAGGCCGGCATCGGCGAGCAGCGCGGCAATGTCCAGGTCACGCGCCTGGGCCCCGTGTAGGGCGGCTCGGACGAAGTGGCTGGCGATGGTGCGTTCGCGCATGGTGGCTTCCCTGGCTCAGGCGCTCGATGGTAGTCAGCCGGGACGGGCACGGACAAGCGCGTTTACATCAGGCCGGCTGAGCGTTCGGGTCATTGAGCGCGCGACGCGCGCCGGCCTAGGCTTGCGGGACCTTCAAGAAGGAGCCCGCCATGACCGGTCCCCTGGCCTCACTAAAAGTCCTCGATTTCTCCACTTTGTTGCCCGGGCCATTCGCCTCCCTGCTGCTGGCCGACCTCGGCGCCGAGGTGCTGCGCATCGAATCGCCGACCCGGCCCGACCTGCTACGTCTGCTGCCGCCCCGGGTGCAGGGCGCCTCCGCCGCCCATGCCTGGGTCAACCGCAACAAGCGCAGCCTGGCGCTGGATCTCAAGCAGCCGGCGGCGCGGGAGGTGGTCTACGACCTGTTGCGCGACTACGACATCCTCATCGAGCAGTTCCGTCCCGGCGTGATGGAGCGCCTCGGCCTGGGCTATGAGGCCCTGAAGCGCATCAATCCCCGGCTGATCTACGTGTCCATCACCGGCTACGGCCAGACTGGCCCGTATCGTGAGCGTGCCGGACATGACATCAACTACCTGGCGGTCAGCGGCCTGGCTGCCGGCACGGGCCGGCGCGACAGTGGTCCGGTGCCGCCGGGCGTGCAGATCGCCGACCTGGCCGGCGGCTCGCTGCACGGCGTGGTGGGTCTGCTGGCCGCGGTGATCCAGCGCCAGTTCAGCGAGGAAGGCCAGCAGGTGGATGTCAGCATGACCGATTGCGCCTTCAGCCTGCATGCCCTGGGTGGCGCCGCCGCGCTGGCCGGCGGCGCGGAGCCGGGACTGGAGAACCAGCCGCTCAACGGCGGCGGCTTCTACGACTACTACCGCACCCGCGATGACCGCTGGCTGGCGGTGGGCTGCCTGGAGCCACAGTTCCTGCAGGCGTTCTGCCAGGCGCTGGGGCGTCCGGAGCTGGCGGCGCGCGGCCTGTCGCAGCGGGCGGAGGATCAGCTGGTCCTCAAGGAGGCGTTCGCCCGCGAGATCGAGCGGCACAGCCTGGCCGACTGTCAGGCGCTGTTCGCCGACCTGGACGCCTGCGTGGAGCCGGTGCTGTCGTTTTCCGAAGCCCTGCAGCACCCGCAGATCGCGGCGCGCGGCCTGGTCACCGAGGTCCCTGGCCCATCCGGCCCGCTGCGACAGCTGGCCTGTCCGCTGAAGTTCTCCGCCGGCCTGCCGCCACCGCGACACAGTGGCGCAGCGCCGGGCGAGCATGGCGAACAGGTGCTGCGCGAGCTGGGCTATGACGAGGCGCGGATTCAGGATTTGCGGGCCTGCGGGGCAATGGGTGGAGCGCGAACGTAGGGGGGGGGGAGCGTGTTTCTGGCCGCCAGGGGCATGACGAAGCGGCTAGCGACGAATGGACAGGACGATGGCTAATTGATAGCTTTGCGCCGCCCTGCCTCCGGCATCGGGCCCCTTCTCTTAGCCGTCTTACCGCAAGGATGTCTGCATGAAAAAGCAACTGCTGCTGCTTTCCCTGTCCTCCGTTCTGCTGGCAGGCTGTGCCCCGGCCAACATCACCTCGGCCAAATGGGATACCAACAACGGTGCGAACGTGACCACCCGCTGCGAGCAGGTGGATATGCGCTCCAAGAAGGAGATGGACAAGACTTTCGCCAAGTACGATGGCTGGAAGCTGGTCTACGTCTCCGAGTACACCACTGCCAATCGCTTCGGCACCGATGGTGTGGCCTGCTTCGAAAAGGCGCGCTGATCGCGACAGCGATTGGCGTTCCACACGACACCGGCCTCGAGCCGGTGTTTTTTTGGGCGCTTCTAATGAGTGCTGCCCAGGCGAGTCCAAGCTGTGGGAGCGAATTCATTCGCGAGCTTTGTGCCGCTGCACGAAAAGCGCGCGGACAGGTCCGCCCCCGCGACCGGGCTCAATCCAGCAGCGACAGGTTCACCGGGTCCTGGTGATTGTCTTCCACGCGCACGCTCAGGCGACCATCGCCCAAGCGGGCTTCCAGGCGCTGACCAACGTGGGTCTGGCGGGCGTCGCGGATGGCGTGGCCCTGTTCATCCAGCAGGATGCTGTAGCCCCGGCCCAGAGTGGCCAGCGGGCTGACCACCTGCAGCGTCTGCGCCAGCGCGGCGAGTTGCAGGCGGCGTTGGCGCAGGCCGGCCAGGGTGGCGCGCGGCAGGCGTTCGGCGAGGCTGTCCAGGCGCTGGCGCAGCAGGGCCAACTGACGCCCGGGATGGCGGCTGGCCAGGCGATGTTCCAGGCGCAGCAGGCGTTCCCGTGACTGTCCCAGACGGCGCTGCAGTGCCTGATGCAAGCGCCGCTCCAGATCGTCCACACGCAGCGCCAGCTGTTGCACCCGCTCGCCCGGATGGCGCAGGCGGCGCAGCAGGCCTTCCAGGCGCAGCTGTTCGCGGTGCAGGTGCTGGCGCATGCACAGCTGCAGGCGGCGCTCCAGCACCGCCAGGCGCTGCTGCAGGTCGGCGCTGTGCGGCGCCAGCAGTTCGGCGGCGGCCGAAGGCGTGGGCGCACGCACGTCGGCGACGAAATCGCAGATCGACACATCCGTTTCGTGGCCCACGGCACTGACCGTCGGGGTGACACAGGCCGCCAGGGCGCGTGCTACCGCCTCCTCGTTGAAGCACCAGAGGTCCTCCAGCGAACCGCCGCCGCGCGCCAGAATCAGCGCATCGAAGCCCTGGCGGTCGGCCAGTTGCAGGGCGCGCACGATCTGCGCGGTGGCCTCGCGGCCCTGCACAGCGGTGGGCACCAGCGTCAGCTCCACCTGCGGCGCGCGGCGGCGGAACACCGAGATGATGTCGCGGATCACCGCGCCGGTCGGTGAGCTGACGATGCCGATGCGGCGCGGATGGCTGGGCAGCGGGCGCTTGCGCTCGGCGGCGAACAGCCCCTCGTCGCTCAGCTTGCCCTTCAGTGCCTCGAAGGCCAGGCGCAGCGCACCGTCGCCGGCCGGCTCGACGCTGTCCAGGATCAGTTGGTAATCGCCGCGCCCCTCGAACAGCGAGACCTTGCCGCGCACCCGCACTGCCAGTCCGTCGCGCAGCGCCTGGCGCACGCGCAGGGCGTTCTGGCGGAACAGGGCGCAGCGCACCTGGGCCTGGCCGTCCTTGAGGGTGAAATACACGTGGCCGGAGGCCGGCCGGGCCAGGTTGGAGATCTCGCCCTCGACCCACACCTGGGCGAAGACATCCTCCAGCAGCAGGCGGGCACGGTTGTTGAGCTGGCTGACGCTCAGCACCTCGCGGTCGAGGTGGAGGCGTTCGAAGGGGTCGTTGCGCATGGCGGCGATGATACGCGAATCACTCGTGCCCGGCGCCGTGGTTGCGCTGGTAGGTCTGTTCGCCCATGGCGGCGATCTGGCCGTCGATCAGCGCCTCGAAGGGCCGTAGCAGCGCGTCGAAGCGCCGCTCCGGCTCCAGCCGGGCAAGGGTTTCCACGATGGCTTCCAGGGTGGACAGCGCCCCCGGCTGCGGCGCCTTGCGCAGGCGGTAGCGGGAGGTCAGTCCCTCCGGCAGGCACAGGCGCGGCAGGCTTTCCAGCACGGGGTTGAGGTACAGCAGCTTGCGCGCCTTGCGCCAGGTGCCGTCCGGGACGATCAGTTGCAGCGGGCGTTCCTCGGCGGATTGCGGCGCGGGCCGTTCGGCCTGTGCGCCGGGAAACAGCAGCAGGCTGCTGTAGGCAGGGTCGGCCAGGCGCTCGGCCAGCGCGTCGCCGAAGGTTTCGCCGACCAGCAGCTCGGCATTCACCAGTCCCAGCGCCGCCAGCCGGGCGGTGTTCAGCGCATGCCCGCTTTCATCCGGATGCTGCAGGATCAGCACCCGGGTACGGCTGTCCAGGCGCGGGATCAGCGCGCACAGGCAGTGACTCAACGGGCGACGGCAGCGGGAGCAGGTGGGGCGGGGCATGCGTTATCCATGGCCAAGTGAACGGGGAGTGAAAAACTCGCGGACAAGTCCGTCCACAAGAAGCGCGCCCCCTGGGTTCACTGCAGACTCTGCTGCCGGTCGCGCCGGTAGGGGAACACGTCGATCACCTTGCCCTCGCGGATGGCGTCCTGCAGGCTCTTCCAGTAGTCGGCATCGAACAGGTCGCCGTGCAGCTGGCTGAACAGGCGGCGCTGCTTGATGTCGCCGAACAGGAAGCGCGGGAATTCCTCGGGGAACACGTCGTTGGGGCCGACCGAGTACCAGGGCTCGGCGGACATCTCGTCCTCGGGGAAGCGAGGCGGCGGGATGTGCCGGAAGTTCACCTCGGTGAGGTAGCAGATCTCGTCGTAGTCGTAGAACACCACGCGGCCGTGGCGGGTGACGCCGAAGTTCTTCAGCAGCATGTCGCCGGGGAAGATGTTGGCCGCCGCCAGCTGCTTGATGGCCTGGCCGTAATCCTCCAGCACTTCGCGTTGCTGGGCCTCGCTGGCGCCTTCCAGGTACAGGTTCAGCGGGGTCATGCGCCGCTCGGTCCAGCAGTGGCGCACCAGCACGGTGTCGCCCTGCAGCTCCACGGTGGAAGGGGCCACCTCCAGCAGTTCGGCGAGGCACTCGGGGTCGAACTTGTCCACCGGGAAGCGGAAGTCGGCGAACTCCTGGGTATCGGCCATGCGGCCGACCCGGTCGACGCGCTTCACCAGCCGGTACTTCTCGATGACCGTGGCGTGGTCCACGTTCTTGGACGGCGAGAAGCGGTCCTTGATGATCTTGAACACGGTGTTGAAGCCCGGCAGCGTGAACACGCTCATCACCATGCCGCGCACCCCGGGTGCCATCACGAAGCGGTCGTCGGTGTTGATCAGGTGGTGAATCAGCGCGCGGAAGAACTCCGACTTGCCCTGCTTGTAGAAGCCGATGGAGGTGTACAGCTCGGCGATGTGCTTGCCGGGCAGGATGCGCTTGAGGAAGGCGACGAACTCCGCCGGGTAGGACACATCGACCATGAAGTAGGAGCGGGTGAAGGAGAAGATGATCGACACATCCGCCTCGTCGGTGATCAGCGCGTCGATGCGAATGCCTTCGCCTTCCTTGTGCACGAAGGGAATCGCCAGCGGCCATTGCTCGTCGGGGGTGTAGATGCGCCCGACCAGGTAGGCGCCCTTGTTGCGGTACAGCGGCGAGCAGAACAGCTCGATGGTCAGCGCCGGGTCCCTGCACACCCAGTCCGGCAGGTTGGCCTGCAGGGTGGCTTCCAGGCGGGCGAGGTCGCCTTCCAGGTCGATCCAGGGCACATCGAAGCGGTAGTCGTCGAAGATCGCCCGCAGCAATTCGGTGAGGTCGCCATTCGGCCGGTAGCTGCGCGTCTGCGCCGCGCGCCGGTGCGGGTGCAGCGCCGGGCGGGTGGTGTGGATGAACATGGTGCCGTCGCTGATGCAGTCATGGCTGAACAGGTGGCAGAAGATCGAGTTGAACCAGGTTTCCGCCAGCTCGTCGTCGCTGCGCGGGTTGATCTGCTCGATGTAGGCGCTCTTCACCAGCGGCCAGAGCTGCACGTCCAGCAACTGCTCAGCGGGAAACTCCCGGCGCAGCCGCTCGGTGGTTTCCTGGGCCTTGTCCTCGTAGAGGGCGATGCGCTCCGCCGAGGCCTGCTGGATCTCCTGCCACTGCGCCTGCTCGAAGCGCTTGCGCGCGCCGTCGGTGATCAGCCGGAACTGCTCGCGGTAATCGTCGAAGCCCTTGAGGATGGAACGGGCGATATCGGCCGGCCATTGCTGCGCCATGTTGGGGTCCCTGCTGGCTATGGAATGGCGAGCTTATGTCAGTCGGCCGGTGGCGGGAAGCCGGAGACCGCCGGCGCGGGCGGCCTGGCGGGTGTGCGGCGGGCCGTCGACTGCCCGAATAACAGCAGGCGCGCCCATGGCAGCCGCGCGCAGCCCTGGTAGGCGAGAATCGGCCCCAGCAACCCGGCCGCCAGTCCGCACAGGAACCCCAGGTAGTCGTGGCGCAGCTCCAGGCGCTCCAGGGCCAGGCGCATCCCGGCAGTGAAGAACACATGCAGCAGGTAGATGGCATAGGAATACACACCCAGCCGCGCAAGCAGGCGCAAGCGCACATTCGATGCGGCGGCCAGCAGGAGCAGCAGGGCGCTGAAGCCCAGGGACAGGCGGCTGAGCGTGCCGGTGTCGCTCAGCACGGGCGTCAGCCCGCCATAGCCGAGACAGAGCAGGGCGAGCATCGGTACCGCGATCCGCGAGTGGGTCCGGATGGCGGCTTCCAGCATCCGGAAATACAGCACGCCAAGGACGAAGTAGGGGAACAGGTAGAACGCCTGGCGCAGCGAGAACAGCACCGGCAGCTGTTCGCGGTGCGGGTAGATCACGCCAAGAGCCAGCAGCAACAGCAGCAGGCCGGCGTGCCTGCGGGTCAGGCCGCTGTGCTCCAGCAGGGCGAACAGGGCGAAGATCACCAGCAGCGCCTGCAGGTACCAGTAATGGGCGAACGGGTACAGGTGGAGCTTCCAGAATTCGTCCAGGACCAGTTGGGTGCTGGTGCCCGGCGTCAGGTACTGCAGTGTGGCGAACAGTGTGCCCACGCAGAGCAAGGGCAGGCCCAGGCGTCGCAGCTTGCCGGCCAGGAAACGGCCAGGCCCGCCGGATAACGGCCGGTAGCCGTACACATAGCCGGAGATGAAGGTGAACAGCGGCATGCGCAGGTGGCTCAGCGCCTCGTTGAAGCGATGCAGCTCGTGATCACCCGGTAGCCTGAGGCCGTTGGCCAGGGCTTCGGAACCCACCACGTGATAGGCGACCAGCAGCACGCAAGCCAGCCCACGCAGGGTCTCCATGGAGAGGTTCTGCCGCGCGGCATCCATGAACAGGTTTCCCAGGGGCGGTTCGGCAACATCCTTCCCGGTTTCCAGTATCCCTGAGTAGTCTGTGGCCGCTTCGCTCCGGCAAAGTTCAATGGCTGGCGCGGGGCGGCCGCCACGGTTGTGGAAGCGGATTCAGCCGCGAGCCTTTCGTGCTGGCCTGCACCCGATCGCGAATGAATTCGCTCCCACGGATCGTCCTTACTGCACCAGTTCCTGCTCGCTGAACAGGCCGTCGAACAGCATGGTGGACAGGTAGCGCTCGCCGGAGTCCGGCAGGATCACCACGATGTTCTTGCCCTGCATATCCGGGTGCTCGGCCAGGCGTACCGCGGCGGCCATGGCCGCGCCGCCGGAAATGCCGCATAGCACGCCTTCCTCGCGCATCAGGCGCAGGGCCATCGCCTTGGCCTCGTCATCGGTGATCTGTTCGACGCGGTCGACCAGCGACAGATCGAGGTTCTTCGGCACGAAACCGGCGCCGATGCCCTGGATCTTGTGCGGGCTGGGCTTGAGTTCCTGGCCGGCCATGGCCTGGCTGATGACCGGCGAGCTGACCGGCTCCACCGCCACCGAGAGGATCTGCTTGCCCTGGGTCTTCTTGATGTAGCGCGAGATGCCGGTGATGGTGCCGCCGGTGCCTACGCCGGCGACCAGCACGTCGATGGCGCCGTCGGTATCGTTCCAGATCTCCGGGCCGGTGGTCTTCTCGTGGATCGCCGGGTTGGCCGGATTCTCGAACTGCTGGGGCATGTAGTACTTCGCCGGGTCGCTGGCGACGATCTCGCTGGCTTTCTCGATGGCGCCCTTCATGCCCTTGGCTGGCTCGGTGAGCACCAGCTCGGCGCCCAGCGCCTTGACCACCTTGCGGCGTTCCAGGCTCATGGAGGCCGGCATGGTGAGAATCAGCTTGTAGCCGCGAGCGGCGGCGACGAAGGCCAGGCCGATCCCGGTGTTGCCGGAGGTCGGCTCCACCAGGGTCATGCCGGGCTTGAGCACGCCGCGCTCCTCGGCGTCCCACACCATGCTGGCGCCGATCCGGCACTTCACCGAATAGCCGGGGTTGCGGCCCTCGGTCTTGACCATCAGGGTCACGCCCTTGGGGCCGAGGCGATTGATCATGACCAGCGGGGTGTTGCCGATGGCCAGGGAATTGTCTGCGAAGATGCGGCTCATGTTCATTCCGTCGGTGGCTGGTTGACGAGGTCTGTCAGCCTATGCCTGTCGTGTCGGTCAGTCCAGCCGAACCGGGCCGGACAAGGCCGGTCAACTGCACGACAACGCCGCCGGGGAGAGTCGCCGATGAACCGACGTCAGGCCCTGCCAGTGTGGATCCTGCTGATCATTGCGCTGTTGCTATTGTTGCTGCATCTGGCGCTGCCTCAACTGGTCCGCAACTACCTGAACGACACCCTCGCCGACATGGGCGACTACCGGGGGCAGATCGCCGATGTCGACCTGGCCTGGTGGCGCGGCGCCTACCAGATCGAGGGGCTGCTGATCGAAAAAAAGAAAGGGGGCGTGCCGGTGCCGCTGCTCGATGCGCCGCTGATCGACCTTTCCGTCAGCTGGCGCGCCTTGTGGCAGGATCGGGCGGTGGTGGCCGAGGTGGCGTTCGTCGATCCGCAGCTGAACTTCGTGGATGCCCGTGAACCCGGGCAGGAGCAGACGGGGGAGGGCGTGGACTGGCGGGACCGCCTGGATGCGCTGCTGCCCATCACCCTCAACGAGGTGCATATCCGCAACGGCCAGGTCTCGTTTCGCAACTTCACTTCCGATCCGCAGGTGAACATCCATGCTGACCAGGTGGTGGGTACCTTCTACAACCTGACCAACAGCACCGATGCCGAGGGGCGCCGCGTGGCGGAGTTCGTCGGCGAGGCGCGTTTCCTGGAAGTCGCGCCCATGGAAGCCAATGCGCGCTTCGACCCCTTTACCGACTGGGAGGATTTCGAACTGCGCCTGCGGGTCACCGGCGTGCCGCTGGTCAAGCTCAACGACTTCAGCCGCGCCTACGGCCGTTTCGATTTCGCCGACGGCACCGGTGACCTGGTGATGGAAGTGGAAGCCGAAAACAGCCAGCTCGGCGGCTACATCAAGCCGCTGTTGCGCAACGTCGAGGTGTTCGACTGGGAACAGGATATCCAGGCCGAGGACAAGGGTTTCCTGCGCGGGCTGTGGGAAGCCATCGTCGGCGGCGGCCAGACGCTGCTGAAGAACCAGCGCAAGGATCAGTTCGCCACCCGGGTCGAGCTGTCCGGGACCATTCGCGATCAGGATGTCAGTCCCTTCCAGGCGTTCCTTGCCGTCCTGCGCAACGCCTTCATCGAGGCCTTCAGCGCGCGCTTCGAGCGCTCGCTGGAAGAGGGTGAGTAGCCCGTCGGCCTGCCTTCGACCGGAACGTGACCGAAACCTGGTGTCGCGTTCACAGAATCCCGGGTGCGGGGTATAGTCGCAGCCTGTTTCGCCGCGACGGGCGGCCCCACCGAGGAATTCTTCCCGATGAAGTTCGAAGGTACCCCTTCCTACGTCGCCACCGACGATCTCAAGCTGGCGGTCAATGCCTCCATCACCCTGCAGCGCCCGCTGCTGGTAAAGGGCGAGCCGGGCACCGGCAAGACTATGCTCGCCGAACAGCTGGCTGCGGCCTTCGGCGCCCGGCTGATCACCTGGCACATCAAGTCCACCACCAAGGCGCACCAGGGCCTGTATGAGTACGACGCGGTGAGCCGCCTGCGCGACTCCCAGCTGGGCGTGGAGAAGGTCCACGATGTGCGCAACTACATCAAGAAGGGCAAGCTCTGGGAGGCCTTCGAGGCCGAGGAGCGCGTCATCCTGCTGATCGACGAGATCGACAAGGCGGACATCGAGTTCCCCAACGACCTGCTGCAGGAACTCGACAAGATGGAGTTCTACGTCTACGAGACCAACGAAACCATCAAGGCCCGGCAGCGCCCGATCATCATCATCACCTCCAACAACGAGAAGGAGCTGCCCGACGCCTTCCTGCGCCGCTGCTTCTTCCACTACATCGCCTTCCCCGATCGCGAGACCCTGCAGAAGATCGTCGACGTGCACTACCCGGGCATCAGCAACGCGCTGGTGGCCGAGGCGCTGGACGTGTTCTTCGACGTGCGCAAGGTGCCGGGCCTGAAGAAGAAACCTTCCACCAGCGAACTGGTCGACTGGCTGAAACTGCTGATGGCCGACAACATCGGTGAAGCCGTGCTGCGTGAGCGCGATCCCACCAAGGCCATCCCGCCGCTGGCCGGCGCCCTGGTGAAGAACGAGCAGGACGTGATGCTGCTCGAACGCCTGGCGTTCATGAGCCGCCGCGCTTCCCGGTAAGCGAAAGACGGGCGTAGGGCGGGTTAGCGAAGCGTAACCGCCAGGCTGGCCAAGGCGATAACGCGGCACGAGACGGTGGGTTACGCCGCCGCGCGGCTAACCCACCCTACGACGGCAACATGGGAGAGGGGACACAGCGATGCATAACGGCAGCTGCCTGTGCGGGGCGGTGAAATACCGCATCGACACGCCCATCGAGGAAGTCACCCATTGCCATTGCAGCATGTGCCGCAAGGCCCACGGCGCGGCCTTCGCCTCCTATGCCGGCGTGTCGCCCGAGGCGTTCCACTTCACCGCCGGGGAAGCCCTGGTCGCCCGTTACCCGTCTTCGCCCGGCATCACGCGGACCTTCTGCAGTCGCTGCGGCGCCACCCTGCAGTTCATCGACGACCGCGCCGGGGAAATCGGCGTGGCCGCCGGCACGCTGGATTCGCCGCTGGGCGAGGTGCCCCAGGCGCACATCTACGTGGATTCCAAGGCCGACTGGTACCGCATCCAGGACGATCTGCCCCAGCACAGCGGCGACCTGTGAGTCGCCCATCGAGGTAAGCAATGCTGCTTGGTTTGTTCAATGAAATGCGCGCGGCCAAGGTGCCGGTGTCGGTGCGCGAGCTGCTCGACCTGATCAATGCGCTCAAGCACAACGTAGTTTTCGCCGACATGGACGAGTTCTACTACCTGTCGCGGGCGATCCTGGTGAAGGACGAGCGCCACTTCGACAAGTTCGACCGGGCCTTCGGCGCCTATTTCAAGGGGCTGGAGGATCTGGACCGGCACATCGAGGCGCTGATCCCGGAGGAATGGCTGCGCAAGGAGTTCGAGCGCCACCTGAGCGAGGAAGAGCGGGCGATGATCCAGTCCCTCGGCGGGCTGGACACGCTGATCGAGGAATTCAAGAAACGCCTGGAAGAACAGAAGGAAAAGCACGCCGGCGGCAACAAGTGGATCGGCACCGGCGGCACCAGCCCGTTCGGCTCCGGCGGCTACAACCCGGAAGGCATCCGCGTCGGCGACGCCGGCAAGCGTCAGGGCCGCGCGGTCAAGGTCTGGGACCAGCGCGAGTACAAGAACCTCGACGACCAGGTGGAGCTGGGCACCCGCAACATCAAGGTCGCCCTGCGCCGCCTGCGCAAGTTCGCCCGCGAGGGCGCGGCCGAAGAGTTCGACATCGACGGCACCATCGACCACACCGCCCGCGACGCCGGTCTGCTCAACATCCAGATGCGCGCGGAGCGGCGCAACACGGTCAAGCTGTTGCTGCTGATGGATATCGGCGGCTCGATGGACGCCCACGTGAAGGTCTGCGAGGAGCTGTTCTCCGCCTGCAAGACCGAGTTCAAGCACCTGGAGTTCTTCTACTTCCACAACTTCATCTACGAGTCGGTGTGGAAGAACAACATGCGCCGCACCACCGAGCGCTTTTCCACCTTCGACCTGCTGCACAAGTACGGCGCGGACTGGAAGATCGTCTTCGTCGGTGACGCCGCCATGGCGCCCTACGAGATCACCCAGGCCGGCGGCAGCGTCGAGCACTGGAACGAGGAAGCCGGCTACGTGTGGATGCGCCGCTTCATGGAGAAGTACAAGAAGCTCATCTGGATCAACCCGTACCCCAAGCACACCTGGGATTACACCGCGTCCACCTCGCTGGTACGCGAGCTGACCAACGATCAGATGTTCCCGCTGACCCTGCAGGGGCTGGAGGAGGGGATGCGCTTCCTGTCCAAGTAGGCAGCGGATGCACCGATGTCGCGTCCGGCGGCCAAGGCGTTGCCTTGACCCGCCTGACATCACTTCACTGCATATTCCCCGGCCGCCTGTTCCAGCCAGGTCTGCAGTTGCTTGCGCGGCACCTTGTCCTGCTTGGCCTGCTCCAGCTTCTGCAGCATGTAGTCCCGTTTCGTCGCGTCATCGCCGGCCATCGACAGCGCCAGGTCGCGATCGGCCCAGCGGCGAATGCGCACCATCAACCACCAGTGGAAATACAGCCCACTGGCCGTGGCGATGAAGATGATGAAGTAGTCCATGGCAATCCGACCCCGGTGCAAAAGCCGCTACCCTAACGGAACTGCCGGTCGTCTGGAAGTGACACCCCGGGCGCGGCCCCGGGGCATGCTTCGGAACACGGTGTTTCGGTCAAAGCGGAGGACTCCATGCGTACATCCCTGATACTGATTGCCAGTGTTTCCCTGAGCGGGCTGGTGCTGGGCGGCTGCGCCTCCAGCCTGACCGGCGATACCTACTCGCGTAGCGAGGCGCGTACCGTGCAGCTGGTGCGCATGGGCACCATCGAGTCCCTGCGGCCGGTGCGCATCGAAGGCACCAAGACACCCATCGGCTCGGGCGCTGGCGCCGTGGTTGGCGGTATCGCCGGCAGCGGCGTGGGCGGCGGCCGCGGCAGTGCCGTGGCGGCGGTCATCGGCGCGGTGGCCGGCGGCATGCTGGGCGCGGCGGCCGAGGAGGGCATCACCCGCACCCAGGGGGTGGAAATCACCGTGCGCGAGGATGACGGCAGCCTGCGCGCCTACGTGCAGGCCATGGAACCCAACCAGACCTTCCGGGTTGGACAGCGGGTACGCATCCTCACTGTGGATGGCACCAGCCGGGTGGCGCCGCTGTAGGATCGGGTCGCGGCCAAAGGGTGGACAAGGGAAGCGCTGTTCACCCTGCGGTTTGCAGGGCAGCGATTATTCAGATCCTGTACCGCGCATGGTCCGGTGGTGTGGTTTGCGGGTACGTGATGCCAGGCCGATCGCCGCGTTGTGGCACGCGACTGTTGGCTAATGGCACCTCTGCTAATTGTCTTTTGTAATAAAAAAAGCATGACGGCAATTCTTTGTTTATTTAAGAATGCTGCCGTTTCGCTCTGCGTGGGCGTCGAAAACATCACCAACCGACTCACGAGGTGCGATGAATGATTCTGGCACTGATCCTGGCCCTGCCTTTCCTGGGCGCTTTCCTGCCAACGCTGGCCGAGGGGCGTGGCCGCCTCGTCTGTGCGCTGGCCACCGCCCTGGCGCCGGCCATCGCCTTCGGCCTGCTGCTCAGTGAAGCCGGCCGGGTGTTCTCCGGCGAGGCACTGATCCTCCACCAGCCCTGGCTGACCGAGCTGGGCCTCAACCTCAGCCTGCGTCTGGATGGTCTGGGCTTCCTGTTCGCAGTGATGATCCTCGGCATCGGCCTGCTGGTGATCCTCTACGCGCACTACTACCTCGGCCGTCATGAAGCGGCCGGGCGCTTCTTCACCTACCTGCTGCTGTTCATGGGTGCCATGCTCGGCGTGGTGCTGTCCGAGAACCTGCTGCTGATGCTGGTGTTCTGGGAAATGACCAGCCTGTCCAGCTTCCTGCTGATCGGCTTCTGGTCACATCGCCGCGACGCGCGCATGGGCGCCGGCATGTCGCTGACCATCACCGCCGGTGGCGGCTTCGCCCTGCTGGCCGGCATCCTGCTGATCGGCCACATCGTCGGCAGCTTCGAACTGAGCGACGTGCTGGCCGCGGGCGATCTGATCCGTGAGCATGCGCTGTATCCGCTGGCGCTGATCCTGGTGCTGCTGGGCGTGTTCACCAAGTCCGCGCAGTTTCCGTTCCATTTCTGGCTGCCGCGAGCCATGGCCGCGCCCACGCCGGTGTCGGCGTACCTGCACTCGGCGACCATGGTCAAGGCCGGCATCTTCCTGCTGGCACGCCTGTACCCCGCGCTGTCCGGTTCCGACTGGTGGTTCTACCTGGTCAGCCTGACCGGCCTGTCGACCCTGCTGGTGGGCGCGGTGCTGGCGCTGTTCCAGACCGACCTCAAGGGCCTGCTGGCCTATTCCACCATCAGCCACCTGGGCCTGATCACCCTGCTGTTTGGCCTGGATGCGCCGCTTGCCAACGTGGCGGCGATCTTCCACATCATCAACCACGCCACCTTCAAGGCGTCGCTGTTCATGGCCGCCGGCATCATCGACCACGAGACCGGTACCCGCGACATGCGGCGCATCAACGGCCTGTGGAAGTACATGCCGCACACCGCCGTGCTGGCCATGGTGGCCTCGCTGGCCATGGCCGGGGTGCCGTTGCTCAACGGCTTCCTCAGCAAGGAAATGTTCTTCGGCGAGACCCTGCACCAGAGCCTGTTCGGCGGCTTCAACTGGCTGGTGCCGACCCTGGCCACCGTGGCCGGGATGTTTTCGGTGGCCTATTCGCTGCGCTTCATCCACGACGTGTTCTTCAACGGTGAGCCCATCGACCTGCCGAAGTACCCGCCCCACGAGCCGCCGCGCTACATGAAGATACCGGTGGAGATCCTCGTGCTGCTGTGCCTGGTGGTGGGCATGCTGCCGGCCTGGACGGTGGCCCCGTTGCTGGCCTCGGCGGCCAGCGCCAGCCTGGGTGGCCAGTTGCCGGAGTACAGCCTGGCGATCTGGCACGGCTTCAATATGCCGCTGGCCATGAGCACCCTGGCGCTGCTCGGCGGATTGGCCCTCTACGCGGCCCGCGGGCCGCTGTACGCCTGGTTCGACGGCTTGCCCTCCATCAATGCGCTGATGGTCTTCGATCGGGTGGTGACCAGCCTGGTCAACGTCGCCCGGCGGGTGACCCGCGCGTTGGAAAGCGGCTCGCTGCAGAGCTACCTGACCTGGGTGCTGGCCCTGGCGCTGCTGCTGGTGGTGGTGGCCCTGTCGCCGCTGCGCGTGCTGAGCGGCGAGCTGCAGATGACCCCGCTGGATCCGGTCACCGCGCTGGGCCTGCTGGTGCTGCTGGCCGCCGGGGCGCTGACGGTTGTCTTCCACCTGCGCTACCTGACCGCGCTGGCCATGATCAGCGTGGTGGGCCTGATGGTATCGCTGACCTTCGCTCGCTTCTCGGCGCCGGACCTGGCGCTCACCCAGCTTTCGGTGGAGGTGGTGAGCATCATCCTGATGCTGCTGGCGCTGTTCTTCCTGCCGCTGCGCACCCAGGTGGAAACCAGCAGCCTGCGCGGCCTGCGTGACATGGTGGTGGCCGTTGCGGTGGGCACCCTGGTGGCGGTGCTGGCCTTCGCCGTGCTGACCCGTCCCTACGAGACCATCGCCGGATTCTTCCTGGCCAACAGCGTGCCCGGCGGCGGCGGGACCAACGTGGTCAACGTGATCCTGGTGGACTTCCGCGGCTTCGACACCCTGGGCGAGATCAGCGTGCTGGCCATTGCCGCCGTGGGCATCTACGGCCTGCTGCATGGCCTGCACCTGCCGCATCCGCGCCGCGACTACCGTGGCCAGCCCTGGTCCACTGACAGCCACCCGATGATCCTCGATGTGCTGGCGCGCACCATCATGCCCCTGGCGCTGCTGGTCTCGGTGTTCATCTTCCTGCGCGGCCACAACCTGCCGGGCGGCGGCTTCATCGCCGGCCTGGTCACCGCGGTGGCCCTCGTGCTGCAGTACATCTCCCATGGCGTGACCTGGGCCGAGTCGCGCCAGCCGTTCAGCTACCACGCGGTGGCCGGCGGTGGTGTGCTGATCGCCGCGCTCACCGGCCTGGGCAGCTGGGCCTTCGGCCATCCGTTCCTCACCTCGGCGTTCGGTCATTTCCACATCCCGTACATCGGCGAGCTGGAGCTGGCGACCGCCATGCTCTTTGACCTGGGGGTCTATCTGGCGGTTGTCGGGGCGACGCTGCTGATCCTGTCCAACATCGGCCACGTGAGCCAGGCCGAATGCGAGGAAGTGCTCTGATATGGAAGCTTTGTATGCCATCACCCTGGGTGTGCTGGTCGCCAGCGGCGTTTACCTGCTGCTGCGGGCGCGCATCTTTCCCGTGGTGCTCGGTCTGACCCTGATCTCGTATGCGGTCAACCTGTTCCTGTTTGCCATGGGACGCCTGGTCACCGGCGCGCCGGCCGTCATCGGCAAGAGCACCGAATTCGCCGATCCGCTGCCCCAGGCGCTGGTGCTGACCGCCATCGTCATCGGCTTCGCCATGACCGCCTTCGTGCTGGTGCT
The DNA here is from genome assembly GCF_000806415.1 of Pseudomonas flexibilis. Lineage (NCBI taxonomy): Bacteria > Pseudomonadati > Pseudomonadota > Gammaproteobacteria > Pseudomonadales > Pseudomonadaceae > Pseudomonas > Pseudomonas flexibilis. The sequence continues at coordinate 274,120 of NZ_JTAK01000001.1, forward strand.
GGCCCTGCGCGGCATGGGTGAGCTGCGCAGCGACCATGTGGATGGACAGGAGCCGCGTCAATGAATCACGCGATCATCCTGCCGATCCTGCTGCCGCTGTTCGCCGGTGCGCTGCTGATGTTGCTGCACCGCAGCGGCAAGTCGTTCAAGCGTGCGCTGTCGTTGCTGGCAACGCTGGCGCTGATTCCGGTGACCGCCTGGCTGGTGCTGCTGGCCGGCGACGGCGAGCTGCGCGTCTATGCGCTGGGCGACTGGCGCCCGCCGTTCGGCATCATCCTGCTACTCGACCGCCTGAGCGCACTGATGGTGCTGCTCACCGCTGTGCTGGCCGGCTTCGCCGCGCTGTACGCCAGTGCCGGCGAAGATGAGCGCGCGCCCAATTTCCATGCCCTGTTCCAGTTCCAGCTGGCGGGCATCAACGGGGCGTTCCTGACCGGCGACCTGTTCAACCTGTTCGTGTTCTTCGAGATCCTGCTGATCGCCTCCTATGGCCTGCTGGTCTACGGCAACGGCGCCGCACGGGCGCGGGCGGGCATGCATTACGTGGTGCTCAACCTGCTGGGTTCGTCGTTCTTCCTGATTGGCGTCGGCACCCTGTACGGCCTGCTCGGCACCCTGAACATGGCCGACATGGCTGCCCGCGTGGCCAGCGCCGACTCGCAGACCGCGCCGCTGGTGGCCGCCGCCGGCTTCCTGCTGCTGGTGGTGTTCGGCCTCAAGGCGGCCATCCTGCCGCTGTACTTCTGGCTGCCGCGCACCTACGCGGCAGCCAGCGCGCCGGTCGCCGCACTGTTCGCGATCATGACCAAGGTCGGCCTGTACGCCATCCTGCGGGTGTTCACCCTGGTGTTCGGCAGCGAGGCCGGCGAACTGGCCTTCTATGCCCATGACTGGCTCTGGTGGCTGGCGTTGCTGACCCTCGCGGCGGGTGCCATCGGTGCGCTGGCCGCCCGCAGCCTGCAGGAGATGATTTCCTATCTGTTGGTAATTTCGGTGGGCAGCCTGCTGGCGGTATTCGCCTTGGGCAGCCGTGCCAGCCTGGGGGCGGGTCTCTACTACCTGGTGCACAGCACCCTGGTATGCGGCGGGTTGTTCCTGCTAGCCGATCTGCTCGGCCGGCAGCGCGGCGAGCTGGCCGGTGCGCTGCAGGTCGGTCCGATGCTGCGCCAGCCGATGCTGCTGGGGGGGCTGTTCTTCTTCGGGGCGCTGGCGGTGGCCGGTCTGCCGCCGTTGTCCGGTTTCCTCGGCAAGCTGCTGATGCTGCGTTCGGCCGGCACCGGCGCCACCGCGCTGGAGTTCTGGCCGCTGCTGCTGATCGCCGGCCTGGCGTCGATCGTCACCCTCAGCCGGGCTGGCAACCGCCTGTTCTGGCGCAACAACGGCCAGGCTGCCGAAGGGCCGCTGGCCGATCCGCTGCGCTTGGCCGCCACGGCCGGTCTGCTGCTGGCCAGCGTGGTGCTGGTGATTGTCGCGCAGCCGCTGCAGGCGTACCTGGATGCCGCCGCCGCACAGTTGCTGGACCTGGCGCCTTATCTGCGCATTGTTGAAGGAGGTGAGGCATGACGCGCTTCGCCTGGCTGCCCCATCCGGGGCTGAGCCTGTTGCTCACGGGTGTCTGGCTGCTGCTGACCAACCAGCTCAGTCTCGGTCACCTGCTGCTCGGCCTGTTCCTGGGCTGGGTTATTCCGCTGCTGCTGCGCCGCTACCTGATCTTCGTGCCGCGCGTGCGCAAGCCGCTGAAGCTGTGCCTGTTCCTGCTCAAGGTGTTCTGGGACATCGTGGTCGCCAACCTGCATGTGGCGCGCCTGGTGCTGGGTCCGAAGGAACGGCTGAACCCGGCGTTCGTCGAGGTGCCGATGGTCATCGAGGATGAGTTCCTGCTAGCCACCCTGGCCTGCATCATTTCCCTGACTCCGGGAACGGTCTCCGCCGGGCTGACACCCGACCGCAAGACCCTGCTGCTGCATGCCCTGGACGCCCCGGACATCAAGGCGCTGGTGGCGGAACTGAAGCACCGCTACGAAGCCCCGCTGCTGGAGATATTCGAATGCTCGCCTACGTGATTCCGCTGTGCATGGGCCTGCTCGGCCTGGCGCTGGTGCTGAACATGCTGCGTCTGGTGCGCGGGCCGTCGGTGCCCGATCGGGTGCTGGCCCTGGATACCCTGTACATCAACGGTCTGGCGCTGATCGTGCTGTTCGGCATCTGGCTGGCATCGGACATCTTCTTCGAAGCCGCGCTGCTCATCGCGGTATTCGGCTTCGTCGGTACCGTGGCGGTGGGCAAGCACCTGCTGCACGGCGACCTGATCGACTGAGGGACACACCATGCCTTTCTGGATCGAATTGCTGATCTGCGCGTTTTTGCTGCTGGGCAGCCTGTTCGCGCTCGTCGGCGCCATTGGCCTCTATCGCCTGCCGGACTTCTTCACCCGTCTGCACGCGCCGACCAAGGCCACCACCCTCGGCGTGGGCGGCATCATCATCGCCTCGGTGATCTTCTTCAGTGTGCAGAAGCAGGGCTTGAGCCTGCATGAGCTGCTGCTCACCCTGTTCCTGTTCATCACCGCACCAGTGAGTGCGCACATGCTGTCGAAGGCCGCGCTGCAACAGGGCCTGCCGGCGATGGACAAGACGCGCGGCCGGCGATGGAAGGACGACGGGTTCTGAGGAATCCTGTGCCGGCCGCGCCTACCCGGCCGCGCCAAGAGCTCGCGAATGAATTCGCTCCCTCAAGGCCGCTGCCGGGCTGGTCCGGACTGTCCCTCAAGCGTAGGGTAGACAACGCTGTTCCTGTCCACCATTGACCCCGCACGGCGGCCAGAAAGGCGCTGACCGTCCTACGTCTAATCCCGCTTCAATGTGAAATTTCTTTTTCCGGATTCGCCATGAGCAAGTTCACCCCCGTCATCGACCGCTCGCGCGATGAGCATTTCATGCGCCTGGCGCTGGACCAGGCGCGCCTGGGCGCGGCGCAGGGGGAGGTGCCGGTCGGCGCGGTGCTGGTGCGCGATGGTGAGGTGGTCGGCAGTGGCTTCAACGCGCCGATCAGCCGTCACGATCCCAGCGCCCATGCCGAAATGGTCGCTATCCGCGCCGCCGCCGAGGCGGCGCAGAACTACCGCCTCCCGGGCACGACCCTCTACGTGACGCTGGAACCCTGCAGCATGTGCGCCGGGCTGATAGTGCATTCGCGCATCGCCCGCGTGGTCTACGGTGCCAGCGAGCCCCGCGCCGGGGTGGCGGTGAGCCAGGGGCGCTTCTTCGAGCAGAACTTCCTCAACCACTGGGTACGCGTCGAGGGCGGCGTGCTGGCCGAGGAGTGCGGGGCGGTGTTGAAGGAATTCTTCAAGGCCAGGCGCTGACGCGCTTCCCCTCTCCCTTGATGGGAGAGGGGCCGGGCGCCGTTCAGGCCGCCTCGGCCCGCGCCATCGCCTGGCGCTGGCGCCATTCCATGAAGGTCTTCAGGAACACGGTGAGCAGCGCCATGCACGCCAGAAGCGCGGCGGCGGTGAAGGCGGCGGCGGTCTTGTAGTCGTTGTTCAACTGCTCGACCAGCAGCGGCAGGGTCAGGGTCTGGTTCATGATGGTGCCGGACACCACCGACACCGCGCCGAACTCGCCCACCGCCCGCGCGTTGGTCACCACCACGCCGTAGAGCAGCGCCCACTTGATGTTGGGCAGGGTGACATGGCGGAAGATCTGCCAGCCATTGGCGCCCAGGGTCAGCGCGGCGGTTTCCTCTTCGGCGCCCTGGCTCTGCATGGTGGGAATCAGGATGCGCGCCACATAGGGCGCGGTGACGAACACCGTGACCATGACGATCCCCGGCCAGGCAAACATCAGCTGGATGTCACGATCGTAGAACCACTGGCCGACGAAACCCTCGATGCCGTAGATCACCAGGTAGCACAGGCCGGCGACCACCGGCGAGACCGCATAGGGGATGTCGATCAGCGTCGACAGCAGGCGGCGGCCGCGGAAGTCGTAGCGCGTCACGCACCAGGCCAGGCAGATGCCGAACACCAGGTTGATCGGCACCGTGGCGATGGCCACCAGCACGGTGAGCATCAGTGCGTGCTGCATGTAGTCTTCGGAGAGGTTCTGCACCAGCAGGTCCCAGCCGCCGGATAGCGCGCGGGTGAAGATCAGCACCAGCGGTACCAGCAGAACCAGGGCGACCACGGCGAGGCCGAGGCCGATCAGCAGCCATTGCTGCCAGGAATGGGGCTTCTTCATTTCTTGCGCTGCCAACGAAGGACGCGACTCTGCACCACCTGCAGGGTGAACAGCAGAATCAGGGAGGCCAGCAGGATCACCGAGGCGATGGCCGCGGCGGCGGGATAGTCGAATTCCTGCAGGCGCACGAAGATCATCAGCGAACTGACTTCGGTCTTGAACGGCATGTTGCCGGCGATCATCACCACCGCGCCGAACTCGCCGAGGCTGCGCACGAAGGATTGCGCGCCACCGGTGATCAGCGCCGGCACCAGCATCGGCAGGATCACGTGCCAGAAGGTCTGCCACTTGCTGGCGCCCAGGGTGTGCGCGGCTTCCTCGAACTCGTTGCCCAGCTCCAGCAGCACCGGCTGCACGGTGCGCACCACGAACGGCAGGCTGGTGAAAGTCATGGCCACCACGATGCCGGGAAATGCATAGGAAACCTTGAAGCCCAGCCACTGGCCGATCCAGCCGTCCGGCACCAGCAGGAAGGCCAGGGTCAGGCCGGCCACCGAGGTGGGCAGGGCGAAAGGCAGGTCCACCAGGGCGTCCACCAGCCGCCGGCCGGGGAAGTCGTAGCGGGCGATGATCCAGGCCAGCAGCAGGCCGATCAGCAGGGCGGCCAGGGACGAGATCAGCGCGCCTTGCAGGGTTACCGCATAGCTGGAAACCACCCGCGGATCGCTGATCGCCCGCCAGTATTCCAGCCAGGTGAGGTCACTGACGTACAGCAACAGTGCCGAGATGGGCAGGAGGATCACCAGCGACAGGTACAGGGTGCTGATGCCGAAGCTCAGCCCGAAACCCGGCAGGGTGGGTGCCTGATGAAAGAAGCGCGGAATCGGAAAGGTCACGGGAAATCGCTTGTCGATCGGAAAACAACCGCCGCAAAGGCAGTGCCGCCCGGCGGGGGCGGCACAGTCTAGCGCAGGCGGGACATCAGTTGGGGCGCTGGCTCAGCAGCTGGTCCAGCACGCCGTTGCGGCCGAAGTGGGTCTCGGTGATGGTGTCCCAGCTACCCAGCACGTCGGTGGGGTTGATCAGGCGAACCTTGGCGAACTGGGCCTCGGTGGCCTTGACCACCTCGGGGTGATGAACGCGCAGGTTGTAGCGGGTCAGCAGTTGCTGGATGTCCCGGGTGTACTGGAAATTCAGGTATTCGGTGGCCAGCTTGCGGGTGCCCTTCTGGTCCACCACCTTGTCGACGATGGCCACCGGGAACTCGGCCAGCACGCTCACCGGCGGAATCACGATCTGGTAGTTGCCGGCCTTGAAGTCCGGATGGTTGGCGATGTTGATCACTTCCGACTCGAAGGTCAGCAGCGCATCGCCCTGGCCGTTCTGGGCGAAGGCCACGGTGGCGCCACGGCCGCCGGTGGGGAAGTTCTCCACGTTGTGCAGCAGCTTGCCGACGAACGCCTTGATCTTGTCCTGGTCGCCGTTGAACTTCTCGTTGGCGAACAGCCAGGCGGCCAGGTAGGTGTAGCGGGCGTTGCCGGAGGTCTTCGGGTTGGGGAACACCAGCTTCACGTCGTCGCGAATCAGGTCATCCCAGCTCCGGATGTTCTTCGGGTTGCCCTCGCGCACCAGGAAACCGATGGTGCTGTAGTACGGCGAGCTGTTGTTGGGGAACTCGGTGGCCCAGTCCTCGTTGAGCAGGCGGCGCTTGGCGAGGATGTCCACGTCGGTCACCTGGTTGAAGGTCACCACGTCGACCTTCTTGCCCTGGATGATGTCCTGGGCCTGCTTGGAGGTGCCGGCGAAGGACTGGTCGATCTTCGGCTCCTCGCCGGTGGTGGCCTTCCAGTGCTCGATGAACTTCGGGTTGATCTCTGCGAACAGTTCGCGTGCCACGTCATAGGACGCGTTCAGCAGCGGCGGAGTCTGCGCCTGGGCGGCGGCGCCGAACAGGCTGGTGGACAGGGCGGTGGCCAGCAACAGTTTCTTGAGCATCGAAAACGTCCTTCGCGCAAGCGGGCAATCGGGAGTGGCCAGGCGGCCGTCTGGGTGGGGATTCTGCGGGATAGCCATATGCTATGAAAATACGGAATTCTCATAGTGATATAACGATTTAGAATAAGTGCGCGGAGCCGTCAGTTCGGGTCGAGCCGGGGGCATTCTCAGGCCTGCGGAGGCTGGCCGGATTGTTCATCCTCGGGCTTCTCGCCTCTTCCCGGCGTGCCCTGGCCCACATCGCTGGCCTTGTCGTGCAGGCGCTCACCCTGATGGCGCAGATCGCCGACGCGGCCCGGTGCTACGCCGGGCTCTTCGTTCTCGCGGCTCTCCTCCGCGGGCGACGGCTCGGCTTGGGTCGGGGTGTGCTGCGCATGGTGTGGGTCGCCGGTTGCCATGATGAGCGCTCCTGCGGGGCTGCGTGGACGGGCTGAGCAGGGGACCGGAAGGGCGGCGCGCAGGTTCCGGGTATGTGGCGAGCTGCGGCTCAGGGCGCGTGGCTGCAGCGCAGCTCCGCGTAGGGCTGGCCGGGCGCGTAGTCGCCGGGCACCCGCTCCACCACCTGGGCGCCGGGCGCGATCCGGAAAGGTACCGGTGGGGTGGTCGAGCGCACTTCCGCCGGAACCTGGAACTCGCAGACGACGGTCTGCTCGCCATGGTTGATTACCTTGACCGCCCGGACCCCGAGCAATTCGCCGTCCAAGGCCTGCAGCGGTTTGCCCATCGGCTGGACGTCAATCTGCAGGCCCTCCTGGTGGAGGATGATCTCGGGCTCGGCATTCTGGGCGAACAGGGGCAGGGCGAGGGCGAGGCCGCAGAGGGTGGACAGTGGCCGGAACATGGCGGATTCCCTTGCTGACGAATACCCGCCTTTAGAAGGCTGTGCGGCTGTTGGGTTCGCGCGGGGCGAATTTCAGCGCGTGGAGCCTGTCGGTTACCAGGAAGATCAGGCGGCCGCGAGGCGGGAGGAAGTGATGCGAGAGATGCGCTGGGGTGCCGTGATGCTGCTGGGGTTGCTCCTGGCAGCCTGTGGCGACGGGAACGGGGAGCGGGACCGACCTCCCGCAGCGCCGGCCATGCAGCCGGGCAACCCGGCCGCCGAGGGGGCGGATCGGCCCGACCTGCATGGGGAGGAAGCCGGGACCGAACGCTGACCCCGGCGTAACCGACCCGTCAGCCGATGCTGATCGGCGGCAGTTCCGGCAGGGTCACGGTCTGCTGGCTGCGCGGGGCCAGGATCTCCGCCTCGCCGTCGACGACGATCTCGTCCCGCTGGTTGACCACGCGGGTGCCGATGCGTACGCGGAACTTGGGCAGTTTCTCGAGGATTTCCAGCTGCACGGTGAGGGTGTCGCCGAATTTCACCGGGCGGGTGAACTTCATGGTCTGGCCCAGGTAGATGGTGCCGGGGCCGGGCAGGGTGCAGGCCACTGCCGCGCTGATCAGTGCGCCACTGAACATGCCATGGGCGATGCGCTCCTTGAACATCGTGCCGGCGGCGAACTCCGCGTCCAGGTGCACCGGGTTGCGGTCGCCGGACATGGCGGCGAACAGCTGGATGTCCTTCTCACCGACGGTCTTGCTGTACGTGGCCTTCTGGCCGACTTCGAGCGCCTCGTAGGGAGTATTGGTGAGTTGGGTCATGCGATCTCCTTGGGGTGGCAGGACTGCCGGTTGGCCAGGGCGGCCTCCAGCCAGTCGAGCAAAAAGGCTATGACATCCGCGCGGTTCGTTTCGTGCAGCAGTTCGTGGCGGGCGTCGGGGTAGAGCTGAGCGCTGACGCGTTCCAGGCCGGCACGGCGCAACGCGTCGACAAGATCCAACTGACGCCGTCCGTCACTGACCGGGTCACGCTCGCCGCCGATCACCAGCAGCGGCAGGTCGTGGGGGATTTGCGCCAGGTTTGCCACCGGCGTGATCTCCAGCAGGCCGCCGAACAGGTCGATCCACAACTGGTTGGTGCAGCGAAAACCGCACAGCGGATCGGCCAGGTAGGCGTCGACCGAGGCGGGGTCGCGGCTCAGCCAGTCATGGCGAGTGCGGTTGGGACGGAACGCCTTGTTGAACGTGCCGAAGGTCAGCCATTCCAGCAGCGCGCTGCGTCCATGCCGGCCCTGGCGCCAGCGTTCCAGGCGTGCGACCAGGCGTCCCAGCCGATAGAGCGCCGGCGACTGGTAGTTGGAGCCGGACAGCACCGCGCCGGCGAAGCCTGCGCCATGACGCAGCAGATAGGCCTGCGCCAGGTAACTGCCCATGCTGTGGCCGAACAGGAGCAACGGGACCTGCGGGTGGCAGGCGCGCAGGTGCAGTTCGAGCTGGTGCAAATCCTCGAGGACGCGCCGCCAGCCGTCATGGTCGGCGTAATGGCCGAGCAGGCCCTGCCGCTGACCGGTAACGCCGTGGCCGCGCAGGTCCGGTGCGTAGAGCGCAATGCCGCGCGCGGCCAGCGCCTGGCCAAGTTCGGCATAGCGTGCGCCGTGTTCGCTCATGCCGTGGATCAGCAGCAGCGCAGCGCGCGGCGGCTGGTCCGCGCTCCACTGATTGACCTGGAGGGCAACACCGTCGCTGGCTGGCAGGGTAAAGGTGCGCATGGCGCGCGCTCCGCTGAATAAAGACACGCATTGTAGGTAGGCTGCCGAACGCTGCCCAGCCCGAGGGTGTGCGTGCTGTCCCGCAGTTTGCGGTTTGCGCTCCGCCGGCGGGCTGCTACCTTGCTCCGGGTCATACCGGGTGGCCTGTTGCAGGGGTGCCGGCGGGCGAAATCCGGCGGCTGCTGCGGAGGCTGCATCTCGTGACTGAATGTCAATTCTCAGTCATTAACGAGACTGCAAGGCTTGATTTTGGCTATGGATGGCCTTTTGCAAAGCTGATACTCTCGCGGCGCTTAGGGGCTCTGCACCGGGCTCTCGGCCACCGAATAATATCAACCAACCGTCACTGCCGACGGTGAAGACAAGCTGTAGCTTAGGAGTGGGCTTTCCATGACCGAACATTACTGGAAGGACAAGTATCCGGCAGGCGTGCCTGCGGAGATCAATGCCGATGCGTTTCCGAACATCCAGGCCGTTCTGAAAGAGTCCTGCCAGCGCTTTGCCAACAAGCCCGCGTTCAGCAATCTGGGCAAGACGCTGACCTATGGTGAGCTCTACGAGCTTTCCGGTCGCTTCGCTGCCTGGCTGCAGCAGCACACCGATCTGCAACCGGGCGACCGCATCGCCGTCCAGCTGCCGAACGTGCTGCAGTATCCCGTGGTGGTGTTCGGCGCCATGCGTGCCGGCCTCATCGTGGTCAATACCAACCCGCTGTACACCGCGCGGGAAATGGAACACCAGTTCAACGACGCCGGCGCCAAGGCGCTGGTGTGCCTGGCCAACATGGCCCACCTGGCCGAGGAAGTGCTGCCGAAGACCGGCGTGAAGCACGTCATCATCACCGAAGTCGGCGACATGCTGCCGCCGCTCAAGCGCCTGATCGTCAACGCCGTGGTCAAGCACGTGAAGAAGATGGTGCCGGCCTACCGCCTGCCACAGGCCGTCAAGCTCACCGACGCCCTGGCCAAGGGCAAGGGCGTGCCGGTGCGCGAGGCCAACCCGGGCAACAGCGAAATCGCCGTGCTGCAGTACACCGGCGGCACTACCGGGGTGGCCAAGGGCGCCATGCTCACCCACCGCAACCTGGTGGCCAACATGCTGCAGTGCAAGGCACTGATGGGCGCCAACCTGGGCGAGGGCTGCGAAGTGGTGATCGCGCCGCTGCCGCTGTACCACATCTATGCCTTTACCGTGCACTGCATGATGCTGATGCTGACCGGCAACCATAACGTGCTGATCACCAACCCGCGCGACCTGCCGGCGATGATCAAGGACCTGGGCAACTACAAGTTCACCGGTTTCATCGGCCTGAACACCCTGTTCGTGGCCCTGTGCAACAACGAGGACTTCCGTCGCCTGGACTTCTCGAGCCTGAAACTGACCCTTTCCGGCGGCATGGCCCTGCAACTGGCCGCCGCCGAGCGCTGGAAGGAAGTCACCGGTTGCGCCATCTGCGAAGGCTACGGCATGACCGAAACCAGTCCGGTGGTGTCGGTCAACCCGGTGCAGAACATCCAGGTCGGCACCATCGGTATCCCGCTGCCTTCCACCCAGTGCCGCGTGATCGACGACGAAGGCAAGGTGCTGCCGTTTGGCGAGCGCGGCGAGCTGTGCGTCAAGGGCCCGCAGGTGATGAAGGGCTACTGGCAGCGCGAGGAAGCCACCCGCGAAGTGATGGACGCCGAAGGCTGGCTGCGCACCGGCGACGTGGCGATCATCCAGGACGACGGCTACATGCGCATCGTCGACCGCAAGAAGGACATGATCCTGGTCTCCGGCTTCAACGTGTACCCGAACGAGCTGGAAGACGTGCTGGCCACCCTGCCGGGCGTGCTGCAGTGCGCGGCCATTGGCGTGCCGGACGAGCGTTCCGGCGAGACGATCAAGATGTTCGTGGTGGTCAAGCCGGGCGCCAGCCTGACCAAGGAGCAGGTGCTCAAGCACATGCACGACAACGTCACCGGCTACAAGCGTCCCAAGCTGGTCGAGTTCCGCGACAGCCTGCCGACCACCAACGTCGGCAAGATCCTGCGTCGCGAGCTGCGTGACGAAGAGCTGAAGAAGCTGGCCAGCGCCTGATTGCTTCCTCCGCATCCACAAAACCCCGCTTCGGCGGGGTTTTGTGTTTTTGGGGAATGTCAGCGGTCGTTGTGTCCCAGGTTGCGCTGCGGGTCGATGCGATCACGCACGCGCTGCTTGAGCTCCTTGGCTTCCGGGAAGCCACCGTCGGCCTTGCGTTCCCAGATCTGCTCGCCGTCGCAGGTGATGCGAAACACCCCGCCGGTGCCTGGTTCCAGGCTGACCCGGCCAAGGTCGTCGGCAAAGGTGCTGAGCAGCTCCTGGGCCAGCCAGGCGGCTCGCAACAGCCAGTGGCACTGGGTGCAGTAGGTGATGACGATTTCCGCTTTCGGCCGCTGCATGGTGGTTACCTGTAAGAGGGAGTGGCGGCCAGTTTACCGCCGCCACGGCTGCGGCGAACCGCTGGCCACTGGTCTATAGATAGGGGGAATCCAGCAGGGAGGGCCATCCCATGAAAGGCGCCGAAGCCTACGTCAACGACCAGTGGAATACCTGCGGGCTGACTCATCTGCCCAGGGATGCCTGCGCGCTGCTGGTGCAGCTGCACTTCATCATTCCGCGCGATACCCAGTTCACCAGTTTGCTCAACGAGATCAGCGCCGTCTGCCGGCGGCACCTGCAGGAAGCCTACCCCGGGCGCAGTGTGCATGCCGACCCGGTGGTGGGCTCGGTGGTGGGTGATGGCAGCGGTGACGGCATCACCCTGCGCTTCCACGTCGGGCCGGCGCAATCGTAGGCTGGTCAACGCATGGCGTTCGTAGCCGGCACGGCGGGTTCGGCGGCCGGAAAAGCGCCGACCGCCCTACCGGCCAATCGCGTGCCTCAGCGTAGGGTGGTCAACGCAACGCGTTGGCCACCGTCTCGCGTCCTGCGCCGACCGCCTTACACCGGTAGGGCCTTGCGTGCCGGGGCCTGTGTAGCCTCGGTCCAGGCGCGCAGATCCGCGCCGCCGGGGTTCTGGAACACGCGCAGGCCGAACTCGGGCAGGATCGCCAGCATGTGGTCGAAGATGTCCGACTGGATGCTTTCGTACTCGGCCCAGGCCACCGTGTTGGTGAAGCAGTAGATCTCCAGCGGCAGCCCTTCCGCGGTGGGCGCCATCTGGCGCACCAGGAGGGTCATGCCCTGGTGGATCCCCGGGTGGCTGCGCAGATAGCGCTCCACATACGCACGGAAGGTGCCGATGTTGGTGACGCGCCGGGTATTCACCGGCTCGCGACCGGCTTCGGCCAGCTTGGCGTTCCAGTCGTCGATCTCGCGGCGCTTGTTGACCAGGTAGTCCTGCAGCAGGTTGAAGCGATACAACCGCTCGCGCTCCTCGCTGTCCAGGAAGTGGATGCTCTGCTCGTCGATCAGCAGGCTGCGCTTGATGCGCCGGCCGCCTGACTCCTGCATGCCACGCCAGTTCTTGAAGGGGTCGGTGATAAAGCGCTTGGTCGGGATGGTGGTGATGGTCTTGTCCCAGTTCTGCACCTTCACGGTGTGCAGGGCGATGTCGATCACGTCGCCGTCGGCGTTGAGCTGCGGCATCTCCACCCAGTCGCCGACGCGCACGATGTCGTTGGAGGTGATCTGCACGCTGGCCACCAGCGACAGCAGGGTGTCCTGGAAGATCAGCATCAGGACCGCGGCCATGGCACCCAGGCCGGAGAGCAGGATCAGCGGCGAGCGGTCGATCAGCGCGGCGATCACCAGGATGGTGGCGATTGCGTAGATGGCGATCTTCACCACCTGCAAATAGCCCTTGATGGGCCGGCGCTGCGCATCCGGGCGGCGCTGGTAGAGGTGGTTGACGATATTCAGCGCGGCGCCCAGTGCCAGGGCCACGGTGAGAATGATGAATCCCGCGCAGACGTTCTGGGTGACCGTGACGGCAGCCTGGGGCAGACCCGGCACGGCAGTCACACCGCCGGTGATGATCAGCGCCGGTACCACGTTGGACAGTCGGCGGATCAGCCCGAAGTCGTCGAAGGCGCCGGTCTTCAGCAGTGAGTACAGGCCGCGCACCAGGATGCGCTTGACCAGCCAGTTGGCAATCGCCGCCAGCAGCAGCAACGCGCTACAGGCAACCAGGGTTTGCAGTTCGGGATGGCTGCGCAGCCAGTCGAGCCCTAAGGCCAGCTCTTCTTGCATGTGAGTCTCCAGGTGAAGGGTGTAATCAGGGGCGGTAGGCGCCGATGAAGATGGCCGGATCGATGCGCACATCGTTGAGGCTGACGTTCCAGTGCAGGTGCGGGCCGGTGGAGCGGCCGGTGCTGCCCACCTTGCCCAGCACCTCGCCGCGCGCCAGGCGCTGGCCGACCGTCACATCGATAGCCGAGAGGTGGCAGAACATGCTGATCAGCCCGCGGCCATGGTCGACGAACACTGTCTGGCCGTTGAAGAAGTAGTCGCCGACCAGGATCACCTCGCCAGCGGCGGGCGCCTTCACCGGCGTACCGGCCGGTGCGGCGAAGTCCAGGCCCGAATGCGGATTGCGCTCCTCGCCGTTGAAGAAGCGCCGCAGCCCGAACGGGGAGGACAACGGGCCGTCCACCGGCCGGTCGAAGTACAGGTTGCTCGGTTGGAAGGCGCTGAAGCGCCGGTACGCCTCCTGCTGTTCGGCCAGCTCGCGGCCGATCCGCGCCAGGGCTTCCGGGCCAGGGTTGACCTGTTCCTTGTTTTTCAGGGTGATGTGCTGCTCGCGGTAAGTGCGTGCGCCGACCTCGAAGCTGCGCGGCTGGCCATCCACCAACAGGGTCTGCGCACCGGCGGGCGTTTGCAGCGGCACGCCGACGATGGCGATCCAGCGCCGGCCGTCCTCGCGAATCACCAGCGCCGGCTTGTCCTGGTAGCTCACCTGGGGCGCGTGCGGAGCATCGCCCAGGTCAACCACGGCGACGCCCCCGGGGACCGGTTTGTCGAGCAGGCGGGAAAGAAAGCCTTCGGCATGCGCCGGCAGGGCGAGGCAGAGCAGCAGGGTCAGCAGAGTGCGCATGGGAACCTGTGGGAAATAACGAACGCGGGGGACTTTATCATGGCTGCGGATGGCAGGCCGCTGCAGCCGCCCAAGCGGACTCGCCTTTTGTGGGAGCGGACTCGTCCGCGAGCTTCCTGCAGGCACCATCAAAAGCGCGCGAATGAATTCGCTCCCACGGGAGCAGCAGCGGACCGCTCCTACCGTCCTGGTGAGACGGCGGGCAGGCGGATCTCCACGCGCAGCCCGCCCAGCGGGCTGGCCTGCAGCTGCCATTCGCCGCGCCAGGCGCTGATGATGTCGGCGACGATGCCCAGTCCCAGTCCATGGCCCTCCAGCCCCTCGTCCAGGCGGGCGCCGCGCTGGCAGACGGTATCGCGGCGGTCGACAGGAATTCCCGGGCCGTCGTCGTCGACGCGCAGGCGGTAGCCATCCGGCAGCGTCGCGATGCCCAGGCGAACCTCGCTATGGGCCCACTTGCAGGCGTTGTCCAGCAGGTTGCCGAGCAGCTCCAGCATGTCCTCGCGTTCCCAGGGCAGATGGCAATCGGGCGGGGCCTGCCAGTCCAGTTTCAGGTCGCGGCGATGGATGGCCGCCAGGGTGGCGAACAGTGCCGGCAGCTCCTGCGCGCAGTCGAAGCCGCCGCCCGCCTGTCCCTCGCCGGCCAGGCGGGCGCGGCTGAGTTCGCGGGACACCCGCTGGCGAATCTGGCCCAGTTGCTCCTCCAACTGCTGGCGCAGTGCCGGCTGGGCGGCCAGCGCCTCGCTGTCCAGCAGGCCGGTCAGCACTGCCAGCGGCGTCTTCAAGGCATGGCCGAGATTGCCGATGGCATGGCGCGAGCGTTTCAGGGTCTCGTCGGTCTGCGTCAGCAGATGGTTGATCTGCGTGACCAGCGGCTGCAGTTCCTGTGGCACGTGGGTATCCAGCTGGGCGCGGCGTCCCTGCTGCAGCTCGGCGATCTGCGCGCGGGCGCTTTCCAGCGGGCGCAGGGCGGTGCGAACCGCCAGGCGCTGCAGCAGCCCGAAGGCCAGTAGCGCCACGCCCAGCAACGTCAGTCCACCGAGACGGACCTGTTGAAAGCTGTCGAGGATCGGGGTGTAGTCGTGGGCGACGCTGATGTGCAGGGGCTGACCGCCGCGCCGGTAGGCGGCGCGGTAGACCAGCAGACGCTGGTCCTGCGGCCCGTCGACCAGTTCGGGGTGCAAGCCGTCCTGCGTGGGCCAGTCGAGATCGCTGTCCCACAGCGAGCGGGAACGCCACTCGTGGCTGTCGCTGTCGATGCGGAAGTAGTGACCGGAGAATGCCCGCTGATAGCGCGGGCCGAGGCGCTGGCTGTCCAGCTGCAGGCCGTTGGCTCCGGGAACCACTGCCAGCAGCAGGCCTTCGGTCTCCTCGCGCAGGTCGGTCTCCATACTGCGGCGCAGGCCCGCCTCGAACAGCCACAGGCTGGCCTGCAGCAGGATCAGCCCGACCACCAGCAGGGCGGCGATCAGGCCGAGGCCCAGACGGCGCTGCAGCGAGTTCATGGGCGCGTTCCGAAGCGGTAGCCCTGGCCGCGACGGGTTTCGATGATCTCGCGCCCCAGCTTGCCGCGCAGGCGGTTGACCAGTACCTCGATGACGTTGGAGTCGCGCTCGGTTTCGCCGTCGTACAGGTGCTCGGCCAGCTGGGATTTGGACAGCAACTGGCCGGGATGCAGCATGAAATAGCGCAGCAGGCGGAACTCGCCGGCGGTCAGCGCGATGCTCTGGCCGTCGCGCCGGCATTCCTGGCGCGCCTCGTCCAGCTCCAGGGCGCCGACCGCCAGCAGCGGCTGGTTGGCCAGGCCGTGGGCGCGACGCAGCAGCGCCTGGATGCGCAGCAGCAGTTCCTCGGGATGGAAGGGTTTGGTCAGGTAGTCGTCGGCGCCGGCCTTCAGGCCGTCGATGCGCTCGGCCCAGCTGTCGCGGGCGGTGAGGATCAGCACCGGCGTGGCCAAGCCTCGCGCGCGCCACGCGCGCAGCACGTCCAGGCCGGGTTTGCCGGGCAGGCCCAGGTCGAGCACGACCAGGTCGTAGGGTTCGCTGGCGCCCTGGTACTCGGCGTCACGGCCGTCGGCCAGCCAGTCGACGGCGTAGCCGTGGCGTTTCAGATCGGCCAGCAACTGATCGGCCAGCGGCACATGGTCTTCCACCAGCAGCAGGCGCATCAGTCCTCCTTGTCCTCGAGCAGGGCGCCGCTGGCGGCGTCCAGTTCGATGTCGCGCACCTCGCCCTGGCGGGTCAGCAGTTCCAGCTCGTAGATGTAGCGGCCATGCTCTTCCTCCAGCTCGGCTTCCAGCAGGCGGGCGCCGGGGTAGCGCTCCAGCAGCGGTTGCATGAGTGCATCCAGCGACTGGATGGTCCCTTCGCGGCGCAGGCGCAGGGCTTCATCCTGGTTCAGGTCACGACCGGCCATCGCCGGGGTGGCGACGAGCAGGGCAGCGAGCAGCAGGGGAAGGGGGCGTGGCATGGCAAATGACTCGTGTGAGGGAAACGTCACGGCCGCCGCGCATCGTAGGGTGGATCACGCTTCATCGATCCACCATCGCGCCGGCCAGGCGCGGCCGGTCTGGCGCGCCGTGCCGGTGCGATGGTGGACAAAGAAGGCGATGTCCACCCTACAGGTCCGTGCGGGCCGCGTCAGTCGTCCTTTTGATTCTCCAGGACTTCGCCGGTGGCGGCGTCCAGTTTCAGGTCCCATTGCTGATTCTGGGCATCGCGCAGCTCCACCTTGTAGAGGTAGCGGCCATTCTCTTCCTCGAGCTCGGTTTCTTCCACCTTGGCGCCAGGGTGCTGCTTGAGTGCGGTTTCGTTGAGCGACTCGAACGACTGGATGGTGCCGGCATCGCGCAGCTTGAGCGCTTCGTCCGGGCCGATGTCGCGGTCGGCGGCCAGCGCCAGGTTGGCGCCGAAGGTCAGGGTGGTGGCGGCGAACAGCAGGGTGAGGGTCTTGCGCATGGTTGTGGTCTCCATGGGTTGCTTTGACGAACACAGGTTAGGGAAGGCGGCTTAACTGAAGCTGAAAGGCGATACCGCGCGGGCCGGCCTGGTGCTGGTCGACGGAGGTCGTGATGACTCCCCAGGCGCGGCCTGCCCCACGGCGAGACCACGGGGCCAATTGACGCACCCGTGGGTGCGGAGATATACAGCCCCCCTCGCCCGTGCGCGGGCATACCTTGAGATAGACAGGGGTTGTGATGAACGGTTTTACCCGGGCGGGATTGTGGATCCTGGTGCTGAGTTCGGTGGTGCTCACCCTGTCGCTCGGCGTGCGACACGGCTTCGGCCTGTTCCTGGCGCCGATGAGCACGGAATTCGGCTGGGGCCGTGAGGTATTTGCCTTCGCCATCGCCCTGCAGAACCTGATCTGGGGCCTGGCGCAGCCGATCACCGGCGCGCTGGCCGACCGCTTCGGCGCTGGCCGCGCGGTGCTGGTAGGCGGGCTGTTCTATGTGGTCGGCCTGGTGCTGATGGGCATGGCGGAAACCCCGCTGGGCCTGTCGCTGAGCGCCGGCGTGCTGATCGGCCTGGGGCTGTCCGGCACCTCCTTCTCGGTGCTGTTGGCCGCGGTCGGACGCGCTGCCACCCCGGAAAAGCGCAGCATGGCGATGGGTATCGCCGCCGCGGCCGGCTCCTTCGGCCAGTTCATCATGCTGCCCGGCACCCTGGGGCTGATGGAGTGGCTGGGCTGGTCAGCGGCCCTGCTGGCGCTGGGCGCGCTGGTGGCGCTGATCGTGCCGATGGGCGCCGCCCTGCGCGAAGCGCCGGCGCCGCGCCAGGCACACCAGCAGACGCTGGGCGAGGCGCTGAGCGAGGCCGCTCGTCACCCCGGCTTCTGGCTGCTGTCGGTGGGCTTCTTCGTCTGCGGCTTCCAGGTGGTGTTCGTCGGTGTGCACCTGCCGGCCTACCTGGTGGACCAGGGCCTCGGCGTGCATGTGGGCACCACCGTGCTGGCGCTGGTCGGCCTGTTCAACATCGCTGGCACCTATGGCGCCGGCTGGCTGGGCGGCTGCATGTCCAAGCCCAGGCTGCTGGTTGCCCTGTACCTGCTGCGTGGCGTGGTGATCACCGCGTTCTTCTACCTGCCGCTGAGCGAGATGTCCGCCTACCTGTTCGGCATGGCCATGGGGCTGCTGTGGCTGTCCACCGTGCCGCTGACCAACGGCACGGTGGCGACCCTGTTCGGCGTGCGCAACCTGTCGATGCTGGGCGGCATCGCCTTCCTGTTCCACCAACTGGGCTCGTTCATGGGCGGCTGGTTGGGCGGCTACCTGTATGACCTCACCGGCAGCTACTCGCTGGTCTGGCAGATTTCCATCCTGCTCAGCCTGATGGCCGCCCTGCTCAACTGGCCGGTGCGCGAAGTCCCGGTGGCCCGCCTGCAGACCGGAGGGGCGAGCGCATGAGCCGGGGCGCCTGGCTGAAGACCGCTCTGCTGATCGGCCTCGGCCTGCTGCTGGCCCTGGCCTGGTGGGGCTGGACGCGGGGCGGGCTGGCGCTGTTGCAGACAGGGATGAGCTGTTAGCTAGCCATTGGGTGGCGGTGGACAAGAAAGACGTTGTCCACCCTACGTTCTCTGGCGTAGGTCCGGTGCGATGGCGGACAGGCTAGAACGGCGCTGGGCTTTCGAAGCGCAGCCGCTCGCCGGTGACCGGGTGGGTGAGCACCAGCAGGCTGGCGTGCAGGCACAGGCGGTCGTGGGCGGCCAGGGCTTCTTCGTGGGCATACAGGCGGTCGCCGAGCAGCGGATTGCCGATGCTCAGCATGTGTACGCGCAACTGGTGCGAGCGGCCGGTGATCGGCGTGAGCTCCACGCGGCTGTAGTGCCCGCAGCGCTCCAGCACGCGCCAGAAGGTCAGGGCATGCCGGCCCAGTTCGTGGTCCACCACATGGCGCGGCTTGGTCGGCGGGTCGTAGCGCAGCGGCAGTTCGATCCGGCCGCTGTCCAGCTCCGGTTCGCCCCAACAAAGGGCGGTGTAGGCCTTCTCGGTTTCCCGGTCATGGAACTGCCGGGACAGCTCGCGGTGGCTGTCGGCATCGCGGGCCAGCACGATGACCCCGGAGGTCTCCCAGTCCAGGCGATGCACGATGCGCGCCTCGGGGTAACCGTTTTCCTGCAGGCGGGTCACCAGGCAGTCGCGATTGTCCTCGGCGCGCCCGGGCACGGAGAGCAGCAGGGTGGGCTTGTTGATCACCAGCAGGGCGTCGTCCTGATGGAGGATCTCGATATTCGACAGGGGCATGGGACAAATCCGTAAAACAAGGCGAGGGCGGACGTGTCCGCGCAGGGTGCGTGCGGGATTGTAGGAGCGGCTTCAGCCGCGATAAAGGGGCAGAGCCGGATTGGGCGCTTGGACAGGACTGTAGGGTGGACAACGCTTTTCTTGTCCACCATCGCGCCGTGCGGAGCGATAGTGGATCGGTGAAGCGTGATCCACCCTGCGAGAGCATCGCGGCTGAAGCCGCTCCTACAGGATCGTGCTGCGACGGCGCGCCGGGCGGCGCGTTGGTGGATCGTTAATGCGTGATCCACCCTACGAGTGGCAGGATCAACGATCCGGCAGTGGAATGTTCACTTCCAGGATCGAGCAGTTGTCGTGGTCCTCCAGGCTGACCTGCACCTTGTCGTCGCTGATGTTCACGTACTTGCGCACGACAGCGATCAGTTCCTTGTGCAGGGCCGGCAGATAGTCGGGTTGCACCCGCTGGCCGCGTTCGTGGGCCACGATGATCTGCAGGCGCTCCTTGGCGATGGAGGCGGTTTGTTTTCTCTCACGCTCGCGCAGCAGGTCGAAAAAGCTCATTTAGCGGCCTCCGAACAGACGTTGCAGGAATCCCTTCTTCTGCGCGTCGATGAACCGGTGCGGGACCTCCTTGCCCATCAGGCGGTCCACCGCGTCGCTGTAGGCCTGGCCGGCGTCGCTGTGCTCGTCGAGGATGACCGGCACGCCCTGGTTGGAGGCCTTGAGCACCGACTGGGATTCGGGAATCACACCCAGCAGGCGGATGGCGAGGATCTCCTCGACGTCATCGACGCCCAGCATCTCACCCTTGTCGACGCGGGTGGGATCGTAGCGGGTCAGCAGCAGGTGTTCCTTGATCGGCTCCTCGCCGCGCTCGGCGCGTCGCGACTTGCTGGACAGCAGGCCCAGCATGCGGTCGGAGTCGCGCACCGAGGACACTTCCGGGTTGGTCACCACGATGGCCTCGTCGGCGTAGTACATGGCCAGGTGGGCGCCGCGCTCGATGCCGGCGGGGGAGTCGCAGATGACGTACTCGAAGTTCTGGGACAGTTCGTCCAGCACGCGGCCGACGCCGTCCTGGGTCAACGCCTCCTTGTCGCGGGTCTGACTGGCGGCCAGCACGTAGAGATTCTCCAGGCGCTTGTCCTTGATCAGCGCCTGGTGCAACGTGGCGTCGCCGTTGATGACGTTGACGAAGTCGTAGACCACCCGGCGCTCGCAGCCCATGACGAGATCCAGGTTACGCAGGCCGATATCGAAGTCGACGATGACGGTTTTGTGCCCTCGCAGGGCGAGTCCGGTGCCCAGTGCGGCGCTGGTAGTGGTTTTACCCACGCCTCCCTTGCCGGAAGTAATAACGAGGATCTTGGCCAAGGTAAATCACCCCTGAATGAGTAAAACGGGAACTTCGAGAACCGAAAGGGTGGCGTCCTTTCCGGGTCATCCGACCTGTAAAAACCGCGAAACAACTTTCAAAGCCGGTGGATATTCAATAAATCCCCCGTGAGACTGATATGCACGCCCTGTCCCCAGAAGGGGCTGCGGCGCAAATCTTCAGCCACCTTATACCGCCCGGCGATGGACACCAGTTCGGCATTCAACTCCTTGCAGAATATCCGCGCCTTGCCATCGCCCTTGATGCCGGCCAGTGCGCGTCCGCGCAGGGGTCCGTAAACATGGATATTGCCGTCCGAGAGAAGTTCCGCCCCCGGACTCACCGGTCCGATCACGATCAGATCGCAGCCCTGGGCGTAGACCTGCTGGCCGCCGCGCACCGGCCGGTGGATGACCTTGCTCGGCCGGGGCACCTCACCCTGGCTGGCCTCATCGCTCGGCTCCAGGGCGCGCCCGCTGGCGCTGCTCGTGGCAATCACCGGGACATCGAGTTCGGAGGCCAGGGTCATGTCATCCTGACGGTCCGTGCGCACCGCGAGCGTCTGCAGGCCATGTTGCCGGCAGATCGCGATGAGTTTCTGCAGATCGACGGGAATGGACGCGTCGTGCAACTTGTCCAGGGCAAGAATCAGCGGGGTGTTATCAAAGAACTTGGGTGCCTGGGCGACTTTGTCCGCCAGTTGGCGTTCGAGCCTGGCGAGGTCGTAACGGGCCAACTCCAACAGGGTAATGGCTAGCATGCTGCCCTTGAGTTGGAATACCGCGTCCTGATCCTGGCTCATCATTTGCCCGCTTCGGTAAATGACGGGACTTATAGCGGGAAATACAGGGCTTTTCCAAGGGTGAATACGCATTTTGGACAGCCGGGTTTCTGGCGTCGTTTTTCTGTGGGTCGGGTTGTCCACTGCTTCTCTTCGGTGCCCCAAAAGCTCGCGAATGAATTTGCTCCCACAGCTGCCGTGCGGTGCTTCTGTTAGGGGCGGACTTGTCCACGAGCTTCTTCGCTCCCGTAGCTGCCCGTGCTGCGCAGCTCCAAAAATCCCCATTTCCCGGTAACATGCCGCACTTTTACGCAATCGAGTCCTGGCATGGAACGTTCACCCTTTCGCACCTACTACCTGCATCCGCGTTTCTGGCCGTTGTGGTTCGGCCTGGGCTTGCTGTGGTTGATCGCGCAGCTGCCTTATCCGCTGCTGCTGCGCATGGGGCGAGTGGCAGGGTGGGGGTTGTACCAGTTTGGTGGCGAACGCCGCACCATTGCTCGCCGTAACCTGGAGCTGGCCTTCCCGCAGATGAGCGAAGCGGAGCGCACGCGACTGCTCAAGGAAAACTTCGCGTCCATGGGCATCGCCTTCTTCGAGATGGCCATGAGCTGGTGGTGGGCCAAGCCGCGCCTGGCGAAGCTGGCGCATGTCGAGGGGCTGGAGCACCTTCGCCAGGCTCAGGCAGAGGGCCAGGGCGTGATCCTCATGGCGCTGCATTTCACTACCCTGGAGATCGGCGCCTCGTTGCTCGGCCAGCTGCATACCATCGATGGCATGTACCGCCAGCACAACAACCCGGTGTTCGACTTCGTCCAGCGCCGCGGCCGGGAACGTCACAACCCGGATGCCACCGCCGTGGAGCGCGAAGATGTGCGCACCATGCTCAAGGTACTGCGCGCCGGCCGGGCCATCTGGTACGCACCGGATCAGGACTATGGCCGCCGACAGAGCATTTTCGTGCCGCTGTTTGGCATCCCCGCCGCCACCGTGACCGCCACCACCAAATTCGCCCGCCTGGGCCGCGCCCGCGTCATTCCCTTCACCCAGGAGCGCCTGGCCGACGGGTCTGGTTACCGCCTGGTGATCCATCCGCCGCTGGAGAACTTCCCCGGCGAGAGCGAGGAAGCTGATTGCCTGCGCATCAACCAGTGGATCGAGCAGGCGGTGGCCCAGTGCCCCGAGCAGTATCTCTGGTCGCATCGCCGCTACAAGACCCGTCCCGTGGGCGAGTCCAAGCTGTACGCCCCTCGTACCCGCAAGCGTAAGCGCAGCCGTAACGTGCGCCGCGAGTAATCGCCGAGAAGGCCACTTCATGCCGGCCGACAGGAGTTACGGTCAAACGTAGGGTGGGCAACGTTGTCCTTGTCCACCATCGTGCCGGCCACGTGCTCCTCGCCAAATCGACGGACGTGTGACCCTCGTCACTCCCGTTTCCCAGTGTGTTGGGATTTTGACGACCCGGCATTACCATGCCGCCCCTCCGATGGCTGTTAAAGGACTAACCCGCCATGCAGTACCCGCAGATCACCCATCACGGCGCCCGTGAGGGGGTCACCGGCTCCTGTCACCAGTTGCACATGGATGAGCAGCATGGACTGCTGATCGACTGCGGCCTGTTCCAGGGTGCCGAAACCTCGCCTGAGGGCAAGGCCGGCGCCGACAACCTCACACTCGATTTCCCCCTCGACGGCATCCGTGCCCTGGTTGCCACCCATGTGCACATCGATCACGTCGGGCGCATTCCGTGGCTGCTGGCCGCTGGCTTCAAGGGGCCGATCCTGTGCAGCGAGCCCTCGGCCAAGCTGCTGCCCATCGTGCTGGAAGACGCCTTCCGCCTCGGCGTCAGCCGTGATCAGGCAAAGGTCGAGCGCTACCTGAAGCTCATCGAGCAGCGGCTGATCGCCTTGCCCTACAACACCTGGTTCACCCTGGTGGACCAGCCGCAGCTGCACGCGCGCATACGCCTGCAGCGTGCCGGCCATATCCTTGGCTCGGCCTACGTGGAAATCGACCTGCATTACCCGCAGCGCAAGCATCGCGAGCGGGTGCTGTTCTCC
The DNA here is from genome assembly GCF_000806415.1 of Pseudomonas flexibilis. NCBI lineage: Bacteria > Pseudomonadati > Pseudomonadota > Gammaproteobacteria > Pseudomonadales > Pseudomonadaceae > Pseudomonas > Pseudomonas flexibilis. The sequence goes on from NZ_JTAK01000001.1 coordinate 297,398, forward strand.
GGCGACCTGGGCGCACCGCATGCGCCCTTGCTGCCCGCGCCCAAGCCGCCGTATCGCGCCGATACCCTGGTGATCGAAAGCACCTACGGCGACCGTCTGCATGAGGATCGTCGCGGCCGCCGCCGACGCCTGGAGGCGGTGATCGAGCGCGCCCTGGCCGACGGTGGCAGCGTGCTGATTCCGGCGTTCAGCGTCGGGCGTACCCAGGAGCTGCTGTACGAACTGGAAGACATCATCCACCGCAAATCCCGGCAGGGCGCCCGCGCGGAACCGGATGCCCCGCCCGGCACTCCAATCGATTGGCCGCAGTTGCCGATCATTCTCGATTCGCCGCTCGCCAGTCGCTTCACCGCAGCGTATCGAGAGCTGCAGCCTTTCTGGGACCAGGAAGCCCTGCGACGTGTCCGTAGCGGGCGTCGTCCCTTAGGGTTTGAGCAACTGCTTACTGTCGACAGTCACACCGAGCATGAACGCATGGTTCAACACCTGACCCGTACCGCCCGGCCGGCCATTGTCATCGCGGGTAACGGCATGTGCTCGGGCGGGCGTATCGTCAATTACCTGAAGGCCATGCTCGGCGATCCGCGCCACAACGTGCTGTTCGTGGGCTACCAGGCGCGCGGCACCCCCGGCAATGCCATCCAGGCCTACGGGCCGCGCGGTGGCTACGTGGATCTTGACGGTGAGCGCATCGACATCCGCGCCGGCATTGACACTCTGGGTGGCTATTCGGCCCATGCTGATCAACAGGGCTTGGTCAGTTTCGTGACGCGCATGCGGCATTGGCCTTCGCATATCCGCCTGGTTCATGGTGAGCCCACCGCCAAGCAGAAGCTGGCCGAGGCGCTGACGGCGAGGTATGAGCTGCGTCAGTCGAGCGTACGTATCGTGATGCCGTAGGCGTTTTATGGGGTACAATCCGCGACTTTTAAGCGGGCCTATTTGCGTTCTAGGAATATCTCGCGGGATAACAAGGTGCATGGATATGAATGCGCTCCAGGACACGGAAGCTGTGGCGGGCCAACAAGCCGCCTGGTACCTGATCCATTGCAAGCCCCGCCAGGACGAGCGCGCCGAAGAGCACCTCACGCGGCAGGGCTACGCCTGCTACCGCCCCCGTGTGCAGCGGGAGAGCCTTGTTCGGGGTCGCCGCCAGAGCGTGGTGGAATCCCTGTTTCCCGGCTACCTGTTCATCCAGCTGAACCCGGATTCCAACTGGTCGCCGCTGCGCTCCACCCGGGGCGTCAACCGCCTGGTCCGCTTTGGCGACTACCCGTTGCAGGTTCCATCCAGCCTCATCGACTCCCTTCAGGAGCGCACCCCGTCCGAGCCGCAACCGCTGCTGCAGCCTGGCGATCGCGTGCGCATCGTCGAAGGCAGCTTCGCCGAGCTGGATGCCATTTTCCTTAACATGGACGGCGAAGAGCGCGTGGTGCTGCTGATGAAACTGCTCAACCGCGAACATCGACTTAGTCTGCCGCTATCCAGCGTGCGTAGAGACTAACAGCGCCTCTTAATAGGCACGGGGCACGAATACTCCCTCTCCCCCTGTGGGAGAGGGCCGGGGAGAGGGGGCAACCCCTACCCAAAGCCAAAAACACGGCGGCACGGCTCTTGCCTGTTACCGCCGCTTTTTGAAAAAGCGTCCTCAGGAAGCCGACGGTAAATCCTGGGGCGGTAGCGTGCCTGAAGGCATGTCTAGCACGACAAACCAATGCAGGGGCGGTTCAGCCGCGAATAGAGGTCCTCAGGGTACCCATGCCGCTCTACCAACTGACTGATTCATGATTCCGCACCGTCTAATCAACATTGCGCTCCGCGGGATGACGTTGGGCAGCAAGTTCCTGCTGATCTTCTTCCTGGCGAGATTCCTCGAGCCGGCGGAGCTGGGGCTGTATGGCTTGCTCGTCGCGACCATCGGCTACGCGCTGTACCTGCTGGGGCTGGATTTCTACACCTACTCGACCCGGGAAATCCTCAAGCGCGAGCGCAACGAATGGGGCGGGCTGCTGAAAAACCAGGGCGCCCTCACCCTGGTGCTTTACGCGTTGTTCATTCCGCTGTTGTTACTGATTTTCGTGGCGGGAACGCTGCCCTGGTATCTGGCCTTCTGGTTCTTCGTGCTGCTGGTGCTGGAGCACCTCAACCAGGAACTCATGCGGTTGCTGATCGCGATCTCGGATCAACTGATGGCCAGCGTGGTGCTGTTCCTGCGCTCAGGAGCCTGGGCGGTCGCGGTGGTGCTGCTGATGTTCATCCAGCCGGAAATGCGTACCTTGCAAGCAATACTGGGTGCCTGGACGCTTGGCGGGCTGCTGGCGGTATTACTGGCGGTCTGGCGCCTGAGCCGCCTGAGCCTTTCCGGCTGGCGAAGCAAGGTCGATTGGCGCTGGATTCGCCGGGGCATCAAGGTGGCCGCCCCGTTGCTAGTGGCTACCCTGGCGCTCCGCGGCTTGTACACGCTGGACCGGTACTGGCTGGACGCGCTGGCCGGGCTTGAAGTGCTGGGCGCGTATGTGCTGTTCATGGGAATTGCCAACGCCATGCTGTCCTTCCTGGATGCGGGCGTTTTCGCCTTCAGCTATCCGAAACTGATCACCGCGTTCCAGCAGTCCAGGTCCGCGGAGTTCCGACAGGAATTGAAACGTTTGCTGGTGCATACGCTGGTACTGTCCTGCGTCTTTGCGGGCATGGCCCTGCTGCTGATCGATCCCCTGTTGCACTGGCTGGGCAAGCCGCTCTATCTCGAGCAGAAGGCGATGTTTCCCTGGGTTCTTCTGGGAGCGTTCCTGTATGCACTGGGCATGGTTCCTCACTATAGCCTGTACGCGCAGAATCGGGATCGGCCGATCATTCAAAGCCATATCGCCAGTCTGCTCGTCTTCGTCTCGGCCACCTGGCTGTTCTCGCAAAGCTGGCCGCAGCTCGCGGTTCCGCTCGGCCTTTGCCTGGCATTTCTTTCCATCGCGCTTTGGAAGTCGTACGCCTTCTTCAGGCTGACCCCCGCGCAGTACTACTCACCTCAGCTTGATCGTTGATCTTCAGAAAAAGGTATTTCTCGCATGCTGCAAAATTCAACCATCCTCGTCACCGGCGGCACTGGCTCCTTCGGCAATACCTTCGTGCCGATGACCCTGGCCAAGTACAACCCGAAGAAGATCATCATCTTCTCGCGTGACGAGATGAAGCAGTGGGACATGGCCAAGAAGTTCCAGGGCGATTCGCGTATCCGCTTTTTCATTGGTGACGTACGTGACAAGGAGCGTCTATACCGGGCCCTGGACGGCGTCGACTATGTCGTCCATGCCGCCGCCACCAAGATCGTGCCGACCGCGGAATACAACCCCTTCGAATGCGTCAAGACCAACGTCATGGGCGCCATGAACCTGATCGATGCCTGCATCGACAAGAAGGTGAAAGGCGTCGTCGCCCTGTCCACCGACAAGGCCAGCAGCCCGATCAACCTGTACGGCGCCACCAAGCTGACCTCCGACAAGCTGTTCGTGGCCGGCAACTCCTATTCCGGCGAACACGGCACCCGCTTCTCGGTGGTGCGCTACGGCAACGTGATGGGCTCGCGCGGCTCGGTCATCCCGTTCTTCATGTCCATCAAGGACAAGGGCGTGCTGCCCATCACCGACGAGCGCATGACCCGCTTCATGATCTCCCTTGAAGAAGGTGTGGAACTGGTCTGGCACGCCTTCGAGGACATGGTGGGTGGCGAGATCTACGTCAAGAAGATCCCCTCCATGAAGGTCACCGACCTGGCCCGCGTGGTGGCTCCGGATGCCCGGCAGGAGGTCGTCGGCATTCGCCCCGGCGAAAAGCTGCACGAGCAGATGATCAGCGCCGAGGACTCCTACTACACCTACGAGTACCCGGAGCACTTCAAGATCCTGCCCACCATCCACAACTGGGGCGTCTGCGAGAAGCGCATCAAGGATGGCACCAAGGTTCCGGAAGGTTTCGTCTACGCCAGCGACAACAACACCGAATGGATGAGCGACGCCCAGCTGCAAGCCTGGATCGACGCCAACCGCGAAAAGATCGGGAGCATCTGAAGTCATGATCCCCTACGGTCGCCAGGACATCAGCCAGGCCGATATCGATGCGGTGCTGGATGTACTAAAATCCGATTTCCTCACCCAGGGTCCGCAGGTGCCGCGCTTCGAACAGTGCGTGGCCCAACATGTGGGCGCCAGCCATGCGCTGGCAGTGAACAGCGCCACCTCGGCGCTGCATATTGCCTGCCTGGCACTGGGGCTCGGCCCCGGCGACCGTCTGTGGACCACGCCGATCACCTTCGTGGCCTCGGCCAACTGCGCGCTGTACTGCGGGGCCGACGTCGATTTCGTCGACATCGACCCGCGCACCTATAACCTCTGCCCGCAGGCCCTGGCCCGCAAGCTGGAGCAGGCCGAGCGCGAGGGCAGCCTGCCCAAGGTCGTGGTGGCCGTGCACCTGTGTGGCCAGCCGTGCGACATGCAGGCCATCCATGCCCTGGCCCGACGCTACGGCTTCAAGGTCATCGAAGACGCCTCCCATGCCATCGGCGGCAAGTACCGCGACGAGTTCATCGGCAACTGCCGCTACAGCGACATCACCATCTTCAGTTTCCACCCCGTCAAGATCATCACCACCGCCGAAGGCGGCATGGCGCTGACCAACGACGCCGAGTTGGCCAACAGGATGGCGCTGCTGCGCAGCCACGGTATTACCCGTGATCCGGCGCAGATGACCCACGAGGCCGACGGCCCCTGGTACTACCAGCAGATCGATCTGGGCTTCAACTACCGGATGACCGAACTGCAGGCCGCCCTCGGCAACAGCCAGATGGAGCGCCTGGACGCGTTCGTGGCGCGTCGTCACCAGTTGGCCAGCCGCTACGACGACCTGCTCGCCGACTTGCCCGTGACTACTCCCTGGCAGCATCCGGACAGCTACTCCGGTCTGCACCTGTATGTCATTCGCCTGCAACTGGACAAGATCACCAGCACCCATCGCCAGGTGTTCGAAGCCCTGCGCGAGCAGGGTATCGGCGTTAACCTGCACTACATCCCGGTGCACACCCAGCCGTACTACCAGCGCATGGGCTTCCGTCAGGGTGACTACCCCGAAGCCGAACGCTACTACGCCGAAGCTATCAGTCTGCCGATGTTCCAGACCATGACCGAGGCGCAGCAGGATGAGGTCGTTTCCGCGTTGAAAGAGGCGCTGTTGTCTTGAAAAGCGTTGTTGTTCTACAGGCTCGTACCAATTCCTCTCGTCTGCCAGGAAAGGTCCTCCTTCCTGTAAGTGGAATTCCCTTAGTGGTATTGGCTGCAAGACGTGCTGCCAATACAGGTAGGGAAGTGATCGTTGCCACTTCAACAGAGGCAACAGATAACGCCCTGGCTGAGACGGTACGGAGTCATGGTGTTAAGTTCTACCGAGGTAGCCTAGAAAATACCTTGGAAAGAATCGTCAATGCGTTATCAGAATATGAAGATGAAACGCTGGTTTTTCGTCTTACTGCTGATAATGTTTTTCCGGATGGGCCGCTGCTTGATGAAATTGAGCAAGACTTCATGGCGCGTAATCTGGATTATTTGTGCTGTAATGGGGAAAGGTCTGGTTTGCCATATGGCATGAGCGCTGAATTGACACGCTTGGGTCATTTGCGGAGTGCTTTGGTTTCGACGCATAGTAAATATGATCAGGAACACGTGACTCCGTACATCAGGCGAATATTTGGTGAAGCCTACTTTGATAAGTATAAAGAGGTGGGTAAGGGACATTTCCGATGCACGGTTGACTGTCTCGATGACTATCTTGGTATTCGACAAGTGTTTTCCGGGATTGAAGATGCAGTACAGGTGCCCGCCCTGGAATTGGTCAAGCGCCTGAAGGGTGTTCCTTATCAACCGATGCAGTTGAAATCAGTTCCCAAACTGGTATTAGGCACTGCCCAGCTCGGACTGAATTATGGTATTGCCAACGAATCAGGTAAGCCGGAGCAGGTTGAGGCCGAAAGGCTAATAAAAAATGCCATAGCAAATGGTGCTTCTTATATAGATACGGCACGTGCTTATGGTGACAGCGAAGAGGTTATCGGTAATGCCCTCAAGTCCGGCTGGGAAGGTCGGGCGCGTATTGTCACCAAGCTGTCACCACTGACGGACTGCCCGCCTGATGCCGAACCTGCAGTCGTAAACGCTTTTGTTGACGCCAGTATTTACAAGTCATGCATGGCTTTGCGCATGCAATACCTCGATGTTTTGATGCTGCATCGTGCATCCCACATGCATGACTGGGATGGCGGAGTCTGGTCGAGACTCTTGGAGCACAAAGCCAGTGGTACATTGATGGCGCTGGGTGTGTCGGTTCAAAATCCCGAGGAGTTAGCTTTAGCACTGGAATCAACCGATGTTGAGTTTATCCAGATGCCTTTCAATGTGCTCGACTGGCGCTGGGATCAATTGATTCCAAAGATAAAAGCTCAAAGAAAGGCGAGATCCCTTACTATTCATGTGCGCAGCACTCTTCTACAGGGTCTTCTAACGAGCACAAGCACAGGACATTGGCGCAGGGCCAATGTTTCGTCCCCCAAGCTGGTTCTGGATTGGCTTGTGGAGCAATGCTCCAATGCAGGTCGGGAATCGGTTTCCGACTTTTGCCTGAGTTTCGTCAAGTCGCTCGATTGGGTTGATGGCCTGGTTGTTGGTATGGAGACTATGTCTCAGCTTTCTGAAAATATAGAAATTTTATGTAGGCCCGATCTGTCGGCGGATTTGATGAATTCTGTGATGATGACCCGCCCGAGACTTGAAGAAGACTCGCTTAATCCGGCTTGCTGGAGCAAGGAATGAACAAAGGTGTGGAAATCTTTTCCCTGAAGGGGAAGACAGCATTGATCACAGGTGCTACGGGGCATCTGGGGTCATCAATGGCATTTATTCTGGCTGAGGCTGGGGCCACTGTTCTTATAAACTCTCGTTCCCACGAACGCAGTGATGAACTAGTTACCAGGCTTCGGGAGTTCGGACTTCTTGCGGAGAGCGCAGTTTTTGATGTCACATCCTCGGATCAGGTGGCCCGTTACATTTCGACTATTCAAGGGCGTCCACTGCATATCCTGATCAATAACGCATATGTGGGGGGGGCAGGGAGCATAGAGTTGACTGGCGATGAAGCCTATTCTGCTAGTTATGATGTAACCATGGTTGCTGCTCACAGGCTATTGAAATCGCTATTGCCGAATCTGCGTCAAGCTGTTCGTGAGTGCGGTGATGCCTCCGTTATAAATCTTGCGTCTATGTACGCTTTGGTCAGTCCGGATCAGCGTATTTACGACTCTGCGAGCGGAGTTAATCCTCCGTTCTATGGCTCAGCAAAGGCAGCATTGCTGCACTGGACGCGCTACGCAGCCTGTGAGTTCGGAAGGGAAAGTATCAGAGTCAATGCAATTTCCCCAGGCCCGTTTCCATCCATGGCAGTTCAGAACGCCAGCCCTGCCTTTATTGAGACACTTAGCAAAAAAGTTCCCATGGGACGGATAGGTGCTCCTGAAGAAATAAAGGGGCCGACCTTGTTCTTGGCCTCTGCCTCATCATCCTTTGTAAATGGCGCCAATATCGTCGTAGACGGTGGCTGGACCTGCTGGTGAGCCAGTGAATCAAACCATTGTCATCCGCGCCGATGCTTCCTTGCAGATCGGTACTGGCCATGTGATGCGCTGCCTGACCCTGGTCGATGCGCTTGCTGCGCGCGGGGCCGAGTGCCAGTTCATCAGCCGCGCTCACCCAGGCAACCTGATCGAGTTCGTCCGTAGCCGGGGCTACATCGTCCACGCCCTGCCGGAATCGCCAGCAGGCATCGAAGCGGACCCTACGGGCGACCAGGCGCAATCGGTTGCGCATAGTCACTGGCTCGGTGTCACTCAGGCGCAGGATGCCGAAGCCTGCGCGGCTATCCTTGCCGACCTGCAGCCGGATTGGCTGATCGTGGATCACTACGCGCTGGATGCCCGCTGGGAGCGAGCCCTCAAACCCTACTACCGACGGCTGATGGTCATCGACGACCTGGCTGACAGGCCGCACGAGAGCGACCTGCTACTGGATCAGACCTACTCCCGCAAGGCTGAGGATTACCGCGCCTGGGTCCCGGCCAGTTGCCGCCTGCTGTGCGGCTCGCAGTACGCCTTGCTGCGCCCTGAATTCGCCGCACTGCGTCCCTACAGCCTGCATCGTCGTAACGACCCGCAACTGCGCCAGTTGCTGATCACCATGGGCGGTGTCGACAAGGACAACGCCACCGGCCAAGTGCTCGAGGCACTGCGTTCATGCGCGCTCCCGGTGGGTTGCCGAATCACCGTGGTGATGGGCGCAACCGCGCCCTGGCTGAAAGAAGTGGAGCGGTTGGCTCAGAACATGCCGTGGCCAACGCAGGTCAAGGTTGGCGTCAGAGACATGGCGCAACTCATGGCTGACAGTGACCTGGCGATAGGGGCGGCGGGAGCGACTTCCTGGGAGCGTTGCTGTCTTGGCCTGCCAACCATCATGGTTGTGCTGGCCGCTAATCAGTCTCAAGTTGCCCAAGGGCTTGAGCAGGCAGGCGCCGCGCTGGTTATTGAGTCAACGCAGAGCATTGCCCATCATCTATTCAGTCGACTCATTCCATTGATTGCATCTCCAATGCTGCTGAAAGCCATGAGCCAGTCTGCTTGCGATATCGTCGATGGGCAGGGCATCGATACTGTTATCCAGCATCTGGAGTTCTGACGTGACCCTATCCACCCAACAGTCGGTACGTCCGATGGCCGTCTCTGATCTCGAAAGGGTCTTGGCGTGGCGCAATCATCCCGAAGTCCGACGCTATATGTACACCCAGCACGAAATTACGCTGGAAGAGCATAGCCGTTGGTTCGAGCGAGCCACACAGGACCGCAGTCGGCACTTGTTGATCTTTGAGAACGACGCCGTACCGCTAGGTTTCATCAATATCCATCAGATAGCCACGGGCGGGATAGCGGACTGGGGCTTCTACGCAGCACCAGACGCACCAAAAGGGACGGGGCGACAACTTGGGCAAGCCGCATTGCAGTATGCCTTCAAGAGCGCTGGCCTTCATAAGCTCTGCGGTCAGGCACTTGGCTATAACGAAAAGTCGATTCAGTTTCATCTGAGTCTGGGATTCACGCAGGAAGGCATCCTGCGGCAACAACATTTCGACGGTCAGCACTATCACGATGTGGTGTGCTTCGGCCTGCTTGCCAGTGAATGGCAAAAGAACCATTGAGAAAGAACCCTATGTCGAAAATTCCGAGCATCAACATAGCGGGCCGCCGAATTGCGGCCGATATGCCTCCTTACATCATTGCCGAACTCTCCGCCAACCATAACGGCCGTTTGGAAACTGCACTGAAGATCATCGAGGAAGCCAAGAAGGCTGGCGCCGATGCGATCAAGTTGCAGACGTACACCGCCGATACCATCACGCTCAACTGCGACTCTGAAGAGTTCCAGATCCACGGCGGTCTGTGGGACGGCAAGACCCTCTACCAGCTCTACCAAGAAGCTCACATGCCTTGGGAGTGGCACAAGCCGCTGTTCGAGCATGCCCGCAAGCATGAAATCACGATTTTCAGCTCGCCTTTTGACAATACCGCTGTTGACCTGCTGGAAGACCTCAACGCCCCTGCCTACAAGATTGCCTCCTTCGAGGCCGTCGACTTGCCATTGATCAAATACGTGGCCAGCACTGGCAAGCCGATGATTATCTCTACCGGTATGGCAGATGCGGAAGAAATCCAGGAAGCCATCGATGCTGCACGCCACGGCGGCTGCAAGGAGCTGGCGATTCTTCATTGCGTTAGTGGCTACCCTGCACCGGCGGAGGATTATAACCTGCGCACCATTCCGGATATGATCCAGCGCTTCGGGTTGGTTACCGGCCTTTCAGACCATACCTTGGATAACACTACGGCCATCGCCAGTGTTGTACTGGGTTCCTCTATCATCGAAAAACATTTCACGCTGGATCGTAGTGGTGGTGGTCCGGACGATAGTTTCTCACTAGAGCCGGCCGAGCTTGCGGCGCTGTGTCGTGACAGCAAGACTGCTTGGGCGGCACTCGGGAATGTCGATTATGGGCGCAAGTCCAGCGAGCAGGGAAATGTTCAGTTCCGACGGTCGCTATATTTTGTGGAGAACTTGAAGGCGGGGGCCGTGATCCAGGCTTCTTCGGTTAGAAGCGTAAGGCCCGGTTATGGGTTGTCTCCGAGGCATATTGAAGCGGTCGTAGGGGCACGGCTACTTAAGGATGTAACAATGAATTCTCCTGTAACCTGGGGTGAGTTTGAGAAATAGCTTTTAGTAATTTTTCGACGTAAATAAGAGAAAGTTAGAGAAGCGCTACAGATGGCTAATATTTGTTTTACCGTGCTGCATTATCGTGTGCCCTTTGTTTACGCGCTTTCGGTTGAGCTGGAACGGCGGGGGCATTCTGTTTTCTTTTTGTGTCCCAGCCCTAAGTGGCGTGACTGGTTGTTGGCTAAAGGGATAAGTAAACAACGAATCCTAGATCAGACGGTAGCCATCAAAGGCGAACCTTTGTCAGAGGTCGAGCTTTCTTTCTTTGAAGAGATACGGGAAGCTGAGCGGAGAAGTAACCTTACGCTCAATAGTATGATTCTAATGGATAGGTTGGTTAGGGAGTGGAATTCGGAGCTGGCTTATAATTATTTGGTTCGCCTGTACGTTCTATTGAAAAGATTTATTCCGGAGAACAAGATTGATATGGTTATTGGTGAGGCAACGCCTGCCAACGAGCTGTTGACATCAGTTGTGTGTGAGTCAATTAATGTGCCGTATTATTTTCCGATTACTGTTCGTATTCCAGATAATCGATTTGCTTTCTTCAAGGGTCGTTTCCATAATGATTTCGCACTGCGAAAGAATATTGCCGAAGAGGATAGCCAGGCGGCCGGGGAGTGGGCTGGAGAATTTTTATCTTCGTTTGAGCAAAGAAAGCCAAAGCCGTCTTATTGGCATAAAAACAATAAGCTCCCAAAATTTCAGGTTGCATGGCTTTATAAGTTTTTCAAAACATTGCTTGAAGAGCTTAAGTACAAAAAGTCGGACCCTACACGGTTCAATCTATCTTGGCTGTTAAAAAAGCGGATGGGTGAGGTTGTAAATCGCTATAGGCTGAGATGTGTGAAATTTCAGGAGTTGTCACAGGGGGAGAGTTTCGTTTTGTACCCTCTGCATAAACAGCCAGAATCTAGTGTGGATGTGTTGGGGGATTTCTATTCAGATCAACTCAACCTGATCAAGCAGATCGTCCGGTCGCTCCCTGCTGGATACAAGTTGTACGTCAAAGAACATTCCAATGCTATCGGAGACAGGCCGTTAAGTTTTTATCGCGAAGTGGAGCGGCTCCCCAATGCCAAGTTAATATCACCAAAAGCGGATAGCTTTCATCTTTTGAAGTTTGCTTCTCTGGTGGTAACAGTTTCGGGAACGATGGCATACGAGGCAGGGTTGCTTGGGAGGCCGGTAATTACGTTCTCCGATATGTTTTTTAGTAAGCTGCCCTCTGTCAGATACTGTGCTGCAGTGCGGAGTTTGCCTGAGGCTATTTTCGAGCTGATTGGTTATGTTCCAGGCGTGGGGGACGAGGAAGAAAAGCTCAGATTTTTGAAGTTCGTTCATGAGAATAGCTTTGAAGGGACATTTTCTGATGTTAATGCATATCCTGAAGTTATTGAAGAAACTAACATAAATAAAGTGGCTAACGCCGTTGAGGCTGTTGTGTAAATAAGCTTGAGGGCATGCTGTGCTGGGAATCATTTATGGCGGAGGGGTTGCTTTACTAATCTGTTCGTTGGGTCTTCTCGTGTGGAGGAAGTTCGGTTCGATTTTTGCGCTCCTGTTGCCGTTCATGTATGGCTACTTTAGTGTTTTTCTGTCTTGCTTATATTTAGAGCTGTACCCCTCTTTCATATTTGAGCAGGAGAGATATTCTTTTTTTAATGGCGCTTCCTTGTTGTTATTTGTGGTCTTGCTTTTTTCTGTGCTGTCAGTGGTTTTCGTCTTCCAGAATTTGTCGAGGGTGGTTGGTGTCCAGAAAGAAGGAAGGTCCTTGCTTTCTAAAAAAGCTCTTTTTTCGGTTGTCGTTCTTGAGGGGGTATTGATAGCTCATGTGTTTTTGTCGGGTTCGCCTTTATTTGAGGTGGGGGTTACAAAATTCAGCTTTTGGAGGGATCAGGCAATCTTGGAGCCGCTCTCTATTTTTAATTGGGCGCTTTATCCCGTTATATTTGTAGTAGGGGCAAACGGTGCTTTTTTCATGTACTCAAAGAGTAGGGTTTCGTGGTTTTTATCGGTCCTTGTCTTGGTGTTTGGGTGTTTGTATTATGTGAGTTGGGGGAATAAGTTCTCCGCGCTACTGTTGGTGGTTTTTCTCTACTTTATTCCAGGGGTTATTGCATTTCGCAGAAGGTTTGGTTTTTCTTACCCTATTGTTAGTCGTACATTTGCACTGGGTTTGGGTTTCCTTTTTTTGATTATTGGTTTGGTGTCTTCCCAATACGAGAGGTTTCAGTCAAGAGGGTTGGATGCTCGTGAGCAGTTAATTGAGCGGGTATTTGTGCTGCAGGGGCACGTATGGTGGGGGAGTGTGGGTGCCGTATTAGCTGGTGGGCCGGACTTCGATCAAGCGGCTAAGGAGTTGGGCTCAGTATTCCGCAGGGACGATTCGGATTCTGTTGGTATGCGTTATATGATGAAGAAGCTAGCTCCTGAATATTTGTATTCAAGCTATCTTGAGAGTGGTGTTGAGTATACTGGTGGTTATCCTGCGATTTTGGTTTTGATTTTTGGTTTGTTCGGAGGGGTGTTATTTTCTGTTGTGCTGTGGGGATTTTATGGTTTCTTTTTGTTTTATCTGGCTCGTCTGATTTTTATAGGCTCTAGAGTTAGGTTGTTTTTTTCATCATACTTGTACATAACGTCTTTCGCTTGGTTTCAGCACGGGTCTATTTCGAGCTTTATCAACTGGAAGTTTTTGGTTGTCTGTCTTTTTCTACTGTCTCTGGAAATTGTTTTTTACTTGCGTGGCTTAGAAAGGCAGGCGTCTCAAGAGGTTTATAATGTCTAGTAGTAGTTATAATGTTTTGTTTTTGCTTCGGTCGGATGCTGGTATAAAACCTGGGGGGGATTTAGTCCAAGCAAGGTTCTACCAAAAAGTGCTTGAGGAGAAAAATTCTTGCAAAGTTTTCTTTTCGCATGATTTGACGATGCGTGAAATAAGAGAGATTAGTTGGGATCTTGTTCAGGTTTTTAATATATCCAGATTGCATGAGAATATGGCGCTTCTGCGGGGGGTTGAATTCAGATCGCTGCTCCTGACGCCCATAATGCAGCCTGGGTTTAGTTTTGGCTCTAAGTTGGTCGTTAAAAATTTTATAAGAGGCCTTCTTTGGGGGCGTGCCTCTCTTCAATACCTAAGATCGCCTTCTGAACTTTTGAATCAATTTGATGGATTTGTTTTCCTTTCCGATGCAGAGAGGTCGGCTTTCTTTGCAAGTTTTCCGGCTTATTCCGCGAGCGATAATGCTATCTATCAAAATGGGGTTGCTGATGGACTGGCGGCTGACGGACATCCGAGATTTTTTGATTTCATGGTTGCGGGACGGATTGAGCCAAAGAAGCGGGTTGTCGAGGCTGTAGAAGCTGTTGCTAAGGCGGCGCCAAAATCGATTCTCGTCTGCGTCGGTGGCATTAATTGGTATCACCCTATTTATTGCTTAAAATTTTTTCTGCAAGTACTAAAAGGTAATGTAGTCTATTTGGGCAGGCGTGACCCTTCGGTAGTCTACGATTTCATGCGTCGAGCCAAAGTTCTATTGAATTTCAGCGAACTTGAAGTTTCGCCTCTTGTCGACTTGGAGGCTCTGGCATGTGGCTGTTACGTCGTCTCCACCATCTATTCATATTCCCATCTGCCCGACGGTGAGCGTTATGTTCGGATTGACGTCAAAGATATTTCACAGTGCTTTGTGGCAATCAGGAAGTCACTCGAATCAGACGGCAATATTTTTATGAAGATCAATACGTGGGCAGAAAACTCTGGCGCTTATCATGGCCTCGTGAATCGGATGTTCAAGGCGAATAAGAATGATGGAGTAGACGAATGAGTTGCGCCGTAATTTATGGTGGCACAGGATTTATTGGTTCCTTCTTTGCTCGATTCCTTATAGATCAAAAGCTTATAGATAAGGTGTACCTTGTCGACGTCGAGCCTCTGGAACGTAAAGTCAGTGCTTTTCGTCGTGCGTTTGGAGTATCCAATGAGAAGCTTGAAGTAATCATTGCTGATGTCCGTCAATCGATAGATTGGACGCCAAGCGAATCCGTCGAATTGATCGCCAACTTTGCTGCCGTACATCGTGAGCCTGGCCACGAGGATTTCGAGTACTACGAAACCAATCTTCTGGGTGCGGAGAATGTCTGCGCCTGGGCGGAGAGGGTTGGTTGCAACCGCTTGATTTTCACCAGTTCCATTTCGCCGTATGGCCCTAGCGAGGCAGTGAAGGATGAGCGCTCGCTGCCAGTACCGGCTACGGCCTACGGTGGATCGAAACTGGCAGCGGAAAAGATTCATCAGATTTGGCAGGCAAAGGACGATGCCAATCGCCGTTTGGTGATTGTGCGGCCAGGTGTGGTTTTTGGTCCCGGTGAAGGCGGCAACGTATCGCGGCTGATAAAGGCGGTTCTGCACCGCTATTTCTTCTATATGGGTAACCGTGCTACGCGCAAGGCGGGTGTCTACGTCAAGGAACTGTGCAATGCCATGTGGTGGGTGTTGCAACAGCAGGAAGCGAAGGGCGAGCGCGTCAGCCTGTTCAACATGTCGATGAATCCTGGTCCGTCCATTGAGGAATACGTCAACGCCGTCTGCATGGTTGCCGGTGTGAAGCGTACGGTTCCGGCCGTTCCTTATCCTTTATTGCTTACTGCTGCTTATTCCATTGATGCCATTGCCAGGCCGTTGGGGGTCAGCCACCCGTTCAGCCCGGTCCGCATACGTAAGCTGGTGCGCTCTAACAATATTTTGCCCACCTATTTGGTGAAGAACGGTTACCCCTATCAGTACACCCTGGAAAGCGCTTTCGCGGATTGGAAGCAAAGCTGTCCCGAAGAGTGGCAATAAAGCGTGAGGTTTCATGTCTGATTCATTGGTTGACCGGAACATGCGGATCGCCTGCATAGTGCCTACTTATAATGGCCGGAACGACCTAGGCCGGTTGCTGGATTCGTTGGAGCAGCAGCGCGCATCCTTCGATTTATTTATCGTGGATTCCAGCTCGTCTGATGGCACAAATGAACTGGCATGTTCCCGTGTCAATAACGTACTGACAATTCCCAGTAGCCAGTTCAATCATGGCGGCACAAGACAGATGATGGTTAATCGTAACCCCGGTTACGATATCTATGTATTCCTGACCCAGGATGCTTATCTGGAGGAATCGGATGCCATCGAAAATCTGGTGGCGGCCTTTGAAGACTCCAAGGTCGCAGCCGTTTGCGGGCGCCAGTTGCCACACAAGAACGCCTCGCCATTAGCCGAGCATGCCCGCCTTTTCAATTACCCGGCGACCTCGTTGGTAAAATCATTCGACGATGCCCCTGCCATGGGGATCAAGACGGCGTTTATGTCCAACTCGTTCGCCGCCTATCGCGGTGCCGCGCTTCTGGAAGTTGGTGGTTTTCCAGAGCATGTGATTTTCGCCGAGGATATGTACGTAGCGGCAAAGATGTTGTTGGCGGGGTGGAAGGTTGCTTACGCCGGTAATGCAAGCTGCCGTCATTCCCACAACTACACCCTTCGTGAAGAGTTTTGCCGCTATTTCGATATGGGCGTCTTTCATGCACGTGAACCCTGGATCAGGGAGCGTTTCGGTGGTGCGGGCGGCGAGGGGCTGCGATACGTGAAGTCGGAGCTTGCTTTCCTCGGTTTGTCGCGTCTGCATCTCTGGCCATCGGCGATTTTCCGCAATGCTGTCAAGTTGCTGGGTTACAAGCTGGGGCAGAAGGAACAGGGCATGTCTTTGGCCTTGAAGAAAAAAATGGGCATGTACAAACGTTACTGGGACAGTCCCTACGCGGAGAAATATTGATGCGCATTTTGGTCACTGGCGGTGCCGGCTTCATTGGCTCTGCCGTGGTACGCCATCTGGTCGGCAATACCACTCATGAAGTCGCGTGTCTCGATAAATTGACCTATGCGGGTAATCTGGAGTCGCTTGGTTCGGCTGCCGATTCGGCACGTTACCGGTTCTACCGGGCGGACATCTGCGATGCCCTGACACTGGACAAGGTGTTTGCCGAGTTCCAGCCGACGGCGGTGATGCATCTGGCGGCCGAATCCCATGTGGATCGCTCCATCGATGGCCCGGCGGATTTTATTCAAACCAATATCGTCGGAACCTATACCCTTCTGGAGGCTGCCCGGCGCTACTGGAATAGCTTCGAGCCTGCCGCCAAGTCGGCTTTCCGTTTCCACCATATCTCCACCGACGAAGTGTATGGTGACCTGGAAGGCACCGATGATCTGTTCATCGAAACCACGCCTTACGCCCCCAGCTCGCCCTATTCGGCCTCCAAGGCCAGTTCCGACCATCTGGTGCGTGCTTGGCAGCGTACCTACGGGTTGCCGACAATCGTCACCAACTGCTCGAACAATTACGGCCCTTACCACTTTCCCGAGAAGTTGATCCCGCACATGATCCTCAACGCCTTGGCCGGCAAGCCGCTGCCGGTGTATGGCGATGGTTCGCAGATTCGCGATTGGCTGTATGTGGAAGACCATGCCCGCGCGTTGGTCGAAGTGGTGACCCGCGGGGAAGTCGGCGAGACGTACAATATTGGTGGGCACAACGAGAAGCGCAACCTTGAAGTCGTGCAGACCATTTGTGCGCTGCTGGATGAGTTGAAGCCCGCTGTTGATGGGCGTTCCTATAAGGAACTGATTACCTTCGTGAACGACCGGCCGGGGCATGATCGTCGCTATGCCATCGACGCCTCGAAAATCGAGCGTGAGCTGGGCTGGAAGCCGCAGGAAACCTTCGAAAGCGGTATCCGCAAGACGGTGCAGTGGTATCTGGATAATCGCCAGTGGTGGGAGCGTGTCCTGAATGGCAGCTATCAACTGGGTCGCTTGGGAGAGAAGGCATGAAAGGCATCATTCTGGCCGGCGGCTCCGGCACCCGTCTGCATCCGATCACGCGCGGCGTCTCCAAGCAGCTGTTGCCAATCTACGACAAGCCAATGATCTATTACCCGTTGTCGGTGCTGATGCTGGCCGGTATCCGGGAGATCCTGGTGATCTCCACGCCCGACGATCTGCCGAATTTCCGCAAGCTGCTCGGCGACGGTGCGGATTTCGGTATTTCCTTGAGCTATGCCGAACAGCCCTCGCCGGACGGGCTGGCCCAAGCGTTCCTGATCGGCGAGGAGTTCATCGGCGACAGCAGCGTTTGCCTGATCCTCGGTGACAACATCTTCTACGGCTACGGCTTCAGCGCCATGCTGCGCGAGGCTGCCAGCCGCAAGAGCGGCGCCACCGTGTTCGGCTATCACGTGACCGATCCCGAACGCTTCGGGGTCGTTGAGTTCGATGCCAGCGGTAAGGCGGTTTCCATCGAGGAGAAGCCCAAGGCGCCCAAATCGAACTATGCGGTCACCGGGCTGTATTTCTACGACAACTCTGTGGTGGAAATCGCCAAGCAGGTGAAGCCGTCGGCCCGTGGCGAGCTGGAGATCACCGATGTGAACAACGCGTACCTCCAGCGCGGTGATCTGCATGTCAGCCTGTTGGGTCGCGGCTTCGCCTGGCTGGATACCGGTACCCATGATTCGCTGATGGAGGCCAGCCACTTCGTGCAGACCATTGAGGCTCGGCAGGGGTTGAAGGTGGCGTGCCTGGAGGAGATTGCGTACCACCAGGGTTGGTTGAGCAAGGAACAACTGGCCCGGCAGGCGGAAGCTCTTAGCAAGACGGGCTATGGGCAGTATTTGCAGCGGTTGTTGGTGATGCCGCCCGCTCTCTGAGCGGTCGGGTTGTATGGGGATTCGGCTCCCTCGGCCGGATAAACCCGGCCCCACGGGTGACGACGCCGGCTTCGTCGCGGGCAGGAGTACAGTTTTGAAGGTTATTGAAACGAAGCTTCCCGGGGTGCTGATCATTGAGCCCAAAGTATTTGGGGATCATCGCGGGTTCTTTCTGGAAACGTTCCAGGTCGAGCGCTATCGCGAGGCGGGGATCGATCTGCCGTTCGTTCAGGACAACCATTCTCGCTCGCAGCGAGGGGTGCTGCGCGGGTTGCATTTCCAGAAGACCCGCCCGCAAGGCAAGCTGGTCAGTGTTACCCGTGGAGCGGTGTACGACGTAGCGGTGGATATTGATCCGGCCTCGCCAACGTGCGGGCAGTATGTGGGCGTCGAGCTGAACGACGAGAACCACCGCCAGCTGTGGGTGCCGCCGGGCTATGCCCACGGCTTCTGTGTGCTCAGTGACGTGGCCGACTTCTGTTACAAGTGCACCGATCTGTACTTCCCCGAGGATGAAAGCGGGCTGCTGTGGAATGATCCAGAAGTGGGTATTCCTTGGCCGATCGACACGCCGCAGTTGTCCGCGAAGGACCAGCGGAACCCGAGCCTGCGCAAGCTGTTGGAGAGGTAACGATGCGGGTATTGATAACCGGCGCTCGTGGCCAGGTTGGCCACGAACTGTTGCGTTTGGCACCGGAAGGCTTCGATGTGCTCGGCCTGGGTTCGGCTGAACTGGATATCACCGATGCCTCGGCAGTAGCGCGGGAAGTTGAACGTTTGCGGCCGCAGTTGATCATCAATGCAGCAGCCTATACGGCGGTCGATAAGGCCGAGTCCGACCCCGAACGTGCCTATGCGGTAAACCGGGATGGCCCTGCGAACCTCGGGCGTGCTGCCGAGCAACGGGGCATTCCCGTCCTGCATATTTCCACGGACTATGTGTTTTCCGGAGATGCCGCCCAGCCCTATCGGGAAAGCGATCCCACTGGCCCGACCGGTGTGTACGGCGCCAGCAAGCTCGCGGGCGAGCAAGCGCTGGCGGCCAGTTGCAGGCGCCATGTCGTCCTGCGCTCCAGTTGGGTGTTTGGAGCGCATGGCAACAACTTCGTGAAAACCATGCTGCGCCTGGGCCAGGAGCGAGACGAGCTTTCCGTGGTGGCGGACCAGCATGGGTGCCCTACCTCAGCCGCCAGCATCGCGCGTGCCCTATGGACACTGGCGCAGCACTACCAGCAAGAAGGCGGCTTGCGCTGGGGGATATATCACTACAGCGGTACGCCAGCCTGTTCATGGTACGGGTTTGCCCAGGCGATTTTTCAGCAGGCCCACGCCGCTGGGTTGATTTCTCGACAGCCGGTCGTGCATGCCATCGCTACCGAGCAGTATCCGACTCCGGCCAAGCGACCGGCCTGGTCGGTTCTGGATTGCTCGTTGCTTAGGCAGGTATATGGTATTGAGCCGGCGGATTGGCGAGCGGAGTTGAATACCGTTTTGGCTGAGCTGTGACCGAGCATGCTCTCGGCAGTATTTCGCATTCCGTTCAATTCATTCAGTGCATTTCTTGCAAGGGCGGGTGCATGGCCTGCCTTTTCATTTCTAAGGACGTCTCGTGATTCGTAAATGTCTTTTCCCCGCTGCCGGTTATGGCACCCGCTTTCTTCCGGCTACCAAGGCCATGCCCAAGGAAATGCTGCCGGTGGTCAACAAGCCGTTGATTCAATATGGCGTCGAGGAGGCGCGGGACGCTGGCCTGACCCAGATCGCCATAGTTACCGGGCGCGGCAAACGGGCCTTGGAGGATCACTTCGATATCAGCTACGAGCTGGAGCACCAGATCAAGGGCACCGACAAGGAGCGCTTCCTGGACGAGACCCGGGAACTGATTGATCAGTGCAGCTTTGCTTACACACGCCAGGTGGAGATGAAGGGCTTGGGGCATGCCATCCTGACTGGGCAGCCGCTGATTGGTGACGAGCCGTTTGCCGTGGTCCTGGCGGATGACCTGTGCCTCAACCCGGGCGGCGACCCGGTGCTGCTTCAAATGGTCAACCTCTACAAGCAGTTCCGCTGTTCCATCGTGGCGATTCAGGAGGTTCCGCGGGAGGAAACCTCCAGATATGGAGTCATTGCCGGTGAGATGATTCGTGATGACATCTACCGGGTGAATACCATGGTCGAGAAGCCCAAGCCCGAGGACGCTCCATCGAATCTTGCCATTATTGGTCGCTATATACTGACACCGGACATTTTTGAGCTGATCGCGCAGACAGAACCTGGCAAAGGGGGTGAAATTCAAATCACCGATGCGCTGATGAAGCAGGCTCAGCGGGGTTGTGTGCTGGCCTATAAATTCAAGGGCCGACGCTTTGACTGTGGGAGTGCGGAAGGATATGTCGAGGCTACAAATTATTGTTTCGAGAATTTCTATAACTGATTATGGGCTTGGTCGGATTGCGGCTTTTTTTCTACTGAGCCGCATTTTTGCCCACTTTTGACGGGCTGTAGTGAAGTTAGTTCTTTGAGGGGGGCAGGTGAGATTTTTGGGCGCAATGCATGAACTACCCAAACCTTGGCTATGGCTGTTGAGCATCGGAATTTTTGTCCAGATATCGGGGGAGCTATTCAATAACGACGGCAGTCGTCATGTCACCCAGATGTATCTCCTACTGTTCCTGCCCGCTTTGATACTGCTGGCTCAGCAGCGCTTCTGTCTAGAGCTATGGGCTCAGCCGGCGGGTTGGCTTTTTCTCGCCCTAGCTCTCTGGGTGGTGCTAATCGGCATGGTGCACCCGGGTTCGCAGGGGAAAGCTTTCTACTGGCTCAAAATTAGCCTGCTGTTGGTGTTATACGTTTTCGCCGTTGCGAGCCTCGCCCGTCATCCACGGGCTTTTTTATGGATGATCCTGGCGGCAATATTGGTTGCGGCGTTTTTTGCCTGGTTGACGCTGGCTTATCAGTTTTTTGTTCTAGATAAGCCCTTCACCTATAAGTATCTGCGAAACGCTGGGCGATTATTCAAGTTGGGGTGGAATGACTTTGCGGATCTGAAACATCCGGTTCTGGCTGGGTTGTATTTCGGAATTTTTGCCGTTTTAAGTCTCGCTATTTTTGTGGGGCGAAATTTGCGGTTTTGGCAGGCGCTTGGATTGCTCGCTATGTTGGGTGGGCTGCTATTGTATGTGCTGCTGAGCTTTTCGCGCGGCGCTTGGTTTGCGACATGTGCCGGTGGGCTGGCCATTCTGCTGATGTGTCGCAACCGTAAGTCGGCTTTTATGCTCGTGACTGGTGTAGTTGCCCTGCTGGTGGCGGCTGTTGTTTTCTGGGCGGAACTACAATATGAGCAAGCTAGAGGGCTCACTTATCGGGATCAGATCTGGTTGGAATGGCTTCGGCGCCTTCCTGAATTCTGGTTATGGGGGGAAGGTGCGGGATCCAGGTTTTTGTTCCGGTTTAGCCATGGCTCCGTCAATCACGCACACAGCCTCTACCTGCAATTCTGGTATGAATACGGTGTTGTCGGGTTTGCGCTGTTGTCTGCGCTCATTGTAGCGGTGCTTTGGAAAGGCTGGCAGTGTCGCGATCAGTTTCTAGCCAAGGCTGCTCTAGCGATGATGGCGTTTGTAGTGGTCGGCATGGTCTCGGACATCAGTTCCTTGTTCAAACAGCCCAACATTTTCTGGACCATGTTCTGGCTGCCGGTGGGCATTTTGTTAGGTATTCGACGGCCAGGCGAAGTGGCGGCGGCAGAAGGATCACCTGCGGTGGGTTGATCAACTGATATGACTGCCTTCGTTTGCGCGAGATTTTTCCGGCTCGACGATTTACCATCCGCAGCCAGCGTTTCGTTACCCACCTAAGGTTTTTCATGGACATGAGATCCACCCCGAGCTACCAGCCAACCTTTGCTGAGCGCTATCCAGTGCCTTTGATCGTTGCGCTGACGGAGCTCGGCTTGGTCGTACTGGCGAGCCTTCTGGCTCACTACTTGCGCTTCGGTTCATTCGACATGCCGGGGCGCTACAACACCGCGACCCTCGTTGCCGGCATCATAGTGGTCGCCTGCCTGATGTTTACCGGCGTATACGGCTCCCATCGAGGCAAACCCTTCTTTTCTCAGCTTGTACGCTTTTTGACAGGATGGCTGGTCGCCGCCGGCATCTTGTTGGCCCTGACTTTCTTCATGAAAACGTCAAACAACTACTCTCGTGTCTGGTTCGCCTATCTGTTGGCGCTGGGCATGGGTCTGACGTTTGTGATGCGCCTGGCGATGTATGTATTCCTGCGCCAGGTGCGTGCCGGTGGGCGCAACCTGAAAACGGTTCTGCTGGTGGATTCTGGCGGCGGTACGTTTAAGTCGGACCAGGAATCGGCGCTACGGCTACAGGGTTTCAAGGTGGTCCGCCGCTTGCCCTTTCAAGAGGACTCAGGCTGGCTAGAGAAGCTGGTTGAGGCTGTTCAGGATGAGCGAGTTCATGAGGTGTGGCTCTCGCTACGCATTGAGCAGGGCAAGGCCTTACCGGACATCATGTACGCCCTGCGCCACAGCACCGTTGGGGTGCGCATGTTTCCGGACTGGGGCGACTTGCCGCTGTTGAACCATAAGGTTTCTCACATCGCGGGCTTGTACTCGCTGGACCTCAGCTGTACTCCAATGGATGGTCCGGCGCGCTTCATCAAGCGCACCGAGGACATCCTTATTGGCGGGCTGATCAGTTTGTTGATTTTGCCGGTATGTGTGGGGATCGCTATCGCAGTCAAGGCCACGTCGCCCGGGCCGGTGGTGTTCAAGCAGTACCGCACGGGCATCAACGGCAAGAAGTTCAAGGTGTATAAGTTCCGCTCGATGGTGGTGCACCAGGAGAACGGTAACGGCGTCACCCAGGCGAAGAAAAACGATGCACGGATCACGCCGATAGGCGCCTTCCTGCGCCGCACCAGCCTTGATGAACTGCCACAGTTTTTCAATGTGCTGCAGGGACGCATGTCGCTGGTGGGCCCGCGTCCCCATGCGTTGGCCCACAACGAGTATTACAAGGACATGGTCGAGTCCTATATGCAGCGCCACAAGGTGAAGCCGGGCATTACTGGCTGGGCGCAGGTGAATGGCTACCGAGGCGAGACGGACACCCTGGACAAGATGCAGAAGCGGGTGGAGTACGACTTGTGGTACATCGACAACTGGTCGTTGTGGCTGGACCTGAAGATCATTTTCCTGACGGTTTTCAAGGGCTTTATCAACAAGAACGCCTATTAGGGCTTATGTTCGTTGTGTGTGGGCGGACTTGTCCGCGAGCTTTTGTGCAGTGCTCACCCAAAAGCTCGCGAATGCATTCGCTCCCACATGCCAAAGTTTGAGCCTTGCGGTCGGCCTGGCTATTCGGCGAGCATCCGCAGCGCCTGGCCCTCCGCGTACCACAGGCGCAGCTCGCCGTTTTCCCCCATCTCCCAGCGCTTCACCTGGCCCAGCGCCTGGAGGAAGCGGTCTTCCTGTTCCATCAGGGCCGGGGCGCACGCCATGCGGGTGGCGCCGGCGTGGTCGAAGCTCAGGTTCTGTCCATTGGTCTGGTAGCTGGCGAACCAGCGGTTGCAGCCGGCGTGGCCGTAGGCGCGGCCGTCGGCGCCGAGGGTCACGGTGAGGTGGCTGCTGTCGATCAGCGGGCGTTCGCCGATCCATTCCACCTTGTAGGGGGTGTCGAGCGGCAGGTGGGGTGGCGTCATGCTGGCACAACCGGTGAGGAGTAGGGCGGCGGCGAGAGAGGGGGCGAGCTTGCTCATGGGGGCCTCGTTGGATTGCGGATTACCGGGGATTTTAATGCGTAGGGCGGACAACGTTGTTTTTGTCCGCCGGCCTGGGTTTCGGCGCGGCCCCAGCGGCGGACAGGAAAAGCGTTGTCCGCCCTACGGGGTATTCCGCAACGGGTGCGTTGGGCTTACCGGCAGGCGGGGCACAGATGGCCTTGGACTGCCTTGCTCCAGCCTAGTTCGGCGATGCGCGCTTCGGCGGCGGGCTGTTGGGCGGCCTTGCCGAGGCTGGCGTCGACGGCGAATTCAAAATCCAGCTGGGCGCCGCAGTTGTCGCAGTTCACCTTCCAGTTGTGGATGGCCAGCTCGCGGAACACGGGTCCGCTGGCGGTCGCCAGCCACTGGCCGGGCGGGTTGATCAGATGGCGGACCTTGTCGACGGTCAGGCGCATGGCCAGTTCGCGGCTGCCCTTGAGGGTGACCAGCAGCGTATCGCCCGTCTGGATCGAGCCGCCGTTGCCGGTGACCTGGTAACGGCCCGGCGCCAGGGCGCGGCATTCGGTGAGGGTGTGGGCGGGGTTGAGCAGGTTGTAGCGGAAGTCGTGTTCGGCCATGGCGGGTGATCTCGAATGGGGCGGCAATGGTAGCAAACCCACGGTATGCACGTTCCCCGTAGGTGGGGCTTTAGCCGCGACCGGGCGGGTTGGCGCGCCAAAAGCGCGGTCGCGGCTGAAGCCGCTCCCGCAAATATGTAGGGTGGACAACGCTTTGCTTGTCCACCATCGTGCCAGGTACGGCGCGCCTTGCGGCGCGCATGGTGGATCGGTGGAGCGCGATCCACCCTACGGGGGCGGGAAGGGCCTGGCAGAGCTGAATCTCCACAAACGACAAGGCCCGCTTTCGCGGGCCTTGTCGTTTTACCGGGAAGCTATCAGCGCTCCAGGTACTGCAGCTTGTCCTTCACGCCATCCCATTCCTCGGCGTCGGCCAGGGGTTCCTTGCGCTCGGTGATGTTCGGCCAGACTTCCGCCAGGTCGGCGTTGAGCTCGATGAACTCCTGCTGGTCCTCGGGCACCTCGTCCTCGGAGAAGATCGCCTGGGCCGGGCATTCGGGTTCGCACAGGGCGCAGTCGATACACTCGTCCGGGTGAATGACCAGGAAGTTCGGGCCTTCGTAGAAGCAGTCCACCGGGCAGACTTCCACGCAGTCGGTGTATTTGCACTTGATGCAGTTGTCGGTGACGACGAAGGTCATGGCCTATCTCTCTCCTCAGGCGACGGCTGGGTCTGGTCTTTGCCAGGCTCCCGCTCGAAACAGGGACCGCCGCGGCTCAGGCAACCGGGCAAGCTCCGATATCAAAAACGCGCGGATTCTAACAGCTCCCGCGCGGGTCGGTTATATCCGACTCTTCCACGCATATAACAATTCGAGCGCCTGACGCGGGGTCAGATTATCCGGGTGGAGCCGCGCCAGCTCGTCGATCACGGGGTGTGGCAGGCTGGCAAACAGGTCGTTCTGCACGGGTGCGACGGATTGTCCCTGGGGCGCTTTCGGAGCCTCGTGGGGCAGGCTGGTGACTTCCAGGCGCGCCAGGTGCTCGCGGGCGCGCTGGATCACCGGTGACGGCACGCCGGCCAGTTGCGCCACGGCCAGGCCGTAGCTCTGGCTGGCCGGGCCGGGCAGTACGTGGTGCAGGAAGACGATGCGCTCGTTGTGTTCGGTGGCGTTCAGGTGCACGTTGGCCACCACCGGCTCGCTTTCCGGCAGCACGGTAAGCTCGAAGTAGTGGGTGGCGAACAGCGTCCAGGCGCGCAGCTTGGCCAAATGCTCGGCGGCCGCCCAGGCCAGCGACAGGCCGTCGAAGGTGCTGGTGCCGCGGCCCACTTCGTCCATCAGCACCAGGCTGCGGTCGGTGGCGTTGTGCAGGATGTTGGCGGTTTCGCTCATCTCCACCATGAAGGTGGAGCGTCCACCGGCCAAGTCGTCGCTGGAGCCGATGCGGGTGAAGATACGGTCTACCAAGGACAGTTCGCAGGCCTTGGCCGGCACGAAGCTGCCGACGTGGGCGAGCAGCACGATCAGCGCGGTCTGGCGCATGTAGGTGGACTTACCACCCATGTTCGGGCCGGTGATGACCAGCATGCGCGTGGCGTCGTCGAGGGTCAGGTCGTTGGCCACGAAGGGTGTGGTCAGCACCTGCTCGACCACCGGATGGCGGCCCTGCTCGATCTTCAGGCACGGCTCCTCGACGAAGCGCGGGCGGGCAAGATCCAGGGTCAGCGCACGCTCGGCCAGGTTGCTCAGCACATCCAGCTCGGCCAGCGCGGCGGCGGTTTCCTGCAGCGGCGCCAGTTCGCCGATGAGCAGCTCCAGCAGTTCGTCGTAGAGCAGTTTCTCCCGGGCCAGCGCGCGGCTCTTGGCCGACAGCGCCTTGTCCTCGAAGGCCTTCAGCTCCGGAGTGATGAAACGCTCGGCGCCCTTGAGGGTCTGGCGGCGCTGGTAGTCGGCCGGCGCCTGTTCTGCCTGCACGCGCGGCAGTTCGATGTAGTAGCCGTGGATGCGGTTGTAGCCGACCTTGAGGTTGGGCAGGCCGGTGCGCGCCTTCTCGCGGGCTTCCAGGTCCATCAGGTACTGGCCGGCGTTTTCCGACAGTGCTAGCAGTTCGTCCAGCTCGGCGTCGTAGCCGCGCGCCAGCACGCCGCCGTCGCGGATCACCGCCGGCGGGTTGTCGATGATGGCGCGTCGCAGCAGGTCGGCCAGCTCGGGGTAGGTGCGCACGTTGGTGGCCAGACTCTGCAGATGGGGCGCTTCCAGATCGCCCATGGCCTGTTGCAGGTCGGGCAGCGCGGCCAGTGCATCGCGCAGGCGCGCCAGGTCGCGCGGGCGGGCGTTGCGCAGGCCGATGCGGGCGAGGATGCGCTCCACGTCGCCGATGTCCTTCAGGCGCGGCTGCAGGGTTTCGAAGCGGTAGCGTTCCAGCAGGCAGGCGATGGCGTCCTGGCGGGCTTCCAGTACGGCGCGGTCGCGCAGCGGGCGGTTCAGCCAGCGGCCGAGCAGGCGGCTGCCCATGGCGGTCTGGCTGCGGTCCAGCACCGATTGCAGGGTGTTGTCGCGTCCACCGGCGAGGTTGGTGTCGATTTCCAGGTTGCGCCGACTGGCGCCGTCCAGCACCACGGTGTCGGCCAGGCGCTCGTGGCGCAGGCTGCGCAGGTGCGGCAGGGCGGTGCGCTGGGTTTCCTTGGCGTAGGAGAGCAGGCAGCCGGCGGCGCCGATGGCCAGGGTCAGGCCCTCGCAGCCGAAGCCCTTGAGATCCTGGGTGCCGAATTGCTGGCAGAGGCTCTTGAAGGCGGTGTCGCGCTCGAAATCCCAGGGCGCGCGGCGGCGGCTGCCGCGCCGCTTCTCGGCGGGCAGACCCTGGGGCCAGTCGTCGGGAATCAGCAGCTCGGCCGGATCGAGGCGTTCCAGCTCGGCGAGCAGCGCTTCCCAGCCTTTGATCTCCTGCACGGTGAAGCGGCCGCTGGTGATATCCAGCACGGCCAGGCCGAACAGGCGCTCGTCGCCGAGCAGCGCGGCCAGCAGGTTGTCGCGACGCTCGTCGAGCAGTGCTTCGTCGCTCACCGTGCCGGGGGTGAGGATGCGCACTACCTGGCGTTCCACCGGGCCCTTGCTGGTCGCCGGATCGCCGATCTGCTCGCAGATCACCACCGACTCGCCGAGCTTGACCAGCTTGGCCAGGTAGCCCTCGGCAGAGTGAAAGGGAATCCCGGCCATGGGAATCGCCTGTCCGGCGGACTGGCCGCGCGCGGTGAGGGTGATGTCCAGCAGCTTGGCGGCCTTCTTCGCGTCCTCGTAGAACAGCTCGTAGAAATCGCCCATGCGATAGAACATCAGCTGCTCCGGGTACTGGCTCTTGAGCTTCCAGTACTGCTGCATCATGGGCGTGTGGGACGAGAGGTCGAGGGTGTCCTTGGGCATGGGAATCCGGGCGCTGGCTGGGTGTTCGAAAAGCGGGGAAGATTACCATTTCCGGCGCGGGAGCTGTGGGCGTGATGCCAAAAGCTCGGGGACAGGTCTGCTTCCAAGAAGCTCGCGAATGAATTCGCTCCCTGCTCCGAACCTGTGGGAGCGAATTCATTCGTGAGCTGTTAGCCGGCTCTGCCACGCGGGCCAGCGACCTGGTGTAGGGTACTGCTCGATTGATCTTGAAGGAGTAACGATGGACGCGCTCACCACCCTGGCTAAGCGCCTGGGCGCCGCTTTGCTGGCGCAGCAGGCCCAGGCCACCACCGCCGAATCCTGCACGGGCGGGGGTATCGCCGAGGCCATTACCCGCATTCCCGGCAGCTCTGCCTGGTTCGAGTCGGGTTACGTCACCTATTCCAACACCCAGAAGATTGCCCAGTTGGGCGTGCCGGCGGAGCTGTTTGCCACCGTCGGCGCGGTCAGCCGCGAAGTGGTCGAGGCCATGGCGCGGGGTGCGCAGCAGCACAGCGGGGCGCGCTTCGCGGTGGCGGTCAGCGGCATCGCCGGACCGGACGGCGGCACGCCGGACAAGCCGGTCGGCACCGTCTGGCTGGCCTGGGCGGATGGCCCGCAGGTGCATGCGCATCGCTTCCAGTTCGCCGGCGATCGTGCCGAAGTGCGCCGTCAGTCGGTTGAGGCGGCATTGAATGGTCTGATCCGGCTGGCCGTCGGAGAAAATCCGTTCGAGGGGTAGGCGAGTGCGGAAGCCTATGCTCTAATACTGGCTACTTATACAGTTGTTTGGTGGCCGTCGGGCCCTGTCGAATTTAGCGAGGACTTCTCAATGGACGATAACAAGAAGCGCGCCCTGGCGGCGGCCCTGGGCCAGATCGAAAAGCAGTTTGGCAAGGGCGCGGTGATGCGCATGGGCGACCATGACCGCCAGGCCATTCCGGCCATTTCCACCGGTTCCCTGGGCCTGGATATCGCCCTGGGCATCGGTGGCCTGCCCAAGGGCCGTATCGTCGAGATCTACGGTCCGGAGTCCTCCGGCAAGACCACCCTGACCCTGTCGGTGATCGCCGAAGCCCAGAAGCAGGGCGCCACCTGCGCCTTCGTCGACGCCGAGCACGCGCTGGACCCCGACTACGCCGCCAAGCTGGGCGTCAACGTCGACGACCTGCTGGTCTCCCAGCCGGACACCGGCGAACAGGCCCTGGAAATCACCGACATGCTGGTGCGCTCCAACGCCGTGGACGTGATCATCGTCGACTCCGTGGCCGCGCTGGTGCCCAAGGCGGAAATCGAAGGCGAGATGGGTGACTCCCACGTCGGCCTGCAGGCCCGCCTGATGTCCCAGGCGCTGCGCAAGATCACCGGCAACATCAAGAATGCCAACTGCCTGGTGATCTTCATCAACCAGATCCGCATGAAGATCGGTGTGATGTTCGGCAACCCGGAAACCACCACCGGCGGTAACGCCCTGAAGTTCTACGCCTCGGTGCGCCTGGACATCCGCCGCATCGGCGCGGTGAAGGAAGGCGACGAGGTGGTCGGCAGTGAAACCCGCGTCAAGGTAGTAAAGAACAAGGTGGCACCGCCGTTCCGCCAGGCCGAGTTCCAGATCCTCTACGGCAAGGGCATCTACCGCAACGGCGAGATCATCGACCTGGGCGTGCAACTGGGCCTGCTGGAGAAGTCCGGCGCCTGGTACAGCTACCAGGGCAGCAAGATCGGTCAGGGCAAGGCCAACGCCGCCAAGTACCTGGACGACAACCAGGAGGTGCGCAGCACCCTGGACAAGGCTATCCGCGAGAAGCTGCTGGTCAGCCCCGGCAACCTGAAGGCCAGCGCCGACAGCGAGGAAGACGTGGCCGAGCTGGACGATCTCTGATCGGCTGAGCCATGCCTGTCGTGCTGGATACGCCCGTCGCCGTGCGACGGGCCGCCATGGACCTGCTCGCGCAACGCGAGCACGGTCGCGTCGAGCTGGCGCGCAAGCTGCGCCGGCGCGGTGCCACGCCCGAACTGATCGACAGCGCCCTCGACCGCCTGGCCGAAGAAGGGCTGCTCGACGAATCCCGTTACCTGGAAAGCTTCATCGCCGCCCGCGCCCGCGCCGGTTACGGCCCCTTGCGCATTCGCGAGGAACTGGCCCAGCGCGGTTTGCCGCGCGAGGCGATTGAGCTAGCGCTCGGCGAATGCGGGGTGGACTGGGCCGAGCAGTTGAACGAGCTCTGGCAGCGGCGCTTCGGCGTGCGCCCGCAGGATCCGAAGGAACGTGCTCGCCAGGGACGGTTCCTGGCCTACCGGGGGTTTTCGATGGAGCAGATTTCGCGGCTGTTGCGCGGTTGAAACCGCGGCGCGCCTTGCGGCGCGTTGGTGGATCGATGGAGCGCGATTCACCCTACGGGTCTGTTTCGTAGGGTGGACAACGTTTTTCTTGTCCACCATTGGAGCGCCACTGCGCATATAAAGCTCGCGGACAAGTCCGCTCCCACGGAGAGCTGATCCGGTGGGTGCAGACCTGTCCTGCCTATGGCTTCACCACCCGCTCGTGTCCTTCCACCAAAGGCTGCGGTGCGCCCAGCTTGTCCCCATAGATCACCGCGTAGGTCAGCACGTTCTGCACGTACTGGCGGGTTTCGTCGAAGGGCAGGCTTTCCACCCAGACGTCGAATTCCAGCTCCCGGGACTCATTCAGCCACTGGCGCACCCGCTGCGGCCCGGCGTTGTAGGCCGCGGTGGCGAGAATGCGGTTGTGGCCGAACTGGCGGTGCACCTGACTGAGGTAGGCGGTACCCAGCTGGATGTTGAGGTCGGGATCGAGGATCTGCCGGGGGGACTGGAGGCGGATGCCGAAGCGCCGCGCCGTTTCCCGGGCGGTGGCCGGCATCACTTGCATCAGGCCGGTGGCGCCGGCATGGGAGCGGGCATCATCCATGAACCCGCTTTCCTGACGCGTGATTGCATAGACCCAGCTGGACTCCAGGCCTCGCTGCTGGGCCGTGCGCACCAGGGTGTTGCGGTGGGCCATCGGAAAGCGGATGTCCAGGTCGTCCCAGTGTTGCGCCAGGCTGATGGTGCGGATGGCCGGGAAGTGCCAGTCCATGTCATGGGCCAGTTTGGCCTGGGCGATCAGCTCGTCGCGGCTGAACAGGCGGCTGACGTGGTACCACTCGCGGCGCGCGTCGACGATCTGGCCGCGCTGGTAGAGTTCCAGGGCGCGTCGAATGCCGGCGCTGTTGCGCACCTGCTGCAGGACCTGTGGATCGATCTGCAGGGGCCGGTGCCCGATGCGGGGGGGCTGGCCGATGCGGTCGGCGGCCAGGAAACCGTAGAAATCCCGTTCGGTCGCCACCGGCCGGTACAGTTGCAGCGCTTCGGGCGTGTCGCCCTGGGACAGCTGCAGGCTGCGCGCGCGCCAGTAGCGCCAGCGGTTGCTTTGCGCCAGTTCGCCGTCGAGGCGGTTGGTGAGCTGGTGGGCTTCTTCCCAGCGTTCCAGGCGCAGCAGCAGGCGCACGCGCCATTCGGCGAGCGTTGCATCGCGCAGCTCCGGATCGTAGTCGGCCATCAGGCGCAGGGCGCGGCTATCGAAGCGTTTCGCCAGGCGTAGCCCCAGATCGCGGGCGATGGCCAGCTTCTCCTCGGTGGGGAAGGTGAGGTGAGGCGCGTACTGGTCGAGCAGTTCCAGAGCGCGCTCGGGGTCGCGACGCGCCAGGCGGCGCAGACCGAGGCCGACGATCTCCGCCATGCGCGCATCGTCGCGCAGGAAGCGCTGGCTCTGGCTCAGGCGCTCCGGTGTGCGGGCCACCTCGAGCAGCAGCTGGCCGTCGGCACGCAGTGTGGTGAGATTGCTGGCCAGATGGGTCGCCAGGCCGAGGTTGCCGGCCAGGGTGGCGAGGCGCAGGCGCTGCCAGCGAAGATCTTCGGTTAGCCCGCCCTGATTGCTCCACAGCCGGAACAGGCCATCGCACTCGTCCGGCTGGGATGTGCCTACCAGCCACAGGCGTTCCGCCTGGGCCTGGCCGGTTTCCCGCTGGCCGCTTTCCAGCAGGTAGCGACCGTACAGGCAATCCAGTTCGGTGAGCTCCAGGCGCGGGTCGTAATGGTCGAGGAACGGCTGCCAGTCGCGCCGCTGGGCCAGAAGGCGCAGCCAGCGCAGCTTCAGGCGGGATGCCTGGGGCAGGTCGCCATGTTCGGTGAAGAATTTGTCCAGCTCGCGGTTGCTGGCGCTGCCCAGGCGGCGGTTGATTGCCTCGTAGGCGAGGTAGGGTTCCAGGGGATAGCTGCGCAGCGCGGCCGCATGCCGGCGATACGGGCCTTCGTCGCCTTTCTTCAGGGCCGCGTAAGCCTCGTCGTACCAGCGGCGCTGCTGGTCGAGGCTGGCAGCCTGGCTGGTCAGGGCCAACAGGGTGGCTGCAAGGCTGGCAATCAGGAGAAAAGATCGGCGCATGGTACTTCCAGAATCGCGAAGGCGGAGCTTATCCGAACTGGAGTATGGATGATTGACGCCGGTCGGCAGGGGAAGTGCTTCCGACAGGCTGTGTGTCTCACATTCCCCAGGGCAGCCCGTGGGAGCCAATTCATTCGCGAGCTCTTCTGGCATGCCTGCATGGATGAGTCCGCCGGGCGGGCTCCTGTTAGAATGCCGGCCCAGTTTTCGGAGGCGCCCATGACCCTGCTCAAATTCACCGATGTTTCCCTCGCCTACGGCGCCATGCCGCTGCTGGACGGTGTGTCCTGGCAGATCGCCAAAGGGGAGCGGGTATGCGTCATCGGCCGCAACGGTACGGGGAAATCCAGCCTTCTGCAGCTGGCCAAGGGTGCCCAGGCGCCGGATGACGGTGAAATCTGGCGGGCGCCGGGGCTGAAGATCGGCGAGCTGCCCCAGGAATTGCCGCGCGCCGACGAACGCAGCGTGTTCGACGTGGTGGCGGAGGGCCTGGCCGGCGTCGGCGAGCTGCTGGCGCGCTATCACCACCTGAGCCAGCACATCCAGGGCGATGCCGATCTGACCGAACTGATGCACGTGCAGCAGGAATTGGAGGCCAAGGATGGCTGGCGTCTGCAGCAACTGGTGGACAGTACCCTGAGCCGTCTCAATCTGCCGGCCGACAAGACCCTGGCCGAGCTCTCCGGTGGCTGGCGCCGCCGCGTGCTGCTGGCCCAGGCGCTGGTGGCCGAGCCGGATCTGCTGCTGCTCGACGAGCCGACCAACCACCTGGACATCGGTGCCATTGCCTGGCTGGAAGAAGCGTTGCTGGGCTTCAATGGCGCTGTCCTGTTCATCACCCACGACCGGGCCTTCCTGCAAAGCCTGGCGACGCGCATCCTCGAACTGGATCGTGGCCACCTGATCGACTGGAACGGCGACTATGCCAGCTTCCTGGTGCACAAGGAGCAACAGCTGGCCGCCGAGGAAAGCGCCAACGCGCTGTTCGACAAGCGCCTGGCCCAGGAGGAGGTGTGGATCCGCCAGGGCATCAAGGCCCGGCGCACCCGCAACGAGGGCCGCGTGCGCGCGCTGAAGGCCATGCGTGCCGAGCGTGCCGAGCGCCGCGAGCGCCAGGGCAAGGCCAGCCTGCAGCTGGAGACGGCGGAGAAGTCCGGCAAGCAGGTGATCGTCGCCGAGCATGTCAGCTTCGCCCATCCTGGCGGCAAGCCGCTGGTCAAGGATTTCTCCCTGGTGCTGCAGCGCGGCGACCGCATCGGCCTGCTTGGCGCCAACGGCACGGGCAAGACCACGCTGCTCAAGCTACTGCTCGGCGAGCTGCAGCCGCAGTCCGGCACCATCGAGACCGGCACCAAGCTGGAAGTCGCCTACTTCGATCAGCTGCGCCTGCAGCTGGATCCGGAAAAGACTGTCATCGACAACCTGGCCGAGGGCCGCGACTTCATCACCATCGATGGGCAGAGCCGCCATGTGCTGAGCTACCTGGGCGACTTCCTGTTCAGCCCGCAGCGCGCGCGCACGCCGGTCAAGGCGCTGTCCGGCGGCGAGCGTGCCCGCTTGCTGCTGGCGAAGTTGTTCAGCAAGCCCGCCAACCTGCTGGTACTCGACGAACCCACCAACGACCTGGACGTGGAAACCCTGGAACTGCTCGAGGAAGTGCTGCTCGGCTTCCAGGGCACCGTGCTGATGGTCAGCCACGACCGGGCGTTCCTCGATAACGTGGTGACCAGCACCCTGGTGTTCGAGGGTGACGGCCGGGTGCGCGAGTACGTCGGCGGCTACCAGGACTGGCTGCGCCAGGGCGGATCGCCGCGCCTGCTCGGCGTCGAGGAAAAGGGCAAGGCGCCGAAGGCTGAAGAGCCGGCGCCTGCGCCAGTTGCGGCACCGGTCGCGGCACCGCGACGCAAGCTCAGTTACAAAGAGCAGCGCGAGCTGGAGGCGCTGCCCGGACAGATCGAAGCGCTGGAAGAGGAACAGGCGGCCCTGCAGCGGGAAACCGCTTCGCCGTCCTTCTATCAGCGACCGGCCGAGGAAACCCGTGCGGCCCTGGCTCGCCTGGAAAGCCTGCAGCACGAGCTGGATGCCCTGCTCGAGAGGTGGGCCGAATTGGACGACTGACCAGGAGCCTTGAATGGCGATCGAGTACCGGATAACCCTCGACGACGAACACACGTTCAGCTACCAGATCGAACTCGATCGCGACCCGCGACCCGCAGCGGACAAATTGCCCGCCTGGACGCGGCTGGATTACCAGCAATGCGGCAACTGTCCGCTGAGCAAGGCCGAGCACGTGCATTGTCCGGCGGCGGTCGATCTGCACCGAGTCATTGAGGATTTCCAGGGATTGCCGGCCGTGACCCGGGCCTTCGTTTGGGTGCGCACCCCGGAGCGCGAATACAGCAAGCAGGTGGGGCTGGAAGAAGGTCTGCGCTCGCTGCTTGGCGTGATCATGGCGACCAGCGCCTGCCCGGTGCTGGCGCGCCTGCGACCCATGGCCCAGCAGCACCTGCCGTTCGCCAGCAACCGCGAATTCATCCTGCGCGCCGTGGCCCTGTACCTGGCGCGCCAGTACTTCAACAGCCGTGAAGGTCGCCGCCCCGACTGGGAACTGCGCGGCCTGGTGAAGGCGTTCCAGCAGCTGCAACTGGTCAATCAGGCCTTCTGGCAACGGATTCACGCCACTTGTGAGGGCGACTCCAACCTCAAGGCATTCCTGACCTTCTTCTCCATGGCCAACAGCATGACGGTGTCGCTGGAAACCCAGCTGCACAAGATCCGGCCGCTGGTGATGAGTGCCGGGGAGGGCGGGGAGTAAAGCGCGGACCTGTAGGAGCGACTTCAGTCCCGAGCTTTTGGGTGCGACTGCACCCAGGCATCGTGGCTAAAGCCGCCCCCACACAAGGCCTTCCCCTATTCCTCTTTCTTCAGGCGCACCGCCAGCACATCGCACGGCGCGCCGTGCAGCAGGTCGTTGGCGGTTGAGCCGAGCAGCAGGGCCAGGCCGTGGCGGCCGTGGCTGCCGACCACGATCAGGTCGCAGCCCTGCTCGATGGCCAGGCGGTGAATTTCCTGGCGCGGCTGGCCGTACGCGAGGTGGCGCTGGTCAGCCGGCAGCATGTCGCCGTAGCGTCCGGTGAAGGTATCCAGGCGTTCGCGCGCCTGGTCGAACTGCTGCTGCTGCAGCATCGACAGGTCCATCGGTACGTCTCCGCCGAAGGCCATGGCCATGGGCTCGACGATGTGCACGATCGACAGCCGGGCATTGTGGCTGCGTGCCAGGGTGGCGGCGCGTTCCACCACCGGATGGCATTCCTCTGCCAAGTCGATGGCGACCAGTATGTGCTGGTACTGCATGATCATTTCCTCCTGGAATGCCGGGTCATTCACCATTGCGGCAAGTATGGCTCCGGCCGGGGTTTCATGATGATTTCTCGAACGGGTTGCTAACGTTCACCACAAAGCGGGCTGAATGCTAGCAGAATGCGATTGGCCGGTGCGGTATGCGGGAATGCGCAGAGCGCCAATTGACAAGCCGGGCCTTTTGCAGGAAGGTTGGCACACCCGAATCAAACGATCGTATGAATTGAGCGTTTGCCTTGCACTGCTCTATTACGCACGACTCCATGCATCGACGGGTGTGCCGGTAAACACGCCGCGACAGGCACTAACCTGTGGTATCCGGCGATCGATGTATAACAGTTCAGCTTCCATACCTGGAGATCAGTTGATGATTTACGAAGGTAAAGCCATCACGGTTAAGGCTCTTGAGGGCGGCATCGTCGAATTGAATTTCGACCTCAAGGGTGAGTCCGTCAACAAGTTCAACCGCCTCACCCTGAACGAGCTCCGTCAGGCCGTCGATAGCATCAAGGCCGACGCCTCCGTCAAGGGCGTGATCGTGACCAGCGGCAAGGACGTGTTCATCGTCGGCGCCGACATCACCGAATTCGTCGACAACTTCAAGCTGCCCGAGGCTGAACTGGTCGCCGGCAACCTCGAAGCCAACAAGATCTTCAACGATTTCGAAGACCTGGCTGTTCCCACCGTGGTTGCCATCAATGGCATCGCCCTGGGCGGCGGTCTGGAAATGTGCCTGGCCGCGGATTACCGCGTAATGGCCGAAAGCGCCAAGATCGGTCTGCCGGAAGTGAAGCTGGGCATCTACCCGGGCTTCGGCGGCACCGTGCGTCTGCCGCGTCTGATCGGTACCGACAACGCCATCGAGTGGATTGCCGGCGGCGCCGAGAACAAGGCCGATGCTGCCCTCAAGGTGCGCGCCGTCGATGCCGTGGTTGCCGACGACAAGCTGCGTGATGCCGCCCTGGATCTGGTCAAGCGCGCCATCGCTGGCGAGCTGGACTACAAGGCCAAGCGCCAGCCCAAGCTGGAAAAGCTCAAGCTCAACGCCATCGAGCAGATGATGAGCTTCGAGACCGCCAAGGGCTTCGTGGCCGGCAAGGCGGGCCCGAACTATCCGGCCCCGGTGGAAGCCATCAAGACCATCCAGAAGGCGGCCAACATGGGCCGCGACAAGGCGCTGGAAGTCGAAGCTGCCGGTTTTGCCAAGCTGGCCAAGACCTCGGTCGCCGAAAGCCTGATCGGTCTGTTCCTCAACGACCAGGAACTGAAGAAGAAAGCCAAGGGCTACGACAAGCAGGCCCGCGACGTACAGCTGGCGGCAGTGCTCGGCGCCGGCATCATGGGGGGCGGCATCGCCTACCAGTCGGCCGTCAAGGGCACCCCGATCCTGATGAAGGATATCCGCGAAGAGGGTATCCAGATGGGTCTGAACGAGGCCTCCAAGCTGCTCGGCAACCGCGTCGAGAAGGGTCGCCTGACCGCCGCCAAGATGGCCGAGGCGCTGAACGCCATCCGTCCGACCATGTCCTACGGCGACTTCAAGAACGTCGACATCGTGGTCGAAGCCGTGGTCGAGAACCCGAAGGTCAAGCAGATCGTGCTGGCCGAAGTGGAAGACCAGGTGAAGGAAGATGCCGTGCTGGCCTCCAACACCTCGACCATCTCCATCAACCTGCTGGCCAAGGCGCTCAAGCGCCCGGAAAACTTCGTCGGCATGCACTTCTTCAACCCGGTGCACATGATGCCGCTGGTCGAAGTGATCCGTGGCGAGAAGTCCAGCGAGACCGCCATCGCCACCACCGTGGCCTATGCCAAGAAGATGGGCAAGAACCCGATCGTGGTCAACGACTGCCCCGGCTTCCTGGTCAACCGCGTGCTGTTCCCCTACTTCGGCGGCTTCGCCAAGCTGGTCAGCGCCGGTGTGGACTTCGTGCGCATCGACAAGATCATGGAGAAGTTCGGCTGGCCCATGGGCCCGGCCTACCTGATGGACGTGGTCGGCATCGACACCGCCCACCATGCCCGTGACGTGATGGCCGAGGGCTTCCCGGATCGCATGAAGGAAGAGCGCAAGACCGCCGTCGATGCGCTGTACGAGGCCAACCGCCTGGGCCAGAAGAACGGCAAGGGCTTCTACGCCTACGAGACCGACAAGCGCGGCAAGCCGAAGAAGGTGGTCGATGCATCCGTCCAGGAAGTGCTGGCCCCGATCGTCTACGAGCAGCGCGAAGTCACCGACGAGGACATCATCAACTTCATGATGATCCCGTTGTGCCTGGAAACCGTCCGTTGCCTGGAAGACGGCATCGTCGAAACCGCCGCCGAAGCCGACATGGGCTTGATCTACGGCATCGGCTTCCCGCCCTTCCGCGGGGGTGCGCTGCGCTACATCGATTCCATCGGTGTGGCCGAGTTCGTGGCCCTGGCCGACAAGTACGCCGACCTGGGCGCGCTGTACACCCCGACCGCCAAGCTTCGTGAAATGGCCGCCAAGGGCCAGAAGTTCTTCGGTTAATGCGGACAGAACAGAGCGAGATATAGAGATATGAGTCTGAATCCGAGAGACGCCGTCATTGTCGACTTCGGCCGCACCCCGATGGGCCGTTCCAAGGGTGGCATGCACCGCAACACCCGCGCCGAGACCATGTCGGCGCACCTGATCAGCAAACTGCTGGAGCGCAACGACAAGATCAACCCGGCCGAGGTCGAGGATGTGATCTGGGGTTGCGTCAACCAGACCCTGGAGCAGGGCTGGAACATCGCCCGCATGGCGTCGCTTATGACCCAGATCCCGCACACCAGCGCCGGCCAGACCGTCAGCCGCCTGTGCGGTTCCTCCATGAGCGCCCTGCACACCGCCGTGCAGGCGATCCAGACCGGCAACGGCGACGTGTTCGTGGTCGGCGGGGTGGAGCACATGGGCCACGTCAGCATGATGCATGGCGTGGACCCGAACCCGCAGCTGTCCCTGTACGCCGCCAAGGCCTCGGGCATGATGGGCCTGACCGCCGAAATGCTGGGCAAGATGCACGGCATCAGCCGTGAGGCCCAGGACCAGTTCGGCGTGCGCTCTCACCAGCGCGCCTGGGCCGCCACCCAGGAAGGCAAGTTCAAGGACGAGATCATCCCGATGGAAGGTTACGACGAGAACGGCTTCCTGAAGGTGTTCGACTTCGACGAGACCATCCGTCCGGAAACCACCTACGAAGGCCTGGCTTCGCTGAAGCCGGCATTCAACCCGAAGGGTGGCACCGTGACCGCCGGTACCTCCTCGCAGATCACTGACGGCGCGTCCTGCATGATCGTGATGAGCGCCCAGCGCGCCAAGGACCTGGGCATCCAGCCGATGGCCGTTGTGCGCGCCATGGCGGTGGCCGGTGTCGACCCGGCGATCATGGGCTACGGTCCGGTGCCGTCCACCCAGAAAGCGCTCAAGCGCGCTGGTCTGAGCATGGACGACATCGATCATGTCGAGCTGAACGAAGCCTTCGCAGCCCAGGCCCTGCCGGTGCTGAAGGACCTCAAGCTGCTGGACAAGATGGACCAGAAGGTCAACCTGAACGGCGGCGCCATCGCACTGGGTCACCCGTTCGGTTGCTCCGGTGCCCGTATCTCCGGCACCCTGCTGAACGTGATGAAGCAGAATGGTGGCACCCTCGGCGTCGCGACCATGTGTATCGGTCTCGGCCAGGGCATCACCACGGTCTTCGAACGCGTCTAAGCGAACGGGATCGAAAAGACCGGGGCCTCGTGCCCCGGTTTTCTTTTTTGGTTTGTCGGTGCAAAAAGCGGGTGTGGTTTTCAGCGCGGCTGCCGATACCTGCTGACGCAAATGCATCCTGTGTTATCGGAGTGGTATCGATGCGCATAACGACTGGCGTGTATCGCCACTACAAGGGGCATGAATATCGGGTATTCGGTGTGGCCCGCCATTCGGAGAACGAAGAGGAAATGGTGATTTACCAGGCGCTGTACGGCGAATACGGCCTGTGGATCCGGCCTCTGCGCATGTTCTGCGAAACGGTCGATCTGAATGGCGAGCGCCTGCCGCGCTTCGCGCTGGTGCGGGAAGAGCCGCCCTTGATCGGACTCAAGCCGGAGTTGGAGCCTTGACGCCGGCAGCTTGACCTTGGCGTGATCGCCACTATATATAGCGGTTCCGCGCAAGGCGGCCCCTTCCTTTATTTATTTGTCAGGAATTCTCCAACCCATGGGTAAATCGCTGGTCATCGTGGAATCACCGGCCAAGGCCAAGACCATCAACAAGTATCTGGGTAGCCAGTACGTTGTGAAGTCGAGTATCGGCCACATCCGCGACCTGCCGACCAGCGGCTCGAGCGCCGCCAAGGAGCCGGCCAAGCGCGGCAAGGCCGCTGCCGAAGGCGCGACCCTCTCGCCCAAGGAGAAGGCCCGGCGGCAATTGTTCGCCCGCATGGGTGTCGATCCGGAGCACGGCTGGAAAGCCCAGTACGAAATCCTGCCCGGCAAGGAAAAGGTGGTCGAGGAGCTCAAGCGCCTGGCCAAGGATGCCGACACCATCTACCTCGCAACCGACTTGGACCGCGAAGGGGAGGCCATTGCCTGGCACCTGCGCGAATCCATCGGCGGCGATGACAGCCGCTACAAGCGCGTGGTGTTCAACGAGATCACCAAGAAGGCGATCCAGGAAGCCTTCGCCAGCCCCGGCGAGCTGGACCTGAACCGCGTCAATGCCCAGCAGGCACGCCGCTTCCTCGACCGCGTGGTCGGCTACATGGTCTCGCCCCTGCTGTGGGCCAAGATCGCCCGTGGCCTGTCCGCCGGTCGCGTGCAGTCGGTGGCGGTCAAGCTGGTGGTCGAGCGCGAGCGCGAAATCCGCGCCTTCGTCCCGGAAGAGTACTGGGAAGTCCATGCCGACCTCGGCACGGCGCGACAGGACAAGGTGCGTTTCGAAGTCGTGCGCGAACAGGGCGAGGCGTTCAAGCCGGTCAACGAGGCGCAGGCCATGGCCGCCCTGGAGCGCCTCAAGCGCTTGGCGTATCGCATCGCCAAGCGCGAGGACAAGCCAACCTCCAGCAAGCCCTCCGCGCCGTTCATTACCTCCACGCTGCAGCAGGCGGCCAGTAACCGCCTGGGCTTCGGTGTGAAGAAGACCATGATGATGGCTCAGCGCCTTTATGAGGCGGGCTACATCACCTACATGCGTACCGACTCGACCAACCTGTCGCAGGACGCCATCGCCATGGCGCGCGGTTTCATCGAGGCCGAGTACGGCTCGAAGTACCTGCCCGAAAAGCCGAACCTCTATTCCAGCAAGGAGGGTGCCCAGGAGGCGCACGAGGCGATTCGTCCTTCCGATGTCCAGTTGCGTCCGAACCAGCTGTCGGGCATGGAGCGCGACGCCGAGCGTCTCTATGAACTGATCTGGCGCCAGTTCGTGGCCTGCCAGATGCCGCCCGCCCAGTACCTGTCGACGACCGTCAGCGTGGCCGCCGGCGATTTCGAACTGCGCGCCAAGGGCCGCATCCTCAAGTTCGATGGCTATACCCGCGTGCTGCCGCAACAGAGCAAGCCGGGCGAAGACGATGTATTGCCGGATATGGCCGAGGGCGAAACGCTCGACCTGCTCAAGCTCGACCCCAGCCAGCACTTCACCAAGCCGCCGGCGCGCTTCTCGGAAGCCAGCCTGGTCAAGGAGCTGGAGAAGCGCGGCATCGGCCGGCCGTCCACCTATGCGGCGATTATTTCTACCATTCAGGAACGCGGCTACGTCACCGTGCACAACCG
Source organism: Pseudomonas flexibilis (assembly GCF_000806415.1). NCBI lineage: Bacteria > Pseudomonadati > Pseudomonadota > Gammaproteobacteria > Pseudomonadales > Pseudomonadaceae > Pseudomonas > Pseudomonas flexibilis. The sequence goes on from NZ_JTAK01000001.1 coordinate 338,781, forward strand.
TCGCTTCCACGCCGAGAAGATGGGCGATGTGGTCACCGATCGCCTGTCGGAGAGCTTCGCCGATCTGATGGACTACGGCTTCACCGCTGGCATGGAAGAGCGCCTGGACGATGTGGCCCAGGGTGAGCGCGACTGGAAGAACCTCCTGGACAGCTTCTACGCCCGGTTCAGCCAGCAGCTCGCCCGCGCCGAGGCCAGCGAGGGCGGCATGCGCGCCAACCAGCCGACGCTGACCGACATCCCGTGCAAGGAATGCGGCCGCCCCATGATGATCCGCACCGCCTCGACCGGGGTGTTCCTCGGTTGCTCCGGCTACAGCCTGCCGCCGAAGGAGCGTTGCAAGTCCACCCTCAACCTGGTGCCGGGCGACGAGATCGCCGCGGACGACGAGGGGGAATCCGAGTCCCTGCTGCTGCGCAACAAGCATCGCTGCTCGAAATGCGGCACGGCGATGGATGCCTACCTGCTGGATGAAACCCGCAAGCTGCATATCTGCGGCAACAATCCGGATTGCAGTGGCTATGAGATCGAGCAGGGCCAGTACCGCATCAAGGGTTACGAAGGCCCGAGCCTGGAGTGCGACAAGTGTGGCAGCCAGATGCAGCTCAAGACCGGCCGTTTCGGCAAGTTCTTCGGCTGCACCAACGCCAGCTGCAAGAACACCCGCAAGCTGCTGAAGAGCGGCGAGGCGGCGCCGCCCAAGAGCGACCCGATTCCGATGCCGGAGCTCAAGTGCGAGAAGGTGAGCGACACCTATGTGCTGCGTGATGGCGCTTCGGGGCTGTTCCTGGCCGCCAGCCAGTTCCCCAAGAACCGCGAGACCCGCGCGCCGCTGGTGCTGGAGCTGCTGCCGCACAAGGCCGAGCTGGATCCCAAGCACCATTACCTGCTGTCCGCGCCGCCCAGTGACCCGGACGGCCGTCCGGCGGTGATCCGCTTCAGCCGCAAGAGCAAGGAGCAGTACGTGCAGTCCGAGGTGGATGGCAAGCCCACCGGCTGGCGTGCCTTCTATGCCAACGGGCAGTGGAAGGTCGAAGACAAGCGCTGAACAGGGCCGCGGCCCAGGCCGCGGCACGTACCGCAGATTACCGGAGGGCGCCGTCGTGGCCCAGGAACGCTATACCCGAACCAACCAGAAGCTCTACTTCGCCGGTCTCGCCATCAAGGCGCTGCGTGAAGCCGAACAGAGCGCCGTACTGGATGCCGCGGGTCGTGCCCAGGCCGAGCGCGAGGCGGCGCTGTTCCATCTGCACGGCGCACTGCTCGGCCTGTTGCAGGAGATCGCCGGCTTCTATCGCCTGCCCGGTGCCGATGCGCCGGCGGTGGAATCTATGCTGGGCATTGCTGTCGACTGCCCCGAACTGGCGGAGCTGCGCCAGCTGGCGGCGCGTGGCGACAGCTGGCTGTCCGCCCTGCGCGAAGCCCATGCTGCACTCTTTGTGCCGCCCCTGGCACCGCGCAAGCCGGCCGAGAATGACGGGCTGATCGTCACCAGCGCCGCGCCATCGGCGTTGCCTGTCGATGCGGGGATGCTGACGGTTTGGCAGTCCGAGCTCAAAGCCCTGGCTCTGCGCTTTCGCGAGGCGATGGTCGACAGCTGAGGGCTGGCTTGGCAGGAGCGGCCACGGCCACAGCGCCGTGTATCCCCGGCCCTTCGTCCGACCACTAGGGCAATGTCTGTCGGGCTGCTACAATGCGCGCCCTCTCGCTGGGATCGAAATTATGCCGACCGCTTTCCTGGAAATCGTCGAACTGCCTGATGGCCGAATCGCGTTGCGCCGCGCCGAAGACGAGGAAACGCTGGTGACCTTGGAGTTCTCCGCTGACGCTCGCGAATTCCTGCAGGGGCAGCACGTCGAGGTAGCCAAGGCCATGCTGAGTGCCGGACTGCAGATGGCCGGTCGACTGGTCGAAGGTGAGCTTCCCGAGTCGGATGGCCCGCGGGTTCTGCACTGAACCCGCTCAGCTCATGCGTATGTTCAGACTCTGTGCGCAGCCTTGGCGGGCTGCACGGGCCAGTGCCCGGCTTTCCTGAACCGACAGCGGCAGCCAGCTGACCACGGTATGGCTGCGCCCCAGCCGCAGGGCTTCGCAGGCGAGTTTGAAGGCTGATTGGCGGTCCCGGGCCTGCAGCAGCAGAATGCGTTCGCGGTTCAGCGAAGCGCTGCGCAGCCAGGCCGGTGTGAGCGGCGAGGGCGGGGCAATCAGTGTCAGCCAGCGGGCATCCGCTGCCTGACTCAGTTCCCGCAGGATGGGTCCCAGCAGGCTCAGGCAATGCCCGGCCGCGCCGCGCAGCGACAGTTCGCTGACATGGTCGGCGGCTTCCGCCGGTTCGCTGGCTTCCCCAAGGGGCAGCAGCAGGGGATCGAACAGGGAAGGCTGGAAACGATCGGGCATCTGCTGCTGGTACTGCATGGGAAGCTCCTTGCCGGCTAGCGGCGAATGACACCGACGCTGAGGCCTTCAATGGTCAGTTGCTGGTGCTCGAGGTCGACCTTGATGGGGGCGAACTCGGGGTTTTCCGCCAGCAGCCAGACGTGTTTGCCGTCACGCTTGAAGCGCTTGACGGTGACTTCCTCATCGAGGCGGGCGACTACGATCTGCCCGTTGCGGGCTTCCTGGGTGGCGTGAACGGCCAGCAGGTCGCCATCGAGAATGCCGGCGTCCTTCATGCTCATGCCGCGGACCCGCAGCAGATAGTCGGCGCGCGGTTTGAAAATGCCGGCATCGAGCTTGAAGGTGTCTTCGATATGCGCCTGGGCGAGGATCGGAGCGCCTGCCGCGACCCTGCCGATGACCGGTAGGCCGCCCTCGTCGCTTTCCTGTTGCTCGCCTTCGGGGATGCGGATGCCCCTGGATGCGCCGGGAATCATCTCGATGGCGCCCTTGCGGGCCAGGGCCTTGAGATGTTCCTCGGCGGCGTTGGGTGACTTGAAGCCCAGCTGCTGAGCGATCTCGGCGCGGGTAGGCGGGTAGCCGTGGCGCTCCAGGCTGTGCTTGATGAAGGCCAGAATCTCGGCTTGGCGGGGCGTCAGTTTCAGCATGTCCAGCCTCTGTGTATTTATCCAGTGGCTGGGATTATATACAGTGTTTTTGCCGCTCGCCAATCACCAGGCGCCCGGACGATCGCCGAAGTGCGCAAGTGCTGCGATGCCTGCGGCAAGTTGCCTTGACTGGGCGCAACCGAAAACGTATGTTTCAAACAAGTGTTTGTCAGGTGAATGAAGACGATGGCTCAGTCAGAAACGGTAGAGCGGATACTGGATGCGGCGGAACAGTTGTTCGCCGAAAAGGGCTTTGCCGAAACGTCGCTGCGGCTGATCACCAGCAAGGCCGGTGTCAATCTGGCGGCGGTCAACTATCACTTCGGCTCCAAGAAGGCGCTGATCCAGGCGGTATTCTCGCGCTTCCTCGGGCCATTCTGCGCCAGCCTGGAAAAGGAACTGGATCGCCGACAGGCACTGCCGGAGCATAAACCGGAACTGGAAGAGCTGCTCGAGCTGCTGCTGGAGCAGGCACTGGCCGTGAAGCCGCGTAGCGGCAATGACCTGTCGATCTTCATGCGCCTGCTAGGGCTGGCGTTCAGCCAGAGCCAGGGCCATTTGCGCAAGTACCTGGAGGAGGTCTATGGCCGGGTGTTTCGCCGCTACATGCTGCTGGTGATCGAGGCCGCGCCCAAGATTCCGCCGCTGGAACTGTTCTGGCGCGTGCATTTCATGCTCGGAGCGGCGGCCTTCAGCATGTCGGGGATCAAGGCGTTGCGCGCCATGGCGGAGAACGACTACGGCGTGCATACCTCCACCGAACAGGTCATGCGCATGATGGTTCCGTTCCTGGCCGCTGGCGCGCGCGCCGACACGGGTCTCACCGATCCGAACCTGATGGCGGCTCAGCTCAAGCCGCGCAGCAAATCCGGCAATGCGCCCGCCAAGGCCTGACCGCCGGGCGGTTGGGCTCCACGTAGGCATGCGCTAAGCTAGCGGCCTGTTTCCGGGCCGTCATGCCATGCCTGCTCTCGACTTCCTGCATATCTCGCTCGCCGATCAGTGCCTGTATGGCTTCGCTGACGGCGTGCTGTGCCTGCGCGTGCCGGTTTCCACCGCGCTCAACGGAGCGGGTGAGCGGCTGGGCAGCGGCTGCACGCCGCGCGGCCTTCATTACGTGCGGGCGAAGATCGGCGAGGGTCTGCCGGAGGGTGCGGTGCTGCGCGGTCGGCGCTGGACGGGCGAAATCTGGACGCCGGAACTGCATGCCTCTTTCCCGGCGCGCGACTGGATCCTGACCCGGATTCTCTGGCTCAGCGGCTGTGAGCCAGGGCGCAATCGGCTGGGCGAAGTGGATACCTTCCGTCGCTACATCTATCTGCACGGCACGCCGGACTGCGAGCCCTTGGGTGTGCCCGGGTCCCACGGTTGCGTACGCTTGCGCAACCGTGACCTGCTGAAGCTGTTTCCCCGCGTGCCGGCCTACTGCCCGGTGCGTATCGACGAAGCGCCGTGTCCACAGTGGGCCGGTGCACCATTGTCATAAGGATTTTTCGTGAGCACTGTTTTGCAGGGTTCCCTGATGCTGGACATCGCCGGCACCTGGCTGACCGCCGAGGATCGCCAACTGCTGCGCCAGCCGCAGGTCGGCGGGTTGATTCTGTTTGCCCGCAACATCGAATGTCCCCGCCAGATGCGTGAGTTGAGCGCCGCGATTCGCGCCCTGCGTCCCGACCTGCTGCTGGCAGTGGACCAGGAGGGCGGGCGGGTGCAGCGTCTTCGCCAGGGTTTCGTGCGCTTGCCGGCCATGCGCCGGATCGCCGAGTGCGCCCGGGCCGAGCCGTTGGCCGAGCACTGCGGCTGGTTGATGGCCACCGAGGTGCTGGCGGTCGGTCTGGATCTGAGCTTCGCTCCGGTGCTGGACCTGGATCACGGCCACAGCGCGGTGATTGGCGATCGCGCCTTCGCCAGCGACCCGGAGCGGGCGGCCCGGCTGGCACGTGCCTTCATTCGTGGCATGCGCCAGGCCGGCATGGCCGCAACTGGCAAGCACTTCCCCGGCCATGGCTGGGCCGAAGCCGATTCCCACGTGGCCATCCCCCGAGACGGGCGCAGCCTCGAACAGATCCGCGCCTGCGATCTGCAGCCCTTCGCCCGGCTGGCGCAAGACCTGGCGGCGGTTATGCCGGCGCATGTCATCTACCCGGAAGTGGATCCGCAGCCGGCCGGGTTCTCGCGTCGCTGGCTACAGGACATCCTGCGCGGCGAGCTGGGCTTCAAGGGTGTGATCTTCAGCGATGACCTGTCGATGGCCGGCGCCCACGTGGCAGGCGACGCGGCGGCACGCATCGAGGCGGCACTGACCGCAGGCTGCGACATGGGGCTGGTGTGCAATGACCGGGCCGCGGCGGAGCTGGCCTTGTCCGCCTTGCAGCGCTTGCGGGTTCAGGCGCCGCAGCGCCTGGCCAGCATGCGCGGCCGTGGTTACGCGACCTGCGAATACAAGCAGCGGCCGCGCTGGCTGAAGGCGCTGAGCGAACTTCGTAGTGCGGGATTGGTGTAGCGGCTTTTCACTAGGGGCCGTCCCACCCTCGATGCTACAGGTGGTGGCAGGGTTGTAGTGCGGTCAGCGCTGTTCTGGCCGCAAGCGCGCCGTGCCGGCGCGATGGTGGGCAAGGAAAACGTTGCCCACCCTACAGGCTTCGCGCGGGCCGGACCGCCTTATTCCGGCGTGGCACGCACCAGCAGCCCCAGGCTGGTGCCATCCACGAAGGTCAGCTCGCCCGGCTTGAGGCGGCGGTTCTGCTTGATCTGCTCGCTCTGCACGATCTGCCCTTCATTCAGCTGGTTGACCCACAGCTCGGCCTGCATTTCTACCAGGCGATCCAGGCGCAGGCGCAAGGTGCCTTGCACCGGATACTGGCCCAGCTGCGGTTCGCCTTCGCCGATCGCCACGCGGGTGGCGGTCGGGCCCAGGGTCTGGCGCCAGGCGCGGTGCATCAGCACCTCGTAGCCGTTCTCCGGTGTCAGTTTGGCCACTTCCGCGTCCAGCCGCGTACTGGCGCGCAGATCGCTGGCGCGCAGGTCGGCATTGCGAGTCCAGTCCTCCGGGGCCGGCTGGCCGCTGGCGATGGGTTCACCCTGGCGGAACAGCACCACTTCCAGATGGTAGGGCACCGGGCCGGTGCTTTCGGTGGCGGGCGCGGTCTGCGCCTGGGCCAGCGGAGCCAGCAGGGCCAGCAGCAGGGCGAAGGGACGGATTAAGCGCATCGGGCGGGTCCTTCAGGCAGGTTGTGGAGCGAGGCGTTCAAGCAGGGCCTCGAGCGTATTGAAACGTTCTTCCGGGCGCTCCATGGGCACCTGGAACTTGAACAGGGTAGCGCCTTCGAACTTGTAGCGGTTCGGCTGGCTCTGGATCAACTTGATCAGTGTGAGCGGGTCGACGCAGGTATTGGCGGAGAACTCCAGGCGCCCGCCCTGCGGACCGGCGTCGATCTTCTGGATGCCCAGTTTCTCGGCCTGCAGTTTCAACAGTGTCTGGCGGATCAGGTGCTTGGCCGGCTCCGGCAGCAGCCCGAAGCGGTCGATCATCTCCACTTGCAGTTCCTGGAGGGCGTCTTCATCCGGCGCCGAAGCGATGCGCTTGTAGAGGATGAGGCGACCGTGCACATCCGGCAGGTAGTCGTCCGGAATCAGCGCCGGGACGCGCAGGTTGATCTCGGTGCCACTGGCCAGCGGCTGGTCGAGGTTCGGCTGTTCACCCTTCTGGATGGCCTTGACTGCACGTTCGAGCATTTCCATGTACAGGGTGAAGCCCACCGCCTGGATCTGCCCGCTCTGGCCCTCGCCGAGCAGTTCGCCGGCGCCGCGGATTTCCAGATCGTGGGTGGCCAGCACGAAGCCAGCGCCCAGGTCCTGGGCGTTGGCGATGGCCTCCAGGCGCATCTGTGCGTCCTCGGTCATCTGCCGGCGCGGCGGAGTAAGCAGGTAGGCGTAGGCCTGGTGGTGGCTGCGGCCGACCCGGCCGCGCAGCTGGTGCAGCTGGGCCAGGCCGAACTTGTCGGCGCGCTCGATGATGATGGTGTTGGCGGTGGGCACGTCGATGCCGGTCTCGATGATCGTCGAGGCCACCAGCACATTGAAGCGCTTGTGGTAGAAGTCGCTCATCACCTGTTCCAGCTGGCGCTCGGGCATCTGCCCATGGCCAATGGCGATGCGCGCCTCGGGCACCAGCGCGGCCAGTTCGGCGGCGCACTTCTCGATGGTCTTCACGTCGTTGTGCAGGAAGTACACCTGGCCGCCGCGCAGCAGTTCCCGCAGCAGGGCTTCCTTGATCACTGCCGGCTGGCGCTCCATGACGAAGGTGCGCACGGATAGGCGACGCGCCGGCGGCGTGGCGATGATCGACAGGTCGCGCATGCCGGCCACCGCCATGTTCAAGGTACGCGGGATCGGCGTGGCGGTGAGGGTGAGGATGTCCACCTCGCTGCGCAGCGCCTTGAGCTGTTCCTTCTGGCGCACGCCGAAGCGGTGTTCCTCGTCGATGATCAGCAGGCCCAGGTTCTTGAAGCGGATGTCGTTCTGCAGCAACCGGTGGGTGCCGATGACGATGTCCACCTTGCCCTCGGCCAGCAGCGCGGCGGCGTCGGCGATTTCCTTGGCTGACTTGAAGCGGCTCATCACTTCGACGCGCACCGGCCAGTCGGCGAAACGGTCGCGGAAACTGTTGTAGTGCTGCTCGGCCAGCAGGGTGGTGGGCACCAGCACGGCGACCTGCTTGCCGCTGTGCACGGCGATGAAGGCGGCGCGCATGGCCACCTCGGTCTTGCCGAAGCCGACGTCGCCGCACACCAGGCGGTCCATGGGCTTGCTGGCCAGCATATCGTGGCGTACCGCCTCGATGGCCGCTTCCTGGTCGACGGTTTCCTCGAACGGGAACGCGGCGCTGAAGGTTTCGTAGTCGGCGGCAGGGTCCTTGAAGGCATAGCCCTTGCGGGCCGCGCGACGGGCATAGATGTCCAGCAGCTCGGCCGCCACATCGCGCACCTGCTCGGCGGCCTTGCGCTTGGCCTTCTGCCACTGTTCGGAGCCGAGCTTGTGCAGCGGGGCCAGTGCCTCGTCGCTGCCGGTGTAGCGGGCGATCAGGTGCAGGCTGGTGACGGGCACATACAGCTTGGCGTCGTCGGCGTACTGCAGGACGAGGAACTCGTTGCTCTGGCCGTCATAGTCCAGGGTGACCAGACCCTGATAGCGGCCGACACCGTGATCGATATGCACCACCGGGGCGCCCTCACGCAGTTCGGTGAGGTGCTTGATGACGTTGTCGCCGTGGTCGCGGGTCTTCTCCCGGCGCCGACGCTGCATGACGCGCTGGCCGAACAGCGGGCTTTCGGGAATCAGCGCCAAGTCGTCGAGCAGCAGCCCCTCGTCCAGCGGCGCGATGCAGATGTTCAGCCGTTCGCCGCTGGCCAGGAAGTCCACCCAGCCATTCACCTCGCGGGGCTTGAGCTTCAGGCGGCCGAGCAGCTCCAGCAGCGCTTCGCGACGGCCTGCCGTCTCGGCGCTGAACAGCACGCGGCCGGAATACTCCTCAAGGAAGCGGCGCAGCGCGGCCAGCGGCTCGGCGGCCTTGGCCTGCAGCGCCAGATCGGGCAGCGGCCGGGCCGGAAAGCGCTCACGGCCGACGCCGGTTTGCAGGTCCTGGCTGTCGACGACCACGCGGGGCCAGCGCTTCAGGCGGGCGAAGCAGTCCTCCACGGGAACGAAGAGTTCGGCCGGCGGCAGGACGGGGCGCTCGGGGTCCAGGCGGCGGTCCTCATGGCGGTTGCGCACGTCCAGCCAGAACTGCTCGGCGGCCTGCTCGATGCCCGGCAGAGAGAATACCTGGGTGTCTTCGGGCAGATAGTCGAACAGCGTCGAGGTTTCCTCGAAGAACAGCGGCAGGTAGTACTCGATGCCCGCCGGGGTGATGCCGGTACTCAGGTCCTGATAGATCGGGCAGCGGCGGAAATCCACATCGAAATGCTCGCGGAAACGGCCGCGGAAATCGGTGACCGACTTCTTGTCCAGCGGGAACTCGCGGCCCGGCAGCAGGCGGATCGATTCGACCTTGTCCACCGAGCGCTGGGATTCCGGGTCGAAGGTGCGCAAGGTCTCGATCTCGTCATCGAACAGGTCGATGCGGTAGGGCGTGTCGCTGCCCATCGGGAACAGGTCCAGCAGCGCGCCGCGGACGGCGAACTCGCCGTGTTCGTAGACGGTTTCCACGCACCGATAGCCGGCGGCTTCCAGGCGACCACGCATGTCCTCCACATCCAGGCGCTGGCCCACGTCCAGCACCAGGCTGCGCCCGAGCAGGAAGCGGGTCGGCGCCAGGCGATGCAGGGCGGTGTTGACCGGCACCACCAATATGCCGTGACGGATCTCCGGCAGCCGGTAGAGGGTGGCAATGCGCTGGGAAATGATGTCCTGGTGCGGCGAGAACTGGTCGTAGGGCAGGGTTTCCCAGTCGGGGAAGTGCAGCACCGGCAGGGTTGGCGCGAAGAAGGCGAGTTCTTCCTTCAGGCGCTCTGCGCTCTGGCTGTCGGGAGTCAGCAGCAGGGTAAGGCGCCGGCCGGCCGCGCTGGCGGCCTCGGCGATGGCCAGGGACAGGGCGGCGCCAGGCAGGTTGCCCCAGTGCTGTTTGCCTGCCGCGGACGGCAGGGTCGGAAGACGCAGTACGGACACGGGCGACTCGGATCGGGGAACGAAAGTCGGCAATTGTAACGTGCCGAGCCGAGGCAGGCACCGTGGATGCCGTCGGTTTGCAAGTGCGGCGCGCCGGGAGGGCTACACTGGTGCCTCGAAACGGCTGCCGATTGCCCCGTCCGTGGCTCGCCGGCATAATGTAGCCCCTTTTTTTCCGTCCTACATGTAGCGAAGGTACTGCCTGTGACTCAGAAGCCCGACCAATGTCTTGGTGAGTGGATCGACCGCGAAGCTCTGGCCGAGGCCATGATTCCGCTGATCGGTCAGCTCTACCGCAACAACAATGTGGTGACCTCGATCTTCGGTCGCGGCCTGATCAACCGTTCGGTGATCGCCATTCTCAAGGCGCACCGCTTTGCCCGTCACCGCCTGAGCGGCGAAGACGAGCTGTCGGTGCATGACAGCTACACCATCCTCAAAACCATGAGCGAGATGAACCTGGGTGCGGCGTCGGTCGACCTGGGCAAGATGGTCGCCAAGTACAAGGCAGCCGGCGGCACCGACCTGGCCACCTTCGTGCGCGAAGAATTGGCCAGCCTGGCCAACAAGCGCGGCGAGAAGCGCGAAGGCACCGATGTGGTGCTGTACGGCTTCGGGCGTATCGGCCGCCTGTTGGCGCGCATCCTGATCGAGAAGACCGGTGGCGGCGACGGCCTGCGCCTGCGCGCCATCGTCGTGCGCAAGGGCGCCGAGAACGACCTGGCCAAGCGCGCCAGTCTGCTGCGTCGCGACTCGGTGCATGGTCCGTTCGACGGCACCATCGTCATCGACGAGGCAAACAACACCATCACCGCCAACGGCAACCTGATCCAGGTGATCTATTCCAACGATCCGTCTTCGGTGGACTACACCCAGTACGGCATCAAGAACGCCCTGCTGGTGGACAACACCGGCAAGTGGCGTGACGCCGAAGGCCTGGGCCAGCACCTGAAGTGCCCGGGCGTGGATCGCGTGATCCTCACTGCCCCAGGCAAGGGTGCGCTGAAGAACATCGTGCATGGCATCAACCATGCCGAGATCACCCCCGAAGACAAGATCGTCTCCGCGGCCTCCTGCACCACCAACGCCATCGTGCCGGTGCTCAAGGCCGTCTATGACAAGTTCGGCATCGTCCATGGCCATGTCGAGACCGTTCACTCGTACACCAACGACCAGAACCTGATCGACAACTTCCACAAGGGCAGCCGCCGTGGTCGCAGCGCTCCGCTGAACATGGTGATCACCGAGACCGGCGCAGCCACCGCTGCCGCCAAGGCCCTGCCGGTGCTCAAGGGCAAGCTGACCGGCAACGCCATCCGCGTGCCCACGCCGAACGTTTCCATGGCCATTCTCAACCTGACCCTGGAAAAGGCCACCGACCGCGAGGAGATCAACGAGTACCTGCGCCAGATGGCCATGCACTCGGAGCTGCAGAAGCAGATCGACTTCGTGCAGTCCCAGGAAGTGGTGTCCACCGACTTCGTCGGTTCGCGCCATGCCGGCGTGGTCGACGCCGAAGCGACCATCTGCAACGAGAACCGTGTCGTCCTGTACGTCTGGTACGACAACGAGTTCGGCTACAGCTGCCAGGTGGTGCGCGTGATGGAAGACATGGCTGGGGTCAACCCGCCGGCCTTCCCGCGCTAACCGCTTCGCGGGCGTCACAAGGACGGGAGCTTCGGCTCCCGTTTTTCATTTGCGGTCCGTTGCTGGGGCGTGCGCGCTCAGCTTCGCTCGGCCGAGGGGCTGCTTTCGCATGCGCCTGTGCGCTGCGGCAATATGCCCCCGTTCGACGGGTTGACTGTTTTGGATCAAGAAAATAGCGCCATCCCGGTGGCCATTTTGTAGGGTGCGTCCTTATAATCGGCCGGATTTTTTAGGGGTTCGGCAGACTTTGTGCATGCGACGAAACTTCCTTTCGTCGGCAATTGGACCTTGGTCCAATGCGCAGGGATTGCCGAAGCGAAAATTTCAACTACTGGTTAGGCATCCTGATGATCAGAATAAAACGTGGGCTTGATTTGCCCATCGCCGGCGCTCCGGCGCAGCGCATCGAGCCGGCTCGGCCGGTGCGCAGCGTCGCGCTGCTGGGGCCCGACTACCACGGCATGAAACCGACCATGGCTGTTCAGGTCGGGGATCGTGTCAAGCTGGGTCAAGAGCTGTTTTCTGACAAGAAGAACCCGGGCGTGATCTACACCGCGCCGGGTGCCGGCGTGGTCAGCGCGATTCACCGGGGCGAGAAGCGCGTCCTGCTGTCCGTGGTCATCGACCTGGACGGCGATGAAACGGTGCGATTCGCTCATTACCCGGTTGAAGCGCTTGGACAGCTGAGCGACGCGCAGGTTCGCGAGAATCTGCAGCAGTCCGGCCTGTGGACGGCGCTGCGCACTCGTCCGTACAGCAAGGTGCCTGCCGTCGACGCCGTTCCCTCGTCCATCTTCGTCACTGCCATCGACACCCATCCGCTGGCTGCCGATCCGCAGGTCGTCATCGCCGATCAGGCCGATGCCTTTGCTCAGGGTCTGCAGGTGCTGGCGCGCCTGGCCAAGGTGCAGCTGTGCAAGGCCGAAGGCGTGCAGCTGCCGGGCGAGAGCCTGGCCAATGTGCACACCGCGGCCTTCGCCGGTCCGCACCCGGCCGGTCTGGCCGGCACCCATGTGCACTTCCTGGACCCGGTGAGCGCCAGCAAGAGCGTCTGGACCATCGGCTATCAGGATGTGATTGCCATCGGCAAGCTGTTCACCACCGGTGAACTGTCCGTCGAGCGCGTGGTGGCCCTGGGTGGTCCGGTCGTGACTCAACCGCGTCTGCTGCGTACCCGTCTGGGCGCGCATCTGGACGAGCTGACCGCCGGTCAGCTGAACCCGGGCAATTCCCGGGTCATCTCCGGCTCGGTGTTCGGTGGCCGTACCGCCCATGGCGCACTGGCCTACCTGGGTCGCTACCACCAGCAGGTTTCCTGCCTGGCCGAAGGCAAGGAGCGCGAAATGCTCCACTACCTGCGTGCCGGCGTGAACAAGCACTCGGTACTGAACGTTTTCGTGTCCAAGCTGATGGGCAGCAAGCTGTTCAACTTCACCACCACCACCAACGGCAGCCCGCGCGCCATGGTGCCGGTCGGCAACTACGAGGAAGTGATGCCGCTGGACATCCTGCCGACCCAGTTGCTGCGCGCCCTGATCGTCGGCGATACCGAAACCGCACAGAAGCTCGGCTGCCTGGAACTCGATGAGGAAGACCTGGCGCTGTGCAGCTATGTGTGCGCCGGCAAGTACGAGTACGGCCCCATCCTGCGGGACAACCTGACTCGCATCGAGAAGGAGGGCTAAGCCTTGGGTATTCGCGCATTCCTCGACAAGATCGAGCACAACTTCGAAAAAGGCGGCAAGTACGAGAAGTGGTACGCGCTCTACGAAGCGATCGACACCTTCTTCTACCGCCCCGGCAGCGTGACCCGCACCACCGCTCACGTGCGTGACGGCATCGACCTCAAGCGCATGATGATCACGGTGTGGCTGTGCACCTTCCCGGCCATGTTCTTCGGCATGTGGAACGTCGGTTACCAGGCCAACCTGATCTTCGCCCAGAGCCCCGAGCTGCTGGCGGCGCAGGAAGGCTGGCGTTTTGCGCTGACCGGCATGCTGGCCGGGTTCGACCCGAACAGCCTGTGGGACAACTTCGTCCAGGGCGCTACCTACTTCCTGCCCATCTACGCGGTGACCTTCATCGTCGGCGGCTTCTGGGAAGTGCTGTTCGCCTCCATCCGCAAGCACGAGGTCAACGAAGGCTTCTTCGTCACCTCCGTGCTGTTCGCCCTGATCGTTCCGCCGAGCATTCCGCTCTGGCAGGTGGCGCTGGGCATCAGCTTCGGTGTGGTGATCGGCAAGGAAGTGTTCGGCGGTACCGGCAAGAACTTCCTCAACCCGGCGCTCGCCGGTCGTGCCTTCCTGTTCTTCGCCTACCCGGCGCAGATCTCCGGTGATGCGGTCTGGACCGCGGTCGACGGCTATGCCGGCGCCACCGCGCTGAGTCTCGGCGCCCAGGGTGGCATCGAGGCGATCACCGCCCAGGGCCTGACCTGGAGCGACGCCTTCTTCGGCTTCATGCACGGTTCGATCGGCGAGACCAGCACCCTGGCCATCCTGCTGGGCGGTGGTGTGCTGCTGCTGACCAAGATCGCATCCTGGCGCATCGTCGCCGGCGTGATGATCGGCATGATCGCGCTGAGCACCCTGTTCAATGCCCTCGGTTCGGACACCAATCCGCTGTTCGCCATGCCTTGGTACTGGCACCTGGTCACCGGTGGTTTCGCCTTCGCCATGATGTTCATGGCCACCGACCCGGTGTCGGCGTCCATGACCAACACTGGCAAGTGGGTGTTCGGCATCCTTATCGGTCTGATGGTGGTGCTGATCCGCGTGGTCAACCCGGCCTTCCCCGAAGGCATGATGCTGGCGATCCTGTTCGCCAACCTGTGTGCACCGCTGATCGACCACTTTGTCGTTCAGGCCAACATCAAGCGGAGGCTGGCACGCAATGTCTAATCAGAAAGAATCCACCGCTCGCACCCTGACGGTGGCCCTGCTGGTCTGCCTGGTCTGCTCGGTGTTCGTCGCCGGCGCCGCCGTGGCCCTGCGCCCGACCCAGGAAGCCAACCGCCAGCTCGACAAGCAGCGCAGCATCCTGTCCATCGCCGGTCTGGGCGAGGCGGGCATGAGTGCTCGTCAGGTGCGTGACCTGTACGCGCAGCGCATCACCGCGCGGGTCGTCGATCTGGAAACCGGCACCTTCACCGACGAATTGGATCCTACCAGCTTCGACCCGCTGGCGGCCGCCAAGGATCCGCAGCTGTCCAAGGCCCTGCCGGGCCAGCAGGACATTGCCTCGATCAAGCGCCGCGAGCGCTACACCACCGTGTACCTGGTGGAAAGCGAAGGCGAACTGCAGACCCTGGTGCTTCCGGTGCGTGGCTACGGCCTGTGGTCGACCCTGTACGGTTTCATCGCCGTGGAAGGCGACCTGAACACCGTGGCCGGTTTCGGCTTCTACCAGCACGGCGAAACCCCCGGCCTGGGCGGCGAAGTCGACAATCCCAAGTGGAAATCGCTGTGGCTCGGCAAGTCGCTGTTCGACGAGAACGGCAACCTGGCCGTGCAGATCGTCAAGGGCAACGTCGACGCACAGAGCCCGAAGGCGATCCACCAGGTCGACGGCCTGGCCGGCGCCACCCTGACCAGCAACGGCGTGAACAACCTGCTGCATTTCTGGTTGGGTGAGAACGGCTTCGGTTCCTTTATTGCCAAACTTCGTGCAGGGGAGGCGTGAGCATGTCGCAACCCACCATCAAGGAAGTCCTGTTCAATCCGGTCTTCGCCAACAACCCCATCGGCCTGCAGATCCTCGGCATCTGCTCGGCCCTGGCGGTTACCTCCAACCTCAAGACCGCGCTGGTGATGTCCATTGCGCTCACCCTGGTGACGGGTTTCTCCAACCTGTTCATCTCGATGATCCGCAGCCAGATCCCCAGCAGCATCCGCATGATCGTGCAGATGGTGATCATCGCCTCGCTGGTGATCGTGGTGGATCAGGTGCTCAAGGCGTACGCCTACTCGCTGTCCAAGCAGCTGTCGGTGTTCGTTGGCCTGATCATCACCAACTGCATCGTGATGGGTCGCGCCGAAGCGTTCGCCATGCAGAACCCGCCGCTGCTGTCGTTCTTCGACGGTATCGGCAACGGCCTGGGCTACAGCGCCATGCTGATCGTGCTGGGCGTGATCCGCGAGCTGTTCGGTGCCGGCAAGCTGTTCGGCTACACCATCATCCCGGTGATCAATGACGGTGGCTGGTACCTGCCCAACGGCCTGCTGCTGCTGCCGCCGTCGGCATTCTTCCTGATCGGTCTGATCATCTGGGCGCTGCGCTCCTGGAAGAAGGAGCAGGTCGAGAAACCGTCCTTCACGATGGCCCCGCAAGTGTCCAACAAGGAGGCGTTCTGATGGAGCATTACATCAGCCTGTTCGTCAAGGCGGTGTTCGTCGAGAACATGGCCCTGGCGTTCTTCCTCGGCATGTGCACCTTCATCGCCATCTCCAAGAAAGTGGAGACGGCGATCGGCCTGGGCGTCGCCGTGGTGGTCGTGCAGGCCATCACCGTGCCGGCCAACAACCTGATCTACGCCTACCTGCTCAAGCCGGGTGCGCTGAGCTGGGCCGGACTGCCCGACGTGGACCTGTCCTTCCTCGGTCTGCTCAGCTACATCGGGGTGATCGCCGCCATCGTGCAGATCCTCGAGATGCTGCTCGACAAGTATGTGCCGGCGCTCTACAACGCCCTCGGCGTGTTCCTGCCGCTGATCACCGTGAACTGCGCCATCATGGGCGGCACCCTGTTCATGGTGGAGCGCGACTACAACCTCTCCGAGAGCGTGGTCTACGGCGTCGGCTCGGGCTTCTCCTGGGCGCTGGCCATTGCGCTGCTGGCGGGTATCCGCGAGAAGCTCAAGTACAGCGACGTACCGGAAGGGCTGCAGGGACTGGGCATCACCTTCATCACCATCGGCCTGATGTCGCTGGGCTTCATGTCTTTCTCCGGCGTGCAGCTGTAAGGACGGGATGATCAGATGAACTACGAAATCTTCCTTGCCATCGGCATGTTCACCGCCATCGTGCTTGCACTGGTGGTGATCATCCTGGCGGCGCGCGCCAAGCTGGTTTCCAGCGGCGACGTCAATATCGAAATCAACGGCGAGCGGACCATCACCGTTCCGGCCGGCGGCAAGCTGTTGCAGACCCTGGCGGCCAACAACATTTTCCTGTCCTCGGCCTGTGGCGGCGGCGGTACCTGCGCCCAGTGCAAGTGCATCGTCGAGAGTGGCGGTGGTGAGATGCTGCCCACCGAGGCCTCGCACTTCACCCGCCGCGAGGCGACCGCCGGCTGGCGCTTGTCCTGCCAGACTCCGGTCAAGCAGGACATGAAGATCGAAGTGCCGGAAGAAGTCTTCGGCGTGAAGAAGTGGGAATGCACGGTGGAGTCCAACCCCAACGTGGCCACCTTCATCAAGGAGCTGACCCTGCGTCTGCCGGAAGGCGAGAACGTGGACTTCCGCGCCGGTGGCTACGTGCAGCTGGAATGCCCGCCGCACACCGTCGCCTACAAGGACTTCGACATCCAGCCCGAGTACCGCGGCGACTGGGACAAGTTCAACATGTGGCGCTACGTGTCCAAGGTCGACGAGACCGTGATCCGCGCGTACTCCATGGCGAACTACCCGGAAGAGAAGGGCATCGTGAAGTTCAATATCCGTATTGCTTCGCCGCCGCCCGGTCGTGACGACATTCCTGCCGGCAAGATGTCCTCCTTCGTGTTCAGCCTCAAGCCGGGCGACAAGATCACCGTGTACGGACCCTTCGGCGAATTCTTCGCCAAGGACACCGACAACGAGATGGTCTTCATCGGCGGTGGCGCGGGCATGGCGCCGATGCGTTCGCACATCTTCGATCAGCTCAAGCGCCTCAA
The DNA here is from genome assembly GCF_000806415.1 of Pseudomonas flexibilis. Lineage (NCBI taxonomy): Bacteria > Pseudomonadati > Pseudomonadota > Gammaproteobacteria > Pseudomonadales > Pseudomonadaceae > Pseudomonas > Pseudomonas flexibilis. The sequence continues at coordinate 356,009 of NZ_JTAK01000001.1, forward strand.
GTCCACGCGCAAGATCAGCTTCTGGTATGGCGCCCGTTCCATGCGCGAAGCCTTCTACGTGGACGAGTTCAACAAGCTGGCCGAAGAGAACCCGAACTTCACCTGGCACCTGGCACTGTCCGACCCGCTGCCGGAAGACAACTGGACCGGCTACACCGGCTTCATTCACAACGTGCTGTACGAGAACTACCTCAAGAGCCATGCCGCTCCCGAGGACTGCGAGTTCTACATGTGCGGCCCGCCAATGATGAACGCCTCGGTGATCAAGATGCTGACCGACCTCGGCGTCGAACCGGAGAACATCCTGCTCGACGATTTCGGCGGCTAGCATGCGTCTTCGAGCTGTCCTGCAGCCCGTCATCGCTGTCGCTTCGGCGGCAGCCCTGACGGGCTGCCTGTTTTCCGAAAGCGTGGAAACCTTCGGCGGCCCGACCATGGGCAGCACCTATTCGGTCAAGTACGTGCGCGGCAGCGGCGTGCCGTACCCGGAAGCCTTGCAGAAGGAGGTTGATGCACTGCTCGCCGAGATCGACCGGCAGGTGTCTACCTATCGCAGCGATTCCCTGATTGAAGCCTTCAACAACGGTCCGGCTGGTTGTCAGGCCATGCCCGCGCCGGTGCTCGAGCTGGCTCGCTATGGCCTGGAGCTGTCGCACCGCAGCGAGGGGGCCTTCGATCTGACCCTGGAGCCCCTGTTGAATCTCTGGGGCTTCGGTCCGAAGTCGCGCGGCCAGCGTGTGCCTGATACGGCGGAGATCGACGCGGCGCGCGAACAGTACGGCTACCGGCTGCTGGAGGTTCGCGATGGACAGTTATGCAAGGCCCGTGACGCGGTGCAGGTGGATTTCAACAGTATCGCCGCCGGCCAGGCGGTGGACCGTATCGCGCAGCTGCTGCAGGCGCAGGGTGCCAACAGTTATCTGGTGGAAGTCACCGGCGAGCTGAAGGCCCAGGGCCGCAAGCCGGACGGGGCGCCCTGGCGGATCGCCATCGAGGCGCCGCAGAGCGATGTCCGCGCGGTGCAGCGCATCGTCGAGCTCGATGGGCTGTCGGTGTCCACCTCGGGCGATTACCGCAACTACTTCGAGCAGGACGGGCGTCGTTATTCGCACACCCTCGATCCTCGCCAGGCCGCGCCGATAACCCATACACTGGCGGCTGTCACCGTGGTGACGCCCTCGGCCATGGAGGCCGATGGCCTGTCCACCCTGCTGATGGTGCTCGGGCCCGAGGAGGGCCTGGCCTATGCGCAGGACCATCATGTCGCCGCGCTGTTCGTGACCCGTGCGGCAGAGGGCTTCGTCTCCACAGGCAGCCCCGCATTCGATGCGCTGTTCCCGGCGCAAGGAGTACAGCCATGACCTGGCTTATCACGTTCATCGTTCTTCTGCTGGTGGTGCTCGGCATGTCCGTCGGCGTGCTCGCCGGGCGCAAACCAATCGCCGGTTCCTGCGGCGGCATCGCCGCGCTGGGTATCGAGAAGGAGTGCTCCATCTGCGGCGGTGACCGGCAGAAATGCGAAGAGGTCAACGCTGAAAAGGCGCAAGACGCCGGCAAGACGGATCTGGCCTACGACGCCACCCGGCGCTGATGCAAACCGGCGCCCTGGGCGCCGTACTCCCGGCCCGGCCGGGACAGACAAGGGCCCGGCGCGCGGCGCAGGGCAATTGCCGTGGGCGACCGCGTGCCGCCCCGGCGCGTTTTGAGGAGTACACATGGCGGTCTACAACTTCGACGTAGTGGTGCTGGGCACGGGTCCGGCGGGTGAAGGCGCGGCAATGAACGCGGTGCGTTCGGGGCGCAAGATCGCGGTGGTGGACGAGCGTCCGCTGGTGGGCGGCAACTGCACCCATCTGGGCACCATTCCCTCCAAGGCGCTGCGTCATTCGGTGCGCCAGATCATGCAATACAACACCAACCCGCTGTTCCGCCAGATTGGCGAGCCGCGCTGGTTCTCCTTCCAGGATGTGCTGAAGAGCGCCGAGAAGGTGATCGGCAAGCAGGTCACCTCGCGTACCAGCTACTACGCGCGCAACCGCATCTCCACCTTCTTCGGCACGGCCAGTTTCGCCGATGAGCACTGCATCGAGGTGGTCTGCCTGAACGGCGCGGTCGAGCGATTGGTGGCCAAGCAGATCATCGTCGCCACCGGCTCGCGTCCCTACCGTCCGGCGGATGTCGACTTCAACCATCCGCGCATCTACGACAGCGACACCATTCTCAAGCTGACCCACACCCCGCGCCGGATCATCATCTATGGCGCCGGCGTGATCGGCACCGAATATGCGTCGATCTTCAGTGGTCTGGGCGTGCTCGTCGACCTGGTCGACACCCGTGACCAGTTGCTCAACTTCCTGGATGACGAGATCTCCGATGCGCTGAGCTACCACCTGCGCACCAACAACGTGATCATTCGCCACAACGAGGAGTACGAGCGGGTGGAGGGCACCGAGAATGCGGTGATCCTGCACCTGAAGTCCGGCAAGAAGATCAAGGCCGACGCCTTCCTGTGGTGCAACGGCCGTACCGGCAACACCGACAAGCTGGGCCTGGAGAACATCGGCATCAAGCCCAACAGCCGTGGCCAGATCCAGGTGGACGAGCACTACCGCACCCAGGTGCCGAACATCTATGCCGCCGGCGACGTGATCGGCTGGCCGTCGCTGGCCAGCGCGGCCTATGACCAGGGTCGCTCGGCCGCCGGCAGCATCATGGAAAACGACAGCTGGCGCTTCGTCGACGACGTGCCGACCGGCATCTACACGATTCCGGAGATCAGCTCCATCGGCAAGACCGAGCGCGAGCTGACGCAGGCCAAGGTTCCCTACGAGGTCGGCAAGGCGTTCTTCAAGGGCATGGCCCGTGCGCAGATCTCCTACGAGCCGGTCGGCATGCTGAAGATCCTCTTCCACCGCGAAACGCTGGAAGTGCTCGGCGTGCACTGCTTCGGCTATCAGGCTTCGGAGATCGTGCACATCGGCCAGGCGATCATGAACCAGAAGGGCGAGGCGAATACCATCAAGTACTTCGTCAACACCACCTTCAACTACCCGACCATGGCCGAGGCCTACCGGGTGGCGGCGTTCGACGGCCTGAACCGGCTTTTTTGACGGGCTCCGTCCGGTTGCCTGAGCCGGGCGGGGAACCCCTGCAGGACCCCCGGCTCTGGCAATGGCCAAACCGGGAGAGCTTCTGAATCAGGCCCAAAGGCCCGCCTTGTGCGGGCCTTTGTTTTGGGGGATGTCTGCCTCGTAGGGCGGACAGCGCTCCACCTGTTCGCCGAGCGGAAAGCACGTCGCTTCGGGAGTGCCGGTCTTGGCGGACAGACAAACGTTGTCCGCCCTACCTGCTACGCGAGCCCCAGCGTTTCCACCGCCAGCCCCGGGAAGTCGGTGATCACACTGTCCGCCCCGAAGTCGGCGAGACGGCGCATCAGCGCCGGCTCATTGACCGTCCATACCGACACATGCAGCCCTTGCTGCTGCGCCTTGAGCAGGCGTTCCGGGGTGCACAGCGTCCAGTTCAGGGCCAGCAGGTCGCAATCGTACTGCTTCGCCACCTTGAGCGGGTCCAGCCAGGCATATTCGGCCACCAGGCCGCGCGACAGCTCAGGCGCCCAGTGGCGCAGGGCGCGCAATACCACGCGGGAGCTGGAGGTCACCGTGACCTTGTCGGCCAGCCCGTACCGTTCGGTCAGCGCATGAATTGCCTTGACGGTGCGGCTGGCGCGCTCGCGCGAGGCGCTCTTGACCTCCAGTTGCCAGTGCTCGAACGGGCACTGCTCGAACAGTTCGGCCAGGGTGGGAATCGGCGTCGGCTGTGGCCAGCCCGGGCCGCCCAGGCGCGCATCGTAGCTGCGCAGCTCCTCGGCACTGTGCTCGGCCACCTTGCCCCGCCGCCCCGTGGTGCGCTTGAGGGTCGGGTCGTGGATCACCATCAGCTCGCCGTCACGCGACAGGTGCAGGTCCAGCTCGCAGCGGGTGACGCCGTGCTCCAGGCATTTGCGGAAGCTGACCAGAGTATTTTCCGGGGCTTCGCCCTTGGCGCCGCGGTGGCCGTAGATCAGGGTCATGCAATCTCCAGTGGCAGGGTCACTGGCCCTGCGCAGGGGGGGTGGGTCGCGGGTGGCGAACGCTGTCGATCACCTTGCCGCTTTCGAAATACACGGAAAAGCCGGGGTAGTCCCAGCGGCCGATGGGTGGTTGGCCAACGGCCGGATGGCGGGTTTCAGGTTGACCGAAGCGGGCTTCGACTGCCTGCTGGCTTTCACCCTGCCGAGGGAGGTGCAGGCCGGGATCCCCCTGCTGGCCCACCGGCACGCGCAGGGTGTCGGCCGAAACGGAAAAGGGCAGCAGCAGGGCAAGCAGAAAAACGAGGCGGGTCATGCGCGGATTCTCATGGCTGATCGGAGAGTTCGCGGGCCTGGCGACGGGCCTGGGCCTGCTTCTGCAGGATATGCCGGGCCAGCAGCTGGCGTTGTGCGTCGGTCAACGCTTCGAACTCCGCGCCGATGTGGTAACTGCCTTCGGACAGCGGCTGACAGTGCGCGACCCGTGCCCGTAGCAGCAGGCCCAGGCCATGGGGCATCAACAGCAGGCGCAGGCCGACCAGCGCATCGCGCTCCAGCGCCTCGGCATGCTGGAAGCTGATGCCGCCTTCACTCAGGGTGACGGTCTGCGGTACGCCGAACTGTGCCTGCAGGCCGTGCGTCATGGCCTGGCCGATCAGGTCGATACGCCGGTTCATTACCCGCAGCAGGCTGCCGGTCAGGCGGTCGCGCTCGCCCATCTGGCGCAGCAGATGCTGGGCCTCGAAGTCCAGCAGGCTGAGTTCGCCGAGCAGATTGAACAGCTGTGCATCCTCCGGCAGGGCGGTGTCGCCGTCGTCCGCCAGCGGAACGATTTGCACTGCGACCTGGTCTTCGATGCGGTAGTATTCGCGGCGATCTGCGTCTTGCATGGGCATGGCGATCCGATGGCAAACTTGGGGTCGCCAGAGTGTAAGACGCCCGGCGTCCAACGGCCAGATGGCCAGACGCACCTGTGCCGGGATGTTTCGCCCGCCCCGCAAGAGGCGGTTTTCATGGCCGAACGGACGTTTCCTCCTTCATGTTCAGACCGCTTCCAGTTTTCATCGGCACCCGCTATACCCGTGCCCGGCGCCGCAGTCGTTTCGTTTCCTTCATTTCCCTCACCTCCATGCTGGGCCTGGCCCTGGGCGTGATGGTGATGATTCTGGTGCTGTCGGTCATGAACGGCTTTGACCGCGAGATGCGCGAGCGGGTGCTGGGGATGGTGCCGCACGCCAGCCTGGAAACCGGCCAGGCGCTGAGTGGCTGGCCGGCGCTGGCCGAGCGCCTGCAGCAGCACCCCGAGGTGCTGGCGGTGGCCCCCTACACGCAGATGCAGGGGCTGCTGACGAATGCGGGCCAGGTGCAGAAAGTGCTGATCAACGCCGTCGACCCGCAGCGTGAGTCCCAGGTGTCGATTGTCGACCAGTTCTTTGTCGAAGGCGGCCTGGCGTCACTGCAGCCGGGCGAGTTCGGTCTGCTGATCGGCGACCGCGCCGCCGAGAAGCTCGGCGTGAAGATCGGTGACAAGGTCACCTTCGTCGCGCCCGAGGTGGCGGTGACCCCGGCCGGCATGTTCCCGCGCATGAAGCGCTTCACCGTGGCCGGCATCTTCCATGTCGGCGCCGGGGAAATCGACGGCTTCCTGGCCCTCGCCCATATCGAGGACGCCGCGCGCCTCAAGCGCTGGCGGCCGGATCAGGTGCAGGGCCTGCGCCTGAAGTTCGCCGACCTGTTCCAGGCGCCCGGCCTGTCCTGGCTGCTGGCCGGCAGCCTGGGCGAGGACTTCTTCGCCCGCGACTGGACCCGGACCCACGGCAACCTCTATCAGGCGATCCGCATGGAGAAGGCCATCATCGGCCTGCTGCTGTTGCTGATCGTCGCGGTCGCCGCGTTCAACATCATTTCCACCCTGGTGATGGTGGTCACCGACAAGAAATCCGACATCGCCATCCTGCGCACCCTGGGCGCCTCGCCGGCGCGCATCATGGGCATCTTCATGGTGCAGGGCACGGTGATCGGCGTGGTCGGCACGTTGCTCGGCGCGCTGCTGGGTATCTTCGCGGCGCTGAACATCAGCGACGGCATTGCCGCGCTGGAGCGCCTGCTCGGCCACAAATTCCTCAGCGCCGAGGTGTACTTCATCGACTACCTGCCGTCCCAGCTGCTGCTGGACGATGTGCTGATGGTCTGCGGCTCGGCCCTGCTGCTGAGCTTTCTCGCCACCCTTTATCCGGCCTGGCGTGCGGCGCGCACCCAGCCTGCGGAGGCTTTGCGTTATGAGTGACAAGGCGGTGCTGAGCTGTCGCAACCTGGGCAAGAGCTACGAGGAAGGCCCGCAGCCGGTGGAAGTGCTCAGCGATGTGCAGCTGGAGCTGCTGCCCGGCGAGCGCGTGGCCATCGTCGGCAGTTCCGGCTCGGGCAAGAGCACGCTGCTCAACCTGCTGGGCGGGCTCGATACCCCGAGCAAGGGCAGCGTCTGGCTGGCTGGCGAGGAACTCTCGGCCCTCGGCGAGAAGGCCCGCGGTCTGCTGCGCAACCGGGCGCTGGGCTTCGTCTACCAGTTTCATCACCTGCTGCCGGAATTCACCGCCCTGGAGAACGTCTGCATGCCGCTGTTGATCGGCAAGACGCCGATTCCCGAAGCGCGCCGGCAGGCCAGCGAGCTGCTGGCGCGGGTCGGCCTCGGTCATCGCCTGGAGCACAAGCCATCCGAGCTGTCCGGCGGCGAGCGTCAGCGCGTGGCCATCGCCCGTGCGCTGGTCAACCGCCCGGCGCTGGTGTTGCTCGACGAACCCACCGGCAACCTGGACCGGCATACCGCGCAGGGCATCCAGGAGCTGATGCTGGAACTCAGCCAGTCGCTGCACACCGCCTTCCTGGTGGTGACTCACGACCCCGAGCTGGCGCGGCAGATGGACCGCGTTCTGCGGCTGGCCGAAGGCCGCCTGGTGGCGGAGTAGGGCGCATGTTCAGACCCCTGGCCCTGTTCGTCGGCGCCCGCTACACGCGGGCCAAGCGGCGCAACCACTACATCTCCTTCATCTCGCTGACCTCGATGTTGGGCCTGACCCTCGGCGTGCTGGCCATGATCGTGGTGCTGTCGGTGATGAACGGCTTCCAGAAGGAAATGAGCGGGCGCATCCTCGGCACCGTGCCGCACGCCACGCTCACTGCCGCCGAACCGATGGACGACTGGCAGGCGGTGGCCGCCCGTGTGCAGGAGCACCCGCAAGTCACCGGCGCGGTGCCGTTGGCCGAGCTGGAAGGCATGCTCGCCTACAAGGGCGGCATGCTGCCGGTGCAGGTCAACGGCATCGATCCGTCCCGCGAGGATGACGTGTCGATCGTCGGCCGACACATGCTGCGCGGCGCGTTGAGCGACCTGCGGGCGGATGACTACGGCGTGGTGATCGGCGAGCTGATCGCCCGGCGCTTCGCCCTCGGCATCGGCGACAAGCTGACCCTGATCGTGCCCGAGGCCAGCGATTCGGCCGCCGGTGTCACGCCGCGCATGCAGCGCCTGACCGTGGCCGGTATCTTCAAGGTCGGTGCCGAGCTGGATGGCTCGCTGGCTCTGGTGCACATCGCCGATGCCGCGCAGATGCTGCGCCTGGAGCCCGGTCAGGTGCCGGCGCTGCGTCTGGCGGTCACCGACCTGTACGAAGCGCCGCGTATCGCGGCCGAATTGGCCGCGCGGCTCGGCGACGGGTACCGGATCGGCGACTGGACGCGCACCCAGGGCAGCCTGTTCGCCGCCATGCAGATGGAAAAGACCATGATTGGCCTGCTGCTGCTGCTGATCATCGCGGTGGCCGCCTTCAATATCATCGCCACGCTGATCATGGTGGTGGCCGACAAGCGCACCGACATCGCCATCCTGCGCACCCTGGGCGCCACGCCCGGGCAGATCATGGCTACCTTCATGGTGCAGGGAACGCTGATCGGCCTGGTGGGCACCGCGCTGGGCGGCGTGCTCGGTGTGCTGACGGCGCTGAATGTCAGCCAGCTGGTCGGCTGGCTGGAGCGCTTGAGCGGCCAGCAGATCCTCAGTTCCGACATCTATTTCGTCAGCTACCTGCCCTCCGACCTGCAATGGCTGGATGTGGCGCTGATCTGCACGGCGGCGCTGGTCCTGAGTTTCCTGGCTACCCTGTATCCGGCCTGGCGTGCGGCGCGCACCCAGCCGGCCGAAGCGCTCCGTTACGAGTAACGCTTCACCCCCAGCCACCAACCGGAGGCACGGACGCCCCCGGCGGAGAACCCGATGCGCACAGGGATGCTGGCGCTGGGCGCGGGCCTGCTGGCCCTGCGCTTTCTTCCTGACTTGCCCGGAACGCCCTGGCTGCTGCTGATGGCCGCGGTCGGCGTACTGCTGCTCCCGTTTCGCAGCTACCCACTGGGGCTGTTCGCCCTTGGCCTGGCCTGGGCCTGCGCCTCGGCGCAGTTGGCGCTGGATGACCGGCTGAGTCCTGAGCTGGACGGTCGCATCCTTTGGCTGGAGGGCGAGGTGGTCGGCCTGCCGGAACAACGTGACGGCGTGGTGCGCTTCGTGCTGGAAGAGCCGAGCGCGCGACGCGCCGAACTGCCCGCCCGGCTGCGCCTGAGCTGGCCGCAGGGGCCGGCGCTGCACAGTGGCGAGCGCTGGCGCCTGGCGGTGCATCTCAAGCGGCCCCACGGCATGCTGAACCCCGGTGGCTTCGATTACGAGGCCTGGCTGCTCGCCCAGCGTATCGGCGCCACCGGCACGGTGAAGAGTGGGGAACGGTTGGCGGAAGCCGAGGGTGTGCACACCTGGCGCGACGGCCTGCGTCAGCGGCTGCTGGCCATGCCGGCGTTCGGCCGCGAAGGCGGCCTGGTGGCGCTGGTGCTGGGCGACGGTTCGGGGCTGTCGAGCGCCGAGTGGCGGGTGCTGCAGGATACCGGCACCGTGCACCTGATGGTGATCTCCGGCCAGCACATCGGCCTGATCGCTCTGCTGGTCTACGGCGGGGTGGCCGGTCTGGCGCGCCTGGGAGTCTGGCCCGGGTTCCTGCCCTGGCTGCCCTGGGCCTGCGCGCTGGCCCTGGCGGCATCGCTCGGCTACGGCTGGCTGGCCGGCTTCGACGTGCCGGTGCAGCGCGCCTGCGCGATGCTCGCCCTGGTGCTGCTCTGGCGGCTGCGCTATCGCCAGCTGGGCATCTGGACGCCCTTGCTGGCCGCGTTGCTGCTGGTGCTGCTGATCGAGCCGCTGGCCAGCCTGCAGGCCGGCTTCTGGCTGTCCTTTGCGGCGGTGGGCGTGCTGCTGCTGGTGTTTTCCGGACGACTGGGTGGCTGGCCCTGGTGGCGCAGCCTGGGGCGCGCCCAGTGGGCCGCCGCGCTGGGGCTGCTGCCGGTGCTGCTGGCGTTGGCCTTGCCGGTGAGTGTCAGTGGTCCGCTGGCCAACCTGCTGGCTGTGCCCTGGGTCGGTTTCCTGGTGGTGCCCCTGGCGCTGCTGGCCACACTGCTGCTGCCGATGGCGCCGCTGGCCGAGGGCCTCTGGTGGCTGGCGGGCGGGGCGCTGGAGCTGCTGTTCCGCCTGCTGGAATGGCTGGCGGCGCTGTTGCCGGCCTGGCTGGGCGGGCACCTGCCGGCCTGGGCCTGGGCGCTCGGTGCGCTGGGAGTCGTGCTGGTGCTGCTGCCGGCGGGCGTGCCGCTGCGCCTGCTCGGTCTGCCGCTGGCGCTGCTGTTGCTGTTTCCCCCGCGTCCGTCGTTGCCGGAGGGGCAGGCGGAGGTCTGGCAACTGGATGTGGGGCAGGGCCTGGCGGTGCTGGTCCGCACCCGCGAGCATGCGCTGCTCTACGACGCCGCCGGGCGCTTCGGCGATTTCGACCTGGGCGAGCGCGTGGTGCTGCCGGCGCTGCGGGCGCTGGGCATCCAGCGTCTGGACACGCTGCTGATCAGCCATGGCGACAACGACCACGCCGGCGGGGCGGCGGCAGTGCTGCGCCGCATGCCGGGCGCCACGCTGTGGAGCGGCGAACCCCAGCGCCTGGCCGGCTTGGATGCCCAGGCCTGCCCCGCCGGCGCGCGCTGGGAGTGGGATGGCGTGGCGTTCCAGGTCTGGCGCTGGGCGCAGGCACGCGGCGGCAACGACGCCTCCTGTGTGCTGTGGGTCGAGGCCGGCGGCGAGCGGGCGCTGCTCACCGGCGACATTGATGCGCGCGCCGAGGCGGTGCTGCTGGGCAGCGGCCTCGACCTGCGGGCCGACTGGCTGCTGGCGCCGCACCACGGCAGCCGCTTCTCCTCGACGCCGGCCTTTATCGCCGCGGTGGCGCCGACGGCCGTGTTGTTCTCGCGCGGCGCACACAATGCCTTCGGCCATCCCCACCCGCGGGTGCTGGCCCGCTACGCCCGACAGGGCGTGCACATCCATGACAATGTGACGGATGGTGCCCTGAGCATTCGGCTGGGTACCCGCGCAAGCGCTCAAGGCTGGCGTTCCGAGCGTCGTTTCTGGCGAAAAAACTGAGAAGCCGGGCGGTCGGCTGACGAATCACCCTGTGGTAGAGTGGCGCGCACTTTTCCGGAGGATTGCCACAGTGTGGGAATTGGTTAAAGCCGGCGGCTGGATCATGCTGCCGATCATTCTCTGTTCTGTCACGGCCGCAGCCATCATCGTCGAACGCTTCTGGACCCTGCGCCCGTCGCGGGTCACGCCGCCACACCTGCTGGGTCTGGTCTGGCGCTGGATCAAGGACAAGAAGCTCAACCACGAGCGCCTCAAGGAACTGCGCGCCAACTCGCCGCTGGGTGAGATTCTCGCCGCCGGCCTGGCCAACTCCCGGCATGGCCGCGACATCATGAAGGAGTGCATCCAGGAAGCCGCCTCCCGGGTCATTCATGATCTTGAGCGCTACCTAAACGCCCTGGGCACCATTGCCGGCATCGCGCCGCTGCTCGGCCTGCTGGGTACCGTGCTGGCGATGATCGACATCTTCAGCGCCTTCATGGGCTCGGGCATGGCCAATGCGCCGCTGCTCGCCGGCGGCATCGCCAAGGCGCTGATCACCACCGCCGCAGGCCTGATGGTCGGCATCCCGGCCCTGTTCTTCCACCGTTACCTGCAGCGGCGCGTCGATGAGCTGGTGGTCGGCATGGAACAGGAAGCCATCAAGCTGGTGGATGTGGTGCACGGTGAGCGCAGCGTCGACCTGGCCGAGAGCAACAAGCGCGAGGGCAGCAAGGCGTGAAATTCCGGCGCAGACAGCGGGACACCGTGGAGATCGGTCTGGCCCCCCTGATCGATGTGGTCTTCATCCTGTTGCTGTTCTTTGTGGTCACCACCACCTTCACCCGGGAAACCCGCCTGAAGGTGGACCTGCCCGAGGCAGTCAGTGGTGCGCCGATGCAGGAAACCGAGCTGCGACCGCTGGAAGTGCTGGTCGGCGCGGACGGCAGCTTCTCGGTGAACGGCAAGGCTCTGGTCAAGAGTGACCTGAGCAGCCTGATGACCTCCCTGCAGCGGGAGTCCGAAGGTGACACCAGCCTGCCATTGACCATCAGTGCCGACGGCAAGTCGCCCCATCAGGCCGTGGTGATTGCCATGGATGCGGCGGGCAAGCTGGGCTTCTCGCGCCTGCGCATCGCTACGGTTGAGGCCCAGGCGACGCCCTGATGAGTCTTTCCGATCGCTTGCTGAAGGCCTGGTACCAGGAGCGCAATCATCCGGTGCTGGGCCTGTTGCGCCCCCTCGAATCCCTCTATCGCCGCGTGGTGCGCCGCAAGCGCGCCGCGTTCGTGGCGGGCCACGGCGAGATCTATCGCGCGCCGGTGCCGGTCATCGTGGTGGGCAACATCACCGTCGGCGGCACCGGCAAGACGCCACTGATCCTCTGGCTGATCCAGCATTGCCGGGCGCGCGGGCTGCGCGTTGGCGTGGTCAGTCGCGGCTACGGCGCCAAGCCGCCAAGTTTGCCCTGGCGGGTGCTGCCCGATCAGGACGCCGCGATCACCGGCGATGAGCCGGCGCTGATCGTGCGCCGTACCGGAGTGCCGCTGTTCATCGACCCCGATCGGGGCAGGGCGGTGCGTGCGCTGCTGGACAGCGAGCCGGTCGATCTCATTCTCTGCGACGACGGTCTGCAGCATTACCGCCTGGCGCGGGATCTGGAGCTGGTGCTGATCGACGCCGCGCGTGGCCTGGGCAATCGCCGCTGCCTGCCCGCCGGCCCGCTGCGCGAGCCCGAGGAGCGCCTGCAAAGCGTGGACGCCGTGCTGTTCAACGGTGCGACTCACGACCGCGCCGAGGGCTATGCCTTTCACTTGCAACCGAGCGAGCTGGTGCGGGTGAACGACGGCGCGCGCCGGCCGCTGAGCTATTTTCCCCCGGACCAGAGCCTGCACGCGGTGGCCGGCATCGGCAATCCGCAGCGTTTCTTCGCCACTCTCGAAGCGCTACACTGGCGCCCGATTGCCCATCCCTTCGCCGATCATGCCCAGTACGACGCCGAGCAGCTGACCTTCAGCCCGCCGCTGCCGTTGGTGATGACCGAGAAGGATGCGGTCAAATGCCGTGACTTCGCCGCCGACGACTGGTGGTACCTGGCGGTCGACGCCGTGCCGTCGCCGGTCTTCGTCGCCTGGTTCGACGCCCAGCTGGCGCGTCTGCTGCCGGAGCGCCTTCCCTGTTCGTGAGGATTTCCCGATGGACCCGAAACTGCTCGATATCCTGGCCTGCCCGGTATGCAAGGGCCCGTTGCAGCTCAGCGAGGACAAGACCGAGCTGATCAGCAAGGGCGCCGGCCTGGCCTACCCGATCCGCGACGGCATCCCGGTGATGCTGGAAAGCGAAGCCCGCACCCTGACCGTCGACGAGCGCCTGGACACCCGTAAATGAGCCAGGCCTTCACCGTCGTCATTCCCGCCCGTTACGCCTCCACCCGCTTGCCCGGCAAGCCGTTGCAGGACATTGCCGGCAAGCCGATGATCCAGCATGTCTGGGAACAGGCCTGCAAATCCTCCGCCGCCCGCGTGGTGGTGGCCACCGACGATGCGCGCATCGTCGAGGCCTGCCGCGCCTTCGGTGCGGACGTGTTGCTGACCCGCGCCGACCATGACTCCGGTACCGACCGGCTCGCCGAAGTTGCCAGTCAGCTGGGCCTGGCGGCCGAAGCCATCGTGGTCAACGTGCAGGGCGACGAGCCGCTGATTCCCCCGGCGATCATCGACCAGGTGGCCGCCAACCTGGCGGCCAACCCGCAGGCTGGCATCGCCACCCTGGCCGAGCCGATCCATGACGTGCAGGCGCTGTTCAATCCGAACGTGGTCAAGGTGGTCAGCGATGTGAGCGGCCTGGCGCTGACCTTCTCCCGCGCACCGTTGCCCTGGGCCCGGGACGCCTTCGCCAGCAGCCGCGAGCAGTTGCCCGAGGGCGTGCCCTACCGCCGCCACATCGGTATCTATGCCTACCGCGCGGGCTTCCTCCACGACTTCGTCGCCTGGGGCGCCTGCTGGCTGGAGAAGACCGAGTCCCTGGAGCAGCTGCGTGCCCTCTGGCACGGCGTGCGTATCCACGTCGCCGACGCCCTTGAAGCGCCGCCAACCGGTGTGGACACCCCCGAAGATCTGGAGCGCGTACGCCGCCTGCTGGGAGCCTGAGGATGAACATCCTGTTCGTCTGCCTGGGCAACATCTGCCGCTCGCCGACCGCCGAAGGCGTGTTTCGTCAGCGGGTGCGTGCCGCGGGGCTGGAAGATCGCGTGCACATCGACTCCGCGGGCACTGGCGACTGGCATGTGGGCAAGGGGCCTGACCCGCGCACCTGCCGGGCTGCCCTGCAGCGCGGCTATGATCTGAGCCCGTTGCGCGCTCGCCAGGTGGCCGCCGAGGACTTCCAGCGCTTCGACCTGATCCTGGCCATGGATCATGACAACCTGCTGCGCCTCAAGGATATCCAGCCTGACCATGCACGCGCCGAGCTGGATCTGCTGCTGCGCCGCTACGGCCTGGGCCGGGGCGTGGTGCCGGATCCCTACTACGGCGGCGCCGACGGCTTCGAGCAGGTGCTGGACCTGATCGAAGCGGCCAGCGATGCCTTGCTGGCCGAAATCAAGGGGCGCCTGTGAGCCTGACCATCACCGCAAACCCGTCCCTCCAGTCCTACAACAGCTTCGGTGTGGCGGCGCGCGCCGCACACTTCGCCGAGGCGCGTGACGAAGCCGAGGTGCGCGAAGCGCTGGCGCTGGCCGCGCGCAACGGCTGGGCGCTGCGTCCGATCGGCGGCGGCAGCAACCTGCTGCTGACCGGCGATCAGGATGCCCTGGTGCTGCGCATGGCGCTGATGGGCAAGCGGGTACTCAGCGACGACGGCGAAACCGTGGTCGTCGAGGCCGAAGCGGGCGAGCCCTGGCACCCCTTCGTGCTTTGGACGCTGGAGCAGGGGCTGGGCGGCCTGGAGAACCTCAGTCTGATCCCCGGCACCGTGGGCGCCGCGCCGATGCAGAACATCGGTGCCTACGGGGTTGAGATCAAGGATGTGTTTGCCGGCCTGACCGCGCTGGAGCGCCAGAGCGGCGAGCTGCGCGATTTCTCGCTGGCGGACTGCGCCTTCGGCTATCGCGACAGCCTGTTCAAGCGCCAGGCCGGGCGTTGGCTGATCCTGCGTGTGCGTTTTCGCCTGAGCCGGCACGCCGAGCTGCGACTGGACTATGGTCCGTTGCGTCAGCAGTTGGCTGCGCAGGGCTGCGAGGCGCCCACGGCACGGGATGTCAGTCGCGCGGTCTGTGCGATCCGCAGCGAGAAACTGCCCGATCCGGCGGTGCTGGGCAATGCCGGCAGCTTCTTCAAGAATCCCCTGGTACCGGCCGACCACGCGGCTCGCTTGCGCGTGCAGTACCCCGGGCTGGTGGCGTATCCGGCCGGTGAGGGTAGGGTGAAGCTGGCCGCCGGCTGGCTGATCGAGCAGGCCGGTTGGAAGGGCTATCGGGATGGCGATGCCGGCGTGCACGACAAGCAAGCGCTGGTGCTGGTCAATCATGGCCGGGCGACTGGCGCCGAGCTGCTGGCCTTGGCGCGGCGCATCCAGGCGGACATTGCCGCGCGCTTCGGTGTCGAGCTGGAGATCGAGCCCAACGTCTGGTGATGCTTGTCTGCGGGAGCAAGAGACCGGGGACGCTGTGTAGGAGCGACTTCAGTCGCGAGCTTCTGGTGGGCCTGCAAGAAAAGCATCGCGACTGAGCCGCTCCTGCAAAGCGTGGAGGTTAGGGAACAAAAAAGGGGATGCCGATCGGCATCCCCTTTTTCGTTTCAGCGGGTGTGATTACGAGGGCAGCTTGGTCTGCTGTTCTTCATCACGAGCCGGCTGCTCGGCTTGGCTGTCGGCCTCGACCTGAACGGCGGTCTCGTCCTTGCCTTCGGCTTCCTGCGCCTGGGCTTCCAGGTTCTTGGCCTCTTCCTGCTGCGGTTGCTCTACCGGAGCGGCCTCGGCATTGGCGTGCGCGGCGCGGGCTGCCTCGGCTTCACGTGCCAGGCGTTCGGCTTCCTGCTGGCGACGGCGAACTTCACGCGGGTCGTTGGAGGCGCGGCCGCTGGACGGTTGTACCGGCGCCGGAGCCGGCGTGGGTGCGACCGCCGGGGCCGGAGCCTCGACAACCGTGACGGGCTGCTGCTCGACCGGAGCGCTGACCTGCGGTTCGACCGGCGCCGCAGCTGCGGCAACCTCGACCAGAGGCGTCGGCTGCTCGGCGGCCGGTTGCTCTGCCGGCTCAGCAGTGGCCTGGGCGTCGACCTGCGGTGCGGTCTCCGGCTGGGCGACCGGCGCTTTGCTGATGGCTTCCACCGCCTCGCTGGCCAGGCTGGCAGCCACGGCGCTGGCGGCCACTACGCTGCCCTCGCTGGGTTCGGACTGAGCTTCCTCACTGCCTTCACTCGGCAGCAGGCCGGCTTCCTGCTGGCGTTCACGGCGGTTGCTGCGACGACGCTGGCCACGTGAGCGGCGGCGCGGACGCTCGTGTTCGCCGCCTTCCTGCTCGAGTTCCAGGCCCTCTTCGCCATTCAGCAGCTCTTCCTCGACGGTCTCGACCGGCTCCGGACGCGGCTTGCGTTCTTCGCGTTGTGGGCGTTCTTCGCGCGGCGGGCGCTCAGTACGCTCGCGGCGGACCTCTGGAGCCTGCTGGGCTTGCGTCTCGCGAGGTTCGCGTGCCTGACGCTCCTCGCGCGGCTGCCGTTCTTCACGGGGCTGGCGCTCCTCGCGGGCTTCGCGGGGCTGGCGCTCGGCGCGCGGCTGCTGGCGGCGGCTCTCCTGGCCTTCGCGTGCTTCACGGGCCTCACGCGGCTGGCGCTCTTCCCGCTCGCCACGGGGCTTGCGCTCCTCGTCACGACGACCGTCGCGGCGACGGTTCTGCTGACGACCGTTGCGGCGTTCCTCGCTGCCGCGCGCCGCGGGTTCGCGACTGGTTTTCTCGGCCGGCTTGGCGGCTTCTTCCTTGCCAGCGAACAGACCGACCAGGGATTTCACCAGGCCCTTGAACAGGCTGGGTGCCGGGGCGCTGGGTGCAGCTGGCGCCACCGGGGCGGCGGGCGCGGCTGTCGGGGCGGGGGCCGGACGCTCGTGGGTGACGGTCTTCACGGCGGCTTCCTGGCGAACCAGGGTGCGGGTGGCGCTGACCGGCTGGACTTCCTCGTTTTCGCTCGGAGCCATTTCGTAGCTGGAGTGGCCGGCGATCAGCTCGGGGCTGTCGTCGCGCAGGCGCTGCACTTCGAAGTGCGGCGTGTCCAGGTGGGCGTCCGGCAGGATGTAGATGCGGGTGCGGGTGCGCAGCTCGATCTTGGTGATGGCGTTGCGCTTCTCGTTGAGCAGGAAGGCAGCGACCTGGAAGGGCACGCGGGCACGCACTTCGGCGGTGCGGTCCTTGAGGGCTTCTTCCTCGATCAGGCGCAGGATGGCCAGCGACAGGGATTCCACGTCGCGGATGATGCCCTGGCCGTTGCAACGCGGGCAGACGATGCCACTGGTTTCCCCCAGGGACGGGCGCAGGCGCTGACGCGACATTTCCAGCAGCCCGAAGCGCGAGATGCGACCGATCTGCACGCGGGCGCGGTCGGCTTCCAGGGCTTCACGAACCTTGTCTTCCACGGCGCGCTGGTTCTTCGCCGGAGTCATGTCGATGAAGTCGATGACGATCAGGCCGCCGATGTCGCGCAGACGCAGCTGGCGGGCGATTTCCTCGGCCGCTTCCAGGTTGGTCTGCAGTGCGGTTTCCTCGATGTCGCCGCCCTTGGTGGCGCGCGCCGAGTTGATGTCGATGGACACCAGTGCTTCGGTCGGGTCGATGACGATGGAGCCGCCGGAAGGCAGCTTCACTTCGCGCTGGAAGGCGGTCTCGATCTGGCTCTCGATCTGGAAGCGGTTGAACAGCGGCACGCTGTCCTGGTACAGCTTGATCTTGCTGGCGTACTGCGGCATCACCTGCTGGATGAAGGCCAGGGCTTCTTCCTGGGCTTCCACGCTGTCGATCAGCACTTCGCCGATGTCCTGGCGCAGGTAGTCGCGGATGGCGCGGATGATGACGTTGGATTCCTGGTAGATCAGGAACGGGGCAGGGCGATCCTGGGAGGCGTCCTTGATGGCGGTCCACAACTGGATCAGGTAGTCCAGGTCCCACTGCAGCTCTTCGCTGGAGCGGCCCAGACCGGCGGTGCGCACGATCAGGCCCATGTCGGCCGGAGCGTCCAGGCCGTTCAGCGCTTCGCGCAGCTCGTTGCGTTCCTCACCCTCGATGCGGCGGGAGATGCCGCCGGCGCGCGGGTTGTTGGGCATCAGTACCAGGTAACGACCGGCCAGGCTGATGAAGGTAGTCAGTGCCGCACCTTTGTTGCCGCGCTCTTCCTTTTCAACCTGAACGATGACTTCCTGGCCTTCGCGCAGGACTTCCTTGATGTTGACGCGGCCGCCTTCCGGCGCCTTGGAGAAGTACTCGCGGGAGATTTCCTTGAGGGGCAGGAAGCCGTGGCGCTCGGCGCCGAAGTCGACGAAGGCGGCTTCCAGGCTGGGCTCGACGCGGGTGATGCGGCCCTTGTAGATGTTGGCCTTCTTCTGTTCACGAGCCCCGGACTCGATGTCCAGGTCGAACAGGCGCTGGCCATCGACTAGTGCGACGCGCAACTCTTCGGGTTGGGTCGCGTTAATCAGCATTCTTTTCATGTAGTACCGTTGGTTTCCGGGCTTCGGAAACGGCAAGCGGCACACACGACTCTCACGGTCGGTGTCGGGTGCGTCCAACAGCGGCGCGGCCGCTGCATTGTCAAGCGAGTGCCGATCAAACGGACCGGGCTCGCGACGAACGTCTCCTGCTACAACTGGCATGCAGAAGCACTGAATCAGGAGGAGGAATCAACCTGCGGATGTGGACGGGAAGCGTCTGTAAAAGCCTGATGCTACACAGTCCGGAGGTTGTGCATCTCCACCCTACACGATCCTTGAAAATCGGGTGCCGCTTACTCATTCCGTAGCGGGTTGTCATTATCGCGCCCAGTCATTCTGGCCGCGCGTCATGGGGTTTCGAGGCTTGGGTTCCTGGGCGCGCATCCCTCTGCGCATGCCCGGTGGACGGCCTGACGTCCCGAATGTGGTTGCCTGAGTGGAGCGGCTTTCTTGCATCGCTCGTGACTCGGCCGCTTTTGGCGGCGTTCGCGACTATAGCAGCTCTTAATAAGTGCTTCAATTGCATCAAAATTGTTATCATCTCGCCCCATGAATACGACTCCCTCCCCGACCTCCGGCGTACAGATGCTGGAAGTCGCGCCGGAACTGGCCGGCCAGCGCATCGACAACTTCCTGCGTACGCAATTGAAAGGCGTCCCCAAGACGCTGATCTATCGCATCCTGCGCAAGGGCGAGGTGCGCGTGAACAAAGGGCGAATCAAGCCCGAATACAAGCTGCAGGCCGGCGATGTGGTGCGCGTTCCGCCGCTGCGCCTGGCCGAGCGCGACGAGCCGGCGCCGTTGGCGCAGGGGCTGTTGGAGCGGCTGGAAGCGTCCATCGTTTATGAGGACAAGGCCCTGCTGGTGATCAACAAGCCGACCGGCATTGCCGTCCATGGTGGCAGCGGCCTGTCCTATGGTGTCATCGAAGCGTTCCGCCAGTTGCGTCCGGATGCCAAGGATCTCGAGCTGGTGCACCGGCTGGATCGGGATACCTCGGGGCTGCTGATGATCGCCAAGAAGCGCAGCATGCTGCGCCATCTGCACGAGGCGCTGCGCGGCGACGGCGTCGACAAGCGCTACCTGGCGCTGGTGCGCGGCAGCTGGCCGACCTCCAAGAAGAAGGTCAGTGCGCCCTTGCTGAAAAACAACCTGCGTTCGGGCGAGCGCATGGTCGAGGTCAATGACGAGGGCAAGGATGCGCTCACCGAGTTTCGGGTGGTTCGGCGCTTCGGCGAGTTCGCCACCCTGGTCGAGGCCAGCCCGATCACCGGACGGACCCACCAGATCCGCGTGCATGCCCGCCACGCCGGCCATGCGATCGCTGGCGACGCCAAGTACGGCGATGAGGAATTCACTCGGGAGATTCGCGAGCTGGGCGGCAAGCGCCTGTTCCTGCATGCCCATGCCCTGACGGTCACGCTGCCCGATGGCGCCGCGCTGACTCTGGAGGCGCCGGTGGATGAGATGTGGGCTCAGACCCTGGAGCGGCTGGGTGCCTGATTACCAACTGTTGGTTTTCGACTGGGATGGCACGCTGGCCGACTCGGTGTCGCGCATCATCGAGTCGGTACTGGCGGCCGCCGATCGGTTTGACCTGCAGCCGCCGGATGAGGCGCAGATTCGCGGCATCATCGGTCTGGGCCTGCCCGAGGCTATCGCGGCACTCTACCCTGAGCTGGACTCCGGGTTGGCCGAGCATTTCCGCCTGGCCTACGCCGATCATTACCTGACGCTGGATGGTGCGCCGCCGCCGCTGTTTCCCGGGGTCGTCGAGGGTCTGGAGACGCTGCGCGACGCCGGTTATCGCCTGGCGGTGGCCACCGGCAAGAGCCGTCGCGGCCTGCAGCGCGCCCTCGCGGGGCATGGCTGGCTGGATTACTTCGAAGTCACCCGTTGTGCCGATGAAACCGCCAGCAAGCCTGATCCGCGCATGCTGCACGAGATCCTGGATCATTGCGGAGTCAGTGCCGGGCGTGCGCTGATGATCGGCGATGCAACCTTCGATCTGCAGATGGCGCGCAATGCGGGAATGGATGCGGTGGCGGTCGGCTATGGTGCGCAGCCGCTGGAGCGCCTGCGGCCTTTTGCGCCGCGCCTGGAAATCATGGAATTCGCCGAGCTGCGCGACTGGCTGATGCCGGTGGTGCATCGGCACTCACTTGAGGGTGTGTAATGGCTGACGAGTGGAAGGCGCCCGAAGACAAGGGCGAGGACAAGAGCTGGAGGCTACTGGAAAAGGCTGTGCTGGCGGGTGTGCAGGAACAGCGCCGTGCCCGGCGCTGGGGCATCTTCTTCAAGTTGCTCACCTTTGCCTACCTGTTTGGCGCCCTGGTGCTGTTTGCGCCCTGGAAGGGTGAGCGAGGCGTTGCCTCGGGGGGTAACCATACTGCGCTGATTGAAGTGCGCGGCATGATCGCCGATGAGGAGAATGCCAGTGCCGACAACATCGTCGGCAGTCTGCGTGCTGCTTTCAAGGATGCCGGTACGCGCGGCGTCGTCTTGCGCATCAACAGTCCGGGGGGCAGTCCGGTACAGTCAGGCTACATCTATGACGAGATTCGCCGGCTACGGACCGAATATCCGCAGACCCGCGTGTATGCCGTGATCACCGACCTGGGGGCCTCTGGCGCTTATTACATTGCCAGTGCGGCGGATGCCATTTATGCCGACAAGGCCAGTCTGGTGGGCTCGATCGGTGTGACGGCGGCTGGTTTCGGTTTCGTGGGTGCCATGGAAAAGCTGGGTATCGACCGCCGCCTCTATACGGCGGGGGAGCACAAGGCCTTCCTGGATCCCTTCTCGCCGCCGCGGGCTGATGAAGCTGAGTTCTGGGAGTCGGTGCTGCAGACGACGCATCGCCAATTCATCGACAGTGTCCGCAAGGGGCGGGGTGCTCGCCTGAAGGATGCCGAGCATCCGGAGCTATTCTCGGGGCTGGTCTGGTCCGGCGAACAGGCGTTGGAGCTGGGGCTGGTTGACGGACTGGCCAGCAGTAGCCAGGTGGCGCGCGAGGTGATCGGCGAGGAACGTATCGTCGACTTCACCCGCAAGGACACGCCCCTAGATCGTTTTGCCAAGAAGCTGGGTGCTGGTGTGGCGGCGCACCTTTCGCCCTGGCTGGGCCTGCAAGGCCCGAGCCTGCGTTGAGTGGGTGAGGCGGTCAGGGTACCTGAATACCCTCCGCCTCCAGCATGTCCACCAGTCGAATCAGCGGCAGGCCGACCAGGCTGGTGATGTCGTCCCCTTCCGTGCGGCGAAACAGGCTGATGCCCAGTGCCTCGCACTTGAAGCTGCCGGCGCAGTCGTAGGGCTGCTCGGTGCGCAGATAGCGCTCGATGCGGGCGTCGTCCAGCTCGCGGAAATGCACGGTGAAGGGTACGCAGGCCACCTGGCTGCGGCCGCTGCGCGCGTTGTGCAGGCACAGTCCGGTGAGGAAGCTGACGCTGCGCCCGCTGGCGGCGCGTAATTGATCCCGGGCGCGTTCGAAAGTGCCGGGCTTGCCGATCAGTTGGTCGTCCAGCACGGCCACCTGATCGGAGCCGATGATCAGGTGCTCCGGGTACTGGTCGGCCAGGGCGTGCGCCTTCTGCTGCGCCAGGCGGCTGGCCAGGGCAAGGCCGTTCTCCCCGGGCAGGGGCGATTCGTCGATGTTGGCTGCCGCGTAGTCGAAAGGCAGGCGCAGGCGAGCCAGAAGTTCGCGTCGATAGATCGAGCCGGAGGCCAGCAGAATGGGTGGCATGCGCGCTTCCTTTTATAGGTATTCCGGGTGCGGATTCTAAGCCTGTGTCAGCCCGGCGCCCAGGCAGGAATTTCCTTTGACAGGGGGGAGTTAGCTCCCTAGAATCTCGCGCCTATGTTGAATGGGCCGATTCCACCTCACGTTGATCCACGCAAGCTGGCTGACCGCGGCGCAGTGCTCGAGGGCGAAATTCCCTTGGCCTCCCTGCCGCGGCTGGCCGAGCAGATGGTCGACCACGCCGGTACGGTACGCGCGAAGCTGAGCTTCGAGCGGGACGAGCGCCGCGCGGTTGTCATTCATGGCGAGTTCAGTGTCGAGGCCAAGATGGTATGCCAGCGCTGCCTGGACGTTGCCACCCTGCCGATCCATGGCGAGTACCATTACGCCGTGATCCCGGAGGGTAGCAAACAGGTCGTGCCGAAAGGTTACGATGCGCTGGAGGTGGGGGAGGACCCTCTGGATTTGCTGACACTGGTCGAGGATGAGCTGTTGCTGGCCTTGCCGATCGTTCCGGTCCACGATTCCAGCGTCTGTCAGCAACCGGCGGGTCAAGATGATCCTCAGCCGAGCGAGGACGAAGTTTCGCGGCCCAACCCGTTCAGCGTACTGGCGCAGTTAAAGCGCGACCCAAACGTTTAGGAGTTAATCAGTTATGGCTGTTCAGCAGAACAAAAAATCCCGTTCGGCACGCGACATGCGCCGCTCCCACGACGCCCTGGAGCCCAACGCTCTGTCCGTCGAAAAGAGCACCGGTGAAGTCCACCTGCGCCACCACGTGTCGCCGGAAGGCTTCTACCGTGGTCGCAAGGTGATCGACAAGGACTCCGCCGAGTAATCCTTGTCCGCTTCGATCATCGCCATCGATGCAATGGGTGGGGACTTCGGTCCCCACTGCGTTGTTCCTGCCAGTCTGGCCTGTCTGGCAGAAAATCCCCTCCTTAGACTGGCGCTCGTCGGTCAGGCACCTCTTCTCGAAAAGATCCTCTCCCGCCATTCTGGCGTGGATCGTTCCCGGCTGCACATCGTTCACGCCTCGCAAGTCATCGGCATGCAGGAGCGCCCGTCCCAGGCGCTGCGTGGCAAGCCCGATGCGTCCATGCGCGTGGCGCTGGAAATGGTCCGTGACGGTCGCGCGCGCGCCTGCGTAAGTGCCGGCAATACCGGTGCGCTGATGGCGCTGTCCCGCTATGTGCTCAAGACCCTGCCGGGTGTCGACCGGCCGGCCATGATGGCGGCACTGCCGACCCGTACCGGCAGCTGCTACCTGCTGGATCTGGGGGCCAATGTGGACTGCGGTGCCGAGCACCTCTATCAGTTCGCGGTCATGGGTTCGGTGGCGGCCGAGGCGCTGGGGGTGCGCCGGCCGCGCGTGGCGCTGCTCAACGTGGGCGCCGAGGACATCAAGGGCAATCAGCAGGTCAAGCTGGCGGCCAGCCTGCTGCGCGAGGCGCGGGCGATCAATTTTATTGGCTACATCGAAGGCGACGGACTGTATCGCGGCGAGGCGGATGTGGTGGTGTGCGACGGTTTCGTCGGCAACATCCTGCTCAAGTCCAGCGAGGGGCTGGCGGAAATGGTGGCCGAGCGCATTCGCGGGCTGTTCGAACGCAGCCTGCCGGCGCGCCTGGTCGGCCTGCTGGCATTGCCGCTTCTGCGCTCCCTGCGTCAGGAATTGCGGCCGGCGGCCCACAATGGAGCCAGCTTTCTCGGCCTGCAGGGCATCGTGATCAAGAGTCACGGCGGCGCGGCGGAGGAAGGCTTCCAGAGCGCCATTCGTCGCGCTTCGGCGGAAATCCGCGAAAATCTCCCGCAGCGCCTGCATGGGCGTCTCGAAGACCTGCTGTTATAGGTTATCGCGCATGATGTGACTGGCCTTCACGGGCTGTCATCCAATGCTCAATTCGTTGCGCTCCACAGTCGAGCGCAATGGTTTCGACGAAGACATCAAGGATTTTTTCCATGTCCGTAACCTCCGCATTCGTCTTCCCCGGTCAGGGTTCGCAATCGCTCGGCATGCTGGGCGAGATCGGCGCGCAGCAGCGTCTGGTGCTCGATACCTTCGCCGAGGCTTCCGAGGCGCTGGGCTATGACCTCTGGGCGCTGACCCAGAACGGCCCCGAAGAGCAGCTGAACCAGACCGACAAGACCCAGCCGGCGATTCTCACGGCCTCCATGGCGCTGTGGCGCCTGTGGCTGACCGAGAACGGCGCGCGTCCGGCCTATGTCGCCGGCCACAGCCTGGGCGAGTACTCGGCGCTGGTCGCTGCCGGCAGCCTGCCGTTCGCCGCTGCCGTCAAGCTGGTGGAGCTGCGTGGCCAGCTGATGCAGCAGGCCGTGCCGGCCGGGCAGGGCGGTATGGCCGCTATTCTCGGTCTGGAGGATGATGACGTGCGTGCCGCCTGCGCCGAAGCGACCCAGGGCGAAGTGGTCAGTGCGGTGAACTTCAATGCCCCCGGCCAGGTGGTCATCGCCGGTGGCGCCGCTGCCGTGGCCCGTGCCGTCGAGGTGTGCAAGGCCAAGGGCGCCAAGCGCGCCATGCCGCTGCCGGTCAGTGTGCCGTCCCATTGCGACCTGATGCGTCCGGCGGCCGAGCGTTTTGCCGAAGCCGTGGCCGCCCTCGACTGGCAGGCGCCGCAGATCCCCCTGGTGCAGAACGTCAGCGCCGACGTGGTCAATGATCTGGATACCCTCAAGCGCGACCTGTTGGCTCAGCTGTACAGCCCGGTGCGCTGGGTCGAGTCGATGCAGCGTCTGGGAGCCTGCGGCGTCACTGCGCTGGTCGAGTGCGGGCCTGGCAAGGTACTCTCCGGCCTCAACAAGCGTTGCGTGAAGGGCGTGGACACCTACAGCCTGGATACCCCCGAAGCCTTTGCGGCGACCCGCGCCGCCCTGGCTTGATCAAGGAGAACGTTTCAATGAGTTTGCAAGGTAAGGTTGCCCTGGTCACCGGCGCCAGCCGCGGCATCGGTCAGGCCATCGCCCTCGAGCTGGGCCGTCAGGGCGCTGTGGTGGTCGGTACCGCCACCTCCGCCGCCGGCGCCGAGCGCATCGCCGAAACCCTGAAGAGCAATGGCATTCAGGGCGGTGGTCTGGTGCTCGACGTGAGCAGCGATGAGTCCGTGACTGCCGCTCTGGCGCAGATCCAGGAACAATACGGCCAGCTGGCGATCCTGGTAAACAACGCCGGCATCACTCGCGACAACCTGATGCTGCGCATGAAGGATGACGAGTGGTTCGACGTCATCAACACCAACCTGAACAGTCTTTACCGTCTGTCCAAGGCGGTGCTGCGCGGCATGACCAAGGCCCGCTGGGGTCGTATCATCAACGTCGGCTCGGTGGTGGGTGCCATGGGCAACGCCGGGCAGAGCAACTACGCGGCCGCCAAGGCCGGCGTGGAAGGTTTCAGTCGTGCGCTGGCCCGTGAAGTCGGTTCGCGCAATATCACTGTGAACACCGTGGCCCCGGGTTTCATCGACACCGACATGACCCGCGAACTGCCCGAGGCGCAGCGCGAGGCCCTGCTGACCCAGATTCCCCTGGCTCGCCTGGGGCAGGCCGAGGAAATTGCCAAGGTGGTCAGCTTCCTGGCTTCCGACGGTGCGGCCTACGTGACCGGAGCAACGATTCCGGTCAATGGCGGCATGTATATGTGATGCCAAAATGTGACCCCGACCGACAGGCCGTTGTCAGAAGGGCTGTCCGAATTCATGTTGAATGGTCGGGGCACGGAATTACAGTCGATCAGGTCGGGATCTCCCGGCTTGAAATGTGAAAAACCCTTTCTATACACTTACCCGCAGTCCAGCTGCCTGGATTTGTCCATAGGAGTGAAAACAAGGTATGAGCACCATCGAAGAACGCGTCAAGAAGATCGTTGCTGAGCAACTTGGCGTCAAAGAAGAGGAAGTCACCAACAGCGCTTCCTTCGTCGAAGATCTGGGCGCCGACTCTCTTGACACCGTCGAGCTGGTGATGGCTCTCGAAGAGGAATTCGAGACCGAAATCCCGGACGAGCAAGCTGAGAAGATCACCACCGTCCAGGAAGCCATCGATTACATCAATGCCCACGCGCAGTAAGTAATCGAACGCTTTCGAGGCGAGAGAAGCCGCACAACCTCACGGGCGTGCGGCTTTTTCTTGTGGCGGGAAGAATCCCGCACACCTCCCGTCCTGTCGTCGGGAGGATGGCCGAGCGGACTGCTGCGGCCTTTCCGTTAGTGAACAAGAGGACAAAACAGTGTCGCGTAGACGTGTCGTGGTCACCGGGATGGGTATGCTTTCGCCGCTGGGTACCGATGTGCCGAGCAGCTGGGAAGGTGTTCTGGCTGGCCGCAGCGGCATCGGTCCGCTTGAGCACATGGATGTCTCTGCCTTTTCCACCCGCTTTGGCGGCTCGGTGAAGGGTTTCGATGTCGAGCAATACCTGCCCGCCAAGGAGGCGCGCAAGCTCGACCTGTTCATCCAGTACGGTCTGGCCGCCAGCTTCCAGGCGGTACGTCATTCCGGACTGGAAATCACCGATGCCAATCGTGAGCGCATCGGCGTAGCCATGGGCTCCGGTATCGGCGGCCTGACCAATATCGAGAACAACTGCAAATCGTTGTTCGAGCAAGGGCCGCGGCGCATTTCGCCGTTCTTCGTGCCCGGCTCGATCATCAACATGGTGTCCGGCTTCCTGTCCATCCACCTGGGCATCCAGGGACCGAACTACGCGGTGACCACCGCCTGCACCACCGGCACCCACAGCATCGGCATGGCGGCGCGCAACATCGCCTATGGCGAGGCTGACGTGATGATCGCCGGCGGCTCGGAAATGGCCGCCTGTGGCCTGGGGCTCGGTGGTTTCGGTGCCGCCCGTGCCCTGTCTACCCGCAACGACGAGCCGACGCGGGCCAGCCGCCCGTGGGACAAGGACCGTGACGGTTTCGTGCTGTCCGACGGTGCCGGTGCCCTGGTGCTGGAAGAGCTCGAACATGCCCGGGCGCGCGGGGCCACCATCTATGCCGAGCTGGTCGGCTTCGGCATGAGCGGTGACGCCTACCACATGACTGCTCCGCCGGAGAACGGTGCCGGCGCGGCGCGCTGCATGGTCAATGCGCTGCGCGATGCCGGTCTGAATCCGGACCAGGTGCAGTACATCAATGCCCATGGCACCTCCACGGCCGCCGGTGACCTGGCGGAAGCGGCCGCCATCAAGTCGGTGTTCGGCGAGCACGCCTATCGTCTGGCGGTTTCCTCCACCAAGTCGATGACCGGTCACTTGCTGGGCGCTGCCGGTGCGGTCGAGGCGATCTTCAGCGTGCTGGCGATCCGCGACCAGGTGGCGCCGCCGACCATCAACCTGGAGAATCCGGACGAGGGCTGCGACCTCGACTTCGTGCCCGGCGAAGCCCGCGCCCTGCCGATCGAGGTGGTGGTGTCCAACTCCTTCGGCTTCGGTGGCACCAACGGCTCGCTGGTCTTCCGCCGGTTCAACGGCTGATGCTGAGCTGGGTCGACGGTCGCCCGGCTGCGGAGCTGCCGCTGAGCGACCGCGGCCTGGCTTACGGTGACGGGTTGTTTGAAACCCTCGCCGTGCGTCATGGCCAGCCTTGTCTGCTGGCAGCTCACCTGCAACGCCTGCGGCTGGGTTGCGAGCGACTGGGTATTCCTTTTGACGAGGCCCTGGTGACCGATGAGCTGCTGGCCTTCTGCGCTGCAGTGGGCGACGGCGTGGCCAAGCTGATCGTGACCCGGGGCGATGGATTGCGCGGCTATGCGCCGCCGACGCCGGTACAACCACGGCGTCTGTTGCTGGCCAGCCCCTTGCCGGCCTATCCCGTCGGGCATGCCGAGCAGGGCGTCGAGCTGTTCCCCTGTGCGTTGCGCCTGGCCGAGCAGCCACGCCTGGCCGGCCTCAAACACCTCAACCGCCTCGAGCAGGTGCTGGCGCGCGCCGAATGGCAGGATTCCTGTTACGCGGAAGGTCTGTTGCGCGATCAGGCGGGGCGGCCCATCGAGGGCGTGTTCAGCAATCTGTTTCTGGTCAGTGACGGTCGACTGCTGACCCCGTCCCTGGAGCGCTGCGGCGTCGCTGGCGTGATGCGCGGCGCCCTGCTTGAGCAGGCGCACGCGTTGGGCATTGCTTGCGAAGTCCGCGACCTTGCCTTCGACGAATTGCTGGCGGCGCAGGAAATCTTTCTCTGCAACAGTGTCTATGGCGTCTGGCCGGTGCGCCGTCTTGAGACCCGTGTATGGCTGCCCGGGCCGCTCACCCGTAAACTGCAGGGCGTCGCCCGCACCCTCCTGGATTGTTGAACGTGATACGTACATTGTTGAGGCTGCTCGTCGGCGGCCTGCTGTTGGTTGTCCTTGTACTGGGTTACGCCTTCTGGCAACAGCGCGCGGCGCTGCAACAGCCGCTGAAATTGGATGAAGCCAGGTTGCTGGATGTGCCGGCTGGCTCCACGCCGGTCGGGCTGATCAATCGTCTGGAGCGCGATGGCCTGCTGGAGGGCAGCCTCTGGCTGCGCCTGCACTGGCGTCTGTACCGGGCCGGCCAGACCCTGCACGGCGGTGAATACCGCCTGGAGCCCGGAATGACGGTCAACGAACTGTTCGAAGCCTGGGTCAGCGGCAAGGTGGTGCAGTACAGCCTGACCCTGGTGGAAGGCTGGAACATCCGTCAGTTGCGTGCCGCGCTGGCTGCCCAGGAAAAGCTGGAACAGACGCTGGCAGGGGTGGATGATGCCGAGCTCATGCGCCGGGTCGGCGAACCGGGCATGCACCCGGAAGGTCGCTTCTTTCCCGATACCTACCGCTACGTACGGGGCATGCGGGACATCGACCTGCTGATCCAGGCCAACCGCCGGCTGCGCCAGGTGCTGGCTGAAGAATGGGCGGCGCGGGCCACCGGGCTGCCCTACAAGAATGACTACGAGGCGCTGATCATGGCGTCGATCATCGAAAAGGAGACCGGTGTGCCCGCCGAACGCGGCCAGATTGCCGGCGTGTTCGTCCGCCGCCTGGAAAAGCGCATGCGCCTGCAGACCGACCCCACGGTGATCTACGGCATGGGCGAGCGCTATGCCGGCAAGATCCGCCGTAGCGACCTGCGCGAAGCCACGCCCTACAACACCTATGTGATCTCCGGCATGCCGCCGACGCCGATCGCCATGGTCGGCCGCGAGGCGATCCACGCAGCGCTGCAGCCGGAGCCGGGCAACACCCTGTACTTCGTGGCCCGCGGCGATGGCAGCCATGTGTTCTCCTCCACGCTGGAGGAGCATCTGCGTGCCGTACGCCAGTATCAGCTCAAGCGTCGGGCCGACTATCGGTCGAGTCCGGCGCCCATCAGCAAGGAAACCCCGTGAGCGGCCTGTTTATCACCCTGGAAGGCCCGGAAGGTGCCGGCAAGACCACCAATCGCGAGTTTCTCGCCGAGCGCCTGCGCACTGCGGGGCACGAGGTTCTGCTGACCCGGGAGCCGGGCGGC
Source organism: Pseudomonas flexibilis (assembly GCF_000806415.1). Lineage (NCBI taxonomy): Bacteria > Pseudomonadati > Pseudomonadota > Gammaproteobacteria > Pseudomonadales > Pseudomonadaceae > Pseudomonas > Pseudomonas flexibilis. Next base: position 385,458 of record NZ_JTAK01000001.1, read on the forward strand.
ACGCCGTTGGCCGAGCGCATTCGCGAGCTGCTGCTGGCGCCCAGCGATGAGCCGATGGCCACGGATACCGAACTGTTGCTGATGTTCGCCGCCCGCGCGCAGCACCTGGATCAGGTCATCCGCCCAGCGTTGGCGGCCGGCAAGGTGGTGCTTTGCGATCGCTTCACCGATGCCACCTACGCCTATCAGGGCGGTGGGCGTGGTGTGAGCGAGGCGCGGATCGCCGTGCTTGAGGACTTCGTGCAGGGTACGCTGCGGCCGGATCTGACGTTGGTGTTCGATCTGCCGGTCGACGTCGGGCTGGCCCGGGCCGCGGCGCGCGGCCGGCTGGATCGCTTCGAGCAGGAGGGACCTGCGTTCTTCGAGGCTGTGCGCCAGACCTACCTGCGCCGCGCCGCCCTGAATCCGCAGCGCTACCGGATCATCGATGCCGGCCAGCCGCTGGTCGACGTCCAGCGCCAGCTCGAGCGTCTGCTGCCGGAACTGCTGGAGCGTCAGCCGTGAACGACATCCTTCCCTGGCAGGCGGCGTTGTGGAAACAGCTGGCCGGTCGACGGCAGCACGCCCACGCCTACCTGCTGCACGGCCCGCAGGGTACCGGCAAGCGCATCCTGGCCGAGCGCCTGATGGCACTGCTGCTCTGTCAGCAGCCGGTCGACGCGCAGGCGTGCGGCCAGTGCAAGGCCTGTCAGCTGCTGGCGGCCGGTACGCACCCGGACCACTACGTGCTGGAACCGGAAGAGGTCGACAAACCAATCAAGATCGACCAGGTGCGTGACCTGGTGAGCTTCGTGGTGCAGACCGCCCAGATGGGCGGGCGCAAGGTGGTGTTGCTGGAGCCGGCCGAGGCGATGAACCTGAATGCCGCCAACGCGCTGCTCAAGAGCCTGGAGGAGCCCTCCGGGGATACCGTGCTGCTGCTCATCAGCCATCAGCCCAGTCGCTTGCTGCCAACCATCAAGAGCCGTTGCGTGCAGCAGGCCTGCCCCCTGCCGGATCACAAGCAGAGTCTGGCCTGGCTGCGCCAGTCGCTGCCGGAGCTGGATGCCGACACGCTGGAGGCCTTGCTGGCACTGGCCGCCGGCTCGCCGCTGGCAGCGCAGCGGCTGCACGCCCAGGGCGTGCTGGACCAGCGCGCGCTGGTGGTGGAGGGCGTCAAGAAGCTGATCAAGCGCCAGCAGAGTCCCAGCCAGCTCGCCGAGGCTTGGAATGCCGTGCCGCTGTCGATGCTGTTCGACTGGTTCTGCGACTGGACACACCGGATGCTGCGTTTCCAGTTGACCGCCGACACGCGGGGGCTCGGCCCGGTGGACATGGCCAAGGTGATCGAATACCTGGCGGGCAAGGTTTCCCAGCCGCGTTTGCTGGTGCTGCAGGACTGGCTGCTGGAGCAGCGCCACAAGGTGCTGGGCAAGGCCAACCTCAACCGTGCGCTGCTTCTCGAAGCCCTGCTGGTGCAGTGGGCGGAGCTGCCGAGCCACGGCTAGAATCGTCCCTCGCCACCGTGAGGGAGACACCATGACCACGCCGAGTCCGGGAGCCCGCAATGGCATCCTGTCGCTGACCATCAAGGACAAGGCGGTGCTGTACGCCGCCTACATGCCGTTCATCAAGGGCGGCGGGCTGTTCATCCCCACCAGCAAGACCTATCGCCTCGGCGACGAGGTGTTCCTGTTGCTGAACCTGATGGACGAGCCGGAAAAGATTCCGGTAGCCGGCAGGGTGGCGTGGATCACGCCCCGCGGCGCCCAGGGCAACCGCGCGGCTGGCGTCGGCGTGCAGTTCAACGAGAGTGACAACATCGCCCGCAACAAGATCGAGACCTACCTGGCCGGCGCGCTCAAGTCCGACCGGGTTACTCACACCCTGTAGCGCTCTAAGGTGGCCATCGAGGGCGTATAATGCGTGCCCTCTTCGCCTTGCCGAGCCGTCTTGCCATGTTGGTCGATTCCCACTGCCACCTAGATCGCCTGGACCTTTCCGCTCACGGAGGTTCGCTGGATGCCGCGCTGCAGGCGGCACGTGAACGGGACGTGGGGCATTTCCTGTGCATTGGCGTCAGCGCCGCCAATGCCGCCACGGTTCGTGAGCTGAGTCAGCGTTACGGGGATGTGGACTGCTCGGTCGGTGTGCATCCCCTGGACCTGCAGCCCGGCGCCGAGCCGGCGCTCGACTGGCTGCTCGCCGAACTGGCGCATCCCCACGTGGTGGCAATCGGAGAAACGGGCCTGGACTACCACTACGAGCCGGAAGCCGCGGAGTTGCAGCAGGCATCCTTCCGTCTGCACCTGCAGGCGGCCCGCATCACCGGCAAGCCGGTGATCGTGCATACCCGGGCCGCGCGCGAGGATACCCTGACGCTGCTGCGCGAGGCGGATCTGCCCCAGGCGGGCGTGCTGCACTGCTTCACCGAGGATTGGGACATGGCGCGCGCGGCGCTGGATCTGGGGTTCTACATTTCCCTCTCCGGTATCGTCACCTTCCGCAACGCAGACATGCTCCGCGAGGTCGCCCGGCAGGTTCCGGCGGACCGGCTGCTGGTGGAAACGGATGCCCCGTATCTCGCGCCGATTCCCCATCGTGGCAAGCCCAATCTCCCGCAGTATGTGCGCGAGGTGGCCGAGTTTCTCGCCGAACTGCGCAGCGTTCCCTATGCCACTCTGGCTGAGCAGACCACCGCGAACTTCAGGCGCCTGTTCCCGCTGGCGCGTGTCCGTCAGGCCTGAGCCAAGGCATAAAAAAACCCGGATTCTGGGGGATGAATCCGGGTTAAGGACCATTAGGAGTAAAAACAAGCAAGGGTACGCACTCCAGTACCCTCTGCCGCCGTCAGGCATTGGGGGAAATGCCAGAACGGTTTTGGCAGTATGGCCAGAGCCGCTGGAATGGCCGGTGACCGTCTATATCTTTTCGTAATCAATATACGTGTGTTGAGAACCTACCTCTCTGCCAACTGGCTTATCGCGCGGATCGTCTCCTCTAGCACCTGACCGGTGGTATAGAAGTGGGGTGACAGGCGAATGCCGGCACCGCGCTGGGCGCAGACGATCTGTTGCCGACGCAGTGCTTCGAACAGCTCGCCCTGGTCCCGGCCGTCAAGGGTGAAATTCAGGATGCCGGCGCGGCGCTCGGTGTCCTGCGGGCTATGGATGGTGAGTCCCGGGATGTTCAGCAATCCCTGCTGCAGGTGTTCCATACGCTCCGCCAACTGGCTGGCGACTCGCGCCGTGCCCACTTCTTCAAGCAGCGAAAGGCTGGCTTCCAGCGCCATGCTGGCCAGCATGTTCGGGCTGCCGCATTCGAAGCGCCGCGCACTGCGGGCTGGCTGCCAGTCCTGGCGCAAGTAGTCGCCGGCATGTTCCAGCATGTGCCAGCCGTATTCGTGCAGGGTCAGTTGTTCGCGCAGGTCGCTGCGGCAGTAGAACACTCCGAGGCCTTCCGGGCCGAGCATCCACTTGTGGCCGTCAGCGACCACGAACGCACAGCGTGCATCTTGTACATCGAAGGGCAGGGCGCCCAGATGCTGGATGGCGTCCACGCAGAACAGCACGCCGCGGGCGGCACAGCCTTCGCCGAGACGGGAAAGGTCCAGCCTCAGACCGCTGGCGTATTGCACCGAGCTGATCGACAGCAGCCGGGTACGCGGCCCACAGGCGGCCAGCAGGTCGGCTTCCGGGTCCGCGCCGCTCAGACTGACCTGCCGCACCTCGACGCCATGGCGCGCCAGCGCCTGCCAGACGACCCGGTTCGAGGGAAATTCCTCGTCGCTGATCACCACCTGGTCGCCCGGGCGCCAGTCCAGCCCGAAGGCAATGAAGGACAGGCCTTCCGAGGTGTTCTTCACCAGTGCGATGTCATCGGTGGAGGGTGCATTGAGCAACCGGGCCAGGCGCTGGCGCAGGCGATGTTCCACCTTGAGCCACTCGGGGTAGTCGCGGGCGCCGATGGTGGCGTTCTGCTCCGCGAAGGCGGCGACCGCGCGTGCCGCGCGTTGCGGCCACGGGGCCACCGCCGCGTGGTTGAGGTAACGCAAGCCTTCCGGCTGGGGGAACTCGGCAAGCAGATCAGCCATGGTGGCTCCGTACAATTTTTTGCGGGTCAGGCATAATAGCGAGCTTCAACCGTGAGCTGCGCAGTCCTTATGCACAAAGAACCCCGCAAGGTCCGAGAGTTTCGCCGTCGTGAGCAGGAGATTCTGGATACTGCTCTGAAGCTGTTCCTCGAGCATGGTGAAGACAGTGTCACTGTCGAGATGATCGCGGATGCCGTGGGCATCGGCAAAGGCACCATCTACAAGCACTTCAAGTCCAAGGCCGAAATCTACCTGCGGCTGATGCTCGACTATGAGCGCGACCTGAACGAGCTGCTCCACTCCGATAACGTGGATCGCGATCGGGAAGCGCTGTCGCGTGCCTATTTCGAGTTCCGCATGCGTGACCCGCAGCGCTACCGCCTGTTCGACCGCCTGGAAGAGAAGGTGGTCAAGAGCAACCAGGTGCCGGAGCTGGTGGAGAAACTGCACAAGATCCGGGCCTCGAACTTCGAGCGGCTGACCCAGTTGATCAAGGGGCGGATAGCCGAGGGCAAGCTGGAGGATGTCCCACCGTATTTCCACTACTGCGCCGCCTGGGCGCTGGTGCATGGCGCGGTGGCGCTTTACCACTCGCCGTTCTGGAGCAGCGTGCTCGAGGATCAGGAAGGGTTCTACCAGTTCCTGATGGACATTGGTGTGCGCATGGGTAACCGGCGCAAGCGTGACACTGAAACACCGGCCAGCTGAGCAGCTGGCGCGGAAGCTGCATCGCAGGGCGGCACGCCGGTTTATCGGCATCGGTAGCGAGGAAATCAGGATGTACAGGGCGATCGGTCTGGGTGTGCTGTTGTCGCTGGGCGGCTGCATGGCAGTCAGCGACATGGTCGAGGCGACGCGCGAGCAATTCGCCGATGTCGGCCTGCTCGACCACAGCCAGACGCAGCGAGGTGCCTCGCGCCGCCTGCAGGCCGATTCCTTCATCTATATTGCCCAGGACGATTATCCGGCCAGCCCGGATGCCGTGCGGAGCAACGCACTGGCGGATGAGGCCTACCGCAGCTTCACGGAGTATTTCCCCCAGGTACGTCGCGCCGAGGCGCCGCTGTCGCTCCAGCAGGCCCTTGTCCGGGCACAGTCGGCCGGGGCGCATTACCTGCTATTCGGGCGTGTGGCCGGCGAGGATGATCGCATCGGCACGCTGATCGAATGGGAAGACCAGCAAAGCCTTGACCGCCTGGGCGTCGACCGGGGGGTGGTGCAGCTGCTGCTGATCGAGACAGCCACTCGCTTTCCGGTGGATGCGGCGCGCATCACCACGCGGGGCGGCTTGCTGACCCTTTACGAAACCCGGCCCCAGGACCTGTTGGGCGCTCCCCTGCGGCAATACGCCCGGAGCCTGCGCGGCCTGAACTGATCGGGAGCGCGACATGAGCGAGCGTGGCAATCCCGGGGATCTGCTGTCACGAATCCCCGCCGGGGAAGGCAAGGGTCTTCCTCCTGTTCATCTCTGGAATCCGCCGTTCTGCGGCGATATCGACATGCGCATTGCCCGGGATGGAACCTGGTACTACCTGGGTACGCCGATCGGACGCAAGCCGATGGTCAAGTTGTTCTCCAGCGTTCTACGCAAGGATGGCGACGACTATTTCCTGGTCACTCCGGTGGAGAAGGTCGGTATCCGCGTGGATGACGCGCCGTTCGTGGCGGTGACCCTGGCTCTGGAAGGCGATGGCGAGCAGCAGCGGCTTCGTTTCACTACCCAGGTGGACGACGAGGTTGTGGCCGGTGCCGCACATCCTTTGCGGGTCGAGTTGGACTGTGACAGTGGCGAGCCTTCGCCCTACCTGCGGGTGCGCGCCAATCTGGACGCGCTGATCCATCGCAATGTGTTTTACCAATTGGTCGAGCTGGCGGTGGAGCGGGAGATTGATGGCCAGCTCTGGCTGGGGGTATGGAGCGACGGGGAATTCTTTCCCATCGGCCAGGCCTGAGGGTGGCGTGAATGAAAAAGCTCCCGGATGGGAGCTTTTTCGTTTCGGCGGGGAGGGCGGGAAACCCACCCTCCTGCTGAAAATTTCAACGAAATCAAGCGGTTACGCTTGTTACATGTTGGGGTAGTTGGGTCCGCCGGCGCCTTCCGGAGCCACCCAGGTGATGTTCTGGGCGGGGTCCTTGATGTCGCAGGTCTTGCAGTGCACGCAGTTCTGGGCATTGATCTGGAAGCGCTTGCTGCCGTCGTCGTTGCTGATCACTTCGTACACGCCGGCCGGGCAGTAGCGCTGCGCCGGTTCGTCGTATTTCGGCAGGTTCTGCTCAATCGGCAGGTTCGGATCGGCCAGCTTGAGGTGGACCGGCTGGTCTTCCTCGTGGTTGGTGTTGGACAGGAATACCGAAGACAGCTTGTCGAAGCTCAGTTTGCCGTCCGGCTTCGGATACTCGATCTTCTGGCTCTCGGCAGCCGGCTTCAGGCACGCGTAGTCCGGCTTGTTGTCGTGCAGGGTGAACGGCATCTTGCCGCCGAACCAGTTCTGGTCGATGTAGTTGAAGGCGCCGCCTACCAGTGCGCCCCACTTGTGCATGGCCGGGCCGAAGTTGCGGCTGCGGAACAGCTCGTCATACAGCCAGCTGGCCTTGAACGATTCGACATAGTTGTCCAGCGTGTCGCCGCCCTCGCGGCCGGCAGCCAGCGCTTCCGCCACGGCGTCGGCCGCGAGCATGCCGGATTTCATGGCGGTGTGGCTGCCCTTGATCTTGGCGAAGTTCAGGGTGCCCAAGTCACAGCCGATCAGTGCGCCCCCGGCGAAGACCATCTTCGGCAGCGAGTTCAGGCCGCCCTTGCAGATGGCGCGGGCGCCATAGGCCACGCGCTTGCCGCCTTCCAGGTACTGGGCGACCACCGGGTGATGCTTGTAGCGCTGGAACTCATCGAACGGCGACAGATAGGGGTTGGAGTAGGCCAGGTCAACGATCAGGCCCACGACCACCTGGTTGTTTTCCAGGTGATACAGGAAGGAGCCGCCCAGGGCGCTGTTGCCGGTTACGTCCAGCGGCCAGCCAGCGGTGTGCACCACCAGGCCGGGCTCGTGCTTGGCCGGGTCGATGTCCCAGATTTCCTTGATGCCGATGCCGTAGTGCTGGGCATCCGCTTCGGAATCCAGGTTGTAGCGCTTGATCAGCTGCTTGCCGATGTGGCCACGGCAGCCTTCGGCGAACAGGGTGTACTTGGCGCGCAGTTCCATGCCCGGGGTGTACATGCCGTCCTTCGGGTTGCCTTCGCGGTCGACACCCAGGTCGCCGGTGATGATGCCGCGCACCACGCCGTTCTCGTCGATCAGCGCTTCCTGGGCGGCGAAGCCGGGGTAGATTTCCACGCCCAGGCCTTCGGCCTGCTGGGCCAGCCAGCGGCACAGGTTGCCCAGGGAGATGATGTAGTTGCCTTCGTTGTGCATGGTCTTGGGCACGAGCAGGCCAGGCAGTTTCTTGCCGCCAGTGGCGCTGGTCAGCATGTAGATGTCATCGCGAGTGACCGGCGTGTTCAGCGGAGCGCCGAGTGCCTTCCAGTCCGGGAACAGCTCTTCGAGCGCGCGCGGCTCGAAGACGGCGCCGGAGAGAATGTGGGCGCCGACTTCGGAACCCTTCTCGACCACGCAGACACTGATTTCCTGGCCGGCTTGCGCGGCGTTCTGCTTCAGCCGGCAAGCGGCGGAAAGGCCTGCGGGGCCGGCGCCGACGATGACGACGTCGAATTCCATATATTCGCGTTCCACAACTATCTCCTGCATCAAGGCTCTGGGTGTGCGTTATGACTGGCCATCATACCTGCGAGCTCAGGTCGGCGCATTATACAAGCACCTTTTAGAGATCCAATACAAACGTTTGTTTGAAAGCCGTCAAGCCCTGATAGACTCTGCGTTCCAGCCTCCCGAACGGGTGATTTTCTTGTATTGACCGCATGGGGGGTTGCGGTCAAGATACGAGCGGTTTTGCGGTCGCCGTATGGTTCGACAGTCGGTTCCGGCCGGCAGGCAACCCTCGCCAGTGCGCTGGCGACACTACTTTCAACCGGAAAAATAACGAGGAATCCATGAAGGTTCTTGTAGCTGTCAAGCGAGTGGTCGACTACAACGTCAAGGTTCGCGTCAAGGCGGACAACTCCGGCGTCGACCTCGCCAACGTCAAGATGTCGATGAACCCCTTCTGTGAAATTGCCGTGGAAGAAGCGGTTCGTCTGAAGGAAAAGGGCATCGCCAGCGAAATCGTCGTCGTGTCCGTCGGCCCGAACGCCGCACAGGAGCAGCTGCGCACCGCGCTGGCCCTGGGCGCCGACCGCGCCATTCTGGTCGAGAGCAACGAGGAGCTGAACTCCCTGGCCGTGGCCAAGCTGCTCAAGGCCGTGGTCGACAAGGAACAGCCGCAGCTGGTCATCCTCGGCAAGCAGGCCATCGACAGCGACAACAACCAGACCGGCCAGATGCTGGCCGCGCTGACCGGCTACGCCCAGGGCACCTTTGCCTCCAAGGTGGAAGTGGCTGGCGACAAGGTCAACGTCACCCGCGAGATCGACGGCGGTTTGCAGACCGTGGCGCTGAGCCTGCCGGCCATCGTCACCACCGACCTGCGCCTGAACGAGCCGCGCTACGCCTCGCTGCCGAACATCATGAAGGCCAAGAAGAAGCCGCTGGACGTGGTCACCCCGGACGCCCTGGGCGTGTCCACCGCCTCCACCGTGAAGACCCTCAAGGTCGAGGCGCCGGCCGCGCGCAGTGCCGGCGTGAAGGTCAAGTCCGTGGCTGAACTGGTCGAGAAACTGAAGAACGAGGCGAAGGTGATCTGATGGCCATCCTGGTAATCGCTGAACACAACAACGCCGCCCTGGCGGCCGTGACCCTGAACACCGTGGCCGCCGCGGCCAAGATCGGTGGCGACATCCACGTGCTGGTCGCCGGCCAGAACGTTGGCGGCGTGGCCGAAGCGGCCGCCAAGGTCGCCGGCGTGAGCAAGGTGCTGGTGGCCGACAACGCCGCCTACGCCAACCTGCTGCCGGAAAACGTCGCGCCGCTGATCGCCGAGCTGGGCAAAGGCTATAGCCACGTGCTGGCCCCGGCCACCACCAACGGCAAGAACTACCTGCCGCGCGTGGCCGCCCTGCTGGACGTCGACCAGATCTCCGAAATCGTCGCCGTGGAAAGCGCCGACACCTTCAAGCGCCCGATCTACGCCGGCAACGCCATCGCCACCGTGCAATCCAGCGCGGCGGTGAAGGTGATCACCGTGCGCGGCACCGGCTTCGACCCGGTGGCTGCCGAAGGCGGTTCCGCCGCCATCGAAGCCGTCTCCGGCGCCGCCGATGCCGGCAAGTCCGCTTTCGTCGGCGAAGAGCTGGCCAAGAGCGACCGTCCGGAACTGACCGCCGCCAAGATCGTGGTCTCCGGCGGCCGTGGCATGCAGAACGGCGACAACTTCAAGCTGCTCTACAGCCTGGCCGACAAGCTTGGCGCGGCGGTGGGCGCCTCGCGCGCCGCGGTGGACGCCGGCTTCGTGCCGAACGACATGCAGGTCGGCCAGACCGGCAAGATCGTCGCCCCGCAGCTGTACATCGCCGTGGGCATCTCCGGTGCCATCCAGCACCTGGCGGGCATGAAGGACTCCAAGGTGATCGTCGCGATCAACAAGGACGAAGAAGCGCCGATCTTCCAGGTGGCCGACTACGGCCTGGTGGGCGACCTGTTCGAGGTCGTGCCGGAACTGGAAAAGCTGGTCTGATCCAGTCGCTTCGGTAACAGGAAAAGCCCGCTCCTCGGAGCGGGTTTTTTTATGGGTGCGGCGTCGTCTGGTGGATTGGGCAAGAAATTGTGGGGGCGGGATCAGGCTTCGGTGCATGGCATGCCGCACGGATGCCCTGATTGGCAGCCGCTTCCGGTGTACCATTTGCTCCCCGGACCTAATGCGGTACTTCCATGCCCCGTCGATTGCTGCCCGTCTCGATGACCCTCTGCTTCGCCCTGCTACCGGCCTGGAGTCAGGCTGCCGAGCCCTGCGAGCATCTGGTGGCGATTGGGGTGGGCGAGCGTGTGCCCTACCAATGGCAGGATGGGGCAGAGCCGCAAGGTGCAAGCGTCACGCTGCTGAACCGTGTGGCCGCCGGCCTGGGGGTCACGCTGGATGTGTTGACCGCTGAAAGTCCCGAGCAGGCCGAGCGTGAAGTCAGCAGCGGCCGGGTGGATCTGCTGATCGATGCCGAGCTGCGCCCGCAGCTGCAGGCAGGCCTCGACTTCCTGGAACCGCCGCTGCACGAGGCGCCGGTGGTGGTCTGGGTAGCCAAGGACCGCGTCTTCCCCTTCCAGGATTGGGACGATCTTGGGGGGCGACGCGGTGTGCGTATCGACAATACCGAGTGGGAAACCGAGAGCGATCAGCGTGCTGATGCGCAGCTGCAGCTCAGGCCTCACGGCGATTTCGTCCAGGCACTGCAGAGCTTGCTGGCAGGCCAGATCGATTACGTGCTCCATGATCACGTGGCGGGCCAGGCGGTGGTGCTGCGTCACGGTTGGGCGGATGAAGTGGTGGTGCTGATGCCGGCCTTGTACAGCCAGCCGCGCTATCTGGCGTTGTCCCATAACTCAGCCTGCAATACGGCAGGCTTGCGCGATGGCCTGACCAGGGCACTGGGCGGCCTGCAGGGCGAACAGTCAGGTGCGTCGATCGTGCGGCAACATCTGCAACAGTGGGCCGAGCGCCGGCGATCCGACTAAACTGACGCGGCGCCGAAAACTTGGCATGGAAGCTGCTGACCTTCGTTCGGTTGGCAAGAAAGCGTCATGGGAAGAATATGTGTCGGTTACTGCAATGGGTCTTTTGCATCTGCCTCGGCTGCGCCGGTGCGCCCGCCGCGTCGGCGAACAGCCAGGAGCATGAGCTTTGCCGGAGCGCCGCGTTCCGGACGTTGAACAGCCTGTGCGAGGCTGTCATGCGCATCTTCCCGGTTCGCGACAGCCAGCAGACGGTCGCGACGGTACCCGAGCCCGTCGAACCCGACGTCGCGAAGCCGTTGGACCTGACATTGCCGCCCCTTTTAGGTCAGGACGATAACGGCCCGCTGGAGAGCTACAAGCCGCTGCTGCCGCCTCTGTTCGGGCTCAAGTCCCAGCCCGGCGGGATGACCCTGGGTGGGCGGTTGATTACCAGCGAGCCGGAGGCGGAATTCGAGTTCGACCTGAGCAACATGCTCGAGCGCATCGAGGGCGCGGAAATCAGCATCCAGATCCGCCGTTGAGGCGTTCGCCTTACAGACGGTGTTCGCCGCGGGACAGCTCGGCGTAGCGAACCGCATCGAGCACCTGGAACCCCGGTGCGTCGGGCAGCAGGACGAACAGCGGATCGGCTGTCTGCGCGGGATCGAAGGCCTGGCGCTTCAGATCGGTCTTCTTGTACTTGAAGGTGCCGGTGGTTTCGACCTCGTCGAGCAGACGGACGAACAGCGGAACGGCATAGGGCGGCAGATGCTGGCGCAAATGCGTGGCCAGCCCGAGCGGATCGAAGGCGACGTCGGCGGTCATCCGCAGCGCCGCCATGCCACAGCGACCATCCATGCCTGGCACCTCCACGCCGTACACCACCGCATCCTCCACACCCGGCCAGGCGCCCAGCACGTTCTCCACCTCCGTGGTGGACACGTTCTCGCCGTGCCAGCGGAAGGTATCGCCCAGGCGGTCGACGAACTGGGCGTGCTTGCAGCCGATGTCGCGCATCAGGTCGCCGGTGTTGAACCAGGCATCGCCCTGCTTGAACACGTTGCGGAAGATGGCGGCCTCGCTCTTGGCGGAGTCCGTGTAGCCGTCGAAGGGCCATTTCGGACTGATCTCGCTGATCAGCAGGCCGGCCTCGCCCTTGTTCACCTTGACCATGAAACCCTTGCGGTCGCGCACTGGCTGCTCGTTGTCCAGGTCGTAGCGCACGATGGCGTAGGTGGCCGGGGTGAAGCCCACGGTGTTGTCGAAGTTGAACACGTTGGTGAAGCCGATGTTGCCTTCGCTGGAGGCATAGAACTCGGTGATGCGCTCGATGCCGAAGCGTTGCTTGAACTCGCCCCAGATCGAGGGTCGCAGCCCGTTGCCGATCATGCAGGTCAGGGTGTTGCCCTGTTCCTCGGGGCAGGGCGGCTGGTTGAGCAGGTAGCGGCACAGTTCGCCGATATAGCCGAAGCAGGTGGCGCGGAAATGCCGCACGTCCTTCCAGAAGGCGCTGGCGGAGAACTTGCGGCGCAGGGCGATGGCCGCGCCGCCGGCCAGGGCGGCGCTCCAGCACACGGTCACGGCGTTGTTGTGGTAGCAGGGTAGGGTGAGGTACAGCACGTCCTGCTCGGTCAGGCTCAGCCCGGAGTGGCCGAAGCCGCCGTAGGCCTTGATCCACTTGCCGTGGCTCATCACCGAGGCCTTGGGCAACCCGGTGGTGCCCGAGGTGTAGATATAGAAACAGGCGTCCTTCATGCGCACGCGAGCGGTGTGCGGCAGGTTCTCGCTCGACTCCTCGGTGGCCATACTCGCCAGGTTCTGCCAGCCATCCGGTGCCGTGCCGGCATCCTGCAGGGTGTCCTGGTCGGCCAGCCAGAAACGCCACTCGGGGCGTAGGTCGTTGAGCTCGGACTGAATGTCTTCGAAGGGCTGCAGCAGCTCCGCGCCGATCACGTAATGACCGGGTTTCACCAGATTGAGGCTGTAGGCCAGCACCTGTCCCCGTTGCGCCGTGTTGACCAGCGCGCCGATGGCGCCGAGCTTGGCCAGCGCGGCCAGCACCGCGAGGATTTCCAGGCGGTTTTCCATCATCACCGCCACCACGCTGCCGTGACTCACGCCGTTTCTTTCCAGACTGCGCGCCAAACGGTTGGCCCAGGCGTTGAAGTCGGCGTAGCTGACGCTGCGCTGCAGGTCCATCACGGCGGGGCGATCGGGGAAGCGCTTGGCGCTCTGCTCCAGCGCCCAACCCAGGGACAGCGTCTTGTCGCGGTTGCGGATGGCCGTGTAGTAGAGCCCGCGCAACATACGCGGCACCCGCGGCAGGTGACCGGGCAGGCGGGCGAGGAAATGGAGGGGCGAGATGGTGTCGACACTGGCCATGGCAAAGGCTCTCGGGGCTTGGTTTCTTGTTATGGGCCGCTGCAGCCTAGATAGCCCGGTCAGGTCCTGCCATGACTGCGTCGACGTTCTTGCCGTGTCAGATGGGCGAATCAGTCCAGGTACAGGTCCGGCATCAGCCTACCGCCGGCAGGGTCGTACCGATAGGCCTCGAAATCCGTCGTGCCGCGTTCGCGCAGCAGGTCTTCGTCGACCAGCAGGCGGCCGGTCAGGCTGCGCGCGGGGCTGGTCAGGATGGCATGCGCGGCGTCGGCCATGATCGCGGGGGTGCGCGCCTGTTTGAAGATCTGCGGGCCGCCCAGTTCATGTTCGATGGCGGCCGTGGCGATCACCGTGCGCGGCCATAGCGCGTTAACACTGATGCCGTACTTCTTGAATTCCTCGCTCATGCCCAGGGTAAGCATGCTCATGCCGTACTTGGTGGTGGTGTAGGGGCCGTACTGGGCGAACCACTTGGGGTCGAGGTTCAGCGGGGGTGACAGGCTGAGGATGTGTGGGTTGGCGCTTTTCTTCAGATAGGGCAGGGCGGCCTGGCTGCAGACCATCACCGCGCGGGTGTTGATCTGGAACATCAGGTCGAAGCGCTTGGGTTCCAGGTTCTCCACGCCCTGCAGACGGATGGCGCCGGCATTGTTGATCAGCGCGTCGAGGCCGCCGAAATGCTCGGCGGCGCGTTGCATGGCGGCGCGTACCGCCAGTTCGTCGCGCACGTCCAGCCGTAGTGCCAGGGCCCGGCCTCCGGCGGCCTCGACTTCCGCCGCCACGCTGTGAATGGTGCCGGCCAGCTTCGGATGCGGCTGCTCGCTCTTGGCGGCAATCACCACGTTGGCGCCGTCGCGCGCGGCGCGCAGCGCGATCTCGCGACCGATGCCACGGCTGGCGCCGGTGATGAACAGGGTCTTGTCACGCAGGCTCATGGGATATTCCTTTTTAACGGGCCCTCAAAAAGGGAAGACCGCCAGGCTGCCTTCCCCGTTTCCTGGCAGCCTGGATCAGGCGCCTGGCGTGGTTTCGAGCAGCGCCTGCCGGTTCGGCAAGCGTAGGGTGGATCGCGCTTCACCGATCCACCGTGCGTGCGACGGTGGACAAGGAAAGCGTTGTCCACCCTACGGTTCGCCGGCTCAGGCCTCTTCAGCTTCGATCTCCACCAGCACCTGGCGGTTCTTCACCTGATCGCCCCTGCTCGCGCCAACCCGGCGGATCACGCCATCGATGCCGGCCTTGAGCGGGTGTTCCATCTTCATGGCTTCCAGCACCACCAGCAGCTGGCCCTTGGTCACGCGGACGCCTTCCCCGACCAGCACATCGACGATGGCGCCATCCATCGGTGCCTTGATGGTGCCGGAGCTGGCCGCGCTCTGGCCGCCGGCCGGCGCGTGGCTGACGTCGGTCAGCGCCAGGTTGCCGAAGTGGCCATACAGCCACAGGTTCTCGCCGTCCAGGTGATAGGCCTGGCGCTGACGGATGCCGTCCAGTTCGAAGGTCAGCCAGCGGCCGTCGCTGTGCAGCAGGCGCAGGCTCAGTTGGCTGTCGCCGACGCTGGCCAGCAGGGCCGGTTGCGTGCCGTCGCGCTGCACTTGCAGCGCGACTTTGTGGGACTGCTCGCCCTGCTTGAGGGTGAACTGCCACGGCGCACTGCCGGCGCTGCGCCAGCCAGCCAGTTGCTGCTGATGGGCGCGGCCATTGGCCGAGGCCTGATAGAGCAGGGCGGCGGCTACGGCCAGCTCGCGGGCGGCCGGCGCCTGCGGGGTGAGGCTTTCGTCGTTGCTGAAGTGCTCGGCAATGAACGCGGTGGTGGCCTTGCCGGCGGCGAACTCGGGGTGGTTCAGCAGGTTGGCCAGGAAGCGTTGGTTGCCGTTGACGCCCAGCAGCACGCAGTTCTCCACGGCGCGGATCAGCTTGCGCAGCGCGTCCGCGCGAGTGGCGCCATAGGCGATGACCTTGGCCAGCATAGGGTCGTAGAACGGGGTGACGTCCTGACCTTCCACCAGGCCGTGGTCGATGCGCACGCCGTCCAGCAGCTCCGGTTCCCAGCGCAGCACCTTGCCGGTCTGCGGCAGGAAGTTGTGGGCCGCGTCCTCGGCATACAGGCGCACTTCGATGGCGTGGCCGGTGAGCTGGATCTCCTCCTGCTTCAGCGGCAGCGGCTGGCCTTCGGCGGCGCGGATCTGCCAGGCCACCAGGTCCTGACCGGTGATCAGTTCGGTGACCGGGTGCTCCACTTGCAGGCGGGTGTTCATTTCCAGGAAGAAGAACTCGCCGCTGGCATCCAGCAGGAATTCCACGGTTCCGGCACCGACATAGTTCACCGAGGCGGCGGCCTTCACGGCGGCCTCGCCCATGGCCTTGCGCAGCTCGGGCGTCATGACCGGGCAAGGGGCTTCTTCCACGACCTTCTGGTGACGGCGCTGTACGGAGCAGTCGCGCTCGCCCAGGTAGACGATGTTGCCGTGCTGGTCGCCGAACACCTGGATCTCCACGTGGCGCGGGCGAATGACGGCGCGCTCGAGGATCAGCTCGCCGGAGCCGAAGGCGTTCTGTGCTTCGGAACGGGCGGTACGGATCTGCTCCTGCAGCTGGCCGGCTTCGTGCACCAGACGCATGCCGCGACCCCCGCCGCCGGCGCTGGCCTTGATCATCAGCGGGTAGCCGATGCGCTCGGCCTCGCGGATCAGCGTCTCGTCGTCCTGGGCGGCGCCTTCGTAGCCCGGAATGCAGGGCACGCTGGCTTCCAGCATGGCGATCTTCGACAGGCGCTTGGAGCCCATCAGGTGGATGGCTTTCACGGTCGGGCCGATGAACACGATGCCGGCGGCTTCGCAGGCGCGGGCAAAGTCGGCGTTCTCGGAGAGAAAGCCGTAACCGGGGTGGATGGCGTCGGCGCCGGTCTTCTTGGCGGCGGCGATGATGTTGTCGATCACCAGGTAGGACTGGTTGACCTGGGCCGGGCCGATGCACACGGCCTCGTCGGCCAGCTGCACGTGACGGGCATTGGCGTCGGCTTCGGAGTACACCGCAACGGTGCGATACCCCAGTTCATGGGCGGTGCGCATCACCCGGCAAGCGATCTCGCCGCGGTTGGCAATCAGAATCTTGTTGAAAGCGGGCATCTGGGTGCTCCTGCGAATGCGGTCAGGCAGACCGAGCGGGGGCTCGGTCGGGCCCATTACTGCGCCCACTTGGGCGCACGTTTCTGTACGAAAGCCATCGTGCCCTCGACGCCTTCGGCACCGGTCACGGCGGCGGCGAACTGTTCGGCGGCGCGATCGAGCAGCGCGTTCATCGCTTCGGTCTCGCTGGCCAGTAGCAGCGCCTTGGTCTGCGCGTTGGCCTGCGGCGCGCACTGGCGAATCTGCTGGAGCACCTCGGTCAGACGGGCGTCGAGGTTCTCGCTGGACTCGCAGTAGTGCACCAGGCCCAGGCGCAGGGCTTCGGCGCCGTCGAAGCGGGCGGCGGTCAGCGCCAGGCGGCGGGCCTGGGTCAGGCCGACGCGCTTGACCACGAACGGGGCGATCTGCGCGGGCAGGATGCCCAGGGTGGTTTCCGGCAGGCCGAACTTGCAGCCCTCGGCGGCAATGGCGATATCGGACACGCAGGCCAGGCCGAAACCGCCGCCCAGCACCGCGCCTTCCAGCACCGCGACGACCACCTGCGGGGCGGCCTGGGCTTCTTCCAGCAGGGCGCCGAAGGCGCGGTTCAGGTCGCGGTAGGCGTCGTGCCCCTTGGCGCGCGCGCCGGCCATGTCCTTGATATCGCCGCCGGCACAGAAATGGCCGCCGGCGCCGCGCAGCACCAGGGCGCGCACGGCAGGGTCGTTGCGCACGCTTTCCAGCACGGCGCGCAGCTCATGCACCATGGCCAGGCTCATGGCGTTGCGGCTGTCGGGGCGGTTCAGGGTGATGTGCAGCACGCCGGCATCCAGGTTGAGCAGCAGGGTGTCGCAGTGGGGTAGATCGGCCATGGCAGGCTCCTTGGTGTCTTCGGGTAGGGCGGATCGCGCTTTACCGATCCGCCGGGCAGGGCCACGGTGGATGTAAACAACGACATCCACCCTACGGGTCCGGCTCTCAGCCCTTCTTCTTGCCCGGCAGGATGCCCATCATCTTGCAGATGATGCCGAGCATGATCTCGTCGGCGCCGCCGCCGATGGACACCAGGCGCACGTCGCGGTAGGCGCGCGACACCGGGTTGTCCCACATGAAGCCCATGCCGCCCCAGTACTGCAGGCAGCTGTCGGTGACCTCGCGGCCCAGGCGGCCGGCCTTGAGCTTGGCCATGGAGGCCAGCTTGGTCACGTCGCGGCCCTTGATGTACTGCTCGGTGGCCTGGTAGACGAGGGCGCGCAGTGCTTCGATCTCGGTCGAAAGTTCCGCCAGGCGGAAGTGGATCACCTGGTTGTCGATCAGCGCGTTGCCGAAGGTCTTGCGCTCGCGGCAGTACTCGATGGTCTGGTCGACGCACAGCTCCAGGCCCTTGATGATGTTGGCCGCGCCGAACAGGCGCTCCTCCTGGAACTGCAGCATCTGCATCATGAAGCCGGCGCCTTCGTGGCCGACGCGGTAGCGCTGCGGCACACGCACGTTGTCGAAGAACACCTGGGCGGTTTCCGAGGAGCGCATGCCCAGCTTGTCCAGGTGCGGGCTGAGGGTGATGCCCGGGGTGTTCATCGGCACGATGATCATCGACTTGTTGACGTGCGGCTTGTCGTCGCTGGTGTTGGCCAGCAGGCAGATGAAGTCGGCCTGCGGCGAGTTGGTGATCCACATCTTGTGGCCGTTGATGACGTAATCGTCGCCGTCCTTGCGGGCGGTGGTCTTCAGCCCGGCCACGTCCGAGCCGGCGGTGGTCTCGGACACGCCGATGCAGCCGATCATTTCGCCGGCGATGGCCGGAGCCAGGAACTGCTCGCGCAGCTCATCGCTGCCGAAACGGGCCAGCGCCGGGGTGCACATGTCGGTCTGCACGCCGATGGCCAGCGGCACGCCGCCGCAGTGGGCGGTGCCGAATTCTTCGGCGGCGACGATGGAGTAGCTGTAGTCCAGGCCCATGCCGCCGAATTTTTCCGGCTTGGAGATGCCCAGCAGGCCCAGGTCGCCGGCCTTCTTGAACAGCTCGCGCATCGGGAAGCGACCGTCCTTCTCCCACTCGTCAACGTAGGGGTTGATCTCCTTGTCGACGAAGTTCTTCACGGTGCGGCGCAGTTCGTCGTGTTCCTGAGTGAAGTGCATTGTTCTTGTCCTTCTTCGAATGTTCAGGAGGCGGAGGGCGCTTACAGGCGCGCGACCCCGAAGGTGTTGGATTTCAGTGGCCGCACCTCGGCCTCGGCGCAGATATCGAGCAAAAAGCCCAGCAGCTTGCGGGTATCGCGCGGGTCGATGAGGCCGTCGTCCCACAGGCTGGCGGTGCCGTACAGGGCGGTGGACTGGCTGTCCAGCTTCTGCGCGGTCACGGTTTCCAGCATGTCGAGCACCTTCGGGTCGGGGGTCATGCCCTGCCGGGCCTGCTTCTCCTCGGTGACGATGCGCAGCACCTTGCCGGCCTGGGCGCCGCCCATCACGGCGGTGCGGCTGTTGGGCCAGGCGAAGATGAAGCGCGGGTCCAGGCCACGGCCGCACATGGCGTAGTTGCCGGCGCCATAGGAGCCGCCGACCACGATGGTCAGCTTGGGCACGCGGGCGTTGGCCACCGCCTGGAGCATCTTCGAGCCGTGCTTGATCACGCCGTTCTGCTCGGACTCGGTGCCGACCATGAAGCCGGTGGTGTTGTGAAAGAACAGGATCGGCGTGTTGCTCTGGTCGCACAGCTGGATGAACTGGGCGGCCTTGGCGGCGCCGCGCGGGGTGATCGGGCCGTTGTTGCCGATGAAGCCGCAGGGCTGGCCTTCGATGCTCAGGTGGCCGCAGACGGTCTGGCTGTCGAACTCGTTCTTGAAGTCGAGGAACTCGGAGCCGTCGGCGATGCGGGCGATGATCTCGCGCACGTCGTAGGGTTTCTTGGCGTCGTTGGGCACGATGCCGAGCAGTTCCTCGGCCGGGTACAGCGGCTCGCGGTAGGCCTTCTTCGGGCGCACCGGCAACTGCTGGTTCCACGGCAGCATGGCCATGATGTTGCGGGCCAGGCGCACGCCGTCGGCGTCGTTCTCGGCCAGGTACTCGGCGGTGCCGGCGATCTGCGCGTGCATCTCGGCGCCACCCAGTTGCTCGTCGGTGGCGATCTCGCCGGTGGCGGCCTTGAGCAGCGGCGGGCCGGCCAGGAACATCTTGGCCTTGCCGCGCACCACCACCACGTAGTCGGACAGGCCCGGCTGGTAGGCGCCACCGGCGGTGGAGGAGCCATGCACCACGGTCACCTGCGGGATGCCCATGGCCGAGATGCGCGCCTGGTTGGCGAAACCGCGCGCGCCTTCCACGAAGATGTCGGCGGCGTAGTTCAGGTTGGCGCCGCCGGATTCGGCCAGGGTCACGATCGGCAGCTTGTTCTCCACGGCCACCTGCTGCATGCGCAGGGACTTCTTCAGGCCGGTGGGGGAAATGGTGCCGCCCTTGATGGCGCTGTTATTGGCCAGCACCAGGCAGCGCACGCCCTCGATGTAGCCGATGCCGGCGATGATGCCGCCGCCGGCCTGGGTGCCGTCCTTGTCGTCGTGCAGCTTGTAGCCGGCCAGCGAGGACAGCTCCAGGAACGGCGCGCCCGGGTCGAGCAGCAGGTTGATGCGCTCGCGCGGCAGCAGCTGGCCGCGCTTCTCGAACTTCGGCTTGGCCTCCTGGGCCTTGTCGAGCACTTTCTGCTCGACGTCACGGAAGCTGGCCACGGCTGCAAGCATGGCCTCGCGGTTGGCGGCGAAGGTTTCGCCGTGGACGTCTATCTCTGACTGGATCACGGGCATTGTTCTTATTCTCCGTCCTTCAGTACGTCAGGTTGGCAGGCGCGGTGAAAACCGTTGTAGGACTCGCTGTTGCGGGCCTTGCCGAGGGTCCAGGCGCGGGTGCCGAGGCTGGCCGCGCCGTCGATGCGGATGGTGTTGCCGCTGATGAAGCTGGCGCCGGGGGAGAGCAGGAACACGATGGCCGAGGCGATCTCCGCCTCGGTGGCGATGCGCTGCAGTGGCACATGGTCCTTGAGCGAACGGATCATGTTCTTCATGGCGTCCGGGTAGGTGTCCATGCCGCTGGAGGCCACCCAGCCCGGCGCCACGGCGTTCACGCGCACACCGGCGTGGCCCCATTCGTAGGCGGCGGTCTTGGTGAAGTTCTCCATGCCGGCGCGGGCGGCGCCGGAATGACCCATGCCGGGCATGCCGCCCCACATGTCGGCCAGCATGTTGACGATGCCGCCGCCATGCTTGGACAGGCTCTGCAGGAACACTTCCTTGGCGACCAGGAAGCCGCCCACCAGGTTGGTGCGGACCACGGCCTCGAAGCCCTTCTGGTTGATGCCGATCAGCGGCGCCGGGAACTGGCCGCCGGCGTTGTTGACCAGGTGATGGATGCGGCCGCGCTCGGCGATGACCGCCTTGACCATGGTCTTCACCGCCTCTTCGTCGCGGATATCGCAGACCTGGAAACTGACGCTGCCGCCGTCCTCGACGATCTCGCCGGCAGTCTTCTCCAGCTTTTCCAGCTTGCGACCGACCAGCACCACATGCGCACCCAGGGCCGCCAGCTCGTGTGCGGTGCAGCGACCGATGCCGCTGCCGCCACCGGTGACCAGGATGGTCTGGCCGGCGAAGAGATCGGGTTTGAATACCGAGTTGTAGTGCATTGTTGTTATTCCAGTGTTCAAAACGGGGATCCGGGTAGGGCGGTCGCCGCTCCAGCCGCCGGCTCTGTGCGGGCGGCACGGCGGACAGGAAAAGCGTTGTCCGCCCTACGTGTCACAGCTGATCGGCAATCGCCTGGGGCACCGCCACCGGGAATTCCAGCAGTTGCTGGGCGAAGGCCTTGCCCTGCGGGTCGATGCGCAGGCTGGCGACGCCGCCGCCGCCTAGGGCGTTTTCCAGCAGGAAGTTCAGGCTGTGGGTGCCCGGCAGGTACCAGCGGCTGACGCGACCGGTCCGCGGATCAAGCAGGTGCTGCATCCAGTCGGCCACGGCCTCGTTGCTCAGCGCCTCGGCGATCCAAGGCAGGTATTCCGGCTTGCGGGCCATCACGCCGATGTTGCTGTGGTTGCCCTTGTCGCCGGAGCGCGCCACGGCCAGCTTGACCAGCGGCACGTTGGCCTCGGCCTGGCCGCTGGCGGTCGGCGCGGCCAGGTCTTCGGCCAGTTGCGCCGGGTCGAAGGCATCCACCCGCGGCAGGCTGACTGCGGTGCGCTCGTTGTTGATCTCGACGGCCAGCTCGCAGGCACTCTTTTCAACCAGGAAGGAGAACAGGCGGATGATCGGGTAGACGGTCGGGCGGCCGCCGACGATGCCGGTCAGGCCCGGGGCCATGCCGGTGGAGGCCTGGGCGATTTCCTTGGAGAACAGCACCAGGGCTTCCTTCTTGGCGTGACTGACGGCCAGCTTGAGCACCACTTCGCGGGTATCGCCGCGCTGGCCGTGGGCGCCGTAGGTGGCCTCGGTGCCCAGCAGTTCGATGTTCACCTCGCGGTACGGGCCCCAGCCGCGTTCGGCGAACATCTCGTTGGTCTTGTTGATGATGGCCTGGCTGACGCGCTCGGCCTTGGCGCGGGCGTCGATGCCGGCCAGCACGCAGCTGGCGGTGCAGCGGAAACCGTCCGGGTAGGTGGCGCTGACCTTGTAACGGTCGGTGGGCGGCAGGCCGCGGGCGCCGGTGACGCGCACGCGGTGCTCGCCGGTCTGTTCCAGGCTCACGCGGGTGAAGTCGCAGATCACGTCGGGCAGCAGGTAGGCGCGCGGGTCGCCGATTTCATAGAGCATCTGCTCGCCCACGGTGAACGGGGTGACCAGGCCGCCGGTGTGCTCCGGCTTGGTCAGCACGAAGCTGCCGTCGGCCTCGACTTCCAGGATCGGGAAGCCGATGTGCTCGTAGTCCGGCACCAGTTGCCAGTCGGTGAAGTTGCCGCCGGTGCTCTGCGCGCCGCATTCCACCAGGTGGCCGGCCAGGGCGGACTGGGCCAGCTTGTCGTAGTCGTTCCACTGCCAGCCGAATTCATGCACCAGCGCGCCGCTGACCACGGCGCTGTCCACCACGCGACCGGTGATGACGATATCGGCGCCCAGGTCCAGCGCCTGGACGATGCCCGGCGCGCCCAGATAGGCGTTGACCGACACGCACATGGGCGGCATCGGCGTGCCGTTGAACATTTCCGTGGTGCCGGCCTTGGCCAGTTCACCGGCTTTGCTTTGCAGGCTGTCGCCGTGCAACACGGCGATCTTCAGATTGACGCCAGCCTTCTCGCAGGCGGCGGCCAGGGCGGCGGCGCAGGCAGCGGGGTTCACGCCACCGGCGTTGCTGACGATGCGGATCTTCTTGGCGGCGATCTCACCCAACAGCGGCGCCAGGACGTCGACGAAGTCCTTGGCAAAACCCTCCTGCGGGTTCTTCATGCGTGCGCCGGCCATGATCGACATGGTGATCTCGGCCAGGTAGTCGAACACCAGATAATCAATGCTCGCTCCGCGTACCAGCTGGGCGGCGGCGGTGGAGGTGTCGCCCCAGAAAGCGGAGGCGCAGCCGATGCGTACGGTCTTGGTCATTGTTGTTGTCCGCTGACGCTAGAGAAGTGTCACGAACACTACCAAGCAAGCGCTTGGTTGAAAAGCCCTGGCGGTCATTTTTCCCAAGCGCTTGCTTGGTCAGGGCAATGCGGACAGAATTCGCCTCGGTCGTGGAGCCGGTCAGGCTGCCGCACAACGTTTGCTGAACGAGGTATCAGACGTGGATGAGCAGAAAGCCGGCAAGGTGATGCGGGAACTGGTGGCCGCTGGGCGCATGACCGATCCGGACAGCGCGCGGGGCAAGCTGCTGCAGGCCGCCGCCCGCCTGTTTCGTCGCAAGGGCTATGAACGCACGACGGTGCGCGACCTGGCTACGGCAGTGGGCATCCAGTCCGGCAGCATCTTCCACCACTTCAAGAGCAAGGAAGAGATCCTGCGCGCGGTGATGGAGGAAACCATCGTCTACAACACCGCGCTGATGGAGGCCGCGCTGGCCGAGGCGGGCAGCCTGCGCGAACGGGTGCTGGCGCTGATCCGCTGCGAACTGCAGTCGATCATGGGCGGCACCGGCGAAGCCATGGCGGTGCTGGTCTATGAGTGGCGTTCGCTGTCGGAAGACAGCCAGACACACATCCTGGGCCTGCGCGATCGCTACGAGCAGCTGTGGCTGACGGTTCTGGAGGAAGCGCGCGCGGCGGGTTACGTGCAGAGCGATCCGTTCATCCTGCGCCGCTTTCTGACTGGCGCGCTGAGCTGGAGCACCACCTGGTTCCGGCCCGACGGCCCGATGAGCCTCGATGCGCTGGCCGAGGAAGCCCTGGCGCTGGTGATCCGCAACCCCGCCTGAAGAGGGCCCGCACAGGCGGGCCCGCCGGTTACTTGCGGTACTCGCGCTCCTGGGCGTCGAGCCGCGCGTTGCGCTCCTTGATTTCCTTGAGCTGTTCCTCGGTCAGGGGAATCTTCTTGGCGCCGCTGCGCAGCATCAGCAAGCCGCCGATCACCGTGCCGAACACCAGAACCAACAGCAGCCACATATACCAGGGCATGGTCGTACACCTCTCGATTCAGTCTTCTAACCATACGACGGCCTGTGGGCTTTGTCAGTGCGGCGCTGTGGGGGTGCTGCCGCACGGGGTACAATGCCCGCCGTTTTTGTCTGCCCGATGAGTCTCGCCATGGCCTGCCAGTCCCCGATTATCGTTGCCCTCGACTTCCCTTCCCGCGACGCCGCCCTTGAGCTGGCGGCGCGCCTGGACCCGACCCGCTGCCGGGTGAAGGTGGGCAAGGAACTGTTCACCCGCTGCGGCCCGGCGGTGGTGGAGGACCTTCAGGCCAAGGGTTTCGAAGTCTTCCTGGACCTGAAATTCCACGACATCCCCAACACCACGGCCATGGCGGTGAAGGCCGCCGCCGAGCTGGGCGTGTGGATGGTCAACGTGCACTGCTCCGGCGGCCTGCGCATGATGGCGGCCTGCCGGGAAACCCTGGACGCCCTGAACGGACCGAAGCCGCTGCTGATCGGCGTGACCGTGCTGACCAGCATGGAGCAGTCCGACCTGGCCGGTATCGGCCTGGACATCGAGCCGCAACAGCAGGTGCTGCGCCTGGCCGGTCTGGCGGCCCAGGCCGGGCTGGACGGCCTGGTGTGCTCGGCCCAGGAAGCGCTGGCGCTCAAGGCGGCACACCCGCAGCTGCAACTGGTTACTCCGGGCATTCGTCCGGCCGGCAGCGCCACGGATGACCAGAAGCGCATCCTCACCCCGCGCCAGGCCATGCAGGCCGGCTCCGACTACCTGGTGATCGGCCGGCCGATCAGCCAGGCCGCCGATCCGCAACAGGCACTGGCGGCGGTGCTGGCCGAGCTGGGCTGACGGCCTCGACGCCTTCCGGCGCGATCAGGTTGCCATGCGGTTGCAAGGGTGCCATGGTAATGACCGATGTCATTACAAGGGCCGCCGCCATGGCAACCATCAATATTCGTATCGACGACGAGCTGAAAGCCCGGGCCTACCGGGAGCTGGAAAAGCTCGGTGTCACCCCCTCCGAGCTGATGCGCCAAGCCTTGCAGTATGTGGCCGAGCGTGGGCAGCTGCCGTTTCGCCCGGTGCTGCTGACCGAGGAAGACGAGGCGTTGATCGCCACTGTTCGCGAGCGTCTGGCAGATCCGCAGCGCGTGAAGGTTGCGCTGGATGACCTATAGCCTGGAGTTCGATGCGCGGGCGCTCAAGGAATGGCACAAGCTGGGCGATACGGTTCGCCAACAGTTCAAGAAGAAGCTTGCAGAGATCCTGCTGAATCCGCGGATCGAGGCGAACCGTCTCCACTCGCTGCCGGACTGCTACAAGATCAAGCTGCGTAGCAGCGGTTATCGACTTGTGTATCAGGTGATCGACCACGAAGTGGTGGTGTTTGTGGTCGCGGCAGATCGCCGCGAGCGCGAGCAGGTCTACCGCAAGGCGGCCGAACGCCTCAAATAACCGCCCCGGCCGAACGCCGGGGCCCAGTCCTCAAAACCCCACCAGCTGCCCCCACTCGCCAAAGTCGGCGCGGGTGGCGCGCAGGCTGTTGATGGGCGCTTCCTTGTCCTCGTAGCCCAGGGCGATGCCGTAGGTCACCCGATAGCCCTCGGGCACCTCGATGTGCTGCCTGACTACCGCGTCGTAGCGACGCCAGAAGCCCTGGGCGCAGGTGGCCAGTCCTTCCTCGGTGGCGCGCAGCATGAAGGACTGCAGGTACAAGCCCAGGTCCATCCACTGCACCGGGCCCATGCGTTCGTCGATGAACACCAGGATGCCTACCGGCGCGCCGAAGAACTGCGCATTCCTGGCCAGCTGGCGAAAGCGCCCGGCCTTGTCTTCGCGCGGAATGCCGATGCTGCGGTAGAGGTCCTCGCCGTTGGCGAAGCGGCGGGTGCGGTACGGCTCCCACAGGTTCGGCGGATAGGAGAGCTGCGAGGGATTCTCCTCGCCGGAGGTTTTCGCCACATCGGCCAGCAGGCCGCTGAGGCGCTCGCCGGTGATGGCAGCCACCCGCCAGGGCTGCATGTTGCCGCCCGAGGCGGCCAGCGCCGCATCCTGCATCAGTTGCTGTACCAGCCGGGCCGACGGCACCTGCGGGGTGAAGGCGCGCACGGAACGGCGTTCGCGCAAGGCTTGAGAGACGTGCATGGGGATTCTGATCCTTCTTGTTGTCAGACGGTTTCGAGAGCGGTCACTTCCAGCTGCATGCGCTCGCGGAAGCTGGCTTCCTCCAGGCGATACAGCTCATCGATGAAGCCAATGGCGAACGATCCCGGTGCCGTGTGGCGCTGCGCCGCCAGGGCGCCGGCGATGGCGAAGCTGGCGTGGGCCGCCACCGCCGCCACCAGCGGCTCGGCCACCGACTGGTAGGCCGCCAGCAGGGCGCCCAGGGCACAGCCGGTGGCCGTCACGCGCGGCTGCAGCGGGCTGCCGCCGAAGATGCGCACCAGCACCTGCTGGCGCTGGTAACGACCGACCAGATGATCCACCGCGCCGGAGGCGCAGACCACCGGACTGTGTTGCAGCAGCTGCAAGGCGGCCGGTACGGCGCTGGCGGGCTCGTCGGAGCTGTCGACGCCGCGGCCGCCTTCGCCCAGGCCGGACAGGCCCTTGATTTCCGAGGGATTGCCGCGAATGGCGCTGGGCTGGAAACGCAGCAGGTCCAGTGCCACCCCGCCGCGCCAGGGCAGGCCACCGGCGCCGATGGGGTCCAGTACCCAGGGTTTGCCGGCCTGCCGTGCGGCTTCGGCGGCCAGGCGCATGGATGCCACCTGGGCGTCGGTGGGCGTACCCAGGTTGATCAGGAGCGCATCGGCGATGCCTGCGAACAGCGCGGCTTCCTGGGTGTTGTCGACCATCGCCGGCGACGCGCCGGCGGCCAGCAGCACGTTGGCCATGTAGTTGGCCGACACCACGTTGGTGATGCATTGCACCAGCGGCGTGCGCCCCTGCAGGGCCCGATGGGCCTCGATCACCTGTTCGCGCAGCACGCCGGTCGTCTGCCGGGCATCGAATGTTTGCATCGCGTCATGCCTCTCGTTGAACCGGCGCAGAGCATACCTGCTGCCCCGGCATCCGCGCACAGGTTCCGCGCCGCGTCCGGGTGCCGCACAAGGCGGCTTTAGCGTAGGGAGGTCGGCGCTTTTCCGGCCGCCGCCAAAGGTGGCCAACGCGTTGCGTTGACCACCCTACGTCACTCCACCTTGAGCACCAGCTTGCCGAAGTTCTCGCCGCTGAACAGCTTGAGCAGGGTCTCCGGGAAGGTGTCCAGGCCCTCCACGATGTCTTCCTTGCTCTTCAGCTGGCCGCTGGCCAGCCAGCCGCCCATCTCGCGCAAGGCGAGGGGGAACTGCGCCGCATGGTCCATGACCACGAAACCTTCCATGCGCGCCCGGTTGACCAGCAGCGACAGGTAGTTGCGCGGGCCGACCGGCGCTTCCAGGTTGTTGTACTGGCTGATGGCCCCGCAGATCACCACCCGAGCCTTGTAGGCCAGGCGGGCCAGCACGGCGTCGAGGATCTCCCCGCCGACGTTGTCGAAGTACACATCGACGCCCTTCGGGCAGGTGCGCTTGAGGCCGGTGGTCACGTCCTCGTGCTTGTAGTCGATGGCGGCGTCGAAGCCCAGTTCCTCGGTCAGGTAGCGGCATTTTTCCGCGCCACCGGCGATGCCGACCACCCGACAGCCCTTCAGCCTGGCGATCTGCCCGGCAATGCTGCCCACCGCGCCGGCGGCGCCGGAGATCACTACGGTTTCGCCGGCCTTGGGCGCGCCGACCTCCAGCAGGGCGAAATAGGCGGTCAGGCCGGTCATGCCCAGTGCCGAGAGATACAGCGGCAGCGGCGCCAGCTTCGGGTCGACCGGGTAGAATCCCTTCGGCTCGCCGAGGAAGTAATCCTGCACGCCGAGCGCACCACCGACGAAGCTGCCGACCGGGAACTGCGGGTGCCGCGAGGCGACCACCTCGCCCACGCCCAAGGCGCGCATCACGCCGCCCAGCGGCACCGGCTCGATGTACGACTTGCCTTCGTTCATCCAGCCGCGCATGGCCGGGTCGATGGACAGGTAGCGGTTGCGCACCAGCACCTGGCCATCGGCGGGCTCGCCAAGCGGCGTTTCCACCCGGCGGAAGGTGTCGCGGGTCGGCAGGCCAACCGGGCGCTGGGCAAGCAGGAACTGGCGGTTGCTGGGCATGGAGGATCCTCGTGCGGTTCTTGTTGTGGCCTCAGGGATAGCCGGCCGCAGCCGGTCGGGCAAGCTCCAGTGCCGGTGGGAATGCCGGGCCATGCACCGACGTGATGGCGGGCGAGACGTTCGGCGGGCTTTGGTGTAGGTTGGCCGTCCTCTCGCAAGGAGCTTCCATGTCTCGTTCCACCGAACTGCTCAACGGCGCCCGCGATACACTGCCGCTGATCCTCGGCGCCATCCCCTTCGGCATCATCTACGGCACCCTGGCCAGCGCCGCCGGGCTGACGCCCTGGCAGGCGCTGGGCATGTCCCTGTTCGTCTATGCCGGCTCGGCGCAGTTCATCGCCGTCAGCCTGCTGGGCGGTGGTGCCAGCCTGGCGGTGCTGCTGCTGACCACCTTCGTGGTCAACCTGCGCCATGCGCTGTACAGCGCTACCCTGCAGCCGTTCGTGCGCCACCTGCCGGGCCGCTGGCGCCTGCCGCTGGCCTTCTGGCTCACCGACGAGACCTTCGCGGTGGTGCAGCACCGCTATGCCGAGGCCGAGCAGTCGCCCTACAAGCACTGGTACTTCCTCGGCTCCTGTCTGGCGATGTACGGCAACTGGCAGCTGTGCACGCTGATCGGCGTGGGCTTCGGGCAGGCGGTACCGAACCTGGCTGCCTGGGGACTGGACTTCGCCATGCTGGCCACCTTCATCGGCATCGTGGTGCCGATGCTGCGCAACCTGCCGCAGGTCGCGGCGGCGCTGGTGGCCGGCGCGGTGGCGGTGGCCTGCCATGCGCTGCCTTACCAACTGGGTCTGCTTGCGGCGGCACTGGCCGGCATTCTGGTCGGCGTGACGCTGGAGCGGCGCAAGGCGCCGCTGCCCGCGGAGGGGCTGTGATGGATATCTGGCTGCTGATTCTCGGCATGGCGGCGATCACCTTCGCCATCCGCTACAGCCTGTTCGCCTGGCCGAACCTGCGCTTTGCGCCCGTGGTGCGCCAAGCGCTGCATTACGTGCCGAGCGCAGTGCTCAGCGCCATCGTGGTGCCGGTGATGCTGATGCCGGACGGCGAAGGACTGCAGCTGAGCCTGGACAACGCCTACCTGCTGGCCGGTCTGGCGGCCATCGCCATCGCCGCCTTCACCCGCAACCTGCTGGCGACCATCGCCGGCGGGCTGTTGGTGTTCTTCCTGCTGCGCTGGGCGCTGGGGCAGTTGCCGATCTGAGTGAGGCCCCGAACTGTGGGAGTGAATTCATTCGCGAGCTTTTGCGCGGGACCGCAGGAAAAGGATCGCGGACAAGTCCGCTCCCACCCAGTTGCGTGGGGCGCGGGTGTCTAATTGCTCAGCTTCAGCCCGATCAGTCCCGCCACCACCAGCGCCACGCTGATCAGCCGCAGCGGCGCCACGGATTCGCCGAACAGGAAGATGCCAGCGATCACCGTGCCCACCGCGCCGATGCCGGTCCATACCGCGTAGGCGGTACCCAGCGGCAGGCCCTTCATGGCCCAGCCGAGCAGCACGACACTGATGACCATGGCCGCCAGGGTCAGGGCCGAGGGGATCAGGCGGGTAAAGCCGTCGCTGTACTTCAGGCCGATGGCCCAGGCGATTTCGAACAGGCCGGCAAAGAAAAGAATGAGCCAGGACATGGGGCGTACTCCAGGGTTAATGGGGTCGTCCCCGCAGGCAGGGCGTTGCGTCCTTGGGGAGGAGGCAGCGCTGGCGGGGTCGTCCCCGCCAGGCGCCTATTCTGCACATCAGGGCCGGGTGGGCAAGTCGTCCGCGCTGCGATCCTGCATACGCCGGTAGACGGTGGCCAGCAGCGGGCCGGACAGGTTGTGCCAGACACTGAACAGCGCGCTGGGCACCGCCGCAAGCGGGGTGAAGTGCGCGCTGGCCAGCGCGGCGCCGAGGCCGGAGTTCTGCATGCCCACCTCGATGGACAGCGTCTTGCGCTGCGCCAGCGGCAGGCCGAACAGCCGGCCGGCGAGGTAGCCGAGCGCCAGGCCCAGGCCGTTGTGCAGCACCACCACCGCCATGATCAGCAGGCCGGACTCGGCGATCTTCGCCTGGCTGGCCGCCACCACGCCGGCGACGATGGCGACGATGGCCACCACCGACACCAGCGGCAGCACCTCCACCGCCGCCTGCACCCGCGCGCCGAGCAGGCGCTGGGCGAGCAGGCCGAGCACGATGGGCAGGATCACCACCTGCACGATGGACCAGAACATGGCGGCGAAATCCACCGGCAGCCAGGCCGAGGCGAGCAGCCAGATCAGTGCCGGGGTGACCAGCGGGGCGAGCAGGGTGCTCACCGAGGTGATTGCCACCGACAGCGCCACGTCGCCCCGGGCGAACCAGGTGATGACGTTGGAGGCGGTGCCGCCCGGGCAGCAGCCCACCAGGATCACGCCCACGGCGATCTCCGCCGGCAGGCCGAGTGCCTGGCAGAGCAGCCAGGCCAGCGCCGGCATGATGATGAACTGGGCCAGCACGCCGATCAGCACCCGCAGCGGACGGCGCGCCACCTCGGCGAAGTCGGCGGTTTTCAGGGTCAGGCCCATGCCGAACATCACCAGGCCGAGCAGCGGCACGATCCAGCCGCCCTTGGCGATCGGCAGGAACACGGAGGGCAGGTAGAAGGCCAGGCCGGCGAACAGCAGAACCCAGAGGGCGAAGGTATTGCCGGCGAAGCGGCTGAGAGCGGCCAATGCACGCATGGGGTGTTTCCTTGGTTCGTACTAAGGGAAGGCCCGCGCGCTTCCCGGCATGGCGGAAAGTGGCCGGCCGGGACTGGGCGGCGCGGGTGGCGCCGGCAGGGCCCGGGCTGGCCGCCACGCGCCCGGGATAAGGGCAGCGTGGCGGTTGCGGGTGGTAAAGAAAGCGATCAGACCGCCTGCGCGATGTCCTCGCCGCCGAGCGCCTCGAACAGCTGCGGCAGGAAGTCGTTGAGGGTCAGCATCATCAGGGTGAAGCTGGCGTCGAACTGGCCCTGGTCGTCCTCGCCACCGTCCTGCTCGGCCTGCTCCTGCAGCAGGTCCTCGAAGCGCAGACGCTTGATGACCAGCTTGTCGTCCAGCACGAAGGACAGCTTGTCCTCCCAGGCCAGGCTCAGCTTGGTGGCCAGCTTGCCGGCGGCGAGGTGGTTCTGTACTTCTTCGCTGGCCAGGTCCTGGCGCTTGCACTGGATGATGCCGCCGTCCTCGTGCGGATCGCGCAGCTCGCATTCGTCGCGCAGCTGCAGGCCGTGGCTGGCGGCGTTGTTCTTCACCCAGCCGGTAAAGGTGGCGATAGGCGCCTGCTTGACGTTGACCGGGCGCACCGGCAGCGAGCCCAGCACTTCGCGCAGGGTGGACAGCAGGTCCTCGGCGCGCTTGGCGCTGGAGCTGTCCACGAGGATCAGGCCCTGGGCCGGGGCAATGGCCGCGAAGGTCTTCGACTTGCGGATGAAGGCGCGCGGCAGGAAGGCCTGCACGATCTCGTCCTTCAGCTGCTCGCGTTCCTTCTTGTACACCTTGCGCATCTGCTCGGCCTCGATCTCCTCGATCTTCTCCTTCAGCGCATCGCGCACCACGCTGCCCGGCAGGATGCGTTCTTCCTTGCGTGCCGCCACCAGGTAGAAGCCCTGGCTGACATGCGCCAGCGGCGCGTCCGGGCCATTGCCGCAGGGCGGAATGAAGCCGTAGGTGGCCAGTTCCTGGCTGGCGCAGGGACGGGCGGGCTTTCCGGCCAGTGCGGTTTCCAGGGCCTCGGCATCGAAGCGGTAATCCGGGGACAGGCGATAGACGAGCAGGTTGCGGAACCACATGGCGGGGGCAGTCTCCTGAAGGCGCAAAGGGGCGCATTATTCCCCCTGCGCCGGAAACAGGCCAACCCCGGGGCTGGCGAATGTCGCGCAATCGGATGAAACAGCCGGATTTTCCTAAGTCGTTGGAACCTCTGAAAAAATTTTTCAAAGGGGGGGTTGCCAAGCGGTTCGGGCCTCTCTAGAATGCGCCCCACTTCGAGAGCAAATGGGTGGTTAGCTCAGCCGGGAGAGCATCTGCCTTACAAGCAGAGGGTCGGCGGTTCGATCCCGTCACCACCCACCACTCGAGGTAACGCGCAGCGGTAGTTCAGTCGGTTAGAATACCGGCCTGTCACGCCGGGGGTCGCGGGTTCGAGTCCCGTCCGCTGCGCCATATTCGAGCAAGGGTCAGACTGAAGCCCTTGCCACACAAAAAAAGCGACCTCAGGGTCGCTTTTTTTGTTTTCGCCTTCTGCGCTCGCGGCGTACCTCCATCGGGGAATGGGCGCCGTGTCGCCTTGCGTGCAGTCTGCTCATTGAATCTTCAGGAGACTGCCATGGCCCATCTTTCCAGTGCCGACTTTCAGCCTCTGCGCATCGCCGTGCTGACGGTCAGCGACACCCGTAATCTGGACACCGATACCTCCGGACACACCCTGATCGACGGCCTGCAAGGCGCCGGGCACCAGTTGGCCGACCGCGCGCTGGTACGCGACGACATCTGGCAGATCCGCGCCCGACTCTGCGCCTGGATCGCCGACCCCGCCGTGCAGGTGGTGTTGATCACCGGCGGCACCGGCTTCACCGCCCGTGACAACACCCCGCAAGCGGTCGCACCCTTGCTGGACAAGAGCGTCGACGGCTTCGGTGAACTGTTCCGCCAGGTCTCGCTGGCCGACATCGGCACCTCCACCATCCAGTCCCGCGCCCTGGCAGGGATCAGCAACGGCACCCTGGTGTGCTGTCTGCCGGGCTCGCCGAACGCCTGTCGCACGGCGTGGGAGAAGATCCTGCTCGGCCAGCTGGATGCGCGCACCCGGCCCTGCAATTTCGTGCCGCACCTCAAGCGCCTCGATGAGCAGCCCGCCAGTTGCTGCGGGAGCCGCTCATGAGTGCCTGCGGCTGTGACAGTCACGGCCTGCGCCCGGTCGATGAAGCCATCGCCGCGCTGATCGAACGCGTCCCGGCGCCGCCGGCGGTGGAGGAAATCGCGCTACGCGATGCGCTCGGCCGCGTGCTGGCCGAAACCCTGAGCGCGCCCTTCGATGTGCCGGCCTGGGATAACAGCGCCATGGACGGCTACGCGCTGCGCGTCGCCGACCTGCCGGCCGAGGGCGGCGCGCTGCCGCTGGCCGGACGCATCGCCGCCGGCGATACCGCACGGCAACCGCTGCCGGCGGGGCACGCGGTGCGCATCTTCACCGGCGCGCCCCTGCCGCCCGGCGCCGATACCGTGGTGGCCCAGGAAGCCTGTCGCATCGAGGGCGAACGGGTCTGCTTCCCGCCGTTGCAGGGCGGCGAAAACGTGCGCCGGCGGGGCGAGGAGCTGCTCGCCGGCGCTCCGGTATTGGAACAGGGCAAGAAGCTGCGCGCCCAGGAGCTGGGCCTGCTGGCCAGCTTCGGGCTGGCGCGGGTCAAGGTCTACCGGCGCCTGCGCGTCGCCGTGCTGAGTAGCGGCGACGAGCTGCGCGAGCCGGGCGAGGCGCTGCAGCCGGGCCAGCTGTACAACGCCAACCGCTACAGCCTGCTGGGCGTACTGCGCAGCCTCGGGTGCGAGGTCGACGATCTGCCGGTGATGCCCGACGACCTGGCGCTGACCCGCGACGCCCTGGCCCGCGCGGCGGCCGAGCACGATGTGCTGGTCAGCTCCGGCGGCGTCTCGGTGGGCGAGGAGGATCATCTCAAGCAAGCGGTGACCGAGCTGGGCGAGCTGCACCTGTGGCGGCTGGCCATCCAGCCCGGCAAGCCGCTGGCCTTCGGCAGCGTGCAAGGCATACCCTGGCTCGGCTTGCCGGGCAACCCGGCGGCGGCGCTGATCACCGCGCTGGTGGTGGCGCGGCCGTTCCTGCTGCGCGCCCAGGGTTGCGTCGAGGTGCTGCCGCAACCGCTGCGCCTGCCCGCCGGTTTTGCCTGGCGCAAGGCCAACGGCCGTCGCCAGTACCTGCGCGCGCGGCTGGAATCACGCGACGGAGCCTTGCAGGTGGTGCTGCACCCGCGCCAGGGCTCGGCGATGCTGACCTCCGCCAGCTGGGCCGACGGCCTGGCAGTGGTCGACTGCGGCCGCACCCTGGACATCGGCGAGGCGGTGGAATACCTGCCGTTCAGCTCCCTGCTCGGCTGAGCGAAAAGTTCGCGGACAAGTCCGCTCCCACGGAACAACGGCCTCGCACAAACCTGTGGGAGCGAATTCATTCGCGAGCTTATGGGCGCGGTCTGCAGGCTGACCGGGGGGGGGGGGGCGCCTAGTCGGGGGCGCCTGACCTGCCGCACCTGGCCGGGGGCGCCTAGCCGGCGGCACCTAGCCGGCCGCCAAAAAGCTCGCGGACAAGTCCGCTTCTACAGAAGAACGGCCCCGCGCAAACCCCTGTGGGAGCGAATTCATTCGCGAGCTTCTGGGTGCGGTCGGCCGCCAGGCCGGCCCGATGCAGCGCTTGCTTCTTGTGCACCAGGTCCGCCTCCGCCGGTCCGAAGTTGATCGAGGTCAATGGCATTCTTGTGCTTCGCCACTAGATTCAACACAACATGTTGTGTTTTGAGTTTTCGTTGAATCTATATGTAGGAGTGAGGAGCAGATGCCGGACAGGGTGATCAGGCGCAGCGGCGAGCGCGTGCCGTTCGATGGCGAGCGTATCCGCCTGGCCATTGCCGCCGCGGGGCGGGCCAGTGGCGAGTTCGACGATCGGCAGGCGGCGCAGTTGGCGCAGGGCGTGGTGGTGCGCCTGCCGGCGACGGGCGCGGTGGAGCTGGAAGCGGTCCAGGATCTCGCCGAGCAGGCGCTGATGGAGGCCGGCCACTACGCCAGCGCCAAGGCCTTCATCCTGCATCGGGCCCGCCACGGTCGCATGCGCCGCGACCGCAAGGCGCTGGTCGACGTGGCCGCCTCGATGAACGAATACCTGTCGCGCGAGGACTGGCGGGTGCGCGCCAACGCCAACCAGGGTTATTCGCTGGGCGGGCTGATCCTCAACGTCTCCGGCAAGGTCACCGCCAACTACTGGCTGGACGAGGTGTACAGCCCGGCCATCGGCGCGGCGCACCGCGAGGGCGACCTGCACATCCACGACCTCGACATGCTGGCCGGCTACTGCGCCGGCTGGTCGCTGCGAACGCTGCTCAACGAGGGCTTCAACGGCGTGCCTGGCCGGGTCGAGGCGGGGCCGCCGAAACACCTGTCCAGCGCCCTGGGGCAGATGGTCAACTTCCTCGGCACCCTGCAGAACGAATGGGCCGGCGCTCAGGCGTTCAGCAGCTTCGATACCTACCTGGCGCCCTTCGTGCGCAAGGACCGCCTGGGCTACGAACAGGTACGTCAGGCCATCCAGGAGTTCATCCACAATCTCAACGTGCCGTCGCGCTGGGGCACCCAGACGCCGTTCACCAACCTGACCTTCGACTGGGTGTGCCCCGAGGACCTGCGCGAGCAGATCCCCTGCATCGGCGGCGAGGAAATGCCCTTTGCCTACGGCGAGCTGCAGGCCGAGATGGCGCTGATCAACCGCGCCTACATCGAGGTGATGATGGCCGGCGACGGCCTGGGCCGGGTGTTCACCTTCCCGATCCCGACCTACAACATCACCCACGACTTCCCCTGGGACAGCGACAACGCCACGCGCCTGTTCGACATGGCCGCGCGCTACGGTCTGCCGTACTTCCAGAACTTCCTCAACTCGGACATGCAGCCCAACCAGGTGCGCTCCATGTGCTGCCGCCTGCAGCTGGACGTGCGCGAGCTGCTCAAGCGCGGCGGCGGGCTGTTCGGCTCGGCCGAGCAGACCGGCTCGCTGGGCGTGGTGACGATGAACTGCGCGCGCCTGGGCTATCTGTTCCGGGGCGACGAGCCGGGCCTGTATCGCCAGCTCGACCTGCTGCTTGACCTTGCCTACGAGAGCCTGGAGGTCAAGCGCAAGGTCATCCAGCAGCACATGGACAACGGCCTGTACCCCTACACGAAGCGCTACCTGGGCACCCTGCGCAATCACTTCTCCACCATCGGCGTGAACGGCCTGCACGAGATGCTGCGCAATTTCACCGGCGACCGCGAAGGCCTGCATACCGAGGCTGGCCGGCAACTGGCGCTGCGCCTGCTCGACCACGTGCGCGGGCGTCTGGTGCAGTTCCAGGCAGACAGCGGCCACCTCTACAACCTGGAGGCCACGCCCGCCGAGGGCACCACCTACCGGTTCGCCCGGGAAGACCGCAAGCGCTACCCGGACATCCTCCAGGCCGGCAGCGTCGAGGCGCCGTACTACACCAACTCCTCGCAGCTACCGGTGGGCTTCACCGATGACCCCTTCGAGGCGCTGGAGCTGCAGGACGCGCTGCAGTGCAAGTACACCGGCGGCACCGTGCTGCACCTGTACATGGCCGAGCGGATTTCCTCCGCCGAGGCCTGCAAGCAGCTGGTGCGCACCGCGCTGAGCCGCTTCCGCCTGCCGTACCTGACCGTCACGCCGACCTTCTCGATCTGCCCGGTGCACGGCTACCTGGCCGGCGAGCACGAGTTCTGCCCGCGCTGTGACGAGGCGCTGCTGCGCAAGCAGGCGTGCTGCGCCTGAATCGACTTCCCCCAACCCAAGGAGATCTCCATGAGTACGCAACTTCCCCAGGAACAACGCCAGCGCTGCGAAGTCTGGACCCGGGTGATGGGCTACCACCGTCCGGTGGCGGCCTTCAATCCCGGCAAGCAGTCCGAGCACCGTGAGCGCCGCCACTTCACCGAGTCGGCGGCCAACGGTCGCTCCGCGTGAGCACCACGCTCAGGGTCGGGGGGCTGGTCCCCCTGACCACCCTCGATTTCCCCGACCACCTGGCCTGCGTGCTGTTCTGCCAGGGCTGCGGCTGGCGCTGCCGCTACTGCCACAACCCGCAGCTGATCCCGGCGCGCGGCGACACGTCACTGGCCTGGGCGGACCTGCTGGCCTTCCTGGAGCGGCGCGTTGGCCTGCTGCAGGCGGTGGTGTTCAGCGGCGGCGAGCCGACCCAGCAGGCGGCGCTGGTCGCCGCCATGGCCCAGGTGCGCGAGCTGGGCTTCAAGGTCGGCCTGCACAGCGCCGGCATCAAGCCGCAACGCTTCGCCCGGGTGCTATCGCAGGTGGACTGGGTGGGCTTCGACGTCAAGGCGCCGCCCGGGCATGGGCAGGCGATCACCGGGGTGGCGGACAGCGACCGCGCCAACTGGCAGAGCCTGGAACGGCTGCTGGACAGCGGCGTCGCCTACGAATGCCGCACCACCTTGCACTGGCAACTGCTGGACGCCGAGCGCCTCTGGGCTCTGGCCTGCCGGTTGGCCGAACGCGGTGTCCAGCGCTTCGTGCTGCAGCCGGTGCGCAGCGCGCGGATGCTGGACGCCAGGCTGGGCCCGAGCCTCGCGCCGGCCGATTGGCCAGCGCTGCGTCAGCGGCTGGAAACCCTGTTCCCGGCCTTCGAGGTGCGCGGCTGACTCACTTCACCACGCGCAGTTTCGGTTTCGGCTCCGGTGGCGGCGGGGTGGGGCGCATGCGGTCGCTGGCGATGATCTGGCGCATCTCCTCCAGCAGCTCGTCGGCCTGTTCGCTGGAAAAGTCCTCGTGGTGGCGCTTCTTCAGGCCGTAGGAGCTGAGCACCACGTGCACGTTGGCGGTCACGCCGTGCTGCTCCAGGCAGGCGCGTACACACTGCAGCTGGCAGCCATCGATGGCCAGGATCGGTCGCTGCGAGTTGGCCTTGCTGACCAGCGAGGCGACCCGGCCGCCCACCCCGGCGATGCAGGACATTTCCGCCAGGCCGCCACGGTCCAGGCGCACTGCCAGGGTGTTGGCCAGCTGCGCCACGTTGGAACAGCCGGAGCAGGAGTAGACCAGGGGGAGCTTGGGATCGGGCATGACGCGCCTCCTGCTGGCGAGCTACTGAATGAAACCGGTCAGGGCGGGCGTGTCCAGCACGCGGATGCTGCGACGTTCCATGGCGATGATGCCGGCGTCCATCAGGCGGTGCAGGATGCGCGAGAAGGTCTCCGGCTGGATGCCCAGCTGCGAGGCGATCAGGCGCTTGGGCACGTGCAGCTGCACCAGGTTGGCGCCGTCCTGCAGTTCCTGGTTGAGGTAGCGCGCCACCCGCTGGCTGGCGTTGGCCATCGCCAGGGTGTCGATCTCGTCGAGGAACTGCTGCATGCGCTGGCTGAAACGCCCCAGCAGGTTCAGGCACAACTGCGGCTGTGCTTCCAGAAGGCGTCGGTAGTGCAGGCTGTCCAGGCTTACCAGCGAGCTGGTCTTCAGGGCGCTGGCGCTGAACGGGTTGCACTCCAGGCCGCTGAACATCAGCGTCTCGCCGAAGCTCTGTCCGGGCTGGATGATCTCAACCAGCTTTTCCTGGCCTTCCATCAACACGCGGGTCAGCTTCATCTGGCCCTGCACCAGCACGTAGAAGCGCTCGGCCGGCTCGCCCTGATGCAGCAGGCATTCGCCGGCGTCCAGCCGGCGCTGGATGGCCAGCCGGCAGACTTCCTGGAACGGTCCCTCCGCCAGCCCTTCGAACAGCGGGTGTTGGCGGAGCGTGGTGAGTATTTCCGTGTCGGTCAGCATGCGCACCTCTAGGATCGGTTCCCGTTTCGGCGTCGGTCGTGAAGCCGTGCCAAATGGCGCCATGCCATACGACCGGATGGGCCGAGCCCATGCTAGGGAGGCGTTGGCGAGGCGACCATTCCCCCGTGGCACTACCTCCAAAGGGGCATGGGCCAGTGGGTGCGACCTAGTGTCGCCGCTCCGGTGCGCGAATCCGCTTGATCTTGATCAGTTTGCTCGGATTTAGCCGAGGGGCATCGACCGGGCGACCTTGACCAACGACAACGGCGGCCCGCCGGACGCGTGCTAATCAGGCCGCGATTCTTTCGGGAGTAGGCCCATGGACATTCACCAACTGCTGGACAACAACCGCCACTGGTCGGCCACGCTGCGCGCCCGCGACCCCGAGTTCTTCGCCCGGCTGGCCCGCCAGCAGCGGCCGGAGTTTCTCTGGATCGGCTGTTCGGACAGCCGCGTGCCGGCCAACGAGGTGGTCGGGCTGCTGCCCGGTGAACTGTTCGTGCACCGCAACGTCGCCAACATGGTGGTGGCCACCGACATGAACCTGCTGTCGGTGCTGCAGTACGCCGTCGATGTGCTGCGGGTGCGCGAGATCATCGTCTGCGGCCACTACGGCTGCGGCGGCGTGCGCGCCGCCCTCGGACACGCCGCCCTGGGACAACTGATCGACAACTGGCTGCGCGCGATCAAGGCGCTCTACCACCAGAACCTGGAACGTTTCGCCGGGCTGGACGAGGAGCAGGCGGTGAACCTGCTCTGCGAGCTGAACGTGCAGCGTCAGGTGCGCAACGTCTGCCACACGCCGATCGTGCAGGGCGCCTGGCTGCGCGGCCAGCCGCTGGCCGTGCACGGCTGGATCTACGGGCTGGACGACGGACGGGTGAAGGACCTGGAGGTCACCGTGGACAGCCCGGCGCAGCTGGACGAGACCTTTCGCTACGACCCGTAGGGTGGCTTGCGCGTTATCGATCCACCGTGCGTGCCATAGGCGCGCCGTGCCGGCGCGTTGGTGGACAAGGAAAACGTTGTCCACCCTACCGGTCCCGACAGCCCGGCGCAGATCGTAGGGTGGATCGCGCTCCACCGATCCACCGTGCGTGCCGCAGGCACGCCATGCCGACGCGATGGTGCGGGGTGGGGGGCGCTAGCGCAGATGCTCCAGCGCCCACACTGCCGCTTCCACCCGGCCGCGCAGGCCGAGTTTGTGCAGCAGGTTCTTCACGTGCACCTTCACCGTGCCCTCGGTGATGCCCAGCTTGTTGCCGATCATCTTGTTGCTCAGGCCGGCGGCGATCATCTTCAGTACCTGGCGCTCGCGGTCGGTGAGGTCGGCCTGGCTCGGTCCCTGGGGGCTGCGCAGCGCCTGGGCCAGCACGCTGGTCAGGGCCGGGCTGATCGCCATCTGCCCCTGTAGCACGCGGTGCAACTGGTCGATCAGCTGTTCGGGCTCCATGTCCTTGAGCAGGTAGCCATCGGCGCCGAAGCGCATGGCGTCGCGCACGTCCTCCTCGGCGTCGGAGACGGTGAACAGCAGCACCTTGCCGGTGAAACCGCGCTCGCGGATCTTCTTCAGCGTCTCCACGCCGTTCATCTGCGGCATGTTGTTGTCCAGCAGGATCAGGTCCGGCTGGAGCTCGGCCAGCGAGTCCAGGGCCTCCTGACCGTTGCCCGCTTCGCCGACCACCTGCAGGTCTTCCTCCAGTTCCAGCAATTGGCGAATGCCGCGGCGCATCATCGGGTGGTCGTCGACCAGCAGCAGGCGGTAGGTCATGTCAGTCTCTCGTGGGGAATCAGGCTCAGGAACACCGGGCGGAAGCGCAGTTGCACCCGGGTACCGCGCGGTTCGCCGGGGCCGATGGCCAGGCTGCCGCCCAGGCTGCGGGCACGTTCCTGCATGATGGTTAGGCCATGGTGCTGGCGCTGGTCGTACTCGCCGGACAGGCCGCGGCCGTTGTCTTCGATCAGCAGCTCCACCTGCTCGCCGTCCTGGCGCAGGGCGACCGTCACCTGGTCCGCGCCGGCATGCCGCGCACAGTTGGACAGCGCCTCGCGGGCCACCTGCAGCACGTGGATCTGCTCGCTGGCCGACAGGGTGAAGGCCAGCGGCTGAACCTGCAAGTGCACCTGGAAGGCGCCGCGCTCGGCGAACTCCCGGGTGGTGTCCTGCAGCGCCTGTTCCAGGCCGCCCTCCTGGATGGACAGGCGGAAGGTGGTGAGCAGCTCGCGCAGCTGGCGATACGCCGAGTTCAGGCCCTCGCGAATCTCCTCGCTGACCGCTTCCAGGCGTTCCATGGGTTCGCCCCGGCGCATCAGCGTCTGCAGGCGGCTGACCTGCAGCTTCATGTAGGACAGCGCCTGGGCCAGCGAATCATGCAGCTCGCGGGCGATCACCGCGCGTTCCTCGAACAGCAGCAGGCGGTGTTCCTGCTCGCGCTGGCGTTCCAGCGACAGCGCGGTGCCGATCAGGTTGGCCAGTGCCTGGATCAGTTCCGCTTCCCAGTCCCGCGCCGGGCGGCCGGCGAAGCTGGCGCGCAGCTCGCCCAGCTCGCTGCCTTGGTTGACCACCGGGCAGGACAGCAGGTTGGGGCTGCCGCGCAGGGTGCACAGGGCGCAGTCCTCCGGTGCGCAGATCTCCCGCACGCGGTCGCTGTGCAGCGCCACCAGCTGCTCGGCCGGCTGGCCGGGCTCGCCGTGCAGGCACAGCGACAGCTGCAGACCGGGCAAGCGGCTGCGGAAGTCCTCCAGCAGGCTGCCCAGGGCATTGGCGTCGGCGGCACCGCTGGCCAGCCGGCGGCTGCTCTGGTAGAGCAGCTGCAGGGCGGCGTTGGCCTGCGCCAGGTTGGCGGTTTCCTCGGCCACCCGGCGCTCCAGGGTCTGGTGCGAGCGCTCGATGGCCTCGGCCATGGCGTTGAAGCTGGCGGCTACCTGGCCGAGCTCGTCCTCGGCGTCGTACTTCACCCGTACCCCGAGATCGCCGGAGCGAAAGCGCTCGTTGGCGGCGACCAGCTCCTGCAGCGGCGCCAGCACCGTGCCCTGCAACTGGTAGATGCCGACCATCAGCACCACCACGGTGACGAACAGCGCCAGGCCCTGGATGGTCTGCACCCAGCCCTGCTTGGCCTCGCTGCGCTTCTGCAGCAGCAGCACGAAGGCATTCAACTGCTCGACGAAGTTTTCCGCGCGT
Source organism: Pseudomonas flexibilis (assembly GCF_000806415.1). NCBI lineage: Bacteria > Pseudomonadati > Pseudomonadota > Gammaproteobacteria > Pseudomonadales > Pseudomonadaceae > Pseudomonas > Pseudomonas flexibilis. The sequence continues at coordinate 427,191 of NZ_JTAK01000001.1, forward strand.
GGCGGGAAGTCGTCGAAGTCTCCGCTCAGCAGCGCCGGCTTGAGTTCCTCCCGCCAGCGTTGCTGCAGCGCCAGGTAGGCGTCATGCAGATCGGCATTGCTCTTCAGCTCCAGGGTCAGCGCCGGGCTGGCCAGGCGTTCCTCGAACTGCGTGGCCAGCTGGCGCACCTGTTCCGGGCTGTGCTCGGCCTCCAGCTTCCAGGTCATGCGGTAGATGGCCATGCGCAGCGAGCCGGCGGTATTGATGGCCGCGGCATCGCCTTCGCTGAGCTTGGCGATCAGCCCCGAGCTGAGGGCGCTGGCCAGCGCGAAGATCACGATCAGCGACACCGCGACCCCGGCGCGGGCCGGCAGCGAGCCGTTCCACCAGCGTTTTGCCACAGCTACCTCCAAAGAGTTCACGGTGCCGGCGTGGCACCCGGAATGAACCGAAGCGTAAAAGCAAGTCATTGAAAAACAAGGCATTTTCCGAAGAAAACGGGGTTACCTCTTTCGGGGTAAGCCGGCCGATCCTAGGAGTGCCACCCCCACGCCCACCATGATTTTCGTCAAGGTTGGCCAGGCCGCCGCGCCCAAGATGGCACCCACACAAGGAGCCTCGGCGAGGTGGATTATGAGTCGTGCGAAGGTACAGCAAGCCCTGGTGCTGAGTATGAGCACCCTGGCGTTTACCGTCTGCTTCATGGTCTGGATGATGTTCGCGGTGCTCGGCGTGCCGATCAAGGAACTGCTCCAGCTCAACGAAACCCAGTTCGGCCTGCTGGCCGCCACACCGGTGCTCACCGGCTCGCTGGTGCGTCTGCCGCTGGGCATGCTCACCGACCGCTTCGGCGGGCGCGTGGTGTTCTTCCTGCTGATGCTGGCCTGCGTGCTGCCCATCTACCTGATCGCCGAGGCCACCGCCTACTGGCAGTTCCTGGTGCTGGGCCTGTTCGTCGGCCTGGCCGGCGGCTCCTTCTCGGTGGGCATCGCCTACGTCGCCAAGTGGTTCGACAAGGACAACCAGGGCCTGGCCATGGGCATCTTCGGCGCCGGCAATGCCGGCTCGGCGCTGACCAAGTTCCTCGCCCCGGCGCTGATCGCCTGGGGCAGCTGGCAGCTGGTGCCGCAGGTGTTCTCGGCGATCCTGTTCATCACCGCGCTGCTGTTCTGGTTCCTCACCAGCGACAACAAGGCCCACCGGGTGGCCAGCAGCGTGTCGCTGCGCGAGCAACTGGCGGCGCTCAAGGACCCGGCCGTGTGGCGCTACTGCCAGTACTACTCGATCGTGTTCGGCGGTTACGTGGCGCTGGCGCTGTGGATGACCAAGTACTACGTGCAGGAATACGGCTTCAGCCTGCAGACCGCCGCGCTGCTGGCCGCCTGCTTCTCGCTGCCCGGCGGCGTGCTGCGCGCCGTCGGCGGCTGGATGTCGGACAAGTGGGGCGCGCAGAGCGTGACCTGGTGGGTGCTGTGGGTGAGCTGGGTGTGCCTGTTCCTGCTTTCCTACCCGCAGACCGATTTCACCATCCAGACGGTGAACGGCCCGAAGACCTTCCACATCGGTCTCAACGCCTGGGTGTTCACCGCACTGATGTTCGTCATCGGCATCGCCTGGGCGTTCGGCAAGGCCTCGGTGTTCAAGTACATCGCCGATGACTACCCGCAGAACATGGGCGCCATCTCCGGCATCGTCGGCCTGGCCGGCGGCCTCGGCGGCTTCATCCTGCCCATCCTGTTCGGCGCCCTGGTGGACCTCACCGGCGTGCGCTCCTCCGCCTTCATGCTGCTGTACGGCGTGGTCTGGGTCTCCCTGATCTGGATGTACTTCAGCGAAATCCGCAAAACCCCCCTCATGGGCCGGGTCAGCGCCCTTGCCCAAGGAGAATGACGATGAGCGTCCTTGAAAAATCCGTCGCCGGCCTGGGTATTCCCCAGGGCCCGGTGCTGCGTGACTGGCGACCCGAAGACCCGGTGTTCTGGAACGCGGTGGGCCAGAAGATCGCCACCCGCAACCTGTGGATCTCGATTCCCGCGCTGCTGCTGGCCTTCGCCGTGTGGATGGTGTGGAGCACCGTCACCGTGCGCCTGAACAGCGTTGGCTTCAGCTTCAGCACCGACCAGCTGTTCCTGCTCGCCGCGCTGCCCTCGGTGTCCGGCGCCACGCTGCGCATCTTCTACTCGTTCATGGTGCCGATCTTCGGCGGTCGACGCTGGACGGCGCTGAGCACCGCCTCGCTGCTGATTCCCTGCCTGTGGATGAGCGTCGCGGTGCAGAACCCGGAAACCCCGTACAGCGTGTTCGTGATCATCGCCCTGCTGTGCGGCTTCGGCGGCGGCAACTTCTCGTCGAGCATGTCCAACATCAGCTTCTTCTTCCCCAAGGCGCGCCAGGGCACCGCCCTGGGCCTGAACGCCGGCCTGGGCAACCTGGGCGTGTCGGTGATGCAGTTTGCCGTGCCGCTGGCGGTGCTCGGCGGGCTGTTCGGCAGCTTCGGCGGCGAGCCGCAGCAACTGAGCGACGGCGGTCAGCTGTGGCTGCAGAACGCCGGCCTGATCTGGGTGCCGTTCATTGCCGCGGTGTCCCTGGCCGCCTGGTTCGGCATGCACGACATCGCCGACGCCAAGGCCTCGGTGAAGACCCAGGCGGTGATCTTCCGGCGCAAGCACAACTGGCTGATGTGCTGGCTGTACGTGGGCACCTTCGGCAGCTTCATCGGCTTCTCCGCCGGCTTCGCCATGCTCAGCAAGACCCAGTTCCCGGACATCAACCCGCTGCAGTTCGCTTTCCTCGGCCCGCTGGTCGGCGCCCTGAGCCGCACCCTGGGTGGCATGCTGGCCGACAAGTTCGGCGGCGCGCGCATCACCCTGTGGAACTACGCGCTGATGGCCGGCTTCGTCTTCGTGGTCATGGCCTTCCTGCCGGGTGAGGGCAGCGAGGGCAATTTCTGGGGCTTCCTGGCCGCCTTCATCCTGCTGTTCTTCTTCGCCGGCATCGGCAACGGCTCCACCTTCTGCATGATCCCGGCGATCTTCCGCGGCGAGTGGGAGGCACGCCGCCAGCGTGGCCAGGCCACCGAGGAGCAGGCCAACCGGAACGCCAGCATCGAATCGGCCGCGGTGATCGGCTTCAGCGCCGCCATCGGCGCCTTCGGCGGCTTCTTCATCCCCAAGGCATTCGGCACCTCGCTGGCCATGACCGGCAGCGCCGAGGCCGCCCTGTACCTGTTCATCGCCTACTACCTGAGCTGCATCGCCGTGACCTGGTGGTGGTACGCGCGCCGTGGCGCGGAACGCCCCTGCTAGAGCAACCCGTTTAGTTCATGACAGGGCGCTCCGGCGCCCAGCCTGAGAGGAAATAACGACATGAGTCATCTTCTTGACCAGATGCGCTTCTTCAAGCGCAAGCAGGGCGAGTTCGCCGAAGGACACGGCGAAACCCGCCAGGAGTCCCGCGACTGGGAAAACGTCTATCGCAACCGCTGGCAGTACGACAAGATCGTGCGCTCTACCCACGGGGTGAACTGCACCGGCTCGTGCAGCTGGAAGGTCTACGTGAAGAACGGCCTGGTCACCTGGGAAACCCAGCAGACCGACTACCCGCGCACCCGCAACGACCTGCCCAACCACGAACCGCGCGGCTGCCCGCGTGGCGCCAGCTACAGCTGGTACATCTACAGCGCCAACCGCCTGAAATACCCGAAGGTGCGCAAGCCGCTGCTCAAGCTGTGGCGCGAGGCGCGTCGCCACATGGAACCGGTGGAGGCCTGGGCGAGCATCGTCGAGGACCAGGCCAAGGCCGAGTCCTACAAGAGCAAGCGCGGCCTGGGCGGTTTCGTGCGCTCCAGCTGGAACGAAGTCAACGAGATCATCGCCGCCGCCAACGTCTACACCGTCAAGCAGTACGGCCCGGACCGCGTGGTCGGCTTTTCGCCGATCCCGGCCATGTCGATGGTCAGCTACGCCGCCGGCTCCCGTTACCTGTCGCTGATCGGTGGCGTGTGCCTGTCGTTCTACGACTGGTACTGCGACCTGCCGCCGGCCTCGCCGCAGGTGTGGGGCGAGCAGACCGACGTGCCGGAATCGGCCGACTGGTACAACTCCAACTACATCATCGCCTGGGGCTCCAACGTCCCGCAGACCCGCACCCCGGACGCGCACTTCTTCACCGAGGTGCGCTACAAGGGCACCAAGACCGTGGCCGTCACCCCGGACTACGCCGAAGTCGCCAAGCTCACCGACCTGTGGCTCAACCCCAAGCAGGGCACCGACGCGGCGCTGGCCCAGGCCTTCGCCCACGTGATCTTCAAGGAATTCCACCTCGACCAGCCGAGCGCCTACTTCCGCGACTACGCCAAGCGCTACACCGACCTGCCGATGCTGGTGCTGCTCGACGAGATCGACGGCGGCTACCGCGCCGAGCGCTTCCTGCGCGCCTCCGATCTGGACAACGCGCTGGGCCAGGACAACAACCCCGAGTGGAAGACCGTGGCCGTCGACGCATCCGGCGAGCTGGTCTCCCCGCAGGGCTCGATCGGCTACCGCTGGGGCGAGAAGGGCAAGTGGAACATCGAGGCCCGCGAGGGCAAGGACGGCCGCGAAACCGACCTGACCCTCAGCCAGATCGACGGCGGCGAGGCAGCCGAGGTCGGCTTCCCGTACTTCGGCGCGCAGCAGCACGACTTCTTCCCCAACGTCGCCGGCGACGCCGTGCAGTTCCGCCGCGTGCCGGTGCGCAGCCTGAAACTGGCCGACGGCCGCAGCGTCAAGGTCGCCACCGTGTTCGACCTGATGGCCGCCAACTTAGGGATAGACCGTGGCCTGGGCGGCGCCAACGTGGCCGTGGACTACAACGACGTCAACGTGCCCGGCACCCCGGCCTGGCAGGAGCAGATCACCGGTGTGTCCCGCGAGAAGGCCATCCAGGTGGCCCGCGAATTCGCCGACAACGCCGACAAGACCCACGGGCGTTCCATGATCATCGTCGGCGCAGCGATGAACCACTGGTACCACATGGACATGAACTACCGCGGGCTGATCAACATGCTCATGCTCTGCGGGTGCGTCGGCCAGACCGGTGGCGGCTGGGCCCACTACGTCGGCCAGGAGAAGCTGCGTCCGCAGTGCGGCTGGCTGCCGCTGGCCTTCGGCCTCGACTGGCATCGCCCGTCGCGGCAGATGAACGGCACCAGCTTCTTCTACAACCACAGCTCCCAGTGGCGCCACGAGAAGATGAGCATCCACGAGGTGCTCTCGCCGCTGGCCGACAAGAGCCAGTACCCCGAGCACATGCTCGACTACAACATCCGCGCCGAGCGCGCCGGCTGGCTGCCCAGCGCGCCGCAGCTCAACCGCAACCCGCTGCAGATCGCCCGCGACGCGGCCGCCGTGGGCATGGAGCCCAGGGACTACGTGGTCAAGGGCCTGCAGGACGGCAGCCTGCGCTTCGCCTGCGAGCAGCCGGACAGCCCGGAAAACTTCCCGCGCAACATGTTCATCTGGCGCTCCAACCTGCTGGGCTCCTCCGGCAAGGGCCACGAGTACATGCTCAAGTACCTGCTGGGCACCACCAACGGCGTGATGAACGAGGACCTGGGCCAGCGCGCCGACGGCTTCAAGCCGACCGAGGCCGAATGGGTGGACGAGGGCGCCATCGGCAAGCTCGACCTGGTCACCACGCTGGACTTCCGCATGTCCTCCACCTGCGTGTACTCCGACATCGTCCTGCCGACCGCCACCTGGTACGAGAAGGACGACATGAACACCTCGGACATGCACCCCTTCATCCACCCGCTGTCCGCGGCCATCGACCCGGCCTGGGAGGCGAAGTCCGACTGGGAGATCTACAAGGGTATCGCCAAGGCGTTCTCGGCCATGGCCGAAGGGCACCTAGGCGTCGAGCGCGACGTGGTGACCGTGCCGCTGCTGCACGACACCCCCGGTGAACTGGCCCAGCCGTTCGGCGGCACCGACTGGAAGACCGCCGGCGAGGCGCCGGTGCCCGGCAAGAACGCGCCGAACATCGCCGTGGTCGAGCGCGACTACCCGTCCACCTACAAGAAGTTCACCGCCCTCGGCCCGCTGCTCGAGAGTCTGGGCAACGGCGGCAAGGGCATCAGCTGGAACACCGAGGACGAAGTGAAATTCCTCGGCGAGCTGAACTACCGGGTGCGCGAGGAGGGCGTCAGCCAGGGCCGGCCGAAGATCGAAACCGCCATCGACGCCGCCGAGGTGATCCTCTCGCTGGCGCCGGAAACCAATGGCCACGTCGCCGTGAAGGCCTGGGAAGCGCTGTCGGAATTCACCGGCCGCGACCACAGCCACCTGGCGCTGCCCAAGGAGCACGAGGCGATCCGCTTCCGCGACATCCAGGCCCAGCCGCGCAAGATCATCTCCAGCCCCACCTGGTCGGGCCTGGAAGACGAGCACGTCAGCTACAACGCCGGCTACACCAACGTCCACGAGTACATCCCGTGGCGCACCCTCACCGGTCGCCAGCAGTTCTACCAGGACCACCCGTGGATGCAGGCCTTCGGCGAGCAGTTGATGAGCTACAAGCCGCCGATCAACACCCGCTCCATCGGCTATGTGCAGGGCAAGAAGCCCAACGGCAACCCGGAGATCGCGCTGAACTGGATCACCCCGCACCAGAAGTGGGGCATCCACAGCACCTACACCGACAACCTGATCATGCTGACCCTCAGCCGCGGCGGCCCGATCGTGTGGATGAGCGAAATCGACGCGAAGAAGGTGGGCATCGAGGACAACGACTGGATCGAGTGCTTCAACGCCAACGGCGCGCTCACCGCCCGCGCGGTGGTCAGCCAGCGCGTCAAGGAAGGCATGGTGATGATGTACCACGCCCAGGAACGCATCGTGAACGTGCCCGGCGCCGAGAGCACCGGCACCCGCGGCGGCCACCACAACTCGGTGACCCGCGTGATGCTCAAGCCCACCCACATGATCGGCGGCTACGCCCAGCAGGCCTACGGCTTCAACTACTACGGCACCGTGGGCTGCAACCGCGACGAGTTCGTCGTGGTGCGCAAGATGAACAAGGTCGACTGGCTGGACGCGCCCTATGGCGATGACCTGCCGCAACCGCTGCCGCAGGACATTTGAGGAGTACGCCATGAAGATTCGTTCACAAGTCGGAATGGTCCTGAACCTGGACAAGTGCATCGGCTGCCACACCTGCTCGATCACCTGCAAGAACGTCTGGACCAGCCGTGAAGGCATGGAATACGCCTGGTTCAACAACGTCGAGACCAAGCCGGGCATCGGCTACCCGAAGGAATGGGAAAACCAGGAGAAGTGGAAGGGCGGCTGGGTGCGTAACCCCGACGGTTCGATCAACCCGAGGATCGGCGGCAAGTTCCGCGTGCTGGCGAACATCTTCGCCAACCCGGACCTGCCGAGCATCGACGACTACTACGAGCCGTTCGATTTCGACTACCAGAACCTGCACACCGCGCCGCTGGGCAAGCACCAGCCGGTGGCGCGGCCGCGCTCGCTGATCTCCGGCAAGCGCATGGAAAAGATCGAGTGGGGTCCCAACTGGGAGGAAATCCTCGGTACCGAATTCGCCAAGCGCCGCAAGGACAAGAACTTCGACAAGGTCCAGGCGGACATCTACGGCGAGTACGAGAACACCTTCATGATGTACCTGCCGCGTCTGTGCGAGCACTGCCTCAACCCGGCGTGCGCGGCCTCCTGCCCGAGCGGCGCGATCTACAAGCGCGAGGAGGACGGCATCGTCCTCATTGACCAGGAGAAGTGCCGCGGCTGGCGCATGTGCATCAGCGGCTGCCCGTACAAGAAGATCTATTACAACTGGAAGAGCGGCAAATCCGAGAAGTGCATCTTCTGCTTCCCGCGCATCGAGGCCGGCATGCCGACCATCTGTTCGGAAACCTGCGTGGGCCGCATCCGCTACCTGGGCGTGCTGCTGTATGACGCCGACCGCATCCACGAAGTGGCCAGCACGCCTAACGAGCAGGACCTGTATCCCAAGCAGCTGGAGATGTTCCTCGACCCCAACGACCCGAAGGTGATCGAGCAGGCGCTGAAGGATGGCGTGCCGCTGTCGGTGATCGAGGCCGCGCAGAAGTCGCCGGTCTACAAGCTGGCGGTGGACTGGCAGCTGGCCCTGCCGCTGCACCCGGAATACCGCACGCTGCCGATGGTCTGGTACGTGCCGCCGCTGTCGCCGATCCAGAACGCCGCCCAGGCCGGCCACGTGAGCATGGACGGCGTGCTGCCGGACGTGGACAGCCTGCGCATCCCGGTGCGCTACCTGGCCAACCTGCTCACCGCCGGCGACGAGAAGCCGGTCAAGTTGGCCCTCAAGCGCCTGCTGGCCATGCGTGCCTACAAGCGCGCCGAGCAGGTGGACGGCGTGTTCGACCTCGAGGTGCTGGAGCAGGTCGGCCTGAGCCGCGACCAGGCCGACGACATGTACCGCTACCTGGCCATCGCCAACTACGAGGACCGCTTCGTGATCCCCTCCGCGCACCGCGAGGAGGCCATGAGCGACGTGTTCGGCGAGCGCTCCGGCTGCGGCTTCAGCTTCGGCAGCGGCTGCGGCGGCGCCTCGGACACCAACATGTTCGGCGCCAGGAAGGCCAACCAGCGCGACATCATCAAGACCGTGCAGCTGTGGGAGGACTGACCATGCAGATTCTCAAGGTGATTTCCCTGCTGCTCGACTATCCCGCCGAGCCGTTGCGCGAGGGCTACCTGGAGCTGGCGAAAGCCATCTCCAGCGCCCGCGAGATCAGCCCCGAGCAGCGCGGCGAACTGCGCCTGCTGCTCGAGGAACTGACCGGCGGCGAGCTGATGGACGTGCAGGAGCGCTACAGCGAGCTGTTCGACAAGGGCCGCGCGCTGTCGCTGCTGCTGTTCGAACACGTGCACGGCGAGTCCCGCGACCGCGGCCAGGCGATGGTCGACCTGATGGCCCAGTACGAGGCCGCCGGGTTCGCCATCGGCGTGCGCGAGCTGCCGGACTACATCCCGCTGTACCTGGAATTCCTCGCCACCCGCGAGGACCTGGAGGCCCGCGAGGGCCTGGCGGATGTGGCGCACCTGCTGGCCCTGCTGGCGGCGCGCCTGGTCGAGCGCAAGAGCCCCTACGCGGCCTGCTTCCGCGCCCTGCTGCAGATCGCCGGCCAGCAGCTGGAAAGCGTGGCCGAGTTGCGCGAGCAGGTGGCCGGCGAGGAACGCGACGATTCGCTGGAAGCCCTCGACAAGGTCTGGGAGGAGGAACAGGTGAACTTCCTGCAGGCCGAGCAGCAGGAGCGCTGCCCGTCGCAGGCCAGCCTGCCGGGCAAGGCCCGCGAGGAAGGCGCGGTGCCGCTGCACTGGGTGGATTTCAACACGGGGCCCGCTGCGCCGGGCCGGGAGACGGCAAATGTCTAACTTCAATTTCCTGCTGTTCGGGGTCTACCCCTACATCGCCCTGGCCATCTGCCTGATCGGCAGCTGGGCGCGCTTCGACCTGGCCCAGTACACCTGGAAAACCGGCTCCAGCCAGATGCTGCAACCCAGGGGCATGCGCCTGGCCAGCAACCTGTTCCACATCGGGATCATCTTCATCCTGTGTGGCCACTTCGTCGGCCTGCTGATGCCGGAAGCCCTGTACCACTCGTTCATCAGCAGCGCCGACAAGCAGCTGGTGGCCATGGTCTCCGGCGGCTTCTTCGGCATCCTCTGCCTGATCGGCCTGGTGATGCTGATCCAGCGTCGCCTGGGCGATGCCCGGGTGCGCGCCACCTCCAGCCGTTCGGATATCGCCATCCTGTTCGTGCTGCTGGCGCAACTGCTGCTCGGCCTGGGCACCATCGTCGCCTCCACCGGCCACCTGGACGGTTCGGTGATGGTGCTGCTCGGCACCTGGGCGCAGAGCATCGTCACCCTGCAGCCGGTCGCCGCCGCCGAAGCCATCGCCCCGGTGTCGCTGGTCTACAAGCTGCACGTGTTCCTCGGCGTGACGCTGTTCGTGCTGTTCCCCTTCACCCGCCTGGTGCACATCGTCAGCGCCCCGGTGTGGTACCTGGGCCGGCGCTACCAGATCGTGCGCGTCAAGCACAGCGGCCGCGCCGTGCCGCCGGTGCAGGCCCCGGCCGGCTACCGCGCCCCCGCCAAGGCCGCCCCGGCCAAGGCACCGAAGAAGGCCGGCCAGCCGGTGGCCTGATTGCCTGAATGTAGGGTGGACAGTGCTTCACCTGTCCACCATGGCCGGGCCCAGCCCGGCCCCAACCAGCGAGGAACACGAACATGGCATGCGGATGTGGTGGAAGTGAAAGCGGCGGCGGCTGCGGCGGACAGGCCCACGCCGAGCCGGTGGTGCAGCAGATGCCCGAGGCGGTCGCCCCGGTCGAACTGATCGCCAGCAGCGACCAGGAATGGCCGCGCATCAGGGTCAACGGTGTGGTCATCACCCCCGAAGCGATGGCCCGGGAAATCCAGTACCATCCCGCGCCCAGTCGCGACGATGCGCTCTATCTCGCCTGCCAGGCGCTGGTGGTCCGCGAGCTGCTGCGCCAGCGCAGCGCCGAGCTGGGCATCCCGGTGGCGCCGGTCGCCGGGGAGAGCGAGGAAGAGGCGGCGACCCGCGAGCTGGTGCAGCGCGAGGTACCGGTGCCGCAGGCCGACGAGTCGACCTGCCGGCAGTACTACGAACGCAACCGCGCGCGTTTCGCCAGCGCGCCGCTGGTCATGGCCCGGCATATCCTGCTGGCTTGCCCGCCGGACGACGCCGAGGCGCGCAGCGCCGGCCGCGAACAGGCCGACGCGCTGCTGGCCGAGCTGCGCGGCGCACCGCACCGTTTCGCCGACCTGGCGCGGGCCCACTCGGCCTGCCCGTCGAAGGAGCAGGGCGGGGCGCTGGGACAGATCAGCCAGGGCCAGACCGTGCCCGAATTCGAGCGCCAGTTGCTGCGCCTGCCGGTCGGCCTGGCGGCCCAGCCCCTGGCAAGCCGCTACGGTTTTCATCTGGTGGAGGTCGAACAGCGCATCGAAGGGCGCCAGTTGCCCTACGAGGCAGTGGCCGAAGCCATCCGCGCTGAGCTGGATCAACGGGTCTGGCAGGTGGCGGTGGCACAGTACCTGCGGTACCTGGTGGGCGCGGCGGATATCCAGGGCATACACTTGGAAGGCGCCGAAACGCCGCTGATGCAATAGCGGCTTTAATGCAGTAATGCCTGTCGGCCACCCGAAGCCAGAGGAACGATCATGAGCACTTTGCAAGACGGCTACGGACGCGGCATCGAGTACCTGCGGTTGTCGGTGACGGATCGCTGCGACTTCCGCTGCGTGTACTGCATGGCCGAGGATATGACGTTCCTGCCGCGCCAGCAGGTGCTCACCCTGGAGGAGATCCAGCGGATCGCCGCGCTGTTCGTGGCCAACGGCACCCGCAAGATTCGCCTCACCGGCGGCGAGCCGCTGGTGCGCAAGGGCATCGTCGAGCTGTGTGGCAAGATCGCCGCGCTGCCCGGCCTGCGCGAACTGGTGATGACCACCAACGGCTCGCAACTGGTGAAGATGGCCCGGCCGCTGGTCGACGCCGGCGTGAAGCGCCTGAACATCAGCCTCGACAGCCTGGACGCGGAGCGCTTTCGCGCCATCACCCGCGTGGGCGACCTGCGCCAGGTGCAGGCCGGCATCGACGCCGCCCGCGCGGCCGGCTTCCAGCGCATCAAGCTCAACACCGTGGCCATGAAGGGCCGCAACGCGGACGAGATCCCGGACCTGGTCGCCTATGCCGTGGAGCGCGGCCTGGACATCACCTTCATCGAGGAGATGCCGCTGGGCGACGTGGGCCGCTCGCGGGGCGAGAGCTACTGCTCCAGCGATGAAGTGCGCGAGATCATTGCCAGCCGCTACACGCTGATCGACAGCGCCGAGCAGAGCGGCGGACCGGCACGCTACGCACGCCTGAAGGAGTTTCCGGAGAGTCGCATCGGCTTCATCTCGCCGCATTCCCACAATTTCTGCGCGACCTGCAACCGCGTGCGCCTGACCGTGGAAGGCCGCCTGCTGCTGTGCCTGGGCCACGAGAATTCCATCGACCTGCGCGCGCTGCTACGTCGCTACCCCACCGACGATCAGCCGCTGCTCGACGCCGTGCGCGCCGCGCTGCAACGCAAGCCGCTGCGCCACGAGTTCAACCTCGACGAGGTGCAGGTGGTGCGCTTCATGAACGCCACGGGCGGGTAGGGCGGACAACAGCTCGCGGACAAGTCCGCTCCCACAGGCCCTGCGCCTTACCCCCCCGTTGACCATGGTCAAGTCCCGCTGCCATCAGGCCCGTTACCCTGCGCATATCTTCCGGCCGGTCGCCTGTTTTGCGGATCGGCCCTCTGACCGGCCATAATCCGGCCCATCCAGCAGTGAGGCGGTCGCGCGAGCGGCGGTCTTCGATGTACCACTTTCCTTTCAAGGCGGGTCGAACGTGGACCACATGACTTTCAACCGAGCCCTGGTCGAGAAATACGATCGCCCGGGCCCGCGCTACACCTCCTATCCCACCGCGCCGCAGTTCCACGAGGCTTTCGCCGAGGACGACTACTTCCAGGCCGCCGCAGCCAGCAACAAGGCGTCGGCGCCCAAGCCGCTGTCGGTGTACATCCATATCCCGTTCTGCCAGAGCCTCTGCTACTACTGCGCCTGCAACAAGATCATCACCCAGAAGACCCACCGCGCCGTCGAATACCTCGACTACCTCAAGCGCGAGATCACCCTGCAGGGCAAGCTGTTCGACAAGTCCCGCAAGCTCACCCAGCTGCACTTCGGCGGCGGCACGCCCACCTACCTGACCAGCGAGCAGCTGGGCGAGGTGATGGACGCCCTGCACGAGGCGTTCAACATGGATGACAGCGACAACCACGAATTTTCCATCGAGGTCGACCCGCGCACCATCAGCCCCGAGCGCATCCACACGCTGCGCCAGCAGGGCTTCAACCGCCTGAGCTTCGGCGTGCAGGACTTCGACGAGCAGGTGCAGGCCGCCGTCAACCGCATCCAGAGCGAACAGCAGGTGCGCGACCTGATCGAGGCCGCCCGCGCCGCGCGCTTCAAGTCGATCAGCGTGGACCTGATCTATGGCCTGCCGCTGCAGACCGTGGAGAGCTTCGACGCCACCCTGAGCAAGATCATCGCCCTGCGTCCGGACCGCATCGCCGCCTACAGCTATGCGCACCTGCCCGAGCGCGTGCGCGCCCAGCGGCTGATCCGCCCGGAGGACATGCCGCCGCCCGAGCGCAAGATGGAACTGCTCGAGCTGACCATCCGCCGCCTGACCGACGCCGGCTACGTGTACATCGGCATGGACCACTTCGCGCTGCCGGACGACGAGCTGACCCTGGCCCGCGCCAACGGCACGCTGCAGCGCAACTTCCAGGGCTACTCGACCCACGGCGACACCGACCTGATCGGCCTGGGCGTGTCCTCCATCGGCAAGGTGGGCGACAGCTACAGCCAGAGCGTCAAGCTGCTTTCCGAGTACTACGCGCGCCTGGACCAGAACCGCTTGCCGGTGCAGCGTGGCTACACATTAAGCGCCGACGACGTGCTGCGCCGCGAAGTGATCCTGGCGCTGATGTGCCACAACCGTGTCGACTTCGCGCCGTTCGAGCGCGCGCACGGCATCGTCTTCCGCGAGTACTTCGCCGATGCGCTGGCGCAGCTGATGGAGATGGTCGAGGACGGGCTGGTGGAAATCCACGACGACGCCATCGTGCTGCTGCCGCAAGGGCAGTTGATGATGCGCAACGTGGCGATGACCTTCGACGCCTACCTGGGCAAGCAGACCGTGCGCTTCTCGCGCACCGTCTAAGCGGTGGGATGGTAGGGCGGTCAAGGCATCGCCTTGGCCGCCGGGCGCGGCGTCGGGGTCACCTCATTGGCGGCCACCGCATCGGCGGCCGGAAAGGCGCCGACCGCCCTTGTATCTCGACTACCGACCTTTTTGAGGCGATAGTCCCCGACTGATCATCGGGGGAAGGGAGTGCAAGACGCGACCGCCCTAGGGCTTCGAGCCTGCGACGTAGAGAGTTCTGCCTCCTTCCACACTCATCCGCCAAGTCCGAACGGTATCCAGGGCCTGCCCGTGGCGTGAGCTCGCATAAGCAAGGTTGGACCGGATGCAGTGATGATCCTGTCATCGTTTCATTCCAGGAGTTCAACATGGTCGCCGTTGTGGGCATCGACGTTGCCAAACACACCTTCGATATCGCCACCCTCCAGCCCAACGGCAAGTACCGCACACGCAGCAGGCTGGCCAACGATCCCAGCGGCTTTGCCCAGTTGTGCGAGTGGCTGGAGAAACACGCCGGACCCGATGCCTGGACCGTCATGGAGGCGACCGGCATTTACCACGAGGCATTAGCCACCTGCCTGTTCGAGCGGGGCTATCGCGTCAGCGTGGTCAATCCGACGCAGACCGCCGCCTATGCCAAGACTCAGCTGTCGCGGGGCAAGACCGACAAGACGGATGCCAAGCTGATTGCCGGCTTCGGTCAGGACCAACTGGCCAAATCGCGGCTGCGACTCTGGCAACCTGAACCGCCGGCCCAGAAGCGCCTGCGTGCGCTGGTGCGCCGTCTGGCGGACCTGCGCGAGATGGAACAGATGGAGCGCAATCGCCTGGAGAGCGCCGACGCGAATATTCAGGACTCGATCCACACCGTGCTGCGCCACATCGAGGAGGAAATCCGCCGCACCCTGAAGGCCATCGAGGATCACATCGACAACGATCCGGACCTGCGCCAACGCAAGGAGCTGCTGACCAGCATCAAGGGCTTCGGCGACCAGACAGCCGCCCTGCTACTGGGCGAACTGGGGGATCCGCTGGCGTTTCGCAGCGCCAAGGCCGTGGCGGCCTTTGCCGGGCTGACGCCCCGGCCAGACCAATCGGGGGAGTATCAAGGGCCGACGCCCATCTCGCGCATCGGCTCGGGCTTCCTGCGCAGCCGGCTGTACATGCCGGCCATCTCGGCCATGCAGCACAACCCCGCCATCAAGGCCCTGGCGGAGCGCCTGAGGAGCCGTGGCAAGCGCGGCAAACAGATCGTCTGCGCGGCGATGCGCAAGCTGCTGCACATCGCCTATGGAGTACTCAAATCCGGCCAGCCCTTCGACCCCAAACTGGCGCTTGCGCGGTAGGGAGCAAGACGGTATCTACGGTCAGTGCGGATGCAACGGTTTGTGTGACGCCGTTCGCATTTAACGGCACTCGCTTGACCCCGGTCATTCACCCGTCGCACTCCAGCGGTCAAGGTAGGTCCACTAGGCGTCGCCGCCGTAAGGAATGCCCATGACCTACACCCTGCTGCACATCCTGCACCTGCTGAGCGCCATTTTCTTCGTCGGCACGCTGTTCGTCGAAGTGGCCATGCTGGCGCAGGCCAAGCGTTCACTCGAACCCGTGGCCCGCGAAACCTTCGAGCGCGCGCTGGGGGCCCGTTCGCGGGTGGTGCTGCACTGGGTAGTGCTGTTCGTCTATGGCGCCGGCATCGGCCTGGCCTGGTTCCACCGGGGCGCCCTGGCGGACCCGTTCGCCAGCAGCTTTGGCCTCATGCTGAGCCTGAAGATCCTGCTGGCCATCGGTGTTTTCCTCTCCTTCGGCCTGGTCGCCATCCTGCTGCGCCGAGGTCGGATGAGCCCGGCACGCTATCACAGTCTTCACGTTGTGATCCTTGCGCAGATGGTCGCCATTGTTCTGCTCGCCAAAGGCATGTTCTATCTGGCCTGGTAAGGCGTGTCTGCGACCCTGCGTCACACCCCGGCGCACGTGCTTCTTGATTGATATCAAGCGTGCCTCATGTCAGTGGGACCTACCATGACCATACAGAAACCAGCATTTGGTAAGACCATGATTTATATGGGTTTTTGGCTTGAAAGGGTGCGTCGCGCAGGAATGCCGGCGTTATTTTTCCTGCTGCTGATGGCGCTGGGAGCGCCGCAGATGGTTCAGGCCAAGGACTACGGCGCGCTGGAGCGCGAGCGCATCGACCTGGTCTTCCCGGAGGCGACGGCCGTGTCCGAGCCGGAAGGCGACTACGGCGTGCGCACCATCCGCCAGGGGGACGAGGTGCTCGGCTACGCCTTCCAGAGCATCCGCGTCACCGACATGCCGGCCTACTCCGGCAAGCCGATCAACCTGCAGATCATCCTCGACGCCACGGCGACCATCCGTGATGCCTACATGCTCGAACACCACGAACCCATCGTGCTGATCGGCATTCCCGAGCAGAAGGTCCACGACTTCAACGCCCACTACACCGGCATCAAGGTCGACCAGCGCGTGGTAGTCGGACGCTCCGGCGACAAGAGCGCGGTGACCATCGACGCCGTGACCGGCGCCACCGTGACGGTGATGGTGATCAACGAGATCGTCATGCGTTCCGCGCACACCGTGGCGGTGGACCTGGGGCTGATCGAGGCGGGCGCCAGCGCGCGGCCGAAGATCGCCCTGGTACGTGACGTCTACCAGCCGAGCAACTGGACCGAGCTGACCGGCAACGGCGCCATCCGCCGCATGCACCTGACCCGCGGCCAGGTGGACGATGCCTTCATCGGCACCGAGGCCGAGGGCGTCGAGGTGGCCGCGCCGGAGCAGCGTGACGAGACCTTCATCGACCTGTACGCCACCCACCTGAATGTGCCCACCATCGGCCGCAACTTGCTGGGCGAGCGCCAGTACGCCGAGCTGATGGCCGAACTCAAGCCGGGTGAGCACGCCTTCGCGGTGCTGGCCAATGGCGAATACTCCTTCAAGGGCTCGGGCTACGTGCGCGGCGGCATCTTCGATCGGGTGCAGCTGCGCCAGTTCGGCGACATCATCAGCTTCCGCGACCTGGACTTCATCCGCCTGTCCGACGTGTACGCCGAAGGCATGCCGGACTTCTACGAGATGGCGATCTTCATCGCCCGCGAGCAGTACCGCTTCGATCCGGGCTCGGCCTGGAACCTGGAACTGCTGGTGCGCCGCCAGGTCGGTCCGGTGGAGAGCATCTTCACCAGCTTCGAGATGCCCTACCTGATGCCCGAGGACTACATCGAGCGGCCGCCGCTGACCGCCGAGGAGCTGGCCGCCATCGAGGAAGCCAACCGTCCGCTGTGGGTCAACATCTGGTACCAGAAGAGCTTCCAGATCGGCGTGCTGTGCGCCGCCCTGGGCCTGCTGACGGTGATCCTGTTCCTGCAGGACAAGTTCACCCAGAAGCCGCAGTTCCTGCACTGGCTGCGTCGCGGCTACCTGATCTTCACCGTGGTGTTCATCGGCTGGTACGCCCTGGGTCAGCTGTCGGTGGTCAACGTGCTGACCTTCGTCCACGCGGTGTTCCAGGACTTCCGCTGGGAGCTGTTCCTCACCGACCCGATCATCTTCATCCTCTGGGTGTTCACCGCCGCCAGCATCCTGCTGTGGGGCCGGGGCGTGTTCTGCGGCTGGCTGTGCCCCTTCGGCGCCCTGCAGGAACTGCTCAACGAGCTGGCACGCAAGATCAGGATCCCCCAGTACGAGCTGCCCTTCGCGGTGCATGAGCGCCTGTGGGCCATCAAGTACATCATCCTGCTGGCGCTGTTCGGCATCTCCCTGGAATCCATGATGCTGGCCGAGAAGGCCGCCGAGGTGGAGCCGTTCAAGACCGCCATCACCCTGAAGTTCGACCGCCAGTGGTGGTTCGTGCTCTACGTGGTGATCCTGCTGGTCGTGAACCTGTTCACCCGCAAGGTCTACTGCCGCTACATCTGCCCGCTCGGCGCGGCCCTGGCGGTGCCCAGCAAGTTCCGCCTGTTCGACTGGCTCAAGCGTCGCAAGGAATGTGGCAACCCCTGCCAGCTGTGCGCCGTGGAATGCGAGATCCAGGCGATCCACCCGGATGGGCACATCAACCACAACGAGTGCCACTACTGCCTCGATTGCCAGATGACCTACCACAACGACAACAAGTGTCCGCCGCTGATCAACAAGCGCAAGAAGCGCGGCAAGAAGGCTGCTCCGGACGCTCCCGAACTGATTCCCGCTGTACAGGTGACTGAACCCTGAGCCTTGCTCGCGCGAGGTTCGGGAAAGGCGAAGTGTTGTACCCATAGGAGCAAAACCCCATGAGCGACAAGCAAAACGAAAAGGAAGTGAAGGGCGGTCTCAGCCGTCGTGGCTTCCTCGGCGCCAGCGCCGTGACCGGTGCCGCGGTGGCGGCCACTGCCTTCGGCGGCGCGGTGATGTCCCGCGAAACCTGGGCAGCCGCGGTCAAGGAAGCCAAGAACAAGGTGCATGTGGCACCGGGCGAGCTGGATGAGTACTACGGCTTCTGGTCAGGCGGCCACCAGGGCGAAGTGCGCGTGCTGGGCATCCCGTCCATGCGCGAGCTGATGCGCATTCCGGTGTTCAACACCGATCCGGCCACCGGCTGGGGCATCACCAACGAAAGCCGCAGCATCATGGGTGAGTACTACCCGAACGGCGACTGCCACCACCCGCACATCTCGATGACCGACGGCCGCTACGACGGCAAGTACCTGTTCATCAACGACAAGGCCAACACCCGCGTCGCGCGTATCCGTCTGGACATCATGAAGACGGACAAGATCACCAGCATCCCGAACGTCCAGGCCATCCACGGCCTGCGTCTGCAGAAGGTGCCGCACACCAAGTACGTGTTCTGCAACGGCGAGTTCTTCATTCCGCACCCGAACGACGGGTCCAGCTTCGACCTGCAGGCCGACAACAGCTTCACCTGCTTCAGCGCGGTGGACGCCGAGACCATGAAGGTGGCCTGGCAGGTCATCGTCGACGGCAACCTGGACAACACCGACGCCGACTATACCGGCCGCTTCGCCGCCTCCACCTGCTACAACTCCGAGCGCGCCCTGGACCTGGGCGGCACCATGCGCAACGAGCGTGACTGGGTGGTGGTGTTCGATGTGCACGCCATCGACAAGGCCATCAAGGACAAGAAGTACGTGATGATGGACGGCGTGCCGGTGGTCGACGGCCGCAAGGCCAAGAACAGCCCGTTCACCCGTTACATCCCGGTGCCGAAGAACCCGCACGGCTGCAACACCTCGCCGGACGGCAAGTATTTCATCGCCAACGGCAAGCTATCGCCGACCTGTACCGTGATCGCCATCGACAAGCTGCCCGACCTGTTCGCCGGCAAGCTGAAGGACGAGCGCGACACCGTGGTCGCCGAGCCGGAACTGGGCCTCGGCCCGCTGCACACCACCTTCGACGGTCGCGGCAACGCCTACACCACCCTGTTCATCGACAGCCAGCTGTGCAAGTGGAACATCGATGAAGCCATCCGCGCCTACAAGGGCGAGAAGGTCAACTACATCAAGCAGAAGCTGGACGTGCACTACCAGCCGGGCCACAACCACGCCTCGCTGACCGAGTCCCGCGACGCCGACGGCAAGTGGGTGGTCGTGCTCTCCAAGTTCTCCAAGGACCGCTTCCTGCCGGTCGGCCCGCTGCACCCGGAGAACGACCAGCTGATCGACATCTCCGGCGACGTGATGAAGATCGTCCACGACGGTCCGACCTTCGCCGAGCCGCACGACTGCATCATGTGCCGTCGCGACCAGATCAAGACCAAGAAGATCTGGGACCGCAAGGATCCCTTCTTCGCGGACACCGTGGCCCGTGCCAAGAAGGACGGCGTCAATCTGGAGACCGACAACAAGATCATCCGCGACGGCAAGAAGGTCCGCGTGTACATGACCTCCATGGCACCGTCCTTCGGCATCACCGACTTCACCGTCAAGCAGGGCGATGAAGTCACCGTGACCATCACCAACATCGACCAGATCGAGGACGTGTCCCACGGCTTCGTGATGGTCAACCATGGTGTGAGCATGGAAATCAGCCCGCAGCAGACCTCTTCGGTCACCTTCACCGCCGACAAGCCCGGGGTGTTCTGGTACTACTGCAGCTGGTTCTGCCACGCGCTGCACATGGAGATGATGGGCCGCATGATGGTGGAAAAGGCCTGACGGCCGGGCGAGGGCCGGACGGCTGAATGTCCGGCCCTTGCCGTGTACGCGGCCGGCGCTGATGATCGCCGGCCGCCTCCCCGCCTGACCCTGAAGAGGTATCGAGTTGCTCAGATCTCAGGCTGTACACGGGGCGCTGTGTGCCCTCCTGTTCTTCGCGGGGTCCGCGCTGGCGAACCCGCGCCCGATTACCGACCTGCCGCTGCGCGCGGAAGGCGACAACCGCTGGACGCTACCGGCCGGCGAATATGTCGGCAACTTCCGCATCGACCGGCCCCTGCACCTGCGTTGCGAGCCTGGCGCCGTGTTCAGCGCGGCGGGGCAAGGCAACGCGCTGTCCATCGGTGCCAGCGACGTGCTGGTCGAGGACTGCGACCTGCGCGACTGGGGCCACAACCTCACCGACATGGACTCGGGCATCTTCATCGAAGGCGGCGCCAAGGGCGTGACCCTGCGCAACAATCGCCTGCGTGGCGTCGGCTTCGGCATCTGGGCCGACCGCTCGGAAAACGTGCACATCCTGGACAACCAGGTCCACGGCGAGCCTTCGGTGCGCTCCCAGGACCGTGGCAACGGCATCCACCTGTTCATCGTGAAAGGCGCCGTGGTGGCCGGCAACCAGGTGCGCGAAACCCGCGACGGCATCTACATCGAGACCTCCAACGGCAACCGCATCGAGAACAACCTGCTGGAAGACCTGCGCTACGGCATCCACTACATGTTCTCCAACGACAACCATGTGACCGGCAACATCACCCGCCGCACCCGCACCGGCTACGCGCTGATGCAGAGCCGCAAGCTGACGGTGATCGGCAACCGCTCCGAGCATGACCGGAACTACGGCATGCTGATGAACTACATCACCTACTCGACCATCAAGGACAACTTCGTCACCGACGTGCAGGCCGGCGACACCGGCGGCGACAGCATGATCCAGGGCGGCGAGGGCAAGGCGCTGTTCATCTACAACTCGCTGTTCAACGTCATCGAGCACAACCACTTCGAGCACAGCAACCTGGGCATCCACCTCACGGCCGGCTCGGAGGACAACCGCATCGTCGACAACGCCTTCGTCGGCAACGAACAGCAGGTCAAGTACGTGGCGGTGCGTACCCAGGAATGGTCCGCCGACGGGCGCGGCAACTACTGGAGCGACTACCTGGGCTGGGACCGCAACGACGACGGCCTGGGCGACGTGCCCTACGAGCCGAACGACAACGTCGACCGGCTGCTGTGGATGTACCCGCAGGTGCGCCTGCTGATGAACAGCCCCGGCATCGAACTGCTGCGCTGGGTGCAGCGCGCCTTCCCGGTACTGAAGTCCCCCGGCGTGCAGGACAGCTTCCCGCTGATGCAACTGCCCACCGAAACCTTGTTGAAGAAAGAACCCGCACAGGAGCCGCTGTCATGAAGGCCGTCGATATCCAGGGCGTCAGCCAGCGCTACGGCAGCATGACCGTGCTGCACGATCTGTCCCTGCAGCTCGCCGAAGGCGAGGTGCTCGGGCTGTTTGGCCACAACGGCGCCGGCAAGACCACCACCATGAAACTGATCCTCGGCCTGCTCGCCCCCAGCGAGGGCCAGGTGCGCGTGCTGGGCCAGGCGCCGAACGATCCGCAGGTGCGCCGCAGCCTGGGCTACCTGCCGGAGAACGTGACGTTCTACCCGCAGCTCACCGGCCGCGAGACGCTGACCCACTTCGCCCGCCTGAAGGGCGCCGACCTGTCCCAGGTGAACGCGCTGTTCGAGCAGGTGGGCCTGGCCCACGCCGCCGACCGCCGGGTGAAGACCTATTCCAAGGGCATGCGCCAGCGCCTCGGCCTGGCCCAGGCGATCCTTGGCACGCCGCGCCTGCTGCTGCTCGACGAGCCCACCGTGGGTCTCGACCCCATCGCCACCCAGGACCTCTACCGGCTGATCGACCGCCTGCGCCAGCAGGGCACGGCGGTGATCCTCTGCTCCCACGTGCTGCCAGGCGTGGAGGCGCACATCAACCGCGCGGTGATCCTCGCCAAGGGCCGCCTGCAGGCCAGCGGCAGCCTGGCGGCGCTGCGCGCCGAGGCCGGTCTGCCCGTGCGCATTCGCGCCAGCGGCCTGGCCCAGAGCGACGGCTGGGTGCGCCGCTGGAGTGAGGCGGGCCATGCGGTGCAGGCCATGGGCGAGGCGGGCCTGGAGGTGCAGGCGCACAACGGCCACAAGGTCGAGCTGCTGCGCGAGCTGCTCGGCGAAGCGCAACCCCATGATCTGGAAATCCTCCAGCCCTCGCTGGAAGACCTGTACCGCTACTACACGACCCGCGCCGACGTTCGCGAAGAGGGCAGACCATGAACCCGATCTGGAATATCGCCAGCAAGGAACTCAGCGACGGCCTGCGCAACCGCTGGCTGCTGGCCATCAGCCTGCTGTTCGCCGTGCTTGCCGTGGGCATCGCCTGGCTGGGCGCCGCGGCGGCCGGCACCGTGGGCTTCACCTCGATTCCCTCGACCATCGCCAGCCTGGCCAGCCTGGCCACCTTCCTGATGCCGCTGATCGCGCTGCTG
Source organism: Pseudomonas flexibilis (assembly GCF_000806415.1). Taxonomy (NCBI): domain Bacteria; kingdom Pseudomonadati; phylum Pseudomonadota; class Gammaproteobacteria; order Pseudomonadales; family Pseudomonadaceae; genus Pseudomonas; species Pseudomonas flexibilis. The sequence goes on from NZ_JTAK01000001.1 coordinate 449,710, forward strand.
CTGGCGTATGACGCCATCGTCGGCGAGGACGAGGGCGGCACCCTGATGCTGCTGCTCACCTACCCGCTGGGGCGTGGCCACATCCTGCTCGGCAAGTTCGTCGGCCACGGGCTGATCCTGGGCCTGGCGGTGCTGATCGGCTTCGGCTGCGCTGCGGTGGCCATCGGCCTGCTGGTGGAGGATGTCGACCTCGGCATGCTGTTCTGGGCTTTCGGCCGCTTCATGCTGTCCTCGACCCTGCTTGGCTGGGTGTTCCTGGCCATCGCCTACGTGCTGAGCGGCAAGGCCAGCGAGAAGTCCACCGCCGCCGGCCTGGCGCTGGGCGTGTGGTTCCTGTTCGTGCTGGTCTTCGACCTGGCGCTGCTCGGCGTGCTGGTGCTCAGCAAGGGCGCGTTCAGTCCGGACCTGTTGCCCTGGCTGCTGCTGCTCAACCCCACCGACCTGTACCGGCTGATCAACCTGGGCGGGTTCGAGGGGGGCGCCAATGCCATGGGCGTGATGGCCCTGGGCAACGACCTGCCCATGCCCACCGCCGCGCTCTGGCTGTGCCTGCTGTTGTGGGTCGGCCTGCCGCTGGCGCTGGCCTGGCGGGTGTTCAAGCGCCGCCAGGTGTGATCCGTTTTCTTTGAGTGCCCCTAGGAGTCCCGAATGAAGTCCCTGTACCTGAGCGGCGCCCGCGCCCTGTCCATCGCTGTGCTGAGCTTCGGCCTGGTCGCCTGTGGCGGCGAGGAAGAAATTGCCAAGACCTTCGACCCGGTGGCTTTCCACCCGGATGACGAATGCCACGTGTGCGGCATGATCATCGAGGAATACCCCGGCCCCAAGGGGCAGGCGGTCACCGACAAGCAGGCCCGCAAGTTCTGCTCGGTGGCGGAAATGTTCGGCTGGTACCTGCAGCCGGAAAACCAGCACCAGAACTTCACCCTGTACGTGCACGACATGCAGCACGGCAGCTGGGATGAGCCTTCCGACGAGCACCTGATCGACGCCAGGCAGGCCTACTTCGTGGTCGCCAGCACCCTGCAGGGCGCCATGGGCGCCGCGCTGGCCAGCTTCGCCGACGAGCATGCCGCCCAGCAGTTCGCGGCCGAGCAGGGCGGCCAGGTGCTGCGCTTCGCCGACATCGACCAGGCCCTGCTGCAAAGCGCGGCCGGTACCATGCACGGCATGTCCCATGGCATGTCCCACGGCATGCAACAACATCACTGAGGAATTCCCCATGTTTGGCATCAGCATCTGGCAGCTCCTGATCATCCTGTTGATCGTGGTCATGCTGTTCGGCACCAAGCGCCTGAAAAGCCTGGGCTCCGACGTGGGCGAGGCGATTGGCGGCTTTCGCAAGTCGCTGAAGGACGACAAGGAAGGCAGCGCCTCGTAGGGCGGACAACGCTTCACCTGTCCGCCGCCTGGCACCCCGCCAATACCTTGTTCGGCGGACAAGAACGACGTTGTCCGCCCTACGTCTTGCGGCCCCCGTAGGGCGGACAACGCTTTACCTGTCCGCCGTCCGGGCGCCCGCCGATACCGTGTTTGGCGGACAAGAACGACGTTGTCCGCTACGTCTTGCGGCCCCCGTAGGGCGGACAACGCTTCACCTGTCCGCCGCCTGGCACCCCGCCGATACCGCTGTCTGGCGGACAAGAGCGACGTTGTCCGCCCTACGTCTTGCGACCCCGTAGGGCGGACAACGCTTCACCTGTCCGCCGCCTGGGCGCCCGCCGATACCGTGTTTGACGGACAAGAACGACGTTGTCCGCTACGTCTTGCGGCCCCAGGGCGGACAACGCTTCACCTGTCCGCCGCTTGGCACCCCGCCGATACCGCTGTCTGGCGGACAAGAACGACGTTGTCCGCCCTACGCCCTACGCCCTGCGGCGCCTCTCAAGTTGCCTTCTTTTTTCCGAAGCTGATTGCAATCAAGTCGCAACGATACGCCCGCCCGGTAAAAATACGTCACCGCGACCGGTTTCCGGCGCGGCATGTGAGTCCCGTCTTTAGTGAACCGTTGGGTCTGCTCGATTTTGCGCACGGACGCTCGCCAGGTTGTCGCCTGGCGCCGTGCCCTCGTGCCGACCCGCGGTCGCTAGCGGTAGCGGGCGCAACAGCTTGTCAGGAGGCCTGCCATGCAAGTCATCGATCGGCGCAAGGCGCTGAGTATTCCGCCCATCTGGCGCTTGGCCTTCCGGCCGTTCTTCCTCGCCGGCAGCGTCTACGCGCTGTTTGCGGTTCCCCTGTGGATCCTGGCCTGGGGCGGCCTGATCCCCGACTGGCAACCGGCGGGCGGCTGGCTGGCCTGGCACCGTCACGAGATGGTCTTCGGCTTCGCCACCGCCATCATCGCCGGCTTCCTGCTCACCGCCGTGCAGACCTGGACCGGCCAGCCGAGCCTGTCCGGCAAGCCGCTGGCGGTCATCGCACTGATCTGGCTGGCCGGGCGTCTCGGCTGGTTGCTCAACCTGCCGCTGGTGGTACTGATTCCCCTGGACCTGCTGTTCCTCGTCGCCCTGGCCGTGCAGATGGCCCGCTTGCTGCTGGCCGTGCGGCAGACGCGCAACTACCCGATCGTGGTGGTGCTCAGCCTGCTGGCCGCCGCCGATGCGCTCACGCTGGCCGGGCTGGCCAACGCCCAGGACGCCTGGCAGCGCCAGGGCAGCATGGCCGGCCTGTGGCTGGTGGGCGCGCTGATGACGCTGATCGGCGGCCGGGTGATTCCCTTCTTCACCCAGCGCGGACTCGGGCACGTCCAGCAGGTCAAGGCCTGGCCCTGGCTGGACTGGTCGCTGCTGGTCGGCACCGCGCTGATCGGCGTGCTGCATGCCTTCGGCTGGGCGCTGCAGCCGCAGGCGCTGATCGGCGTGCTGTTCCTGGCGCTGGCCGCCGGGCACCTGCTGCGCCAGGCGCGCTGGTACGACACCGGCATCTGGAGCGTGCCGCTGCTCTGGTCGCTGCACCTGGCGATGTTCTGGCTGGTGGTGGCCTGCGCGGGGCTGGGGCTCTGGCACCTGGGCGTGCTGCAGCTGTCCAGCCCCTGGCTGCACGCCTTCACCGTCGGCTCCCTGGCCGGCCTGATCCTGGCGATGATCGCCCGGGTCACCCTCGGCCACACCGGGCGGCCGCTGCAGCCGCCGGCCGGCATGGCCGCCGGTTTCATGCTGCTCAACCTGGGCACGGTTGCACGGGTATTCCTCACCCAGACCTGGCCGCTGCACGGCATGTGGCTGGCGGCGGCCTGCTGGGCCCTGGCCTTCGGCATCTATGCCTGGCAGTACGCGCCGATGCTGTGCCAGACGCGGGTCGACGGTCATCCCGGCTGAGTCGACCGGTTCTTTCCTGATTGTTCGCCGCCCGCGCTGCGGGCGGCCTGACCGAGCCCCGGTGCCAGCACCGGAAGCGGGAGGTGGTGATGAAGATCGAATTGGAGAATCGCCTGGCGGTGATCACCGGAGCCAGCTCCGGGATCGGCCTGGCCCTCTGTCGGTTGCTGCTGCAGGGCGGTGCCCGGGTGCTGGCGTTTTCCCGCACCCCGGGCGGCCTTGACGAGCTGCTGTCGGTCTACCCGGACCAGCTCGTCTGGCAGCCGGGCGACGTGACCAGCCAGGAAGACCTGCAAGGCCTGGCGCAACGGGCGGCGAGCCTGGGGCCGGTGGATTTCCTGGTGCCCTGCGCGGGCCATGTGGAACTGGCCAGCGCGCTGGACCTGGCCGCCCAGGAGCGCCAATGGGCCGTGAACGGCGCCGGCGCGCTGAACACCCTGGCGGTGCTGGCCAATCAACTGGCGACCCAGTCGTCGGTGGTATTCCTCGGCAGCTTCCTGTCGCGCTGCACCTTCGCCGGGCTGGCCGGACACATCGCCGGCAAGGCCGCGCTGATGGCCCAGGCGCGCAACCTGGCGAAGGAGTTCGCGCCCCTGCAGGTACGCATCAACATGGTGTCGCCGGGGCCGACCGCCACCGGCTTCTGGGAGCAACTGGGCCTCAACGACGACGAGCTGGATGCCCTGGCCGAACAGGTCGGCCGCCGGCTGTTGCCCGGCCATTTCCTCGAGGCCGCCAGTGTGGCGCGGGTGATCGTGTTCCAGCTCAGCGAAGGCGCCCGTGGCGTCTATGGCCAGGACTGGGTGGTGGACAACGGCTATACGCTGGGTTGATGACGCATGTTCAAGTGGAAGCGGGAAGCCGCCCAGTGGCGGGATGAATGCACCCGCCTGCGCGGTGAGCGGGATGCGCTGGCGCAGCGTGTACGGGCGCTGGAAGAGGCTCAGGCGGCGGCACGCGAGGCCGTCCGGCAGCAGCAGCGCCGGCAGGCGTTCCAGCAGGGCCTGGCCGGTCATCTGTCCAGCTTCGGTGACTCGATGGGGGCGCTCGGCGACTCCTTCGACTACCTGGCCGGCCAACTGGCGCGTGACCGCGGCGATGCCGACCGGGTCGCCGAGGCGGCGCTGGACAACCAGCGCCAGTTCGACGTGCTGCAGGACCGGGCCTCGGACATGGAGAGCGGCCTGCACGAGGCGGCTCGCCAGGTGGAGGCACTGACCGGACGTTCCCGGGAGATCAACCGCATCGTCGAGTTGATCGCCGGCATCGCCGCACAGACCAACCTGCTGGCCCTCAACGCGGCCATCGAGGCGGCGCGCGCCGGCGAAGCCGGGCGGGGGTTCGCCGTGGTGGCCGGCGAGGTGCGCCAGCTGGCGGAAAAAAGCGCCCAGGCCACCCAGGAAATCGTCGCGCGCATCGGCGAGGTGCAGAGCAACATCGACGAGGTCAACCAGTGCATCGAGGCGCAGGGCCGCCAGGCCCGGGGCTTCAGCGACACCACCGGCGCGGCAGTGACGGCGATGCACGGGCTGCATGCGCTGGCGCTGCGCATGCGCCAGGGCATCGAGGCGTCCGCCCGCCGCGCGGCCATCGAACGCGCCAACCTGGATGAGCTGGGACTGAAGTTCGTCGTCTACAACCACCTGCTGGGCAACGGCGCCGACACGCCGCAGCTGCCGGATGAGCACGCCTGCCGCTTCGGACAGTGGTACTACGCCGAGGATCGTCGCGACCGCGAGGGCGCGCTCCGGCAGATCGAGGCACCGCACACCGCCGTGCACGACGAGGCCCGGGCCGCGCTGGCCGCCTACGATCGCCAGGCCCTGGAGGACGCCCTGCGGCACCTGGGCGGCATGGAGCAGGCCAACCGCGAGGTGATGCGCATCGTCAACCAGCTGGTGGCGGAGCGCGAAGCGCACGGTGCCTAGGGGGCATCGCCGTCAGAAGGAATGCAGGATGCGCCCCAGCACGTCCATGGCCCGCTCATGGGCGGCGCTCCACGGATGGCCGTGGTTGAGCCGGGCACAGTGGCCGAAGCCCTGGCTGGCGGAGAAGATCGGCCCCGGCGCCAGGCTGATGCCCTGGGCCAGCGCCAGTTTGAACAGCACGAGCGCGTCGACCTGTTCGGGGAATTCGAACCACAGGAAGTAGCCGCCGGTGGGCTGGGTGACCCGCGTGCCCGCCGGGAAGTGCCGCGCCGCCGAGGCCAGCATCGCGCCCTGCTGCGTTTCCAGCGCGTGGCGCAGGCGCCGAAGATGCCGGTCGTAGCCGCCATGCTGCAGGTAATCGGCGATCGCCGCCTGGGCGGGAACCGACGGCGACAGGGTGGTCATCAGCTTGAGCTTGGCGATGCGCTCGGCATAGCGCCCGGCCGCCACCCAGCCGACCCGGTAACCCGGAGCCAGGCACTTGGAGAACGAGCTGCAATGCAGCACCAGCCCCTCGTCGTCGAAACTCTTCACCGGTCGGGGCGGCTGGTTGCCGTAGTATAGCTCGGCATACACATCGTCCTCGATCAGCGGCACCTGGTGGCGCTTGAGCAGCTGGCAGAGTGCGCGCTTCTTGTCGTCGTCCAGGCTGGCGCCGAGCGGGTTCTGCAGGCTGCTCATGAACCAGCAGGCGCGGATCGGCATCCGCTCCAGGCGCTCGGCCAACTGGTCGAGATCGATGCCGGTGCGCGGATGCACGGGAATCTCCACGGCCTTGAGCTGGAGGCGTTCCAGTACCTGCAGGCAGGCATAGAAGGTCGGCGACTCGATGGCCACCAGATCGCCCGGCTGGGTGACGCATTGCAGGGCCAGGTTGAGGGCTTCCAGCGCGCCATTGGTGATGACCAGTTCCTCCAGCGGCAACATCACGCCATGCACCATGTAGCGCAGGGCGATCTGCCGGCGCAGGTCGGCATTGCCGGCGGTCATGTCGGCAATCACCTCGTGGGGCGACAGGTGGCGCAGGGCGTGGGCCATGGAGCGCGCCAGGCGTGGCAGGGGAAACAGGTCGGGGCTGGGAAAGGCCGAGCCGAACGGCACCGTGTGCGGGTCCTTGAGCGAGCCCAGCACCGAGAACACCAGTTCGCTGACGCCGACCTCGGTGGCCTGCGCCGACGGCGGCCCCGGCTCGGGCATCGGCAGCGGGCCCTGCTCGCGCACGTAATAGCCCGAGCGCGCCCGGGCCTGGATCAGGCCCCGGTCCTCCAGCAGGTAATAGGCCTGGAACACCGTGGACGGGCTGACGCCGTAGGTGCGGCTGGCATGCCGCACCGAGGGCAGCTTTGCGCCAGCGGCCAGCACGCCGGTGTGGATGAGTTCGGCGATCTCGTCGGCGAACTTTTCGTAGCGCTTCATGCGGTCCTGATCCGTTGCTGGGTCGGCGGCACTCTAACAGGCCGCCGGCGGTGTCAGCGCTGCGGTGCGATGAAGGTGGAGGGCGTGTCTATCCGGCGTTCGGGATGATCGAGGTCGCGCAGCGCGAAGCGGATCTCCGTGGTCATGCCCTGTCCCCGGTCCGAGACGCGGGTGATGCTGACCGGAATATCCAGGATCTCGCCGGCCGCCAGCCGGAACTCGGCCGGCGCGTTGAGGCGCAGCGCGTCGCCGGCGTCCAGCGCCAACTGGTAACGGGCCGGGCTCTGGGTCTTGTTGATCAGCTTGAGACGATAGATGTTCTCGATCTGCCCCTCGGTGTTTTCCCGGAACAGGCCACGGTCGCGGGTCACGTCCAGCGACAGCAGCGGCCGCGCTGCCAGCGCCCAGATGAACAGGGCGATCATCACCGACAGGGCAATGGCGTAGCCGACCAGGCGCGGACGCAGCCAACGGGTGCGCCCGCCGTCCAGTTCGCGTTCCGAGGTGTAGCGCACCAGGCCGCGCGCATAGCCCAGCTTGTCCATGACGGTGTCGCAGGCGTCGATGCAGGCGCCGCAGCCGATGCATTCCAGCTGCAGGCCGTCACGGATATCAATGCCGGTGGGGCAGACCTGCACGCACAGTGTGCAGTCGATGCAGTCGCCCAGCCCGGCGGCGCGCGGCTCGCTGTCCTTGCGGCGCGCCCCGCGGGGCTCGCCACGGGCGCTGTCGTAGGCGATCAGCAGGGTATCGCGGTCGAACATCACGCTCTGGAAGCGCGAGTAGGGGCACATGTCGCGGCAGACCTTCTCGCGCAGGCAGCCGGCATTCAGGTAGGTGGCGGCGGCGAAGCCGACGACCCACAGCACGCCGGCATCGAGCAGCCGCAGCTCCAGCAGGTCCTGGAGCAGGCCGCGAATCGGCGTGAAGTAGCCGACGAAGGTCAGCCCGGTGACCAGGCTGATGCCCAGCCACAGACCGTGCTTGGCGCCGCGCTTGCGCAGCTTGTTCCATGACCAGGGCGCCGCGTCCAGCTTGATGCGCTGGTTGCGGTCGCCCTCGGTGACCTTTTCCACCCACATGAACACCCAGGTCCACACGCTTTGCGGGCAGGTGTAGCCGCACCACACCCGGCCGGCGGCCACGGTGATGAAGAACAGGCCGAACGCGCAAATGATCAGCAGCGCCGACAGCAGGATGAAGTCCTGCGGCAGGAAGGTGGCGGCGAAGATGTGGAACTGGCGGTTGGCCAGATCCCAGAGCACGGCCTGGCGGTCGTTCCAGGTCAGCCAGACAATGCCGAAGAACAGCAGGAACAGGAATCCCGAGCCGAGCATGCGCAGCGTGCGGTAGCTGCCGGTGAAGCTGCGAGTGTGGATGGCGCCTTCAAGCGGGCGAGCCGGCTTGCCGGGGTCGATGGTCTCGATGACCCGGGCAGGGATGCGTTCGTTCATGGGAGGTTCCCGACAATCGTAATGGGCTGCGGGAATGATCGGGGGCGGGCTGATTTAAAAACAGGCTCAGGTTTTTGATAAAAAACCGTATCAGATGGAGCCGGCGGGACCTTGCGTCCCGCCGGCGGCAGCGCAGCGGCTACTGAATCACCCCACAGGCCACGCGGGCTCCGCCGCCGCCCAGCGGCTGCGGATGATCGGCGTGGTTGTCGCCGCCGGCGTGCACCATCAGCGAGCGGCCCTTGATCGCCTCTTCTTTCTTCAGGCGCGGGGCCAGCACCGGCTGGCGGGCGTTGCCTTCCTCGTCCACGTACAGCGCCGGCAGGTCGCCCAGGTGGCCGTCGCCCCACGGCGTGCCGTGCTTGCCGGTGTTCTGCGGGTCGTAATGCCCGCCGGCGGCTGCCGCCGCGGTGGCGGTGCCGTTGACCTCGGCCGGTTCGCAGCTGGGATTCTGGTGCACATGGAACCCGTGCAGCCCGCTGGGCAGCCCGTGCAGGTTGGGGGTGAACACCAGGCCGTATTCGGTGGTGGTTATGGTGACCTCGCCCAGCGCCTGGCCGACGCCATGGCTATCGACCGCGTTCAGGGTGACGGTGGTATCGGCAACGGCGGCGCCGCTGCCAAGCAGCAGGGCCAGCAGGGTGATGTTCGGCTTCATGGGCTCTCCTCAGAGGGGTTGTGAACCCAGAGAGCATAGCGACGGGATCGAGAATCGCCGGCGCTCGACGATGAACCCGGTGGGAGCGAATTAATTCGCGAGCTTTTGGTCGCGGCCAGACGCAGGACCCGAGGCGGTCTACGTCAGGGGCGTAGGGCGGACAACGTCGTTATTGTCCGCCGGACAGCGGTATCGGCGGAGCGCCGAGGCGGCGGACAGGTGAAGCGTTGTCCGCCCTACGGGGGCGGGGCGTAGGGCGGACAACGTCGTTCTTGTCCGCCAGACAGCGGTATCGGCGGAGCGCCGAGGCGGCGGACAGGTGAAGCGTTGTCCGCCCTACGGGGGCGGGGCGTAGGGCGGACAACGTCGTTCTTGTCCGCCGGACAGCGGTATCGGCGGAGCGCCGAGGCGGCGGACAGGTGAAGCGTTGTCCGCCCAACGCCAGGCTCGGCAACCGCCGGGCTCAGTGCGAGGTGCCTTCCACGAAGCCGATCTTGTTGCCCACGTTGTACTTGCCCGAAGGCTTGTTCATGGGGATGCGCTTGATCTCCTTGAGGGTGTCGGACTCGATCACCAGCAGCGCGCCGTCCGTGTCCCACACGCTGAGCAGCAGGTGCTTGCCGTCGCGGGTGAATTCCACGTGGGCGGCGTTCTTGCCGGGCATCGGCCGCAGGGTGTGGGCGACCTTGAGGGACTGCTTGTCGATCAGGTGGATGGCGTCGTTGTTGGGGCCGAAGAACACGTCGGTCCAGGCGTACTTCGAGTCGGCGTGGCTGCGCATGAAGAAGCCCGGCCCTTCGGTGGGGATTTCCTCGATCAGCTTCCAGCTCTGCATATCCAGCACCGAGATCAGCCCCTGGCTGACGTTCGGCGTGGCGAACACCCACTGGCCGTCGCGCTGCCAGTAGATGCCCGAGCCCAGGTGCGGCATGCCCGGCAGCGGGATGTCGGTAAGCGCCTTGCCGCTGTCCAGGTCGATCACCTGGCCGCCCTTGGCCTTGCGCGAGGTGGCCAGCAGTTGGCGGTAGTCCGGGGTGAAGGAGAAGTCGTCGAGGAAGTCCGCCGCCGGGATGCGGCGCGGTTCGAAGGTCGGCGTGCCGGCGTAGGACAGTTCCCACACCTCCTGCACGTCCTTGAGCGCCACCACGAAGCTGTCGCGCGGCGGCGCGGTGTACACGGCGCTGACCCGGGAAATCGTGCCGTCCAGACCCTTGGCCGGGATGCGCTTGACCAGCGACAGGTCGCGGGCGTCCAGCACCACCAGCTCGCCGGGCAGGTAGTTGCCCACCAGCGCCCAGCGGCCATCGTTGCTGACCGCCAGGTTGCGGGTGTTCAGGCCGGCGCGCACCTCGGCGATCATGGTCAGGTTGTGCAGGTCGTAGACGCTGATCCAGCCGTCCCGGGAGGCGAAGTAGACGAAGCGCCCGTCCGGCGAGAACTTCGGCCCGCCGTGCAGGGCGAAGTGCGACTGGAACTTGGCCAGCTCCTCGAAGCGGTCGCCGTCGAGGATACGCACCTGATGGTTGCCGGCTTCCACCACCACGAACAGGTTGAGCGGATCGGCGCCGTGCTGCGGGGTGTCCGGCAGCTTGCGCACGTCGGCCAGCAGACGGTGGCTGGCGCGCAGGTCGGCGTCGGTCCATTGCGGCGCCACGGCGGGCGGGGTGTACAGGTAGTCGGTCAGCGCCTGGATCTGGCCGTCATCCAGCAGGTGCCCGTAGGCCGCCATCTGGCTGGCGGGGCGGCCGTCGCGAATCACCTTCTTCGCCTCGGCGGGCTTCAGGCGGCCGAGGCTTTCCGGCAGCAGCGCCGGGCCGGCGCCGCCCAGGCGGTTCTCGCCGTGGCAGGCCAGGCAGTGCTGGCGGTACAGGGCGTCGGCGTCCGACGTCGCGGCGGCCGCCTTGGGGATGCACAGGTCGAGGGCCACGAAGGTCGCCGCCGGCAGGGCGGCGATGGCCAGCAGGGTCATGATCAGTCGCATGGGTCTTCCTCCGTGGCGACGAGGCGCGCCGGGAACTGCGGAGTGCGCTCGGCGAACAGGCCGACCACCTTGCCGATCACCGTCAGCGCCGGCGCGCTCAGCTGGTTGCTGCAGGCCATTTCCTCCAGGTCCGCCAGCGTGCCGCGCACCACGCGCTGATCCGCATGGGTGCCGCGGCTGATCAGCGCGGCCGGGGTATCAGCGGCCAGGCCGGCGGCGATCAGCTGGCGGGCGATCACCCCGAGGCTGGCCAGGCCCATGTAGAACACCAGGGTCTGGCCGCCATTGGCCAGGCTGCTCCATGGCAGCTTCAGCTCGCCGTCCTTCTGCAGGTGGCCGGTGATGAACTGGCAGGAGTGCGCCAGATCGCGATGGGTGAGCGGGATGCCGGCGTAGGTGGTGCAGCCCGAGGCGGCGGTGATGCCGGGCACCACCTGGCAGTCGACGCCCTGGTCGAGCAGGAACTCCAGCTCCTCGGCGCCACGGCCGAAGATGAACGGGTCGCCGCCCTTCAGACGCACCACGCGCAGGCGGTCGCGGGCCAGGTCCAGCAGCAGCTGGTTGATCTGCTCCTGGGGCAGGCTGTGGTAGCCGCTGGCCTTGCCGACGTAATGGCGGGCGCAGCGCGCCGGCAGCAGGGCCAGCAGTTCGTCGCTGACCAGGCGGTCGTAGACCACCGCGTCGGCCTGTTGCAGCAGGCTCCAGGCGCGCAGGGTGAGCAGGCCGGGATCGCCGGGACCGGCGCCAACCAGGGCGACCTCGCCGGGTACGAGGGACGCGTGCAGTGCAGGGGGGAGGGTGAGCTGGTCCATGCGGACTCCTTATCTCGTCTCATCGGCGGCTCTGGTGGCCGCTTGTGTCGGATGCGGTCAGGCGAGCTGCACGCTGGGAATGCATCGGGTTTCCGGCAGGCCGATTTCCGTGTCGCTCAGGTAGCAGCCGGGGTCTTCGCCCCACAGGTTGCCTTCGGCCCAGGCGCGGGTACGGGTGTTGCCGTTGCAGATCGACAGCCACTGGCACTCGGCGCAGCGGCCTTCCACGGCGCGCGGGTGTTCGCGCAGGCGCAGCAGCAGCGGATCGGGGTTGTCCAGCCAGATGTCGCGGAAACTGCGCTGGCGCACGTTGCCGACGGTGTGCTGCCACCAGTAGGTGTCCGGGTGCACGGCGCCGGTGTTGTCGATGTTGGCGATGCCGCTGCCCGAGGCGTTGCCGCCCCAGGCGCGCAGCATCTTCTCCAGACGCGCGGCGTGCTGCGGCAGGCGCTCGCGCACCCACTGCAGCAGCAGGATGGCGTCGGCGTCGTTGTTGCCGGTGACGAAATCGGTGTCGCGGCCGCTCATCACGTCGGCCCAGGCCTGCTCGAACAGCTGGCCCATGGCGTCGCGGGTCATGCGGTGATGGGCGTCGGCCTTGCGGCTGCGCTTGCCGCGCCCGCTGTAGTTGAGGTGCGAGAGGTAGAACTTCTGCACGTCGTGCTCGCGCATCAGCGCGAGGATCTCGGGCAGCTGCGGGTAGTTGTACTGGGTGAGGGTGGTGCGCAGGCCGACGCGGATGTCGTGCGCCCGGCACAGGTCGATGGCGTGCATCGAGGCGGCGAAGCTGCCCTTGAGCTGGCGCCAATCGTCGTGCACCGCCTCCAGGCCGTCGATGCTGATGCCCACGTAGTCGTACCGGGCGGCGACGATTTGCGCGATGTTGCCCGCGTCGATCAGCGTGCCGTTGGTGGACAGCGCGACGAAAAAGCCCTTGTCCCGGGCGTAGGCGGACAGCTCGAAGATGTCCTCGCGCAGCAGCGGCTCGCCGCCGGAAAGGATCAGCACCTTCACCCCGGCGGCGTGCAGGTCGTCGATCACCCGCAGCGCCTCGGCGGTGTCCAGCTCGTCGCGGAACTCGCTGTCGGCGGAGGTGGCGTAGCAGTGCTTGCAGGTGAGATTGCAGCGCCGCAACAGGTTCCAGATCACCACCGGCGGCCGGGTCCCCGGCGTGCCCCGCGCACCCAGCACGGGCCCGGCCTCGGGCCGGGCCAGCGCGCGCAGGTAATGGCTGATTCGCAGCATGAACAATTCTCCTCGCGAGACCGAATAGGCCTCCTTTGCGTGGGAGAATCGCCGAGCCGGCCGCCTCGCTCCTTGATCAGAAACAAGCAAAGTGCTGTGCCACAGCCTGATCGTTCAGGGAGCGCGGATATGTCGCGGTGGAGGCGCACGCGCCCAGAGGAGGCGAGGGCGGTTGGTGGTGGTGTTGCAGAGGCATAACGGCGGCGTTCCGGCAGGGCGGTCGGCGCTTTCCCGGTCGCCGATTCGGATTGCACCGAAGCCACGCCCGGTGGCCTACGCTACGACCGGCCGACGCTTTCACGATCGCCGATGTTTATTGCAGCGAAGCCGCAGGGTTCCGGTTGCAACGAGATCGCCGTCAATCCGGGCACAGGCCGCTGTGCATAGACTCGGGCTCCCCGACCATCGCCGAGGAGCATCCGTGGAAACCGGAGAATTCGTTGCGCTCTACTGCCTGAACAGCCTGTTCTGGAAATGGATCATCAGCTGGGGCGGCGCGCGCTGGCTCGAAGGCTGGAAGAGCATGGTGTTTCTGGAGTGGTTCGCGTGGGGCTGGAACGCCGAGCAGATCCGCCTCTATGCGCTGGTGGCGTGGGGCTTTAGCACGCTGTTTTTCGTGGTTGGCCTGTTCAAACCGGAATGGCGGTTCTGAGCCCGGCGCCGTCAACGCACGCGTAGGGCGGTCGGCGCTTTTCCGGCCGCCGCTGGTTCTGCACCGGCAGTTCACCGAAAAAGATACGGATATAACTTGGAAGGGAATTAAATGAAAAAAAACATGGGTGCTTCAGTCATTGTTGCATCAAGTTTTTTATTGAGTGCCTGCCATATCCTGGGCGTGGATGTCCCCTCCATCCCTGAATTGGTTCAAAAGAACCACTGGGAAGGAAAGCCCATCGATGCCGCCATGGTTAAGTGGGGGCAGCCTTTGAAAGCTGAGAAAATCAACAATGAAATAACGGCTTATATTTGGGATTTTTCTCGTATCCGAAGCATAACGTATGAGGCAGATAGCTATGCCTACTACAATACGGACCGTCCTGGCATGACGACTGGCATTGTGTACGATACGAAAAACGTTAACGTCAAATGCAAGCTGATTCTTCAGGTCGATAACCAATCAAAGTTGATTACAAATTATCGTCTTGATAAGGATTACACGCGCGCAGGCCCGTGCCAGCACCTCTTTTACGGTGACTAAGTACACGGGCTAGCCACAAAACCACACCGATGCCTCGTCCGCGCCAGGCACAACGCCCCGGCTACGCTAATCATTGGGCGGTCGGCGCCTTTCCGGCCGCCGTTGGGCTCTGCACCGGTCGGAACCGTGGGGTCGCGGCCAGGCGGGGCCGGGGGGTATCCTGTCGCCCCGGCCATTCTCCGAGCCCGCCATGCTGCAAATCACCAATTCCGTCGAGCTGCCCGACAGCGAAATCGAGCTGAGCGCGATCCGTGCCCAGGGCGCCGGCGGGCAGAACGTCAACAAGGTGTCCAGCGCGCTGCACCTGCGCTTCGATATCCGCGCCTCGTCGCTGCCGGAATTCTACAAGGAGCGCCTGCTGGCGCTGCGCGACAGCCGCATCACCGCCGACGGGGTGGTCGTCATCAAGGCGCAGCAGTACCGCACCCAGGAACAGAATCGCGAGGATGCCCTGCAACGCCTGGCCGAGCTGATTCGCAGCGCTGGTAAGGTGGAAAAGGCCCGGCGCCCGACCAAGCCGACGCTTGGCTCGAAAAAACGGCGGCTCGAAGGCAAGAGTCAGCGGGCGGCGATCAAGGCTGGGCGGGGGAAGGTGGAGTATTGATGAGGCAGATATATTTTTATATCTGTTCCCTTTGTCGTTGTAGTAGTTGGTGTTTTGACCGCCGGGCCTTTAGCTAAATTGCTGGGTATATAGAAGGAGAGCTCCCAGAGGCGTTGGTGCATGAAGCGACGGGGATGGCGGTCGAAAAGTATTCGGTTCTGCGCAGCGCCACCGATGAAATCGAACAGAAGTTATCTGCAATAGCAGTCTTGAGCGGAGCTTGGGATTCTGTCTTGGAAGATATAAGGAATATGTTGGGTGATTAATTTATTGGTTGCGTATAGAGGTATTGTTTTTTCGGTCCTTGTCGCTGCGTCTTTCGCTAACTCAGTGAGATTTCTTCCTGATTGGGGTGTGTTATTGAGTTTTTTGATTCTTCAGATATCCCTTTCTCGTGGGATTTACGCTTATCTTAATGGTGGTCGCATGCTCACCCTTTTAGGGGGTGTGGTGTCTGCAAAGGCTGATCCTGAGAGTAGGTCGGTAATGGCGGGCATTATTTTTGCGGTATATGTTGCGATATTTTTTGTGTGAGTGTTGGGGCAGATTTATTTTCCTTTCCTTTCCTTTCCTTTCCTTTCCTTTCCTTGGCTCCGCTATTATTGATAGTTGCGAACACACACCGAGACCAAGGAGCAGCCCGCATGGATGCTAGGCGCCAAACCGATCTTCATCAACAACAGCGCGCTTGGAGGCTTGCCGCCAGCACGGACGTCGATACGTTTGCCAGCTTGCTATCCAGACCTGACCTGCTCGACTGCATCAACATGAAATGGGGACAGATTTATTTTTCTGGCTGCCTGATAATCCAGGGATGGAAAATAAATCTGTCCCCTTTTCCTTAAATCGAGCTGAGCGCGATCCGTGCTCAGGGCGCTGGCGGGCAGAACGTCAACAAGGTGTCCAGCGCGCTGCACCTGCGCTTCGATATCCGTGGCTCGTCGCTGCCTGAGTTCTATAAGGAGCGCCTGCTGGCGCTGCGCGACAGCCGCATCACCGCCGACGGGGTGGTCGTCATCAAGGCGCAGCAGTACCGCACACAGGAACAGAATCGCGAGGATGCCCTGCAACGCCTGGCCGAGCTGATTCGCAGCGCGGGCAAGGTGGAAAAGGCCCGGCGCCCGACCAAGCCGACTCTTGGCTCGAAAAAGCGGCGGCTCGAAGGAAAGAGCCAGCGGGCGGCGATCAAGGCTGGGCGGGGGAGGGTGGAGTATTGAAGGGGTAATAGAAAATAAATCTGTCCCCTTTATTAATTCCTATAATTCCTATGTTTATGGGGAGGAATGATGTTGATTGTATTTTTCAGGATTTTGTATGTTTCTTTTTTTTCGGCGATTTGCTGGGGGGGTAGTGTTCTTTTGATGGGATTGCTAGCTCCGCTTGTGTTGAGTATTTTTAGAGGTCATGATCTGGTTTTCATATTTCGTTTCGATCTATTTCCTATTGGATTTTTGTTTGGTGGACTTTCTGGGTTTGTTATGGCTGTGTTTTCCTTGTGGAATAATAAAAGAGTTAATTGAAATGGCGATGGTTTGAAGTGAAATGGGGACATATTTATTTTTCTGGCTGCCTGATAATTCAAGGATGGAAAATAAATCTGTCCCCTTTTTCTTTGGCTTTTGCCCACGTGACTGCGGATAGGCCGCTTGATTCGCTGCGGTATCCGGCATGGATACCGTCGTGCCATCCACGAGCCGTACAGGCCTTCCCATCCACAACCAGCTGCAACGCGATTTGGCACTGATCAAGGCGCCGCTGGTGCGCGCAAGCGTTGACACCATCTCTACGGGTAGCCGCTGCCGAGCTCGACAGTAACCGCCGGTGCGCGTGCTGCATGGGCTTGAACCGGTTCGTAGCCGTTTGATGGCCAGATCATCGACGGCTTTCCGGCAAGAGCGGTCCGCGCTCAGTGCCTGCGCCATGAACATAGACAACGTCTCGGCGGGCGGAAACAACCGCTCCCTATGGCGGGGCAGCAAGGCCTCGATGCAGTCGAGCAGGTCAGGTCTGGATAGCAAGCTGGCAAACGTATCGACGTCCGTGCTGGCGGCAAGCCTCCGAACGCGCTGTTGTTGATGAAGAGCGGTTTGGCGCCTAGCATCCATGCGGGCTGCTCCTTGGTCTCGGTGTGTGTTCGCAACTATCACCGTAGACTGGGGAGCGGCCTTTTTGTTTCAAATCAATGGGTTAACGGTTAAGTAAGTGCCATTCGGGGCAGATTTATTTTCCGGATTTTCTAGTGGTGAAAAATAAATCTGTCCCCTTTTCTTGAATTCTACAAGGAGCGCCTGCTGGCGCTACGCGACAGTCGCATCACCGCCGAAGGGGTGATCGTCATCAAGGCGCAGCAATACCGCACCCAGGAACAGAATCGCGAGGATGCACTGCAACGCCTGGCCGAGCTGATTCGCAGCGCGGGCAAGGTGGAGAAGGCTCGGCGCCCGACCAAGCCTACCCTCGGCTCGAAAAAGCGGCGTCTGGAAGGCAAGAGCCAGCGGGCGGCGATCAAGGCTGGGCGGGGGAAGGTGGAGTATTGAAGGGGTTGTGCGAGCAGTTGAGCAATGGGGGCTTTTATTTTCCGAGAGCATGGTGAATTCGTAGCTGAAAAATAAATCTGTCCCCGCTCCTTCCTTTTTCTTCTACGTATGAGCCCTGATTAATGCACTTCGAACACCAATTTTTGCGGTGTAAAAGGTAAAAGCATTGATTGACGTGGCAATAGCGAACATAAAAAACAACCAGGCTCCTTCAAATTTATTCAACCCGCCAGTAAACCAAATTGCAAGGCACGGTATTAGGTAGATAATGGTGTTTAAGATGCCGACATTGAAATGGCATTTAAGTCTCCAGTAATCAGGCCATTCATGTAAAATTCTGGTTGTCCTATCATCTGGGAAAATAACGCCAACACCTTCTTTCAAGGTCCATCCAGAAACGCTAATCGGAAATAGCATAGCCCACTGCAAAGCATTTTCATTTATTGGATTAGAAATGAATTGCTTCTCAAAATATTCTCCAAAGAAAATATAAATGGCGGATCCAGAGATTAGAAAAGCAAACTCATAGCTAATAAAAAACACTCTTAAGTAATAAAGTGCTTTCATTAGTGCCTCATGTCCCTTTCGTTTGAAATTTTATCAAATTGTGATTTTGCCTTTACAGCAAGCTCATTGGCGGTAGGCTCTTTATCATGGAGAAAACTTTTCCTTGTGTCGCTCGTTCTTATTACTACTTCATCACCGTCTTCAAAGCCAACAACCTTTCCCCGCCCGTAACCATCAGCGGCCATTAGAATGGCAGCATCACTAATCGCTGGAGCTTCTTCTGGCTCATAATCTCGAGATTTCATGATGCTATCCATTAATTCGACTATTTTTGAATTTAGGCCTTTTGGTTTGGAAGAGTGCTCTTTGACAGCAACTTCTGACGCATTTCGGCTTTTGATATATTCATTTAGGCTTCCCCATAATCTGCCGAATAATGGGTTGGGTGGGTAAACGGTTGCTGAAAATTCTGTAAAATAGCTTAATTTTTTTAGCCGAGTAGTAAACGCCCTGTAGTCGGATATAGGCTCGACATCGCAAGCGACCATAAAACCGTCAAAGGCTGCTTCAATTACTGATTTAAAACGTCTGGGGAATATATCCTCTTGAATTCCGTTCCATACATGTAAAAAAGCTATGCCCGAGAAGTCGGGGAGGTATACAAAGGATGAGCTAGCCTCAAGTAGATTTGGTACGTCGGTATTTATTTGTGCACGACTAACTTCGTCAATGACTTTAGCGCAACCATCTTTTGCATACTTGGATAGTTTCCCAAATATATATGGGAAATCTGCATTTCTATTGTCTTCAATGTCGGTGATAGTCCAGTCGAATTTCCCTATTGTAATAATTGGGGCGTTTGTAATTGCATTCATCAAGCTGTCTTGGTCGAGATTGATTTTCACCACTCGGCCAAGATAGTAGCGGCCTTTTCTCATCGGATATGCTTCCTGGTAAGTTCTAGTGCCCTGCGAAACGGCGGGCGTTGGCAGATTTGGTTGGGCGTACCCTTTTGGCCGAGGCGGATTGATGGCTTGGAAAATGAATCTGTCCTTATCACCCGTTTCTCTAAATCAAGCCAACTTTTGCAAGAACCTCTTGGATAAAGTTCTGAGCTATTTCCGAGGGGGAAACATTGTCATCCCACTCTGGTGAGCGCTTAACAGGGTTGTAGCGACGGCGGAAAAACGTTCTATCTTCTACTAGAATCTCTCTAAGCGTAATGCGATCTTCTGATTCAAAATCATCTAATTTCCTATTGCCGCCAGCACCATCTTGCATGGATACCAGAATGGTTATCGTGTTTTGTTCAAATGGCCGAATGTCACCGGCATTTCGGTAATGTTTGGCGAACCAAAAAACAAATCTTTGATCAATCTCGCCATACATGAAATGTAGGCCGAAAAGCCATGTCCTAGTGGCTCTGCCATGATTTTTAAGTGCTTGGTATTTTTCAAAGTCAAGGCTTCCATAGTCCTTGAAACCTACGCGCATATCAGTGAGCTCTGAATTAAGCTCTGCACATATGCTCTCGAATTCATATTTCAGGGAGTCATATGATTTTTGTATTGAAAGGAACTTTCTGTGCTCAGTCTGCTTGATTTTTTCTGATGCAGCCTTTGCTATATTTTTAACCCAGCTTGTTTTTGATTTTTCTTCGCGAATTATTGAAAGATAGCGCTCAGATGTTCTAAGTACGTTTTTTGCCACTATTTCAAGGAAGTCACCGCCGCTACCTAGATCTGCGCTTTCCAGGGATTCATAATAGTTTCGCTCGCGGTCTTCCGGTTGTACTGATGCCGGAACATATCGGTGCTTTAGAAGTACGTAATCCTGAATTAGGCGTGCTACCCGTCCATTTCCATCAACAAATGGATGTACTCTTGCAAAGGCCCAGTGAATCCATGCCGCTTTATGAATAGGATGGATAATCGCAGAGTTTTCTAGATCAACAATCTGGCTAACTAAATGCGGAACATCAAGGTGTGATGGAGGTCTTACTTTTGCTCCTGTGATTGCTACATCAATAGATCTAAATGATCCGGCGGAGCACTTGTCAATGTCTTTTAATATTTTTTGATGCAGTTCTTTTACTAAATGAATGGATAGGGAGATTTTGTTGTCAAGACACTCTTGCAGATAAAGGCAGGCGTCGGCGAGATTTATCACTTCTTGTTGATCTTTTCTTGACCCTGCTTCTACTATTCCGGAGCTTAGGACAACAATGGTTTCGCGCCTAGATAGTTTGTTTCCCTCAATTACTGCAGAGGCATGGACTCGATCATAGAGAATCTCTGATTGAAGCTTCTCTGTTATATGTGGAGCCAGAGGGCGCTGGTCATCAATTTCCTTGATGCTCTCATCAACTTCCTCCAAATAATCTAGAGTGACTCCCTTTGGAAGAAATCGGTTTAAATCTAAGATTTCTTTTTGGATATCCATGAGGTTTCCGCTTTTGGCTAATTATCTATGAAGTGGCCGGCACTAATCCCGCTCCATTTTTCGTATTCGCTTTTTTGAAGCGGCAGTTCACCGCCGGCACACGAAAACGTTCGTACCGGTACGGCGGCAACGCGAGGTGATAAGCGGGAAGAAGTGACTGTGACGGCACGCAACGATCCCTGTTTGGCGTTTGGGTCGAAGCTACTATTTCGCCATCAGCATTGTCCAGCCTACGGAAGTCGAGGCGAGTTCGAAGAGGGGCTGGGGGGCAGTCTGAAGGCCGCCGGATGCAGCCGGCCCCAGGGTCCGGGTTAAACCCTCAACCCCGTCTTCTTCAATATCCGACTACTCACCAACATCTCATCCCCCCGGCACGCCTCGCCTAGCAGCTCGCGAATCTGCGCCCGGTAGTCCTCGATTTCCTCAGCTCTGCGCCCGTGCACCATGGCGAACAGGTTGTAGTGCCAGCCGTCGCGGCGGGGGCGGCGGTAGCAGTGGCTGACGAAGGGCTGCGCGCCGAGCAGGGGGCCGAGGCGGGGGAGTTGGGCGTCGTCCACGTCCCACACGGTCATGCCGTTGTGGCGGTAGCCGAGGCGGTAGTGGTTGGGTACGGCGGCGATGCGGCGGATGGCGCCGTCGGCCTGCAGCTGGCGCAGCAGGTCGAGCACGGCCTGTTCGTCGAGGCCCAGCTGTTCGCCGATCCACGCCCAGGGGTTGTCCACCAGCGGCAGGCCGGCCTGGGTGAGTTCCATCAGGCGGCGAACCAGCGCGCCATCAAACCTGGAAATGCAGGCCGACATGGTAGGTCTCCTCCTTGGGCAGGTTGAGCACGGTCAGGCCGGTCAGCGCCTCGATGCGCGCGATGGTCGCGGTGATGCCTTGCGGGGTGGCGCAGCCGAGCACGAACCACATGTTCCACTGATGTTCGCGGCGGTAGTTGTGGGCGACTTCCGGCAGGCCGTCGAGGATGGCCGCCACGGCGTCGAAGCGTTCTTCCGGCACGGACAGGGCGGCCAGGGTGAAGGCGCCGCCCAGGCGGTCGATGTCGAACATGGGGCCGAAGCGGGTGAGGGTGCCGTCGTCCAGCAAGGCCTGCACGCGGGCGCGCAGGGTGGCGGCGTCGCTGTGCAGTTCCTCGGCCAGCGCCTCCCACGGGCGGGGCACCAGCGGCAGGCCCAGTTGCAGGCGGTTGATCAGGCGGCGGTCGAGGTCATCCATGGGCGCGGTCCAGGGCCGGCGCGAAGCGCCCGCCGCATTGCTTGTAGGCGCGGGTGCTGAACAGCAGCTTGTGCGGGCGCTCGCTCAGGCCCAGTTCGGCCAGCAGCGCGGCGATGTGCGCGGTGACGCTGGCCCGCTCGCGGCCGTGCACCATGCAGAACAGGTTGTAGGGCCAGTGCGGCAGGCGGCGCGGGCGGCGGTAGCAGAGGTTGACGCCCGGCGCGGCGGACAGCCGCGCGCCCACCGCGTCCACCTCGGCGTCGGGGATGTCCAGCACCAGCATGGCGTTGGCGTGGATGCCCAGGGCGCGGTGCTTGAGTACGAGGCCGACGCGGCGGAACAGCCCGTCGCGCTGCCACTGCTGCACCTGTGCCAGCACCTGCTCTTCGTCGGCGCCGATGCGTTCGGCCAGCAGCCGATACGGACTGGCTTCCAGCGGCAGGCCTTCTTCCAGCAGGCGGCGCAGGCGCACGGCCTGCAGGTCGTCGAGCGGCGTCATGGCAGGTTCTCCAGGGAAAAACCCAGGTCGATGCGGTAGGAGTACTCCATCGGCAGATCGAGCGGGGCCAGGCCGGTGTCCGTTTCGATCTCGGCCAGCAGGCGATCCAGGCTGGCGCGATCCGGCCCGGTGAGCACGAACCACAGGTTATAGGCGTGCTCGCGCCGGTAGTTGTGGTTGACCTCGGGGTACTGGCTGATGCGCGCGGCGACTTGCTCCAGGCGTTCGGCCGGCACCGCCAGGGCGACCAGGGTGCTGGCGCCGGCGCGGCTGTGCTCGAACACCGGGCCGATGCGCGACAGGGCATCGCGCGCCTGCAGGCGGCGCAGGCTGTCGAGCAGCGCCTGTTCGCTGCAGCCCAGTGCCTCGGCCATCGCCCGGTAGGGCTCGGCGCACAGCGGCATGCCGTGCTGGAAGCGTTCGATCAGCCGGCGGTCCAGCGGCTCCAGGCGGTCCATGTCACAGCCCCGTCTCGTGGGCGCGGCTGGTGAAGAAGATGCCGCTGGGGCTGTCGGCCGGCAGGCGCTGGATCAGCTCCAGGCGGTGCGGGTCCCAGACCTGCACCTCGTTGTTGTCGCGCACCGACAGCCACAGCTGGTCGCCACGCGCGGTGAACTCCATGTGCAGCACGGCCGGGCCGGGCTCCAGGGTCTTGATGACCTTGCGGGTTTCGGTGTCGATCACCTGGATCAGGTGGTTGTCCGGGTGGGCGAAGTTCACCCAGATCTGCCGGCCGTCCGGGCGGGCCATGACGAACACCGGCTGGCCGGCCACGTCGATGGCGCCGACCTGTTTCCAGCTGTGGCTGTCGACCACCAGCACGCGGTGCTGGCCGATGGCAGGCACGAAGGTGTGCTCGCCGGCCACGGTCCAGCCTTCCAGGTGCGGCATCTTGTAGACCGGCAGTTTCTGCTGGCCGCGGCCGTAGCCATCGAGGATGCGTTCGATGCCGCGCTCGGGGTGCCAGAGGTCGAGCTTGGCCATGCCGTCCTCGCCGAACAGGCCGGCCACGTAGTAGCGGCCATCCGGGGTGAGCAGCGCGTCGTAGGGCTGTTTGCCGATGTTCGCGAAGCGCGTGACCTTCGGTGTGCGGCTTTCGCTGAAGTCCAGCAGCCAGGTTTCGCCGGTGTCGAACAGGCTGTAGATGAAGCCGTTGTTGGGCACGTCGGTGACGCCGACCACGCGGGAGTTGCGGCTGCCGTCGGGCAGCGGCGTGGCGGGGATGTCGGCCACCTGTTCCAGGGTGACGGCGTCGAACACCTTGACGCCGCCCGGTTCGTAGTTGCCCACGGCGATCAGCGTGCCGTCCTGGCTGATGGCGCCGCCGATGCTGTTGCCGCCCTGCACCACGCGCTTGACCAGCCGCTGTTCCAAGAGGTCGACCTTGCTCAGCCCGCCGTCGCGGCCGAACACGTAGGCGAAGCGCTGGTCGCGGGAGAACACCACCGAGGCGTGGGACAGGTCGCCCAGGCCCTCGATGCGCGCCAGGCGGGTCTGGCCGCTGGTTTCGACGAGCTGCAGGGTGCCGGCGGCGCGTTCGACCACCACGCCAAGATCACCGGTGCCGCGCAGGGTGGGCTGCGCGCAGGCGCAGAGAACCAGGCTGGCCAGGGCCAGCAGCAGGGAAGGGCGCTTCATGTCAGGGATTTCCTTGCAGGAGTCTATCGACCAGCCAGGTGATTTCGCCGTCGTTGAGCAGGGCGTTCCAGCCGGGCATGGCGGTGCCGGGGCGGCCGTGGGTAACAGTGGCGATCAGGGAGTCGCGGGGTTTGCCGGCGAGGGCCTCGGGGGTGATGGCCGGGCCGAGTCCGCCGGTCAGGCGCAGGCCGTGGCAGGAACCACAGTCCTGCAGGAGCAGATGCTCCAGCTGGCGGCGGTCGATGGATTCATCGGCCGACACCGGGGGAATTGACAGCAGGGACGTCATGCTCAGGGCGGTGATGAAACTCAGCAATCGCGATCTGTTCATGACGTCCCCCTGCGGTTTACTTCTTCAGCGACAGGACCCACTCGGCGAGGGTCTTGGCTTCGGCGTCGGATACGGCGTTCGGCGGCATCGGGATCGGACCCCAGACGCCCTGGCTGCCGTTCTTGATGTGCAGGGCCAGGGTGTCGGCGGCACCGGCGACACCGGCGTACTTGGCGGCGATGTCCTTGAGGGCCGGGCCGACCATCTTCATGTCGGCGTTGTGGCAGGCAGCGCAGGGCTTGCTCTTGAACAGCGCTTCACCGTCAGCGGCCAGGGCCGGCTGCAGGCTCATGGCGGCGCCCAGGGCGAGCATCGGGAGCAGGACTTTCTTCATATAAAGACTTCCTTAAGGCTAATGGGACGGGCGGCGAACCCGTCCCGCGGAGGTACCTCAGTAAACGTCGTACTGAGTGTTGTGCACGTTGAATTTACCCGTCGGGGTAATCAACCTTTTGTCCCGGATCACTGTTTTGAGCTTGAGGGTCTTGTCGTCGACCACCACGATGGCCGATTCCTCGTCCTGACCGCTCCAAACCGAGAACCAGACTTCGTCGCCGGCCTTATTGTACTCAGGCTGCACGACGCGCTTGGCACCTTCCTTGATTCCGGACCAGTCGCCAATAGGCAGAACGGTGTAGCCGGCCGCCAGATTGTCGATGTTGAACACCGTCACCGACTGGCTGATCGCCGCGTCGGGGTGGAAGGTGGTATCCAAGTACAGGTTGCGGGATTTCGGGTGGGTCTTGATGAACAGCGAACCGCCGCCCTGGCCCTTGAGGGTTTCCACCACCTTCCAGGCGTGCTGCGGGTTCTTCTCCGGATCGGTGCCGATCAGCGAGATGGTCTCGTCGCCCAGGTGGCTGGTGGCCCACACCGGACCGTATTTCGGGTGGTTGAAGTTGGCGCCACGACCCGGGTGCGGGATCTTGCCGACGTCCACCAGGGCCGCCATCTTGCGGTCCTTGGAGTCGATCACCGCGACCTTGTTGGAGTTGTTCGCCGCCGTCATGAAGTAGCGGTGGCTGACGTCCCAGCCGCCGTCATGCAGGAACGGCGCGGTGCCGATGCTGGTGATGGACAGGTTGTCGATGTCCTCGTAGTTCACCAGCATGACCTTGCCGGTTTCCTTGACGTTGACGATGAACTCCGGGTGTTCGTGGGAGGCGATGATCGCCGCCACGCGTGGTTCCGGATGGTATTCCTGGGTGCCGACGGTCATGCCCCGGGTAGAGACGATCTGCAGCGGTTCCAGGGTTTCGCCGTCCATGATGGTGAACTGCGGCGGCCAGTAGTCGCCAGCGATCACGTACTTGTCCTCGTAGCCCTTGAACTTCGAGGTTTCCACCGAGCGGGCCTCGATACCCACCTTGATCTCGGCGACCTTGATCGGCTCCTTGCCCCACAGGTCGATCATGTCGATCTTGGCGTCGCGGCCGATCACCAGCAGGTAGCGGCCGGAGGCGGACATGCGCGAGATGTGCACGGCGTAGCCGGTATCGATGGTCTTGACGATCTTCTTGGTCTTGCCGTCGATCAGCGCGATCTTGCCGTCGTCACGCAGGGTGACGGAGAACAGGTTGGGCAGATCCAGCTTGTTCAGCTGCTTCTTCGGACGGTTCTCGGGCTTGACCAGCACCTTCCAGGAATTCTTCATCTCGGCCAGGCCCCACTCCGGCGGCGTCGGCGGGGTGTGCTGGATGTACTTGGCCATCAGCGTGATTTCGTCCTTGGTCAGCGCGTTGGACGTGCCCCAGTTGGGCATGCCGGCGGGCGAACCATAGGTTATCAGCGCCTCCAGGAAGGCCTGGCCGCGTTGCTGGGTGATGTCCGGGGTCAGCGGCTTGCCGGTGGCGCCCTTGCGCAGCACGCCGTGGCAGCCGGCGCAACGCTGGAAGTAGATTTCCTTGGCCTTCTCGAACTCGCCGGCGGTCAGGTCCGGTGCGCCGGGGCTGCGTACCACCTGGGCACTGGACGGATCGACGGCCGAGGCCTGGCTGGTGTAGGCGGCATCAGGGCTGTCGGGGGTAGTGGTCTTGGCGTGCGCGACGGCAACGCCGAGCAGCGAAAGAGCGGCAATGAACCCTGTCACTAGCGGTTTGCTTGCGGTGCTCATGCGAATCTCCTTAGGGCCGGCCTGGGTCGTATCGCGGCGGGCCATTACAGCGGGTACGGGGGTACTCGGTGAGTACATTTTTTTAGGATCGGTACTCTCTGTTCTGGGTAACTGGCTGTTTTCGATCTGGCCCTTGGGTCTGGTGAAAACTTTGCTCCGGGTCGATGCCCCTCACACCGAGGCCGGGCGCCGTGATGCGGGGCTAGGATCGCGCGCGGGCCCGAGGGAGGTCCTTGACGATAATCAAACGGTTCCAAAGCCCTGCCC
This sequence comes from Pseudomonas flexibilis, assembly GCF_000806415.1. Lineage (NCBI taxonomy): Bacteria > Pseudomonadati > Pseudomonadota > Gammaproteobacteria > Pseudomonadales > Pseudomonadaceae > Pseudomonas > Pseudomonas flexibilis. The sequence continues at coordinate 475,872 of NZ_JTAK01000001.1, forward strand.
GCGCACGAGGGCGGTCAGAACGTAGGGCGGACAGCGCTTTCCTGTCCGCCGATGGCGCCCGACCGCAGCCGCGCCCGGCGGACAAAAACGACGTTGTCCGCCCTACGGGTCACCTACGCACGATCGCAGCCGCGCAGGGGTGGAAATCCTGGATATAAAGGAAGGGAAAAAAACCGCGGCCGGGTCCCGGTCGGCCGCGGAAAGAGTACCCCCCGTCTCTGAAGGGACGGGGAGAGGTTCTTACAGACGCTTGGCGGTGATCCCCGCCTCGGCGTCGATGCCCAGCTGGTAGCCCAGCGAGACGTGGTGGTAGCGACCGCTGGCGTGGTCGTCGTGGATGGCGAAGCCGAAGTTGTAGACCTTGCCCGGTTCGAGCGTCACGTCGCCCTGGCCGCCGGCGAAGGCGCGGGTGAATACCACCGACCAGGTGCCGCCGTTCTGGCCGCCGGTGGCGCCCTTGAGCGCGCTGCCGCCTTCCATCACGCGCGCTTCGGCGATGTGGCCGTCGTAGGCCTTGTTCTCGCCGCTGCGCCACTGGTTGAGGTCGTAGTACACGCCGGCCGCCAGCGAGCCGTCCTTGACGTACTTGGTCTTCTGTTCGTCGCCGCCGGGCATGGTGCGCACGCCGTTGTGGCAGCTGCCCCAGCAGCCACCCTGTTCGGCCAGTTCCACCTGGGCGCCGGCTTCGAGCATGTAGGCGAGCTTCACCGGGTTCTTGGCGTCCATCTTCGCCGCGCCGGACGCCGCCGGCTGTTGCCAGCTGAAGCGCAGGTAGAGGTTCTGGCCGTCATGGGCGGCCTGTACCCGGGCATTGATGAAGGGCGCCTTGCCGGCGATGGGGCTGGGCTCCAGCTTCGCGCCGCCGACGATCTTCTTGCCCATGTCGCCCGCTTCCTCGGAGTGGCAGTCGGCACAGGTCTCGCCTTTCTTCAGGGCGCGGGCGCCGCCGTGTTCGGTGCCCTTGGTGATCCATTCCACCGGCGAGACGCCCGGGTAGAACAGGGTGATGTCAGTGGCCGGCAGCTCGTTCCAGTCGGCGGGCGGGGCGGCGAGGGCGGCCTGGGTGGTCAGCAGCAGGGCGCCGGCAATGGCGGTATGCAGCGGGGAAAGCGTCATGGTGGGGTTCTCCGTCAAGGCTGTGTGGTCCGTCAGGCGGTCCTTATCCTTCGTCTTCCTCGGTCATGCCCTGCGGTTTGCGGTGGGCGATGCCCTTGTGGCAGTCGATGCAGGTCATGTTGTCTTCGCGGGCCATCTCGTGCTGCTTGCGGGCCCGTTGTTTCTGGCTGGCGGCGTTCATGCTGTCCAGGCTGTGGCAGTTGCGGCATTCGCGCGAGTCGGCGGCCTTCATGCGCGCCCATTCGCTGCGCGCCAGCTGCAGGCGCTTGGCCTCGAACTTCTCGGGCGTGTCGATGGTGCCCACCAGCTTGCCCCACAGCTCCCGCGAGGCCTGGATCTTGCGGACCATCTTGTAGGTCCACTCCTTGGGCACGTGGCAGTCCGGGCAGGTGGCGCGCACACCGGTGCGGTTGCTGTAGTGGATGGTCTGCTGGTACTCCGGGTACACGTTGTCGCGCATCTCATGGCAGGAGAGGCAGAAGGCTTCGGTGTTGGTGGCTTCCAGGACGGTGTTGAACCCGCCCCAGAAGATCACCCCGGCCGCGAACCCGACCAGCAGCAGGGCGCCGAGCGAGTAACGCGCGCTGGGCCGCTTCAGCAGGGCGAGCAGGCGCTTGAACGCCGACGTGCGAACTTCAGGGTCTTTCATGGTGTGGTCCTCGGCTCACCCCCGCGCCGGGCGCGGGGGTGGCGGCAGGCGATCAGTACACGTCGTGCATCGTGTTGAAGACGTTGAACTTGCCGGTGGGCGTGACGATCTCCGGATCGGTGATCACGCGCTTCACCTTCAAGGTCTTGTCGTCGTACACGACGATGGCGGACTGGTCGGTCTTGCCTCCCCACAGGGAGATCCACACCTCGTCGCCGGCCACGTTGTACTCCGGCTGCACGGCGCGGCGGATCGCCTTGCTCTCCGGCAGGCCGGAGTCCTTGGCGACGTTGAGCTGCTTGGGTGCCTTGTTCAGATCGTTCATGTCGAACACGTACACCGACTCGGCCACTTCACGCTCCGGGTTCATCGGCGCATCCGCCCAGAAGTGCTTGGACTTCGGGTGGGTCTTGACGAACAGGTTGCCGGCGCCCGGCATCTTCAGCTCCTGCACCACCTTCCAGTTGTGCTGCTTGTACTGGGCGTACTTCTTCTCCTCGGACGGCGTGGAGATCAGCGAGACCACGTCATCGCCCAGGTGGCCGGTGGACCATACCGGACCGAACTTCGGGTGCACGAAGTTGGCGCCGCGACCCGGGTGCGGGATCTTCGCGGTATCCACCAGCGCGGCCAGCTTGCCGGTCTTGGTATCCACCGCGGCGACCTTGTTGGAGGCGTTGGCGGCGACCATGAAGTAGCGCTTGGAGGCGTCCCAGCCGCCGTCATGCAGGAACTTGGCGGACTCGATGGTGGTGGTCTTGAGGTTCTTCAGGTCGGTGTAGTCCACCAGCAGGATCTGCCCGGTTTCCTTCACGTTGACCACCCACTCGGGCTTGATCATCGAGGCGACGATGGAAGCCACGCGCGGTTCCGGGTGGTACTCGCCGTCCACGGTCTGGCCGCGGGTGGAGACGACCTTGATCGGTTCCAGGGTCTCGCCGTCCATGATCGAGTACTGCGGCGGCCAGTAGGTGCCCCCGATCAGGTACTTGTCCTCGTAGCCCGCGAACTTGGAGACGTCCACCGAACGGGCGTCGGAGCCCAGGCGCACGGTGGCGACCGTGGTGGGTTCCTCGAACCACATGTCGATGATGGTGGTCAGGCCGTCGCGGCCAACCGTATAGACGTAGCGGCCGGAAGCCGACAGGCGCGAGATGTGCACCGCGTAACCGGTGTCGAGGATCTTCCAGATCTTGTGGGTGTCCCCGTCGACCAGCGCCAGCTTGCCCGCGTCACGCAGGGTGATGGCGAAGACGTTCTTCAGGTTCACCTTGTTCATCTGCTTCTTCGGACGCTGGTCCACCGGCACGATCAGCTTCCAGCTGTCCTTCATGTCCTGCAGCGAGAACTCCGGCGGTACGTCCGGGGCGTTCTGGATGTAGCGGGCCATGAGGTTGATTTCATCCTTGGTCAGGATGTCGTCGTAGTTCACCATGCCGCCTTCGGTGCCGTAGGCGATGATGTTTTCCAGGCGCTTGGTGCCCAGCTTCAGGGTGCCGCCTTCCAGCTTGCTGCCGTCGGCCTGCACCTTCTCCCAGTGCGGCTCCAGGTTCTTGCCGGTGGCGCCCTTGCGCAGCACGCCGTGACAGCCGGCGCAGCGCTCGAAGTAGATTTTCTTGGCGGCTTCCTTCTCGGCCGCGGTCATGGCAGGTGCCGACGCCTGGGCGACACCCAGGCTCAGCAGGGAAAGGCTGGCGAACAGACCAGCCAGTAAGGGTCTTGCTACGGTGCTCGACATCGACATGTTCTTCTCCTTGTTGGAGCGCGTTGGCAGCTCCATGTAGAACGACTGCGTTTGCCACCGGGACCTTCTTGTTGGCAGGGCCGATCCTAGAGAGAGGCATCTGACGAGACGCTTGACGACAATCAAGAGGGGGCTCGGAAACCCTTGAGCGTGACGCCTTGTCGCGGGTAGGTTGCGGCCATGACCTACCGCATCGCTGAGGTATTTCCGTGAATGCAATCGAGAAGCCGGAGCTGAGCACGGCGCCCTTCTACCAGGCGCTGGGCAACGAGGTGGCACTGTTCGAGCAGGCCTGGAAGCAGGGGCTGCCGGTGCTCATCAAGGGGCCGACCGGTTGCGGCAAGACCCGCTTCGTGCAGCACATGGCGCACCGTCTGGGGCTGCCGCTGTATACCGTGGCCTGCCATGACGACCTGTCCGCCACCGACCTGGTCGGTCGCCACCTGATCGGCGCCGAGGGCACCTGGTGGCAGGACGGCCCCCTGACCCGCGCGGTGCGCGAAGGCGGCATCTGCTACCTGGATGAAGTGGTCGAGGCGCGCCAGGACACCGCCGTGGTCCTCCACCCGCTGGCCGACGACCGCCGCGAGCTGTATCTGGAGCGCACCGGGGAAACCCTCAAGGCGCCGCCCGGCTTCATGCTGGTGGTGTCCTACAACCCCGGCTACCAGAACCTGCTCAAGGGCATGAAGCCGTCCACCCGCCAGCGTTTCGTGGCCATGCGTTTTGACTACCCGAGCGAGGCCGAGGAAATCCGCATCGTGGCCAGCGAGTCCGGGGTGGACGAGTTGCTGGCGGCGCGCATCGTCAAGCTTGGCCAGGCGCTGCGCCGGCTGGAGCAGCACGATCTGGAGGAAGTGGCCTCGACCCGTCTGCTGATCTTCACCGCCAGCATGATCAAGGCCGGCCTGACGCCGCGCGAAGCCTGCCTGGCGTGCCTGGCCGAACCGCTGTCGGATGACGCGCAGACCGTGGCGGCGCTGATGGATGTGGTCGATGTCCATTTCGACTGATCCGGCCGTGCTGTCCGCCGGGGTGGCCCGCCGGCTGCCCGGCGACCTGGCGATGTGGATCTTCATCCTCGCCGAGCTGGCGGTGTTCGGCATCCTGATCCTCGCCTTCGCGGTCACGCAGATGCTGCATATCGATCTGTTCCGCGAAAGCCGCCTGGCGCTGGACAGCTCCACCGGCCTGGCGCTGACCCTGGGGCTGTTGACCTCGGGGCTGTTCGCCGCCCTGGCGGTGGAGCAGGTGCGCGGCGCACGCCAGCATCGGGCCGGTTGGCTGCTGCTGGCCGCGCTGGTCTCGGCGGGCGTGTATGTGGTGCTGAAACTGCAGGAATACGGGCATCTGGCCGGACTGGGTTACGGACTGGAATACAACACCTTCTTCACCCTGTACTGGCTGCTGACCGGCTTTCACTTCCTGCACGTGCTGCTGGGCATGCTGATCCTCGGCTACATGGCCAACCGCTGCCGCATCGGCGCTTACGCGCCCGGGACCTCGCGCAGCGGACTGGAATCCGGGGTGCTGTATTGGCACATGGTGGACCTGGTGTGGGTGCTGCTGTTTCCGCTGGTCTACCTGTTGGGCTGAGGAGGGCGAGTGAGCGCGTCGAAGACATTGCTGATCTGCTGGCTGGGACTGGTGCTGCTGTCGGTGGGCACCGTGGCCCTGGGAGGCCTGGGAACCAGCCTGGCCCTGGCCGGCGGCATGCTGGCGGTGGCGCTGGGCAAGGCCTGGCTGATCACCGACGGCTTCATGGAGTTGCGTCACGCCCCGTTGTTCTGGCGGGTCCTGCTGTTCGGCTGGCCGCTGGCCATGGCCGGTGGGGTGTGGCTCACGTTGTTGTAAGGGGTTCCTTTGTAGGGGTTGGGCCGGCGCAAGCCGGCCTTTTTTTGTCTCACATGCCGCAGAACAAACGTAGGGCGGACAACGCTTCACCTGTCCGCCATCTGCGGCGCCGGGCCGGTACCTGGGCTGGCGGACAAGAACAACGTTGTCCGCCCTACGCCGGCCGGGCGGGCGATACCGGTGAACGAACGTAGGGCGGACAACGCTCCACCTGTCCGCCGCTGCGGCGCCGGGCCGGTACCTGGGCTGGCGGACAAGAACAACGTTGTCCGCCCTACGCCGGCTGGGCGGGCGATACCGGTGAACGAACGTAGGGCGGACAACGCTCCACCTGTCCGCCATCTGCGGCGCCGGGCCGGTGCCTGGGCTGGCGGACAAGAACAACGTTGTCCGCCCTACGCCGGCTGGACGGGCGATACCGGTGAACGAACGTAGGGCGGACAACGCTTCACCTGTCCGCCATCTGCGGCGCCGGGCCGGTACCTGGGCTGGCGGACAAGAACAACGTTGTCCGCCCTACGCCGGCCGGGCGGGCGATACCGGTGAACGAACGTAGGGCGGACAACGCTTCACCTGTCCGCCGCTGCGGTGTCGGGCCGGTACCTGGGCTGGCGGACAAGAAAACGTTGTCCGCCCTACGCCGGCTGGGCGGGCGATACCGGCGAACGAACGTAGGGCGGACAACGCTTCACCTGTCCGCCGCTGCGGCGCCGGGCCGGTGCCTGGGCCGGCGGACAAGAGCGACGTTGTCCGCCCTGCGCTGGACAGCCCCCGTTTCGTTATCCATAACCATCGTCCGAATGCGGACCCTCATGGACGAGACGAATGCCCAATTACCGCCGTGCCCGGGTGGCGGGTGCGAGCTACTTTTTCACGGTCAATCTGCGGGATCGCCGTTCGGATCTTCTGACGCGGCATGTGGATTTGCTGCGAGATGCGGTACGGGTGACCCGCAACCGTCATCCGTTTGAAATCGATGCCTGGGTGGTCCTGCCCGATCACATGCACTGCCTGTGGACACTGCCCGCTGGCGATTCTGATTTTGCGCTGCGCTGGAAGGTGCTCAAGGCACGCTTTTCCCGCCGTCTGCCGGCGAGCGAAGCGCCTGCCGTGGCCAACCTGCGCGGCCGCGAACGAGGGATCTGGCAGAGGCGCTATTGGGAACACCTGATCCGCGACGAGGAGGATTACCGCCGCCACGTGGATTACATCCATATCAACCCGCTCAAGCACGGTCATGTCGGGCGCGTGGCGGATTGGCCCTATTCCACGTTTCACCGGGCGGTGCGCGAGGGGCTTTATACGGCCGACTGGGCGGGCGGGTCGATCACGGACATCCCCAACACCGGAGAACCGTAGGGCGGACAACGCTTCACCTGTCCGCCGCTGCGGTGTCGGGCCGGTGCCTGGGCTGGCGGACAAGAACGACGTTGTCCGCCCTACGCCGGCTCTACGGCGGACTACCGGGCGTCAGTCTGGCCGAATGCCTGACCAATTCATTTGGGCTTCTTGATTGCCATCAAGCAGGATCGAAAGGGGCGGTTCCTAGAATGGCCATGCCAAGCCAACAGGAGGCGTCACGATGTCAGAGACCTTCACAAAGGGCATGGCCAGGAACATCTACTTTGGAGGAAGTCTTTTCTTCATCCTGGTGTTCCTGGGCCTGACCTACCACACAGAAAAGGAAATACCAGAGCGCACCAACGAGTCGGAAATGACCGAAGCGGTGGTGCGCGGAAAACTGGTCTGGGAGCAGAACAACTGCATCGGCTGCCACACGCTGCTGGGCGAGGGTGCGTACTTCGCGCCGGAGCTGGGTAACGTGTTCGTCCGCCGCGGGGGTGAAGAAGCCTTCAACAGCTTCCTGCATGCCTGGATGAAGGCCCAGCCGCTGGGTGTTCCGGGTCGCCGTGCGATGCCGCAGTTCAACCTCACCGAGCAGGAAGTGAACGATATGGCGGAGTTCCTCAAGTGGACTTCGAAGATCGATACCTTCAGCTGGCCGCCGAACAGGGAGGGTTGATCCATGAACCTCTTGAACCCGCATTTGAAATTCCAGTCGCAGAAGGTTGCGCTGCCGTACTTCGTGTTCGCCATGATCCTGTTCGTGGGCCAGGTGCTCTTCGGCCTGATCATGGCCACCCAGTACGTCATCGGTGACTTCCTGTTCCCGGCCATTCCGTTCAACGTGGCGCGGATGGTGCACACCAACCTGCTGATCGTCTGGATCCTGTTTGGCTTCATGGGCGCCGCCTACTACCTGATTCCGGAAGAGTCCGACCGCGAGCTCTACAGCCCGAAGTTGGCCATGATCCTGTTCTGGGTGTTCGCCGTCGCCGGCGTGCTGACCATCCTGGGCTACCTGCTGGTGCCCTATGCCGGCCTGGCCAAGATGACCGGCAACGAGCTGCTGCCGACCATGGGACGGGAGTTCCTCGAGCAACCGACGATCACCAAGATCGGTATCGTCATCGTCGCCCTGGGCTTCCTGTTCAACATCGGCATGACCATGCTCAAGGGCCGCAAGACCGCCATCAACGTGGTCATGATGACCGGTCTGATCGGTCTGGCCGTGCTGTTCCTGTTCTCCTTCTACAACCCGGAAAACCTCACCCGTGACAAGTTCTACTGGTGGTGGGTGGTGCACCTGTGGGTGGAAGGCGTGTGGGAACTGATCATGGGCTCGATGCTGGCCTTCGTGCTGATCAAGATCACCGGCGTGGACCGCGAAGTCATCGAGAAGTGGCTGTACGTGATCATCGCCATGGCCCTGATCACCGGCATCCTCGGCACTGGTCACCACTACTTCTGGATCGGCGCACCGGGTGTGTGGCTGTGGCTGGGTTCGATCTTCTCGGCCCTGGAACCGCTGCCGTTCTTCGCCATGGTGCTGTTCGCCTTCAACATGGTGAACCGCCGTCGTCGCCAGCACCCGAACAAGGCTGCTTCCTACTGGGCCATCGGCACCACGGTGACGGCGTTCCTCGGCGCGGGCGTGTGGGGCTTCATGCACACCCTGGCTCCGGTGAACTACTACACCCACGGCACCCAGCTCACCGCCGCCCACGGCCACCTGGCCTTCTACGGCGCCTACGCGATGATCGTCATGACCCTGATGTCCTACGCCATGCCGCGCCTGCGTGGCCTGGGCGAGGCACCCAGCGCTCGTGCGCAGAGTGTCGAGCTGTGGGGCTTCTGGCTGATGACCAGCGCCATGTTGCTGATCACCCTGCTGCTGACCGCCGCCGGCGTGGTGCAGGTCTGGCTGCAGCGCATGCCTGCAGACGGCGCCGCCATGTCGTTCATGAACACCATGGACCAGCTGGCCGTGTTCTTCTGGCTGCGTCTGGTCGCCGGTGTGATGTTCCTGGTCGGCCTGGCCTGCTACCTGCTGAGCTTCCGCCAGCGGGCCGAGGCTACGGTACAGGCTCCGGCCACGGCCTGAGTGACGCGTTGAGGTAAGGCAGGGCGGCCCGGCTGGAACAGCGGGCCGCCCTGTGGCGTTTCAGGGGCGATCGTTCGCCTCGTCAAGCAACACAAGAGGATTCTTTCATGGCCTTCAGCGTTGAAGTCGAAGAGTGGGTCGGCGGCATCTGGCACCGTTTCATCACGCGGCGTGCCAGCCCGGAATTCCCCGAAGCCCGGGTGGAACTGGCCGACATGCAGCGCTCGCTGGCCGTGCTGTTCCGCGCCTTGGGTGGGGCCAGCGGTGTCGAGCTGGCGGCCGCCAGCGCCCGCGAACTGCTGCTGCGCCGCAGCCTGCTGCAACAGGTGGCCGGCACCTGCCAGCAGGCCCCCGTGGCCTGGTGCGACCCCGGCAACCTGCGCCTGCCGGCCAGCCTGGCGGTGTTCCCGGATGTGGCGCTGAACCGCGAGTTGTACCGCTGGCTGGCGCTGCTGGCCGCCCACGCCGGACCGATGCGCCACTGGGGTCGCGACAATCAGCGCTGGACCGCCGAACTACTGGAACGCTACCCGGCCCTGCGCAAGCGCTACCAGCGTCTGGTGGAAGCCATGTTGCCGCTGCGCCCCGCCCCGGAACAGATGCCTGCCGAGGAGGCGGCGCTGGAGCGCGCCCTGCGCCAGGCGCTGCGCCAGCCCGGCAGTGTGGATAAATTCCCGCGCAGCGAGCGCTCGCCCTGGCCGTTGCCGTTGTGGCTGTATCCGCCGCAGCGCCTGGACGACCCGCAGGCCGCCAGCCTGGAGGACAGCGAGGAGGAAGAAGGCGTCGGCCTGAAGCCGCCGAGCGAGGAAGGCAAGGCGCCGCGCAAGCGTGCCGAGCGGGTCGAGGAAAACACCGGCAAGGGTGGCCTGCTGCTGTTTCGCCTGGAGAACCTGTTCAGCTGGTCCGAGCACGTCGACCTGGACCGCTGCGGCGACGACACCGAAGACCTGGACGCCGCCCGCGTGGCCGACGATCTGGATCACCTGTCGGTGTCGCGCAAGCGCTCCAGCAAGGGCGGTGGGCTGAAGCTCGACCTTGACCTGCCCTCCGCCGAAAACGACGACGTGCCGTTCGGCGAGGGCATCCGCCTGCCCGAGTGGGACTACCGCAAGCAGGCGCTGGTCGAGGATTACGTGCTGCTGCAGCCGATGCTGCCGCGCGACGCCGAGCCGAAGAGCCTGCCGCTGCACCTGGCGCCGCTGGCGCGCCGCCTGCGCCGGCAGTTCGAGCACCTGCGCAACGACCGCCAGTGGCTGCGCCAGCAACCCCAGGGCAGCGAACTGGACCTGCAGGCCTGGCTGGATTTCCACGTCGAGCGCGTACACGGCCAGTGCGTCGAGCGCGGCCTGTTCATGGACATGCGCCAGAGCCGCCGCGACCTGGCCTGCCTGCTGCTGGCCGACCTGTCCATGTCCACCGACGCGCACCTGGACGACGAACACCGGGTCATCGACCTGATCGTCGATAGCCTGCTGCTGTTCGGCGAGGCGCTCAGCGCGGTGGGCGACCCGTTCGCCCTGTACGGCTTCTCCTCGCTGCGCCGCAACCAGGTACGCCTGCAGGAATTGAAGACCTTCCGCCAGCGCTACGACGACACCACGCGTGGGCGCATCCAGGCGCTGCGGCCCGGATACTACACGCGCATGGGGGCGGCGATCCGCCAGGCCAGCCGCACGCTGGCGGCGCGGCCGCAGAAGCGCAAGCTGCTGCTGCTGGTCACCGACGGCAAGCCGAACGATCTGGATCTGTATGAGGGCCGCTACGGCGTGGAAGATACCCGCCAGGCGGTGATCGAAGCGCGGCGCATGGGCCTGCTGCCGTTCTGCATCACCATCGACCGCGAGGCCGGTGACTACCTGCCGTACATGTTCGGGGTGAACGGCTTCACGCTGATCCACGACCCGAAACAGCTGCCGTTCCGCTTGCCGCAGCTGTATCGGCAGCTGACCCAACCGTAGGCGGGACTGCAGCGTAGGGCGGACAACGTTGTTTTTGTCCGCCAGGCGGCAGCTGGCCCGGGCGTTGCGGCGGGGTACGCGACGGCGGACAGGTGAAGCGCTGTCCGCCCTACCGCTGAGCCCGGGCACCGCTCACCGCGAGGCCGGCGATGTACCGGCAGTAGACCAGCCATAGGCGGGACTGCAGCGTAGGGCGGACAACGTTGTTTTTTGTCCGCCAGGCGGCGGTTGGCCGGGCGTTGCGGCGGGGTACGCGACGGCGGACAGGTGAAGCGCTGTCCGCCCTACAGGGCACCGCTTACCGCGTGGCAATCCAGATCAGCAGCCCCGCCTGGAACAGCGCAAACGCCACCAGGCAGGTGACGGTGAAGCGCAGGCCGCTGTCTTCGCGCTTGAGCCAGGTGATGCGTTCCTCGTGCTTGCGGATCAGCGCTTCCTGATCGCGCAGCTGGGTGTCGGCCTGTTCCAGCATGGCGGCGCAATCCAGCTCGTCGAGCACCTGGACCTTGTCCGGGTTCCACTCGGCCTCCAGCTCGCTGACCCGCTTGGCCCCGTAGGTGGCGCGCAGTTGGCCCTCGTCCGGGTACAGCACCTCGAAACCCTGCTGGCGCAGCGCATGGTCGCGGCGCAGGCGGGCGTCCTCGCTGAGCATGTTGCGATAGGGCAGGTCGCCGGACTTCACCGCGTAGTGCGACCACTTCTGCTGCGCCCACTCGATGGCCTGGGCCAGCAGGAAACGTCCCAGGCCACGGTTCGGCGGGTCGATCTGCAGCGGCTCGAAGCGCATTTCCTTCTGCTGGTGATCCAGCCAGACATCCAGGCGGTTCTGGTCCTTCTTCAGCGACTGGCCGGGCAGCTCGACGCTCAGGCGCAGCAGGCTTTCCTTCTGGCTGTGGCGCTCAATGCGCGAAAACTGCGCAAAGCGCAGCGGCCGCGCGCCGGTGGCCCGGTCGAAAGGCTGCGGATACAGGCGCAGCAGACAGTAGGGCTCGGGCGCCAGCAGTTCCCAGGGATGGCCCTGGGGCGCCTGCGCGTCCGGCTCGGCCGGAGCGGCCGCCTGCTGTTCGGGTTGTTCGGGAGTGTGTGTGTCGGTCATCGGAAGGCCCACAGACTATCTGCACCGCAGTTATCGGCAGAAGGTCGGCAATCTGCAGTGGTTTTTTTGCAGAACCCGATGGAGTTGGCAGTCCGCAACGGGCAGCCTCGCAGGCGGGCTCTCGGGTATACTGCCGGCCTTTTCCAGAGGCTGATCGCGGAGCATCAGGATGTCCGGCAATACCTTCGGCAAGCTGTTTACCGTTACCACCGCCGGCGAGAGCCATGGCCCGGCCCTGGTGGCTATTGTCGATGGCTGCCCGCCGGGGCTGGAGCTGTCGCTGGACGACCTGCAGCGCGACCTGGATCGCCGCAAGCCGGGCACCAGCCGCCACACCACCCAGCGTCAGGAAGCCGATGAAGTCGAGATCCTCTCCGGCGTGTTCGAAGGCAAGACCACCGGCTGCCCGATCGGCCTGCTGATCCGCAACACCGACCAGAAGTCCAAGGACTACTCGGCCATCCAGGACCTGTTCCGCCCGGCCCACGCCGATTACACCTACCACCACAAGTACGGCATCCGCGACTACCGTGGCGGCGGCCGCAGCTCGGCCCGCGAGACCGCCATGCGCGTGGCTGCCGGCGCCATCGCCAAGAAGGTCCTGGCCAAGCTGGGTGTTCAGGTGCGTGGCTACATGAGCCAGCTCGGCCCGATCGAAATTCCCTTCAAGACCTGGGACGCGGTGGAGCAGAACGCCTTCTTCTGCCCGGACCCGGACAAGGTGCCGGAGCTGGAGGCCTACATGGACCAGCTGCGCCGCGACCAGGATTCCGTGGGCGCCAGGATCACCGTGGTCGCCGAGGGCGTGCCGCCGGGCTGGGGTGAGCCGATCTTCGACCGCCTGGACGCCGAGCTGGCCCACGCGCTGATGAGCATCAACGCGGTGAAGGGTGTGGAGATCGGCGACGGCTTCGCCGCCGTCGCCCAGAGGGGCACCGAGCACCGCGACGAACTGACCCCGGAGGGTTTCCTCTCCAACCACGCCGGCGGCATCCTCGGCGGCATCTCCAGCGGCCAGCCGATCGTCGCCCATCTGGCACTCAAGCCCACTTCCAGCATCACTACGCCGGGTCGCTCCATCGATGTGCATGGCAAATCGGTCGAGGTGATCACCAAGGGCCGCCACGATCCGTGCGTGGGCATTCGCGCCACGCCCATTGCCGAAGCCATGATGGCGCTGGTGCTGGTGGATCACCTGCTGCGCCACCGTGCCCAGAACGCCGAGGTGAGCGTCTCCACCCCAGTGTTAGGACAACTCTGAACCTGAGTCCGCGAGCCTGAAGCCGGGTAAGCGACTCCGGCTCGCACATTCGGCTGAAGGCTATGGATTCCGCGCTCCCGTATTGGCGTCTCTCCGGTTTTTATTTCGCGTACTTCGCCCTGCTCGGGGCGACCGCGCCGTTTCTCTCGCTGTATTTCGCCCACCTCGGCTTTTCGCCCGCGCGCATCGGTGAACTGGCGGCCATTCCGCTGCTGATGCGCTGCCTGTCGCCCTTCGTGTGGGGCTGGCTGGGCGACGTCACCGGGCGTCGGCTGGCGATCGTGCGCCTCGGCGCGGTCTGCACGCTGCTGGCCTTTGCGCTGATCCTGTTCGACAAGAGCTTCATGTGGCTGGCCATGGTCATGGCCCTGCATGCCTTCTTCTGGCACGCCATCCTGCCGCAGTTCGAGGCCATCACCCTGGCCCACCTGCGCGAACGCCCAACCTTCTATAGCCGCGTGCGCCTGTGGGGCAGCATCGGCTTCATCGTCGCGGTGGTGGCCCTGGGCTGGCTGTTCGACTGGTTGAGCCTGGACAGCTTCCCCGCCGCCATGCTGGTGATCATGCTGGCCATCGTCGCCACCGCCTGGCGCGTGCCGGACGCCGCACCGTCCCCCAGCAGCGACACCACCGTGCAGCTGGGCTTCTGGAAACTGCTGTGGAAACCCGGCGTGCCGGCGTTCTTCCTGTGCGTGGTGCTGATGCAGGCGTCCCACGGCCCGTACTACACCTTCCTGACCATCCACCTGGAAAACCTCGGCTACCCGCGCGGCACCATCGGCCTGATCTGGGCACTGGGCGTGGTGGCGGAAATCGGCGTGTTCATGGTGATGGCGCGCATCCTCGACCGCTTCTCGCTGCGCCGCGTGCTGATGTTCAGCATGTTGCTCGCCGCCGTGCGCTGGCTGCTGATGGGTTACCTGGCCCAGGAACTGTTCGTGCTGCTGACTGCACAGCTGCTGCACGCCGCCAGCTTCGGTTGCTTCCATTCCGCTGCCGTGCACTTCGTGCAACGCGCCTTCGGTATCCGCCACCTGGGCCGCGGCCAGGCCTCCTATGCCACCGTGTCCGGTATGGGCGGCGCCCTGGGTGCCCTCTATGCGGGGTACAGCTGGAGCGCCCTGGGTGCCGGCCCCACGTTCCTGATCGCCAGCACCGGCGCGGCGCTGGCCGCTTTCATCATCGCCAAGCGCCTGAAGGAAACCCCGCACAGCGCCCCGCCGGTCTGATTTACCAAGAGAGAGTTCGATGAGTGTTCTGAGCGTTTACAGCGTCGCCATCCCCGAAGTGCCGAGCAAGATGCTCATCCACGCCGACGACATCGCCGCCACCCTGGCCGACGTGGGCGTGCGCTACCAGCAGCGCGATATCAAAGGCGACGCACGCCCCGGCGCCAGCGAAACCGAGGGGCGCGCCGGCTACGGCGCACTGCTGCAAGACGTCGCCGGCGAACTGAACCTGCCCGTGCAGGAAATCCTCAGCCTGGAACGGGACAGCGAACAGACCGCCGAACTCAACGCCCGTTTCGCCAACGAACAGATCCTGGCCGCCGAACAGGCCTGGCTGTTCCTCGGCGGCCGCGCACTGGTCAGCCTGCATATCGGCAACGAAGTGTTCGCCTTCCTCGGCGAGCGCGGCGATCTGCTGAGCGTGCCCAAGGGCGTGGCGCACTGGGTGAGCCTGGGGGACGAGCCGCATTGCCTGGCGGTGCGATTGGCGCCGGAAGGTATTGCGCCGGAAGAAACCGGCGAGACGATCGCTGGGCGGTTTTTTGGGGTGGAGCATTACTGCTGAATAGGCCAGCCATGTAGGGCGGTCGGCGCTTTCCCGGCCGCCGTGCGCACCGCGCCGGCGGCCAAGAACCACGTTGTTGACCTTTAGGTTTGTACAACCGCTGCCGGAGCCGGAATGCATCGCGCCTACCTCGACACCGAATTCACCGACCTCAATCCCTACACCTACAAGCTGATCAGCCTGGCCCTGGTCGTCCCTGGCGGCCCTGAGTTCTATGTCGAACTCACCGACCACTGGGTCGAGGCCGAGTGCTCGGACTTCGTGCGCGAGATCGTCTTGCCGCAGTTGGATCTGAATGTCCACGGACGTACTGTGGATCAGGCGCGAACCGAGCTGCGGGCGTTCCTGCTGGCGCTCGGGCCGGTCGAGATCGTCAGTGATGCGGTGATGTGGGACTGGCCATTACTGGTATGGCTGGCCGGCCCCGAAGGCTTGCCGGACGGGGTGACGGCGGGGCGGATCAGCAGCGATATCGAGTTCGATGATCTGGGCTATGAGCCACCCCACCATGCGCTGCAGGATGCCCGCTTCCTGGCTGAGCTGGTGGGCGGCCTTGCGGAGTTTCCTTAGCCACCGCCCGCATACCGCTCCCACAGATAAACCGCCGCATACGCCCGCCACGGCCGCCAGGCCTCGGCGCGCGCCTTCAGCTCCCGCGCACTGATCCCGCCCGGCCCCCACGCCGGCGACTTGAGCAGGCCCAGGTCGGCGACGGGGAAGGCATCCACCGCGCCGAAGCCGCGCAGCGCGATGTACTCGGCGGTCCAGGGGCCGATGCCGGGCAGGGCGCAGAGGCGTTCGACCAGCGCGTCGGCGCCATCTTCCATGTGCAGCGAAAAGCTGCCATCGGCCACGGCGGCGGCCAGGCGCTGCAACGCCAGCACCCGTTTGGCGGGCATGCCGATGGCGGACAGGTCGGCGCTGGCGAGCTGTTCAGGTGTGGGAAAGAGTCGCTGCGGGCCATCCTCCGTGGGCGCATCCGCCAGCGGCTCGCCGAGCCGCGCCACCAGCCGGTTGGTGATGGTCACGGCCGCCTTGACGGTGACTTGCTGGCCGATGATGGCGCGCACGGCCTGCTCGAACGGATCGAATGCCGCGGGCAGGCGCAGGCCGGGGGCGCTGGCCACCAGCGGCCCGAGCACGGCATCGGCGGAGAAATGCGCAGTGATGGCCTGCGGGTCGGCATCCAGATCGAACATGCGCCGCACCCGGGTGACCAGCGCGGCGCTGGCGGGCATGGCGGACGGACTGATCCGCAATTCCAGGGCGTTCATTTCCGGCAGCGGACGCACCGCAAACCAGCCGGTTACCGAACCGATGCGCAGGCTGCGCCAATAGCCGTTGGCATTGAGTGCTTCCACGCCAGGCAACAGGCGCAGGGCGAAGTGACGCTGGAACTGTTGCCAGTCCCAGGGCGGCAGGAAGGGGAGGTGGAGAAGGCCGGTGGTGCTGTTCATGTGCGGAGCTTAGCGCCCTTTTGACGCCAGAAAATAACTGTCTGGCTCGCTATTCAGTTTCCTTACGTCCCAGCGATAACCCTGCAAATCAAAAGGCCATTACGGCTTCGAATCTCAGGGAGTAATTCGATGGGTTGGCAGGGTTTGGCGCTGCGCACGCGCCTGTTTGCGGTTTCCTCGCTGGTGCTGGTGCTCACGGTGTTGCTGGTGGTGGGCTTCCAGTCGTATCTGACCAGCAAGGATCAGCTGCGCCGGCTGAAGGAGCAGGAACTGCCGGGGCGCATGCAGACCATCGCGGCAGGCATTCGCGGTCAGCTCACGCTGGCCATCAACGGTTCCGAGGCGTTGGCCAACAACGTGTTCATCCAGGACTGGGCGCGCGCCGGCGCGCCGCTGGATCGCCTGCCCGACATGCGCCGGGCCATGGACCAGACGCTGAAAGCCCTGGGCGCCAACGCGGTGTTCATGGCGGTGCGCACCCCGGATGGTGGCGTGCGCTACCACCATCTGGAAGGCAATAAGCTGCAGTGGCGGCCGATGTCGGAAGGCAATGCCGACGACGGCTGGTATTTCGAGTACCTCAAGCGCAACACCCCCTACGAGCTGAACCTGGACACCAACGCGCTCGGTTCCCAGGGCCTGCAGATCTTCGTCAACTACCGCAGCGCGCAGACCGACGACCAGGGCCGTCCGTTGCTGGTGGCCGGCGGGGCGATGAACATGGAACAGCTGGCCAGCATGATCCGCAACTACCGCTTCGGCGAGTCCGGCCAGGTGATGCTGGTACAGCCGAGCGGGCTGGTGGATATCCACCCGGATGCCCGCCAGGCCGGCAGCCTGGACCTCTCCAGCCAGTCGGGCTTCCGGGCGCTGATGGCCAACGACTGGCTGAAGGTGCGCGATCAGGGGCTTCATATCCTGCAGATAGAGCTGGCTGGCCAGCCGGCCTTCGTCGGCGCGCTGCACCTGCCGGATCTGCAGCGTTACCTGGTGGTCACCCAGCCGGTGCGCGACACCGTGGCCGGCATCACCGCCAACCGCCGCCTTACGCTGGGGGTGGGCCTGGCGCTGCTGGTGCTGGGCCTGCTAGTGCTCTATCCGCTGGCCGGCCGCCTGACCCGCCCGCTGGACGACCTGCGCAGGCAGCTCAAGCGCATCAGCGACAGCCTGCAACTGGACCAGCCGCTGCAGACCCGGGATCAGGCGGAGATCGGCGAGATGTGCGCCCAGCTGAACCAGTTCCTCGGCCGGCTGCGCGAGACCCTCGGCGCGGTACGCCAGACCAGCGATGCGGTGCAGGGCATCACCCGCGAGCTGGAAGTGGGCGCCGTGCAGGCCACCCAGGCGTTCCATGATCAGCAGGCGACCTTGCGGGTGGTCAACCAGGATCTCGATCATCTGAGCCAGAGCGTGCACAGCATCGCCGGGCACGCCGGTGAAGCGGCGGAGTCGTCCGACCAGGGCAGCCGCCTGCTGGAGCAGGCCCATCGGCAGATCGATGCCAGCCATGCGGCGATCACCCGGCTGACCGAGGACATGCAGGCCAACATCGAGCAGTTGCAGGTGCTGCAGACCCACAGCGGCGAGATCACCCATGTGCTGGAGGTGATTCGTGGCATCTCCGAACAGACCAACCTGCTGGCGCTGAACGCGGCCATCGAGGCGGCACGGGCCGGGGAGCAGGGCCGTGGATTCGCCGTGGTGGCCGACGAGGTGCGCGCCCTGGCGCAGCGCACGCAGAGCTCGACCACCGAGATCCAGCAGACCACCGACCTGCTGCGCCAGGCCTCCAACCAGATGGCCGAGCGCATCACCGAGAGTGCGCAGAGCACCCAGGAAGGCATGCAGCAGCTGGCGCAGGCGCGCCATGAGCTGGGCCAGTTGCAGACCGGCCTGCAGCGGGTGTTCCAGATGAACCGCTCGATCGCCGAGGCCACCGAGGAGCAGAACGCATCCGTGGCCGACACTCATCGCAGCCTGCAATCGCTGGCCGACCAGGGCCAGCAGGCGGTGGTGATGGCCGAGCAGGCCACCGCCGCCACCAAGCGCCTGGCGGTGCTGATTCGCGAGCTGCATGTGCGCACGCAGCGGTTTCGCTGCTGAAAGCACAGCGTAACTGAAGCCGCTCCACGGTCCGTAGGAGGGGCTTCAGCCGCGATGAGGGATGCACCGGGGTTGCGCCCCGGTGCAAGGAGGTGCGGCCGGCGATCAGGTCAGGAAGTAGAACGCGCCGCAGATCACCACGCCCGAGTACAGCAGCATCATCAGGCAGTAGCCCATGATGTCGCGGGCGCCGAGGCCGACGATGCCGAGCAGCGGCAGCGCCCAGAACGGCTGGATCATGTTGGTCCAGGCGTCGCCCCAGGCGATGGCCATGGCGGTCACGGTGGGCGAGACGCCGAGGGCCTGGGCGGCCGGCAGCATGATCGGGCCCTGCACTGCCCACTGGCCGCCGCCGGAGGGCACGAACACGTTGACCACGCCGGCGCTGAGGAAGGCCAGCAGCGGGAAGGTGTCCGCCGAGGACCAGGAGATGAACGCCTCGGTGATCTGCCGGCCGAGCGAGATGCCCTCGGCGTTGGCGCCCATCATCATGCCCATGATGCCGGCGTAGAAGGGGAACAGCAGGACGATGCCGCCGATGCCGCGCACGCTCTCGTCCACCGCGCGCATGTAGCGCTCCGGGGTTCCGTGCAGCAGCAGGCCGCAGAACAGGAAGATGGCGATCACCACGTCCAGGCCGAGCACGAAGCCCTTGCTGCTGAAGTGGTTGAACAGGTAGATGGCCGCCAGGGCGACCAGCGCAAGGCCGAGGATGCGGCTGTCATCCAGGCGCTGCGCCGGGGTTTCCCGGGCCGGCTGCTCGGCGCGCGCTTCCACCAGCTTGGCCGGGTCGGCCACCTTGGCGTCCTGGCGCGGGTGCATGGCGCGGTTGAGCAGCGGCAGGCCGATCACCAGCAGGGCGACGATGGTCAGGTTCAGCGGGCTGAACAGCGACTCGGTGATGCTTACCGGACTGGTGAGCACACCGGCGGTCATGCGCGCCAGGTCGGGGCCACCACTGGCCATCGACAGCGGGATCGAGCCGGCCAGGCCGCCGTGCCAGACCAGGAAGCCGGAGTAGGCCGAGGCCACCAGCAGCGGGTAGTCGACCCCCTGCACCTGGCGGGCCAGGGCGCGGGCGAACACCGCGCCGATCACCAGGCCGAAGCCCCAGTTGACCCAGCAGCCGACCAGCGCCACCAGGGTGACCATGATGATGGCCTGCCCGGGCGTGCGGGCCATGCCGGCCAGGCGGTCGAGCTGACGGTTGACGATGGGAGCGCTGGCCAGGGCATGGCCGGTGACGAAGATCAGCGCCATCTGCATGGCGAAGCCGAGCAGGGTCCAGAAGCCGCCGCTCCAGTGTTGCACCATGCGTGGCAGGGATTGGTCGGTGGAGAGCATGCCGGCGATCAGCACGGCAAGGGTGAGCAGTGCGGAGAATACGAAGGGTGAGGGCAGGTAGCGCTGCACCAGACCCACGCTCATGCGGGTGAGGGTGTTGAACATGAGTGACGCCTCTTTCTTATGTTTGTTGGGCTTTATCGGTCGGGCGCGGTAACGCCCAGGGGGGCGGCGCGGGTATGCCGCAGCCCGGCGGTCACGCCGGGCGCTTACAGGTCTCCTTTGGAAATCAGCGTTCGATGGCCAGCGCCACGCCCTGACCGCCGCCGATGCACAGCGTGGCCAGGCCCTTGCGGGCGTCGCGGCGAAGCATTTCGTGCAGCAGGCTGACCAGGATGCGGCAGCCGGAGGCGCCGATGGGATGGCCCAGGGCGATGGCGCCGCCGTTGACGTTGACCTTGTCGGCGTCCCAGCCGAGGGCCTGGCCGACGCACAGCGCCTGGGCGGCGAAGGCTTCGTTGGCTTCGATCAGGTCCAGGTCGGCCAGTTGCCAGCCGGCCTTCTCCAGGCAGCGGCGGGTGGCCGGCACCGGGGCGTAGCCCATGATCGCCGGGTCGACGCCGGCGCTGGCGTAGGCGGCGATGCGCGTCAGCACCGGCAGGCCGAGGGCCTGGGCCTTGGTGGCGCTCATCAGCAGTACGGCGGCGGCGCCGTCGTTGAGGCTTGAGGCGTTGCCGGCGGTGACGCTGCCGTCCTTCTTGAAGGCTGGCTTGAGTCTGGCCAGCGCCTCGGCCGTGGTGCCGGCGCGCGGTTGCTCGTCGCGGGCGAAGACCAGCGGCTCACCCTTGCGCTGTGGAATCGACACCGGGGTGATCTCGGCATCGAAGCGGCCGGCTTCGATGGCGGCCAGGGCCTTCTGTTGCGAAGCGGCCGCAAAGGCGTCCTGGGCCTCGCGGCTCAGGCCGTACTGCTCCACCAGGTTCTCGGCGGTGATGCCCATGTGGTAGTCGTTGAAGGCGTCCCACAGGCCGTCGAGGATCATGCTGTCCTGCAGCTGGGCATGGCCCATGCGCAGGCCGGTGCGCGCCTTGGGCAGCACGTAGGGCGCCTGGCTCATGTTTTCCATGCCGCCGGCGATCACCACCTCGGCGTCGCCGCAGCGGATCGCCTGGGCGGCCAGGTGCAGGGCCTTGAGGCCCGAGCCGCAGACCTTGTTGAGGGTCAGTGCCGGGACTTCGTGGGGCAGGCCGGCCTTCAGCGCGGCCTGGCGGGCGGGGTTCTGGCCGGCGCCGGCGGTGAGCACCTGGCCGAGGATCACTTCGTCGACCTGGGCCGGGTCGAGGCGGGTCTGCTCCAGCAGACGGCGGATGACGAGGGCGCCAAGCTCCGGGGCGGGAATCTCGGCGAGGCTGCCCTGGAAGGTGCCGATGGCGGTACGGGTGGCGGCGACAATGACAACGTCTTGCATGGGAACTCCTGACATGCGTCCGGGGCGCCGAAACGGGCCCCGGGGAGGGTTCAGAACTGCATTTCCGGGACCTGGTCCGGCACGATCAGTTTACCGGCGGTCTTGGCGACGATTTCCTCGATGCTCACTCCCGGCGCGCGCTCGCGCAGGATGAAGGCGCCGTTGTCGATTTCCAGCCAGGCCAGGTCGGTGAGCACGGTGCGGATGCAGCCGGCGCCGGTCAACGGCAGGCTGCAGCGTTCCAGCAGCTTGGACTCGCCGTCCTTGGAGGCGTGGGTCATCACCACGATGATGTTCTCGGCGCCGGCCACCAGGTCCATGGCGCCGCCCATGCCCTTGACCAGCTTGCCGGGGATCATCCAGGAGGCGATGTTGCCCTGCACGTCGACCTCGAAGGCGCCGAGCACGGTCAGGTCCACATGGCCGCCACGGATCATGGCGAAGGAGTCGGCGGAGTCGAAGATCGCCGCGCCGGGCAGCGCGGTGACCGTCTGCTTGCCGGCGTTGATCATGTCGGCGTCCAGCTCGGCCTCGGTGGGGAAGGGCCCCATGCCGAGCAGGCCGTTCTCCGACTGCAGCAGCACCTGCATGCCTTCGGGCACGTAGTTGGCCACCAGGGTGGGGATGCCGATGCCGAGGTTCACGTAGTAGCCGTCGCGCAGTTCGCGCGCCACACGCTGGGCCATCTGTTCGCGGGTCAGTGCCATGGCGATTTCTCCTCTCAGCCGCGCAGCGTGCGTTTTTCGATGCGTTTTTCGAAGGTGCCCTGGATCAGGCGGTCCACGTAGATGCCGGGGGTGTGGATCTGCGCCGGGTCCAGCTCGCCGGGTTCGACGATCTCTTCCACTTCCACCACGGTGATGCGTCCGGCCATGGCGGCCAGCGGGTTGAAGTTCTGCGCGGTGTGGCGGTAGATCACGTTGCCGTAGTGGTCGGCCTTCCAGCCCTTGACGATGGCGAAGTCGCCCTTGATGGCGCGTTCGAGGATGTAGTGACGGCCGTCGAACTCGCGCACTTCCTTGCCCTCGGCGACCGGGGTGCCGTAGCCGGTGGCGGTGAAGAACGCGGGAATGCCGGCGCCGCCGGCGCGCAGTTTTTCGGCCAGGGTGCCTTGCGGGGTGAGTTCCACTTCCAGTTCGCCGCTGAGCAGTTGCTGCTCGAACAGGGCGTTCTCGCCGACGTAGGAAGCGATCATCTTGCGGATCTGCCGGTCTTCCAGCAGCACGCCGAGGCCGAAGCCGTCCACGCCGCAGTTGTTGGAGACCACGGTGAGGTCGCGCACGCCGCGGCGGCGGATCTCGGCGATCAGATTCTCGGGAATGCCACACAGACCGAAGCCGCCGGCCAGCACGGTCATGCCGTCCTGCAGGCCATCGAGGGCTTCCGCATAGCTGCCTACGCGCTTGTCGAGTCCACTCATTCTTGGGTGCCTCTTGTTGTTGTTGGGAGGGCAGGGGCGCTGCCAAGCGTGCGCCCAAGCTTCGGTGCTGGGGTGTTATTTGTTAAGTTTGTTTTTCCTCGCCATTGATCAGGAAAACAAAACAATGACCGTCAAGCAGCTGCGCGCCTTCCTCGCCGTGGCGCAGACCCTGAGCTTCGCCCAGGCCTGCGAACGCCTGCACCTGTCGCAACCGGCGCTGAGCCTGGCGATCAAGAACCTGGAGCAGTCGCTGGGCGGCCAGCTGCTGGTGCGTACCACCCGGAGTGTGGCACTCACCCCGGAGGGCGAGACCCTGCTGCCCATCGCCACGCGCCTGCTGGCTGATTGGGACAACGCCGAGGATCTGCTGCGCCAGCATTTCACCCTGCAGCTCGGCCGCGTGGCGCTGGCGGCCATGCCGTCGTTCGCCGGCAACCGCCTGCCGGCCGCGCTCAAGGCGTTTCGCGCCGCCCATCCACGGGTCGGGGTGACGGTGCACGACGTGATCAACGAACAGGTGCTGGAGATGGTGCGCGACCGTCGCGTGGAACTGGGCATCGCCTTCGAACCGGCCACCCTCGATGGCCTGCAGTTCACACCGTTATATGACGACCGCTTTGTCGCCATGGTGCCGGCGCACAGCCCGCTGGCCGGGCTGAAGCGGCTGAGCTGGGCGCAGTTGCTCGGCGAGCCGTTCATCACCCTGCAGCGGCCCTCGGCGGTGCGCCTGCTGCTCGAGGACAGCATCATCGCCCGCCACGGCAAGCTGCCGGTGGCGTTTGAGAGCCATCAACTGGTCACGGTCGGGCGCATGGTCGCCGAAGGCCTCGGCGTGAGCGCGGTGCCGAGCCTGTGCCGGGAGCAGATGGAGGAACTGGGCGCGCGCTGCCTGCCGCTCGATGAACCGCAGGTCACCCGCCGCATCGGCCTGCTGCACCTGGCCGGCCACCAGCTTTCCAAGGCCGCGCTGGCGCTGAGCGACACCCTGATCCGCCAAGCTAAAGGCCCGGCGTAGGACGTGCGCGGCGCGTTCGGCCGCCGAAGCCAGCGTAGGGCGGACAACGTCGTTCTTGTCCGCCACTCCAGCCCCCGGCCCGGCGCGCAGCGGCGGACAGGTAAAGCGTTGTCCGCCCTACCTTCTGTGAAGGCGGTCGGTGCTTTTCCGGCCGCCGAAGTGCATATCGCCCGGAACGACGTTGTCCTCCCTACAAGCGCCGCGCCGGGGCATCCCCGGCCACGTAGTACGCGGCGCTGCTGCGCGGCAGCGGTTCGCGGCCACGGATGCGGTCGGAGATCTTCTCAGCCAGCATGATGGTGGTGGCGTTCAGGTTGCCGGTGATGATGCGCGGCATCAGCGAGGCGTCCACCACGCGCAGCCCGGACAGGCCGTGCACGCGGCCCTGGCCGTCGGTCACCGCCAGCGCGTCGCTGCCCATGCGGCAGGTGCCGCAGGGGTGGAAGGCGGTTTCCGCCCGGTCGCGCACGAAGTCGTCCAGCTCCCGGTCGCTCTTCAGGTCCACGCCGGGGCTCAGCTCGCGGCCCCGGTAGGGGTCGAGGGCCGGCTGGGCCATGATCTCGCGGGTGATGCGGATCGCCGCGCGGAATTCCTCCCAGTCCTGGGCGTGGCTCATGTAGTTGAACAGGATGCTCGGATGCTGGCGCGGGTCGCGGGACCGGGCGCTTACCCGGCCGCGGCTCGGCGAACGCATGGAGCCGACGTGGGCCTGGAAGCCGTGTTCCTTCACCGCGTTGCTGCCGTTGTAGTTGATGGCCACCGGCAGGAAGTGGAACTGGATGTTCGGCCAGGCGAAGGATTCGTCGGTGCGGATGAAACCGCCCGCCTCGAACTGGTTGCTGGCGCCGATGCCGCTGCCGGCGAACAGCCACTGGGCGCCGATGGCCGGCTGGTTCCACCACTGCAGCGCAGGGTACAGCGACACCGGCTGCTTGCAGGCGTACTGCAGGTACATCTCCAGGTGGTCCTGCAGGTTCTCGCCGACGCCGGGCAGGTCGAGCACCAGCGGCACGTCCAGGTCGCGCAGCAGCGGCGCCGGGCCGACGCCGGAACGCTGCAGGATCTGCGGCGAGGCGATGGCCCCGGCGCACAGCAGCACCTCGCGGCGGGCGCGGGCCTGTTCCGGCTGGCTGGAATTGCCGCGCAGGTAGGCCACGCCGCTGGCGCGCAGGCCGTCGAACAGGATGCGCTCGGTGAGGGCGTGGGTGCGGATGGTCAGGTTCGGCCGCTGGCGAGCCTGGTCCAGGTAGCCGCGCGCGGTGCTGGCGCGCCGGCCGTTGGGCGTCACGGTGCGGTCCATCGGCCCGAAGCCTTCCTGGCGGTAGCCGTTGAGGTCGTCGGTGCGCGCGTAGCCGGCCTGCTCGCCGGCTTCGACCATGGCATGGAACAGCGGGTTGTTACCGGCCTTGGGCGTGCACACCGACACCGGGCCGCTGTCGCCGTGGTAGTCGTTGGCGCCGCTGTCGCGGGTCTCCGCCTTGCGGAAGTAGGGCAGGCAGTCGAGGTAGCTCCAGTCTTCCAGGCCGGGTTCCTGGGCCCAGTGGTCGAAGTCCAGGGCGTTGCCGCGGATGTAGCACATGCCGTTGATCAGCGAGGAACCGCCCAGGCCCTTGCCGCGTCCGCATTCCATGCGGCGGTGGTTCATGTGCGGCTCCGGGTCGGTCTCGTAGGCCCAGTTGTAGCGCCGGCCCTGCAGCGGGTAGGCGAGGGCGGCGGGCATCTGGGTGCGGAAGTCCAGGCGATGGTCCGGGCCGCCGGCTTCCAGCAGCAGCACGCTGACCTCGGGGTCCTCGGTCAGGCGCGTGGCCAGCACGTTACCGGCCGAACCGGCGCCGATGATGATGTAGTCGAATTCCATGGGAACTGCCTTTCCTCGAGACGGTGGCCATGGCATTGACGGCCACCTACGGTGAAGTGATTGCGCGGGCCTGGCGGTCGGCGCTTTTCCGGCCGCCCGGGCGGCTTGCACGGGCCCCGGGCTTGCATGGCCTTGGGCTTGCTCGGGCCTTGGACTTGCCCGGACCCTGTAGGAGGGGCTTTAGCCGCGATGCTTTTCGGGTGTAGGGCGGACAGCGCTCTTCTGTCCGCCGATGGCGTCCGACCGAGGCCGCACAACGTTGTCCGCCCTACACCGCAACGCTCGCGGCCACGGGTTCAGTCGAACGGCGACACGAACTCGCCCAGCTCCACCTGCACCGACTTGATGCGCGTGTAATGGGCCAGCGCGGCCAGGCCGTTCTCGCGGCCGATGCCGGAGTGCTTGTAGCCGCCCACCGGCATCTGCGCCGGGGACTCGCCCCAGGTATTGATCCAGCAGATGCCAGCTTCCAGGCGGTGGATCAGCCGGTGCGCGCGGGCCAGGTCGGGGGTCACCACGCCGGCGGCCAGGCCGTAGTCGGTGGCGTTGGCGCGGCGGATGACCTCTTCTTCATCGTTGTAGCCGAGCACGCACATCACCGGGCCGAAGATCTCCTCGCGCACGATGCGCATGTCGTCGCGGCAGGCGCTGAAGATGGTCGGCGCCACGTAGGCGCCCTCGGCGAAGGCGCCTTCACGCACCCGGCCGCCACCGACCAGCACGCGCGCGCCCTCGTTCACGCCGCTGTTGATGTGCTCCAGCACGCGCTCCATGTGGGCGAAGCTGACCAGCGGGCCGAAGCGGGTGGCCGGGTCCAGCGGGTCGCCGGGCTGGATGCGCAGGGTGCGCTCCAGCAGCTTTTCCTCGAACGCGCCCTGCAGCTCGCTCGGCACGAACACCCGGGTGCCGTTGGTGCACACCTGGCCGCTGCTGAAGAAGTTGGCGGCGATGGCGATGTCGGCGGCGCGGTCCAGGTCGGCGTCGGTGCAGACGATCAGCGGCGACTTGCCGCCCAGCTCCAGGGTCGTTTCCTTGAGCGTGGCGCCGGCGCTGGCCGCCACCTTGCGACCGGTGACGGTGCCGCCGGTGAAGGACACCTTGGCGATGCCCGGGTGCTCCACCAGCCACTGGCCGACCTCGGCGCCGCTGCCGTTGAGCACGTTGAACACGCCGTCGGGCAGGCCGGCCTCGGTGTAGATCTCGGCCAGCTTCAGGGCGGAAAGCGGGGTGACTTCGCTGGGTTTGAAGATCATCGCGTTGCCGGCGGCCAGGGCCGGGGCGGACTTCCACAGGGCGATCTGGATCGGGTAGTTCCAGGCGCCGATGCCGGCCACCACGCCCAGCGGCTCGCGGCGGGTGTAGGCGAAGGCCGTGTCGCGCAGCGGGATCTGTTCGCCTTCGATGGCCGGGATCAGCCCAGCGTAGTACTCCAGCACGTCGGCACCGGTGACGATGTCCACGCTCCGGGTTTCCGACAGCGGCTTGCCGGTGTCGAGGGTTTCCAGCAGCGCCAGTTCATCGTTGCGCTCGCGCAGGATGTCCACGGCCCGACGCAGGATGCGGGCGCGCTCGAAGGGGCCCATGGCCGCCCAGATCTGCTGGCCCTGGCGGGCGCTGGTTACGGCCTGCTCGACGTCGTCGCGGCCGGCGCTGTGCACCCGGGCCAGGATTTCGCCGTTGGCCGGGTTGATGGATTCGAAGAGGGTGCCGGAGGTCGCCGCGACCGGGCGGCCGGCGATGTAAAGCAGTTGTTCGCCGAAGCGGGGCATGGGGGCTCCTTGAGTCATCACAACCACTGCGCCACGCGCTCCGGGTTCTGCTCCACCCAGGCGCGGGCGGCATCGGCGGGCTTGGCGCCGTCGCGGATGGCTAGCATCACCGCGCCGATTTCCTTGTCCTGCCAGGCGAACTTCTTCAGGAACGCGGCCGCCTCGGGGGCCTTGGCGTGCAGGCCGGGATTGACCGCGTTGTGCACCTGCTCGGCATCGCCGAACACCTTCTTCGGGTCGTCCAGGAAGCGCAGCTCCCACTTGGCGGTCATCCAGTGCGGAATCCAGCCGGTGACCACGATGGGCTTGTTGGCCTGTACGGCGCGCGCCAGGGCCACGGTCATCGCCGGGCCGGAGCTGGCCATTAGGTTGAGGTCCAGGTCGTAGGCCTTGATGGCGTCCTCGGTGCGACGCATCACGCCGGCGCCGGCGTCGATGCCGGTGACCTGGCCGCGCAGGTCCTTCCTGATGCTGTTCAGGTCAGCGATGGACTGCACATTCATATAGGTGGGCACCAGCAGGCCGATGCGTGCGCCGCTGTAGTTGACGCCCAGCAGCTCCACCTTGTCCTTCAGGCGCGCGTAGTACTCGCCGTGGGTGGCCGGCAGCCAGGCGGAGAGGGTGGCGTCCAGGTCGCCGCGCGCCACGCCCTGCCACATGATGGCGGCTTCCACCGCCTTGAGTTCCACCGGATAGCCGAGCTTGCTGCGCAGGATCTCGGCCGCCACGTGGCTGGTGGCGACGCTGTCGTCCCAGCCGTTGACGTAGCCGAAGGTCAGGGTGGGCTTGTCGGCGGCGTGCGCGCCGGCGGTCAGGCCGAGGGCCAGGGCGGCGGTGCAGAGGATTTTCTTGAGCATGGGAAGTCTCCTTGTCGACAGCCTTACAGGCCGATGTGCCGGCGCACGGCGCTCAGGCCGTCCTCGCCGGTGAAGGTGGTGACGCCGTCGAGCCAGCGCTCGAGGATGGCCGGGTTGGCCTTCAGCCAGGTGCGGGCGACCACCTGCGGGTCCTGCTTGTCCAGCACCTTCTCCATCAGCTGGCTTTCGATCTCGACGCTGAATTGCAGGTTGTTGAGCAGTCGGCCCATGTTCGGGCAGCGCGTCTCGTAGTCCGGCGGCACCACGGTGAACACCTTGGCGGCGCCATGGTCCGGACCGAACACGTCGTCGCCGCCATCCAGGTAGGTGATGTCGAACTGGGTGTTCATCGGGTGCGGCGCCCAGCCGAGGAACACCACCGGCTTCTTCTGGCGAATGGCGCGCTGAACCTGCACCAGCATGCCGGCCTCGCTGGATTCCACCATGCGGAAGCCGCCCAGGCCGTACTGGTCGTTGTCGATCATCTGCTGGATCAGCAGGTTGCCGTCGTTGCCCGGCTCGATGCCGTAAAGGCGGCCGCCCAGCGCGTCCTTGAAGCGGGCGATGTCCTGGAAGCTCTTCAGGCCGGCCTCGGCGGCGTAGGTGGGCACCGCCAGGGTGTACTTGGCGCCGTCCAGGTTGGGGGTGGGCAGTACCTTGATGCCGTCGTTCTTCAGGAACGGCTCCACGATACTGTCCATGGACGGCGCCCAGTAGCCGAGGAAGGCGTCGATCTGGCCGTTCTTCACGCCGGTGAAGGCGATCGGTACCGAGGCCATCACCTTGCGGGGCTGGTAGCCCAGCCCTTCACTGAGGGTCATGGCCACGCCGGTGGTGGCGGCGATGTCGGCCCAGCCGATTTCGGCGAAGCGCACCGGCTGGCAGCTGGCCGGCTCGGCGGCCAGGGCGGGCTGGGCGAGGGCGGCGCACAGCAGGGCGGCGCCGCTCAGGGTGAGGCGGTTGTTCATGACGGTTCCTGTGTCGTGGAGCGGGAGGTGAACAGGCGATCGAACCAGGCGCGCAACGCGCCGCGCGCCGGACGTGGGGTGCCGAAGCTTTCGGTGATGCGGTCGAGAATGATCGCCAGCAGCACCACGGCCATGCCGCTTTCGAAGCCCAGGCCGATGTCCAGGCGCTGGATGCTGGCCAGCACGTCGTTGCCCAGGCCGCCGGCGCCGACCATCGAGGCGATGATCACCATCGACAGCGCCATCATGATGGTCTGGTTGACCCCGGCCATGATCGACGGCAGCGCGTTGGGCAGCTGCACCTTGAACAGCAGTTGGCGACGGTTGCAGCCGAATGCCTGGCCGGCCTCCACCAGCTCGCGGTTGACCTGGCGGATGCCCAGGTTGGTCAGGCGCACCGCCGGCGGCATGGCGAAGATCACCGTGGCGAGGATGCCCGGCACGCGGCCCAGGCCGAACAGCATGGCGGCGGGAATCAGGTAGACGAACGCCGGCATGGTCTGCATGAAGTCCAGCACCGGGCGGATGATGGCGGCCACGCGGTCGCTGCGCGCCGCCCAGATGCCAAGCGGCACGCCCAGCAGCAGGCTGATCAGCGTGGCCGAGAAGGTCAGGCCGAGGGTGACCAGGGTCTGCTCCCAGAAGCCGGTCAGCAGGATCAGAGCGAAGGCCACGGCGGTGAACAGCGCGAAGCGCACGCCGATGCGCCACAGGCCCAGTGCTACGAACAGTGCGATCAGCAGCCAGGCCGGGGGCAGCATCAGCAGCGCTTCGATGCCTTCGGAAAAGCCGCTGACCACCTGACCGGCGCTGTCGAAGGCGCCACCATGGTTGTCCAGCAGGTTCTGCACGCCGTCGTTGATCCAGCTGCCGAGGTCGAGGGTCTTGTCGCTCATGCCTGGCCCCCCTTCAACTGGGTGAGCACGGCGGTCTTGCTGATGGCGCCGCAGTAGTTGCCATCTTCATCGACCACTGGCACCGGGCCGGGGCTTTCCACCAGGCGCTCGATCACCTGTTCCAGCGAGGCGTCGGCGGGCATGGGATCGACACTTTCCAGCGATTCGCTGTGCACGCGCGCGCCCTGGTCTTCCTGGACCAACTGCGCGGCCTGTTCACGGCTGATCACCCCACGCAGGGTATTGTCCTCGTCGATGACGATGCCGAACGCCTTGTTCTGCTCCTCCAGGGTACGGCACACGGTGGACGCCCGGGGCGCCTTGCCGTTGTGCACGAACATCGGCACGTCATCGCTGGTCAGCTGGCCGGCGGTCAGGTAGCGGCTGGTATCCACGGCATCGAAGAAGTTCCGCACATAGTCGTTGACCGGGTTGTCGATCAGCTCCTGGGGCGTGCCGACCTGGATCAGCCGGCCGCCTTCCATGATCCCGATGCGCGTGCCGATGCGCAGGGCTTCTTCGATGTCGTGGGAGACGAACAGGATGGTGCGCCGGTGCTGGCGTTGCAGTTCCAGCAGCACGTCCTGCATTTCGCGGCGCTTGAGCGGGTCGAGGGCGGAGAAGGCCTCGTCCATGATGATCAGCGAGGGGTCCACGGCCAGCGCGCGGGCCAGGCCGACCCGCTGCTGCATGCCGCCGGACAGCTCGTGAGGGAACTTGTCGGCGAAGGGGGCCAGGCCGACCTGTTCGAGCACCGCCATGGCGCGGGCTTCGCGCTCGGCGCGGGGCTCGCCGGCGACTTCCAGGCCGAAGGCGGCGTTGTCCAGCACGCTGCGCCCGGGCATCAGCGCGAAGGACTGGAACACCATGCTCATGTCGCGGCGGCGCAGTTCGATCAGTTGCGCCTCGGGCAGGGTGGCGATGTCCCGGCCGTCGATGAACACGGCGCCGGCGCTGGGTTCGACCAGGCGGTTGATGAGGCGGATCAGGGTGGACTTGCCTGAGCCGGAGAGGCCCATGAGCACGAAGATCTCGCCTTCCTGGACACTGAACGAGACGTCGCAGACGCCGATCACGTTGCCGGTGTCGGCCAGGATGCGGTCCTTGTCATGGCCCTGTTCGAGGAGGCGGATGGCCTGCTTTGGGTCGGGGCCGAACACCTTGAACAGATGTTCGACGACGATTTTTCCATGCGACATGGAAAGGCTCCTTTGGCTATCTCCCTTCATCCAAGGCCTGGCGCGCGGCCATGGATGGTCGCCGGGACACGACACACGGCCGGCCCGCTGGCGAGGGCATGATGAATGGGGCTGGCAAGACGAGTGCGCGACAACAAGACACGGCGGATGCAGAACGTGCGGCCACGTTGCGCAACTGTGCCAGTCCCCTCGAAGTGTGCGGTTTCAATGTTTCTTGCCATATTCGAATGTTCTTCGAGTGGGGCAGAACGAAATGAAAACGTCAGGCGTCATTAATTCTTGAATAACTTGACGCTCTATTCTCGCGATCAGGGTCCGCTCGCTTGGGGCTGAATATTTCACCCTGTGCAAACAGTGTGAATGGACCTCGATCCGATCGAGCTGCGAAACCTTAACAGAAGGGTTGGGGGGCTGGTCAACCCTTGGAAGCCGCGCCTGGCGCGGTTCTGGCTTGCATACTCCCCCTGGAGGCCAGGTATCACGGGGGCTTCGGGAAAATCGAAAAAGTTCAGAAAATTTCGTGGGCGGAGCAACTTGCGCGGCGTTCGGGAGTGAATCTGGCGAGAGGGATGGGCGGGTTCAGGTGGGTTTTTTGTCTTCGAAGAGGTCGTGCGCGGTAGTTGCGGCTTGGAGAAGATTTTGGAGTTTCCAATCTTATTCAGAACGCAACTTCCATGAGCCAGAAGACTATTCCGCGCGGGTACATTCCATTCAATTGCAGGTCCCGTCGGTGCAGTTGCGGCTGCTCTGTGGACACCGCCTCGGCGGCCAGGAAAAACGCTGACCGCCGTTGCGCACGCTGCCCTGGGTTGCCCGCTTCAGGCCCGGCTCAGCCAGCCCATCACCAGGCGATTCATCCAGGCCGGGGCCAGTTGGCCGCTCAGGTACAGCAGGCGGAACTGCCAGCCCACCGGGCGGTGCACGGTCGGTCCATGGGCCTGTTGCCAGGCGGCCTGGGCAATCTGCTCGGCATTCAGCTTCACGCTCAGGCGCCGCATCACCGGCGGGGTGAAGCGCTGGCTGGCGACCATCGGCGTGGCCACGAACAGCGGCATCAGGTCGCCGACGCGAATGCCGTGCTCGCGCCATTCCAGCTCCAGCGCCTCGGTCAGCCCGCGCACCGCGAACTTGCTGGCCGAGTAGCTGGCCATGCTCGGCACGCCGTATTGCGCCGAGGCCGAGCTCATGTTGATCACCTGGGCGTTGGCGGTGCGCTTCAGGTAGGGGAAGGCGGCATGGCACAGGTTGAGCAGGCCGAGCACGTTGATATTCAGGGTGCGCACGTGCTCCTCCAGGGCCAGCTCGGCGAACGGCCCGCAGCGCAGGATGCCGGCGCCGTTGAACAGCAGGCGCAACTGGCCGTCATGCTGGGTGCAGAACGCTTCCAGGGCTTCGCGCACCGCGTCGGCGTCGGTGACGTCCAGCACCTGGTGCCAGGCGCCGCCCAGCTCCTCGGCCAGCGCGGTCAGCGCGCCCCGGTCGATATCCAGCAGGCCCACGCTCCAGCCCTGGCGGTGAAACAGCCGCGCGGTGGCGGCGCCGATACCCGACGCCGCGCCGGTGATGAGGATGTTGTGCATGTTGGCGGTCCTTTCTTGTTGTTATGGGTCAGCGCTTTCCTGGCCGCCGGCGGTGGACAAGGAAAACGTTGTCCACCCTACGGGTTGGCCAGGAACTCCGCTACCCGCTGCACCGCCAGGTCGGCGACGTCCAGTACGCCGACATGGGCCTGGAACACGTGCCAGCAGCCGGGATAGCGCTCCAGGCGCACCGCCACGCCGGCGCCCTGGGCGCGTTCGGCCAGGCGCAGGCTGTCGTTGAGCAGCACCTCGTCCTCGCCCACCTGCAGCAGCAGCGGCGGCAGGCCGCTGAGGTCGGCGAACACCGGCGACAGCGAGGGCTTGTGCGGATCGCTGCCGGGCTGGGCGGTCAGTGCGCGGGCCTGTTCGATCCACGGCAGGCTGATCATCGGGTCGCCGGCCGGCGGCCGATGGAGCTGCTCGAAGCTGAGGTCGGTGACTGGCGAGAAACACACCAGCGCGCGGGGCAGCGGCTGGCCGCGTTCCTTCAGTTCCAGGGCGGTGGTCAGCGACAGATGCCCGCCGGCCGAGTCGCCGCCGAGGATGATCTGCTCCGGCCGATAGCCCAGGTCCTGCAGCGCCTGGTAGGCGGCCAGGACGTCGATCAGCTGGGCGGGATAGCGGGACTCCGGGGCCAGGCGGTACTCGATGGCGCAGACGCTCAGGCCGCACTGCCGGGCCAGGGCGCCGCACAGGGCGCGGTGGGTGGCCGGCGAGCCCAGCAGATAGCCGCCGCCATGCAGGTACAGCCAGACCTGGCCGTTGTCCTGCGCCGGGCGATGCCACTCGCAGGGAATGCCGCCCAGATGGCCCGCAGTGCGGGTCACGCCGCGCGCCGGTAGCGTGAGGCTGGTCAGTGCGCGCAGCACCGCGCGTTGCCCGGCGATGGGCATGCCCGGACGGATCAGGCCACGGAACAGCAGGCGCAGGCTGGTGCGCAGGACGCGGGTCAGCAAGCGTTGTGCGGTGCCGGGCGGACGGGGCAGGTCGACGTAGGCAGTCATGCAGAAGCTCCAGGAACGTGAGTGAGAACACGGTAGCCTGCCTGGCCGCCGGTTACCGATGCGCCGTTCGCAATGAGGCCTGGTTTCGTAACGAGCGGTGTCGTGCCATGCCCCTACCTTCGTTGGGCTCGTGCCAGGCGCTGCGGCGGCGCCGTCGCAAACGTTACGCCCGCCGGAGCCTCTCGCGGCCCGGCATGCGTTCCCCGTTGTAACAGGCCAATCCTTGGGTGGGTCGGCTGCCGGGGGGGTATCCCGGATGCCAGAGCGTTCGGCCGAAAGGCACGATGACTGGCATGGAACCTGCCATCTCCCCACGGCTGATGTGTACAGCCCCGTTGCGGGGAGGCCATTGCACGCTGCGCCTCACATCAACTGCTGCGAGATTGCCATGAAGAAGACCACCACCCTGCTGGCCCTGGGCCTGGGGGCCTGTCTGACCACAGGCGCCGCCCACGCTTCACTGCTCGACAGACTGTTTGGAACATCCGACTACACCAAGACCCGTTACCCCATCGTGCTGTCCCACGGCATGCTCGGCTGGGACAGCATGCTTGGCATCGACTACTGGTACGGCATTCCCGGTGCGTTGCGCAGTGGCGGCGCCAGCGTCTACACCACCGAGGTGAGCCAGCTGAACACCTCCGAAGTGCGCGGCGAGGAACTGATCGAGCAGGTCGAGGACATCGTCGCCCTGAGCGGCAAGCCCAAGGTCAACCTGATCGGCCACAGCCACGGCGGCCCCACCGTGCGCTACGTGGCGGCCATGCGCCCGGATCTGATCGCCTCCGCCACCAGCGTCGGCGCACCGCACACCGGTTCGGACCTCGCCGACTTCCTCAAGCTGTTCCCGGACGGCTCGCTGACCCAGACCATCGTTTCCGAGCTGGTCAACCAGATCGGCAAGATGATCCATTTCCTCTCCGGTAGCCCCAGCACCAACCCGCAGGACTCCTTGGGCTCGCTGGAGTCGCTGCACAGCGAAGGCGCCGCGCGCTTCAACGCCAAGTTCCCGCAGGGCATGCCCCTCAGGAAATGCGGCGAGGGCGCCTACAAGGTCAATGGCGTGAACTACTACTCCTGGAGTGGCACCAGCCCGCTGACCAATCCGCTGGATCCCAGCGACGGGATGATGGGCGTGGCGTCACTGACCTTCATCGGCGGCGAGGCCAACGACGGTATGGTCGGGCGCTGCAGCTCGCACCTGGGCAAGGTGATTCGCGACAACTACCGGATGAACCACCTGGACGAGGTCAACCAGTTCTTCGGCCTCACCAGCCTGTTCGAGACCGATCCGGTCACCGTCTACCGCCAGCATGCCAACCGTCTGAAGAACGACGGCCTCTGACCCCCGGAGGGGCCGGGGACGGCCCCTTCGCTTCGCGAAGGAGATACCGATTCGTTGACCGTCTTCAGCCAGCATGCCAATCGCCTCAGGCTGAGGGCTTGCAAGGCCCGGACTCGCCGCTCGCCACAACCAGGGAAGGTGCTTATGAAGCGTGTGCTGATAGTCGTGCCGCTGGCTGTTCTGGTCAGCTATGCCGGCTTCCATTATCTCGGGCGTTCGTCCGCAACGCCGGCGCCATCGCCGCGCCTGGAATGGGCTGAGCCGCGGGTGTCGGCCCCCGTGGCGTCGCCGCCGGATCCGGCTTCAGCGCCATCGCGCACTGCCGAGGCGCTGCTTGCCAGCCTGCCGCCGTCCTTTCGCGGCACCGAGGTGGATGGCGGCTTCGAGGTGGATGCGGCGGGCAATCTGATCGTTACCCAGGAGGTTCGCCACCTGTTCGACTACTTCCTGGCCGCCATCGGCGAGGAGCCGCTGGAGCGCACCCTCGAACGCCTGCGTGACTACATCGACGCCAGCCTGGCAGCACCCGCCCGCAACCAGGCACAGGCGCTGCTCGAACAGTACCTGGACTACAAGCAGCAACTGGCCCAGCTGGAACAGGAGCTGCCGCAGCTGGCCACGCTGGATGGTCTGCGCAGCCGCGAGGCTGCCGTACAGGCCCTGCGCGCCCGGGTGTTCAGTGCCGAGGCACACCAGGCGTTCTTCGCCCGCGAGGAAGGTTTCAATCGCTTCAGCCTGGAGCGCCTGGCCATTCGCCAGAACCCCGATCTGGACGATGCGGGCAAGGCGCAGGCCATCGACCGGCTGCGCGCCGGACTGCCCGAGGCGCTGCATGCGCATGTGCTGCCGCAGTTGCAGCAGGAGTTGCGCGTGCAGACCGAACGGCTCGGGCCTGACGCCACGCCTGCCCAGGTTCGCCAGCTTCGCCAGCAACTGGTGGGCGCCGAGGCCACCGCACGCCTGGAAGTGCTGGATGCCCAGCGACAGCAATGGCGCCAGCGCCTGAAGGACTACCTGACCGAGAAGCAACGCCTCGAAGCGCACCCCGGACTGAGCGGCGCGGAGCGCGAGGCCGCGTTGCAGCGGTTGATCGAGGAGCGCTTCGACGAACGCGAGCGTCTGCGCCTGGACGCCGCCGAGCGGTTGTTGCACGCCCGTGAAAAGATGG
Source organism: Pseudomonas flexibilis (assembly GCF_000806415.1). Classification (NCBI taxonomy): domain Bacteria; kingdom Pseudomonadati; phylum Pseudomonadota; class Gammaproteobacteria; order Pseudomonadales; family Pseudomonadaceae; genus Pseudomonas; species Pseudomonas flexibilis. The sequence continues at coordinate 512,180 of NZ_JTAK01000001.1, forward strand.
AAGGCCGCGCGCAGGCCGGCCTGGACGGCTAGGATCAATGGACGGCTTCGGTCTGCTTCTCCAAAGCCGTTGGCACAGAGCCCGCCGGCACCTGCCCGGTCTGGTAGCCGGGCGAGGTGCGAGCCTGTCACGTATGGGCCTCTGCGGTGCGACAGACGATCGATCGAGAGGAGCGTTCAGTCATGGGCAAGACCTTGCACGAAGATGTCAGCAATACGGTTCTGCGTCGCATGAAGGAAAGCGGGTTCGACTTCGCGCGCGTCCATCCCATCGAGTTCTACGCCATCTTTCCCGACGAGGACGGGGCACGCCGCGCGGCGCGCAACTTTCGGGGAGAGTCCCTCAATGCCCAGGTCAGCGCGCGCAGCGATGGTTCCTGGAACTTGCAGGTCAGCAAGGTGATGTTCGCCACCCGCGCCGGTATCGGCGATTTCGAGCAGGGGCTGGAGGACCTGGTCGAGCCGCTGGGTGGCGTGCTGGATGGCTGGGGTGTGACACAGGAGCTGGCCGCCGCCAAGTCGGACTGAAAGACCGCGCCGCCGTAGCTTCGGCTTGCGGCGGCGCGCGTCCCTCGGAGTGTCTGCATGGAACGCCATGACGGGGCCGCAGGAAGCGCGCCATTGATATTCCGCGAGCGTCTCGTCCTGCTGCTGGAACAGGGCAGGCGGGTGCCGCTGACCCTGATGCTGGCACCGCCCGGCGCCGGCAAGACCACCGCGCTGCGGCAGTGGCTCGAGGGCCCGGGCGACGTGCGCAAGATCTACCACCCCGTTCCCCGGCGCGACGACGAGCCACGGCGCTTCTTCCGCGGCCTGCTCGAAGCGCTGGAGCGACAGGTCGAGGGCTTGGCCGTTGGCGGAATGATCGGGCGCGTACTGCGCTTGGCGCCGGCCGCACTGGGGGAGTGGCTGGCGGTGCGCCTGGCGCGTAGTCCCGAGCCCCTGTGTCTGATCCTCGACGACTTTCAGCACATCGGCGACGCTGACGTCCTGGCCGGACTGGCGGCCTTGCTGGAGCGTCTGCCCAGCCACGTGCGGGTGCTGATCGCCAGCCAGGTGCGGCCGGATCTGCCCCTGGTGCGCCTGCAGGTGACCAACCGCGTGCAGCTTGTCGACGCCGCCGACCTGGGCTTCTCGGCAGAGGAGGTGTGCGAGCTGCATGAGCGGCTGGGCGGCAGCCGGCTGGACGAGCAGGCGCTCGCCAGCCTGCTGGCAATCACCGAGGGCTGGGCCACCGGCGTCGCGTTGGCATTACGTCTGCGTGCCCTGCAGGGCGATGCTGTGCCGGCGCGCTTCGATGGCAGCCATGCGGGTATCGCCGCGTTCTTCGACCAGGAAGTGCTGCGCGGCCTCCCGGACAGCTGTCGCCAGTTGTTGATCACCTCGGCGGTGTTCGAGCGTTTCGACGGCCCCGCCTGCGATGCCGTGCTGGGCTCCCAGGGTGCCGCCCGGCAGTTGGAACGCCTGGCGGTACGTCAGCTGTTCCTGCTGCCGCTGCCCGAGCCCGGCTGGTACCGCCATCACGCGCTGCTGCGCGATTTTCTCGCCGGCCGCCTGGCTATCGAACAGCCTGAACGGGTCGGCGACCTGCATGGCCGCGCCGCGGCCCATTTCCTGCGCAGAGGCGAATATGAACAGGCCGTGAGGCATGCCTGGCAGAGCGCCGATGACGCGCTGTTCCAGTCCGTGCTGAGCACCTGTTGCGGGGCCTGGCTGGCCAGCGGCGAGTTCGCCGCCATCATCCACTGGCTGGGGCGGCTCCCCGAAGAGCGGCTGCGCGGCGACCCGCGCCTGCTGCTGTGCCTGGTGGAGGCACTGACCCTGTCGAGGCGTTTCCACCAGGCCAGCTACCACCTCGCCCAGGCGTGCGCGCTGTCCGCCGATCCGGCCAGCCTGCGCTGCCTGGCCTTCTACCTGCAGCTGTTCCAGCAGGACTGCCACTTCGTGCCCGAGCCCAACTGGGAACGCCTGACCGACACCGAACAGCCGTTGGCCCTCCGCGCCCGCGCCCTGGTGATAGGCGCCTATCACCATTTGCTCGGCGGCCGGCTGGCGCGCGCGTTGCGTTTCGCCGTGCAGGGCAAGGAGCTGCTGGCCGAAGCCGGACTGGCGTTCCTGGAAAGCTACGCCGATCTGGTCATCGCCCTCTGCCACCGCCAGGCCGGTCGGGTTGCCCAGGTGCGCCGCGAGGTCAGTGCGGATTTCCAACGCACCGATCCCTCTCGGCCGGCCTGGGTCAACCGGGCCACGGCCATGGTGGTGGCGCTGTATGAGCAGAATCGCCTGGAGGCCGCCGAACCGCTGTGCGAACAGCTGCTGGCGCGGGTCAGCGCGTCGTCGGCGACCGAGGCCATCGCCACGGTCTATCTCACCCTGTCGCGGCTACTGTTCCGCCGCCAGGCCCACGAGCGGGCGAGCCGTCTGCTGGAGCAACTGGCGGGCCTGCTGCAACTGGGGCAGTACACGCGTTTTTCCAGCCAGTTGATCCAGGAGCAGGCACGCCAGGCCTGGCTGTCCGGGCGCACGGCGCTGCTGGAAAGCCTGGTGCGCCGCTACCGGCTTGACGTGGCGCTGGCCGAGGGCAGCTGGGAGCGGGTGCGCGAGCATGACGAGTGCTGGGAGCGCCGCGGGCTCGCCGTGGTGTACTGGCTCCAGGCGCGCGGCCAGCACGGCCGCGCCGAGCGGGTGCTGCGGGTGCTGCTGGAAGCGCTGCGGCGTGGCGAGCTGCGGGCGCGGCAGCTGATCGTCGAGGCCAACCTGCTGACGCTGCTGGCGCGCCAGCACGACGACGCCGAACAGTTGAGTGCGCTAGTGCGCCTGGTCGAGGAGTACGGGCTGGTCACCATCAACCGCTCGGTGTTCGACGAGGCGCCGGGGTTCGGCGAAGGGGTGTTCGGGCTGCTCGATGCGACCGGGCTGGACATCCCCGAACGCTATCGGCAGCTGTTCGGCGAGTTCCTGGCCCCCCGGCCGCCGGCGCAGCGGCCCTGGCTGGCCGGCCTGCTCACCGGCAAGGAAGTGGAGATCTTCGACTGCCTGCTGCAGGGACTCTCCAACACCGAGATCAGCGTGCGGACCGGCATCGCCCTGTCCACCACCAAGTGGCACCTGAAGAACATCTACGCGAAGCTCAACGTGGCCAACCGCACCGAGGCGATCCTCTGTGCGCGGCCGCGCTCCGTTTCCTGACGAGCTGCAGGCCCATGCGCCCTTTCCCCTCCCTGGGGAGGGGGGCAGCCCCTGGCCTCCCTTCCTAAGCTGGTGCCGCCGAACCGCTCGGCACCACACAATAAAAACAAGGGAGATACTGCATGTCCGTCTGGGTAACATGGCCAGCCCTCACCAAGCTGGGAACGCTAGGCATCTTCGCAGGCCTGATCACGCTCGCGATGGAGCGCGAGGCGCTGTTCGAAAACAACCTCATCGACGTAGAAAACTACGAGCGCCACAACGCCGATATCACCTGCGACCCGCGAAGCGAGATCGCACGTACCGAGGACGGCACCTGTAACATCCTGTCCAACCCATCCGAAGGTTCCGTGTACATGCGCTTCAGCCGTAACGTCGGCCTGAGCGCGGCACACGCCGAAACCGACACGCTGCTGACACCCAACCCGCGAGAGGTCAGTAACGTCCTGATGGCGCGCGACGAGTTCAAGCCCGCGCCCAGCCTCAACTTCATCGCCGCTGCATGGATCCAGTTCATGATCCACGACTGGTTCGACCACGGCCCGAACGCCGAAGCCGATCCGATTCAGATTCCGCTGCCGGCCGGCGACCCGCTCGGCTCCGGCACCATGTCGGTACGCCGTACCCAGGCCGACCCTAGCCGCACCCCGGATGAAGCCGCCCTGCCGCAGACCTTCCGTAACCACAACACCCACTGGTGGGACGGTTCGCAACTCTACGGCAGCAGCAAGGAAGCCAGTGACAAGGTCCGTTCCTTCGTGGATGGCAAGCTGAAGATCGATGCCAACAACCGCCTGCCCCGCGAGTTCGTCAGCGGCAAGCCGGTCACCGGCTTCAACGAGAACTGGTGGCTGGGCCTGAGCATGTTGCACCAGCTGTTCACCCTGGAGCACAACGCCATCGCCGACCGGCTGAAGGCCCGCTACCCGGACAAGGATGACCAGTGGCTGTACGACAAGGCCCGTCTGATCAACTCCGCGCTGATGGCCAAGATCCACACCGTGGAATGGACGCCGGCGGTGATCGCCAACCCGGTGACCGAGCGCGCCATGTACTCCAACTGGTGGGGCCTGCTGGGCCAGGGCGGCCCGCGTAGCGATTTCCAGGAGGAAGTCCGCAAGCTGCGTGAGGACCTGGCCAAGTCCGACTCCTTCATCACGCGTATCCTAGGCTTTGACCCGAACCTTTCCGACGGCGTGGGCAACAGCGCCATCGACCACGCTCTGACCGGCATCGTGGGCTCGGCCGCCACCAACAACTACGGCGTGCCGTTCAGCCTGTCGGAGGAATTCGTCGCGGTTTACCGCATGCACCCGCTGATGCGCGACAACATCGAGGTGTATGACATCGGTTCGAACCTGGTTTCGCGCACCATTCCGCTGCAGAACGCCATCGACCGCGAGGCTGAGAACCTGCTGGCCGCCGAGCGTCCGGAGCGCCTCTGGTACTCCTTCGGCATCACCAACCCCGGCTCGCTCACCCTCAACAACTACCCGGGTTTCCTGCGCGACCTGTCCCTGCCGCTGGTAGGCAACGTCGACATGGCGACCATCGATGTGCTGCGTGACCGGGAGCGCGGCGTGCCGCGCTACAACGAGTTCCGCCGCCAGATTGGCCTGAATCCGATCACCAAGTTCGAGGACCTGACCAAGGATCCGGAAACCCTGGCCAACCTGAAACGCCTGTACAACAACGATATCGAGCAGATCGATGCATTGGTCGGCCAACTGGCCGAAACCGTGCGCCCGGATGGCTTCGCCTTTGGTGAAACCGCCTTCCAGATCTTCATCTCCGCAGCCTCGCGCCGCCTGATGGCTGACCGCTTCTACACCCAGGACTACCGCCCCGAGGTCTACACCCAGGAAGGTATCGACTGGGTCGAGCACACCACCATGGTGGACGTCCTGAAGCGCCACAATCCCCAGCTCAACAGCAGCCTGGTGGGCGTTGAGAACGCGTTCAAGCCCTGGGGCCTGAACATCCCGGCGGACTACGAGAGCTGGCCGGCGGCCAACAAGATGGAGAACCTCTGGGTCAACGGCGCCCTGCGTACCCAGTACCAGGACGGCGAACTGCCCCCGCTGGTGCCGGTCGATGTCGGCGGCCTGATCGGCTCCATCCTCTGGGACAAGGTGAAGAAAAATAGCGACGTCGCGCCGGTTGGCTACTCCAAACCGATCCACCCGCATGGGGTGATGGCCAAGGTGCGTTTCGTGCCGACTGCCAACAACGGCTATACCGGCCTGTTCGCCAGCGGTTCAGACCATAGCCTGCTGCGCCTCTCCGTTACCGGCGATCCGGCCGATCGCGGCTTCGCGCCGGGCCTGGCCTGGAAAGCCTTCGTGGATGGCCAGCCGTCGAAGAACGTCTCGGCGCTGTACACCCTGTCCGGCCAGGGCGGCAACTACAACTTCTTCGCCAACGAGCTCTCGCAGTTCGTGCAGACCGAGGCGAACGAAACCCTGGGCACCACGATCCTGTTCTCGGCGGTCACCCTGAAGCCGACCCTGCTGCGGGTCGACGACATGGCCAAGGTCAAGCAGGACGGCAGCGCTGTCAGCAGCCCCAAGGCGCCGACGCAGATCTACTTCGTGCCGCGCGCCGAGGTGAAGTCGCGATTCGCCAGCACGCCGCACGATTTCCGCGAGGATCTGCTGAGCATCGAGGAAGGCACCAAGGTGTATGACGTTTACGCCACCTCGACCGAAATCAAGACCTCCATCTTCCCGTCGCTGAACCAGCGCTACGCCAACGAGCGTCGCAGCAGTGCCCGGAAGATCGGCGAGATCGAGCTGGCTTCGCCCTTCATCGCCTCGGCCTTCGGCGACACCGGTGTGTTCTTCAAGCACCAGCGTCACGAAGACAAGTAACGCAACAGGCGGTACCACAAGCCCCGGCAATGCCGGGGCTTTCTTATGGGCGGCCTTTTTGGGTGAAACGCGCCGGCTGGCTACATGGACTGGTAGGAGCGACTTCGGTCGCGCGGCTCCCACAGGAGCACGCCTACAGACAGCGGAGCCAGGCGAAGCCCCCCAACCTGGCCGGCTGCACGGATCCGTGGGAGCGACTTCAGTCGCGAGCTTCTGGCCTGGGCCCGCATAAGAGCATCGCGGCTGAAGCCGCGCCCAGCGGGCCTGGCGAGGTTTGCGGTTACTGCCGCAGGTCCACCGGCCGCTCGCCCAGGCCATCGAACAGGAGGTGCTCGCTGGGCGGCAGCACGGCGTTGCGGCCGTCGTTGCCCAGCACGCGGATGTCGCCGTACTTGCGACCTGACAGCGCCGCCAGGCCGGCGGCATCGCGGACCACGCTGGGACGCAGGAACACCATCAGGTTGCGCTTGACATGCGTGTCCTTGGTGGAGCGGAACAGGCGGCCGAGCAGCGGGATGTCGCCGAGCAGCGGCACCTTGGATTCGCTGCGCGTCACGTCGTCCTGGATCAACCCGCCGAGCACCACCACCTGGCCGTCCTCGGCGAGGATGGTGCTCTTGATGGCGCGCTTGTTGGTGATCAGGTCGACCGCCCGCGCAGTCAGGCTGGCGCTGGGTGCGATGGAGGAAATTTCCTGCTCGATCTCCAGGCGCAGGGTGGCGCCTTCGTTGATGTGCGGGGTGACCTTGAGGGTGACGCCGATGTCCTGCCGCTCGATGGTGGTGAACGGATTACCGGCCCCGGAGGCATCGGTGGTGTAGGAACCGGTCTGGAAGGGCACGTTCTGGCCGACGAGGATTTCCGCGCGCTGGTTGTCCAGGGTCAGCAGGCTGGGCGTGGACAGCAGGTTGCTCTTGCTGTTCGACGACAGCGCGGTGATCAGCGCGCCGAAACTGTCGGTGCCCAGGCCGATGATGGCGCCGTCCGGCAGGCTCTCCGGCACGCTTTCATCCTGCAGGCTCTGCAGCAGGGAGCCGACCGACAGGCCGGTATTGGCGAAGTTCACCCCGCCGAGCCCGCCGGTGCTGCCGCGCGCATCGATGGCCCACTGCACGCCCAGGGCGTCGGCGATATCGCCGGACACCTCGACAATCGCCGCCTCCACCAGTACCTGGGCGCGCGGCACGTCGAGCTGGCGCACGACGTCCTCCAGGGTGTTCACGGTTTCCGGTTCGGCCAGCAGGATCAGTGCGTTGAGGCTTTCGTCGGCGCGGATCAGCATGTTGTTCGGGCGGCTGGCGGCGCCACCGCCGCCTTCCGGGCTGGCCATGCCTGCCGCCAGTTCGCCGAGGGTGGCGGCCAGGGTCTTGGCGTCGTTGTGGCGCAGACGAATCACCCGGGTGTTGGCCGAACGCACGCTGGGCGTGTCCAGCGCCCGGGCCATGGTGGCCAGCTTGGCGCGCGCGGCCGGCGGGCCCAGCAGGATCAGGCGGTTGGTTCGCCCGTCGGCGATCACCTGGGTGCCGTTGGCGCCGCCGGCCTGGCCCCGGGCGATGGCGGCGTTGAGGGTTTCCGCCGCGTCCATCACCCAGGCGTGCCGCAGGTTGAGCACGCTGTAGTCTTTCTCGTTCTTCTGATCCAGCTGGCGGATCAGCTCCTCCAGACGGGCGATGTTGGCGCGCCGGTCGCTGATGATCAGCGCATTGCTGCTGGGCACGGCCGCCAGGTGGCCGTACTGCGGCACCAGCGGGCGGATCAGCGGCAGCAGCTCGCTGGCGGCGTTGTGCTGCACCTGGATCAGACGGGTCTCCAGCTGATCGGCCAGCGCCGCCGGCGCGCCGGCTTCGGCCTTGGCGTCGGCGTTGGGCACGATGCGCGCCTGGTCACCCTGGGGGATGACGGTGAAGCCGTGGGTGGACATGACCGAGAGAAACAGCTGGTAGGCCTCCCGGCTCGACAGACGCGCCTGGGAGACCACGCTCACCTGGCCCTTGACGCGTGGGTCGACGATGAAGGTTTCCCCGGTGATCTCCGCCACCTGGTCGATGAACTCGCGGATGTCGGCATCCTTGAGGTTGATGGTCCAGTATTCGGCGGGCGGGCCATCCGCGACGGCGGCTGTCTGGGCCATGGCGGACAGGGAAAGGAACGAAGCCAGCAGCAGGCCGGCCAGGCGGAGGGCGAGGGGAGAGCGCGGCATCGGTCAGTCGCTTTGCGTGGGGGAGTCGGTAGGAGGCGGAAGCACATCAGCCTCGGCGGTGTTGCCCTGGATGCGCTGGCGCAGGGTGGCCATGCGTTCGCGCAGCTGTCTGAAGCGTTCTTCCTGCAGCATGGCCAGCTGTTCGCTGCTGGCGGCCGGGGCCTCAGCCGCTGCCGAGGCGGGAACGGCTGAGACGCCGCTGCCGGCCAGCGCCTGTCGGCGGCGGGGGAAGGGCAGGGTTTCCAGTTTTCCGTTGCGGTCGATTTCCACCCGGTCCGGGTAGACCGCATGCAGGCGCACGCCCGGCTCCAGCTGGCTGTTCACCGTCTGGCGCCGGGCCGGGCCGCCATCGCGCTGGATGATGGCGCTCGAGCGCGCCGGGTCCGGATGCACGAAGCTGCCATGCAGGGTCAGGCGCAGGGTGGTGGCGGGCGGCGCCACCGGTGCGGCGCGCGGCGGCAGGCCGAACAGGTTGGCCAGTTGTGGCGGCGCGACGCTGGTGATCGGCGCCTGCGGGCGGGGCAGTGCGACCACCGGCTCGCTGCGCAACAGGTTCAGCCAGGCGCTGCCGCGCCAGGCCAGATGAACGGCGGTGCCCAGCAGCAGGACGATGGCGAGCAGAAGCGGGGCCTGCAGCGACCACCAGTGCGCATTGCCGAATCGGGACAAGAAAGGCTCCCTGCACGTGTTCTTGTTATGGGTCCGTGGGTGGCGAATCGAGCATAGACGGCCGTCGTAGAGCGACAAGCCGAACTTTGGGCGAGTCGCACGGCGGTGCGCGAACGGGCGGCGAAAAATCGTCTAGAACCTATAGGCCATGCCTGTCGAGGGACCGACCGATGACCCAGCCCGCACCTTCGCCGCCGCGCCGGCTGCCGTTCAGTTATGCCCGCCGGCATGGGGTGCTGCTGCTGGAGGATCCGCAGCCCGCTTGCCTGGGGTTCCGTCCCGGTGTCGAGCCGCTCGCCCTGGCCGAGGCCCGGCGCTTCGCCGGTCGCCGCTTGCCGTTGCGCCCGCTGTCTGCCGAGGAATTCGAACGCCTGTTGGCCGGCACCTACCAGCAGGATGCCAACTCCATGCAGCTGGCCGAGGACCTGGGGGACAGCCTGGACCTGGCCGCCCTGGCCGAGCAGGTGCCGGAAACCGAGGACCTGCTGGAGCAGGAGGACGACGCGCCGATCATTCGCCTGATCAACGCCATTCTCGGCCAGGCAATCCGCGAGAACGCCTCGGACATCCACCTGGAAACCTTCGAGAAGCGCCTGGTGGTGCGCTTCCGTGTCGACGGCCTGCTGCGCGAGGTGCTGGAACCGAGACGCGAGCTGGCGGCGCTGCTGGTGTCGCGCATCAAGGTCATGGCGCGCCTGGACATCGCCGAGAAGCGCATCCCCCAGGACGGGCGCATCTCGCTGCGCATCGCCGGGCGCGAGGTGGACATCCGCGTGTCCACCCTGCCGTCGGCCAACGGCGAGCGGGTGGTGCTGCGTCTGCTCGACAAGCAGGCCGGGCGCCTGAGCCTGGCGCACCTGGGCATGAGCGAGCGCGACCGCCTGCGCATGGAGGAGACGGTGCGCAAGCCGCACGGCATCCTGCTGGTCACCGGCCCTACCGGCTCGGGCAAGACCACCACCCTGTACGCCAGCCTGGTCACCCTCAACGACCGCACGCGCAACATCCTCACCGTCGAGGACCCCATCGAATACCACCTGGAAGGCATCGGCCAGACCCAGGTGAATCCCAAGGTGGACATGACCTTCGCGCGCGGCCTGCGCGCCATCCTGCGCCAGGACCCGGATGTGGTGATGGTCGGCGAGATCCGCGACCGGGAAACCGCCGAGATCGCCGTACAGGCCTCGCTCACCGGCCACCTGGTGCTGTCCACGTTGCACACCAACAGCGCCGTGGGGGCGGTCAGCCGCCTGGTGGACATGGGCGTCGAGCCATTCCTGCTGGCCTCGTCGCTGCTCGGCGTGCTGGCCCAGCGCCTGGTGCGCGTGCTCTGCCCGGAATGCAAGGAAGCCATCACTGCCGACGAGTCGGCCTGCGCGCTGCTCGGCCTGGAGGCGCAGCAGGCACCGGTCATCTACCGCGCCTGCGGTTGCGCCGCCTGCAACCAGCAGGGCTATCGCGGGCGTACCGGCATCTACGAGCTGGTGGTGTTCGACGATGTCATGCGCACCCTGGTGCACAACGGCGCCGCCGAGCAGGAGCTGATTCGCCATGCCCGCCGGCTCGGGCCGGGCATTCGCGAGGACGGCCGGCGCAAGGTGCTCGAAGGCGTGACCACGCTGGAAGAGGTCCTGCGGGTGACCCGCGAGGAATAACCGATGGCCGCTTTCGAATACCTGGCCCTCGACACGCGGGGCCGTCAGCGCAAGGGCATCCTGGAAGCCGACAGCAGTCGCCAGGTGCGGCAGATGCTGCGCGAACGGGAACTGGCGCCACTGGAGGTCAAGGCCGCGCGGGCCCGCGAGGCCAGCGGCAGCGGCTGGCAGCTGGTGCGTGGCCTGTCGGCGCGCGACCTGGCGCTGCTGACCCGCCAGTTGGCCACCCTGGTTCAGGCCGCGTTGCCGATCGAGGAAGCGCTCGGCGCGGCCGCCGCCCAGGCCGGCTCGGCGCGCATCCAGGCCATGCTGCTGGCGGTGCGCGCCCGGGTGCTGGAGGGCCATAGCCTGGCGGAAGGTCTGAAAGCCTTTCCGGCCGCCTTCCCCGAGCTGTATCGCGCCACGGTGGCCGCCGGCGAGCACGCCGGCCATCTCGGGCCGGTGCTCGAACGTCTGGCCGACTACACCGAGCAGCGTCAGCAGTCGCGACAGAAGATCCAGTTGGCGCTGCTGTATCCGCTGATCCTGCTGATCGCCTCGCTGGCCATCGTGGGTTTCCTGCTGGGTTACGTGGTGCCGGACGTGGTGCGCGTGTTCATCGATTCCGGGCAGACGCTGCCGGCGCTGACCCGTGGGCTGATCGCGGTCAGCGACGCCGTGCGCGCCTGGGGCTGGCTGGCCCTGCCGCTGCTGGGCGGCGCGCTGTTCGCGGCGCGCCGGGCGCTGCGCGACGACGCGCTGCGCCTGCGCTGGCACCGCCTGCTGTTGCGCCTGCCGCTGGTCGGCGGGTTGCTGCGCACCGCCGAATGTGCGCGCTTCGCCTCGACCCTCGCGATTCTCACCCGCAGCGGCGTGCCACTGGTGGAGGCGCTGGACATCGCCGGCCAGGTGATCGGCAACCGGCTGATTCGCGGCGAGGTGCGCGAGGCGGCGCGCAAGGTGCGCGAGGGCGGCAGCCTGACCCGCGCCCTGGAGGCCACCCGCCAGTTCCCGCCGATGATGCTGCACATGATCGCCAGCGGCGAACGCTCCGGCGAACTCGATCAGATGCTGGCGCGCACCGCTACCACCCAGGAAAGCGACCTGGCCGCCCGTGTGGCGCTGCTGGTCGGCCTGTTCGAACCCTTCATGCTGGTGTTCATGGGCGCCACGGTGCTGGTCATCGTGCTGGCGATCCTGATGCCGATCCTCTCTCTCAACCAACTGGTGGGCTAATCCATGCAACGACGCACGCAGCACGGCTTCACGCTGATCGAAATCATGGTGGTGGTGGTCATCCTCGGCATCCTCGCCGCCCTGGTGGTGCCGCAGATCATGAGCCGCCCGGACCAGGCCAAGGTCACCGTGGCGAAGAACGACATCAAGGCCATCTCCGCCGCCCTCGACATGTACAAGCTGGACAATTACAGCTACCCGAGCACCCAGCAGGGCCTGGAAGCGCTGGTACGCAAGCCCTCCGGCAACCCGACGGCGCGCAACTGGAACCCGGACGGCTACCTCAAGCGCCTGCCGGTGGATCCCTGGGGCAATCCCTACCAGTACCTGGCGCCGGGCAGCAAGGGCGCCTTCGATCTCTATTCGCTGGGCGCCGATGGCCGGCAGGACGGTGCCGAGCTGAATGCCGACATCGGTAACTGGGACATCTGATGCGCCCGCAACGTGCCTGCCGGGGCTTCACCCTGGTCGAGCTGCTGGTGGTGCTGGTGCTGATCGGCAGCCTGGTCGGCCTGGCAGTGCTCGGTGGCGGCTTCGCCGGCCCGGCCCGCGAGCTGCGTGGCGAGGCCGAGCGGCTGGCTGGACTGATCGGCGTGCTGGCCGAGGAAGCGGTGCTGGACAATCGCGAATACGGCCTGCGCATTGACGCGGATCACTGGCAGGTCCTGGCGTACGACGGCGGCCGCTGGGCGCCCTGGGAAGACCGGCCCGCGCAGCGGTTTCCGCATGGCGTGCAGGCCAGCCTGGAAATCGAGGGCCGGCCGCTGCGGGTCGCCGGTGCGAAGGGACCGGCGGCTGCCGCCCCGCAGGTGCTGATTCTCTCCAGCGGCGAGATCAGCCCGTTTCGGCTGGAACTGGCCGAGCGGCGTGCCGCTGGCCTGCGCCTGGAGTTGAGCAGCGACGGCTTTCGTCTGCCCCGCGTGCAGACCCTCGGAGCGGGCGGATGAACGCGGCGCGTGGCTTCACCCTGCTGGAGGTGCTGGTCGCCCTGGCGATCTTCGCCCTGGTCGCCGCCAGCATCCTCACTGCCAGCGCACGCAGCCTGCAGACCGCCGCGCGCCTGGAAGACAAGACCCTGGCGCTGTGGATCGCCGACAACCAGCTGATCGAGCTGCAGCTGGAAGAGCCGCCGCCGGGCGAGGGCAATCGTCAGGGCCGGCTGGACTACGCCGGGCGCCCCTGGCAATGGCAGGCGCGTATCGGTTCGACGGCGCATCCGGCCCTGCGCCGGGTGGAACTGTGGGTCGCCCGGGGCGGCGAAAGCCTTGAACGCGAACAGGCACTGCTGGCGCTGAGCGGATTCCTGGAGGTTGCGCCATGAGGGCTGTGCGCGGCTTCACCCTGCTGGAGCTGCTGATCGCCATCGCCCTGTTCGCCCTGCTCGGGGTGGGCACCTACCGGCTGCTGGACAGCGTGCTGCGCGTCGACGAGGCAACCCGGCAACAGGAACAGCGCCTGCGCGAATTGACCCGGGGCATGGCCGCCTTCGAACGCGACCTGCGCCAGGTGCTGGCGCGGCCGGTGCGCGCGCCCTACGGCGACAGCCTGGCCGCGCTGCTCGGCGAGGGACGCGAACGGCAGACGCTGGAGTTCACCCGGACCGGCTGGCGCAACCCCACCGACAGTCCGCGCTCGCGTCTGCAACGGGTGCGCTGGGAAGTCCGCGATGGCTACTGGGAGCGCCGCTACTGGCCGGTGCTCGACCAGGCCCAGGACAGCCAGCCGCAGGTGCAGCAGGTGCTCGACGGCGTGAGCGGCTGGCAGGTGCGCTACCTCGACCAGGACGGCAACTGGCAGGACAGCTGGCCTGGTGGCGTCGACGAGCAGAGCCTTGGCTCGCTGCCGCGCGCCGTGGAGCTGCGCCTGGAACATCGCCATTACGGCGTGCTGCGCCGACTGTTCCGGCTGCCCGACACGAATGCGGGCAGCGAGGCGGGCGCATGAACGGGCAGCGCGGCGTGGCCCTGATCACCGTGCTGCTGGTGGTGGCGCTGGTCACGGTGGTGGGTGCCGGGCTGATCGCCCGCCAGCAACTGGCGATTCGCAGCAGCGGCAATCTGCTGGTGCACAACCAGGCCTGGCACTACGCGCTGGGCGGCGAGCTGCTGGCCAAGGCGATCCTGCGCGAGGATCTGCGCCGGGGTGACGCGCGCCAGCCGCTCGACCATCCCGCCGAGCCCTGGGCGCAACCCCTGAAACCCTTTCCCTTCGATGAAGGCGGCACGCTGCAGCTGCGCCTCGAGGACGCCACCGGGCGCTTCAATCTCAATGCCCTGGCATTGCCGGACAACGCCGGGCTGCAGGCCTTTGCCCAGTTCCAGCGGCTGCTGCGGCTGCTGGATATCGACCCGCCCTACGCCGAGCGCCTGCGCGACTGGCTCGACGAGGATGAGCAGGTCAGCCCCGGCGGCGCCGAGGACAACGACTACCTGCTGCTGCAGCCGGCGTACCGGGCGGCCAACCGGGTACTGGCGGAGGTGTCCGAGCTGCGTCTGTTGCTGGACATGACCGAGGTGGATTACCGGCGCTTGCTGCCCCACGTCACGGCGCTGCCGCTGGATGCCCGGCTGAACCTGAACAGCGCCGGCCCGCTGGTGCTGGCCAGCCTGGCCGAGGGGCTGTCGCCGCAGCTGGCCCAGGGGCTGATCGTTGCCCGCGAGGGGCAGGGCTTCGCCAGCGTGGAAAGCTTCATCGCCCAACTGGGCGCCGCCGGACAGACCGTGACAGGCCAGCCGCTGGCGGTGGGCAGCCGGTATTTCCGGGTGATCGGCGAGGTGGAACTGGCCGGGCGCCGCCAGGTGCTGGTCAGCCTGTTGCGGCGCGATGCCGATGGCAGCCTGACGGTGCTGTCGCGCGATCTGGGCCAGATGGGAATGCACAAGGAGCGGGACGACGATGCTTGAAACCTGGCTGTTCCTGCCGCCGGAGGCGGCACAGGGCGTGGATGCCGATCTGGCCGTGCGCAGGGTCTCCGCCGACGGGGAGGGCGACGTGGCGTTCGCCACGGCGCTGGCCGAGCTGACGGAGCCCTGGTGCCTGGTGCTGCCGGTCGAGGCGGTGACGGTCTGTGCAGTAAGCCTGCCCACGCTGAAACCGCGCTGGCTGCGCAAAGCCTTGCCGTTCGCCGTTGAGGAGTGGCTGGCCGAGGAGGTGGAAGCCTTCCACCTGGCGGTGGGGGAGCGTCTGGGCGATGGGCGCCATCGGGTCTTCGCGCTGCGCCGTGACTGGCTGCGTGACTGGTTGCAGGCCTGCGCCGCACATCCGCCCCGGGAAATCCGTGTCGATGCCGATCTGCTGCCCGTGGACGGTCCGCAGCTGTGCCGGCTCGGCGACCGTTGGCTGCTGGGCGGCGACCTGCCGGTGCGGCTGGCCGTGGAGGATGCGGACCTGCCGGTGCTGCAGACGCTGTTACCCCAGCCACTACCGGCCTGCGCGACGCCACCGGCGGGCGAGGCCAGTCCGCATCGCTGGCTGACCCGCTGCGCCGCCGGCTGCAACCTGGCCCAGGGCGAGTTCGCGGTGCGCGAGCCGGCGGGTGACTGGCGGCGCTGGCGCCTGCCAGCTGCCGCGCTGGGCTTGTGTCTGCTGCTGCAGTGGGGCTTCGGGCTGGCGCAGGCCTGGCAGCTGCGCCACGCTGGCCAGCTGAATGCGAAGGCCAGCGAGCAGCTGTATCGCGCGCTGTTCCCGGCGGACCGCAAGCTGATCAACCTGCGCCAGCAGTTCGACCAGCATCTGGCCGAGGGTCAGGGCGATCGAGAGGGTCTGCTCACCCTGCTGGGGCGCGCGGGTCCGGCACTGGCCGCCGAGGGCCGGCAGGTGAGCGTGCAGCAGCTGGACTTCAGTCTGACCCGCGGGGATCTGGCGCTGCAGGTGCAGGCGCCCGGTTTCGAGGCGCTGGATCGCCTGCGCCAGCGGCTGGTGGAAGCCGGGCTGGTGGTCCGGCTCGGTTCGGCGAATCGCGAGGAAACCGGCGTGAGTGCGCGGCTGGTAATCGGAGGCTAGATGAAGCGTTGGAAGCGCAATTTGCAGGCCCGATTGGCGGGGGCCAGTGGTTCACCGCTGCTGCAGCGCTGGCGGCAGCTGGCGCGCCGCGAGCGCCAGGCGCTGTCCGCGCTCGCACTCTTCCTGTTCGCCGTGGCGCTGTACAGCGGATTGTGGCTGCCGGTCGAGCGCAGCCGGGCCGAGGCGCTGCGCCACTTCGAGCAGCAGCGGGAACTGCTGGCCTACCTGCAGGCGCGCGCGCCCGAGGCTCAGGCGCTGAGCGGGCGCGCGGTTGTGCGGCCGGCTCCGACCGATCTGCAACGCCTGGTGACCGCCGCCGCCGAGCAGCAGGGGCTGGCCATCGAACGGCTGGATGCCGAAGGCGAGGGCGGGGTGCAGGTCAGCCTGCAGCCGGCGCCCTTCGTCACCCTGCTGGCCTGGTTCGAGGTGCTGCAGCGGCAGGGCATTCGCATCGAGGAAGCGGGCCTGGAGCGGCACGGCGAAGGGGCGGTGGTGGCTCGCCTGGGCCTGCGGCCCATGCCGTGAAATACCGGTAAGCCATTCATTTTTAAAAATTTCTTTGGCAACTGTTGACTTGATCGGGGCCCCTGCGTAAAGTGCGCGCCTCGCAAGGCGATGGCTGATTAGCTCAGCTGGGAGAGCACCTGCATCACACGCAGGGGGTCGGCGGTTCGATCCCGTCATCAGCCACCATATCCTTGTGAATTCGGACGCAAGTCCGGCCGACGCGCAGTGGTAGTTCAGTCGGTTAGAATACCGGCCTGTCACGCCGGGGGTCGCGGGTTCGAGTCCCGTCCACTGCGCCATTATTCCTCCAGTCCCGCTGTCCGGGGCTGAGATCGAAGCGAAGCCTTCGATCAGAAACCGAGTTATCGGACGCAAGTCCAGCCGACACGCAGTGGTAGTTCAGTCGGTTAGAATACCGGCCTGTCACGCCGGGGGTCGCGGGTTCGAGTCCCGTCCACTGCGCCATGCCTGATCACCTTCCTCATCGAAGGTGGAACAAGAGAAGCTGCCAAGGGCAGCTTTTTTTGTGCCTGCAGAAAATCACTGGCGGTACCTACCTGCCCGGCTGCCAGTGGCCTGGGCTCGAAGACCTTATTCGCCCTCCCGGTCCTTTTTCTCAAGGTCGCTGATGAGATATTCCATCTCGGCGATTTCACGGCGCTGGGCGCGGATGATCTCGTCGGCCAGTTCGCGTACCCGTGGATCGCTGATCCGCGCCCGCTCGCTGGTCATGATGGCGATGGAGTGGTGGGGGATCATCGCCCGCATGTAGTCCTGGTCGTCTATTGTCGCCTGGCTGCGCACCAGCCAGAGGGCGAGTGCGAAGACCAGCAGGCTGCTTGCGTAGATCGCCAGGTTGAGCGCCCTGTTGGCATACATGTTCAGCATGAAGCTGAGCATGATCATCGCCATGCTCGCGCCCATCAGGAGCGCCATCCAAAGCCGTGTTTCGCTCCAGCGGACATGCGCGAAGGCGTAGGTGTTGAGATACATCAGGCCGAACATGACCAGCGTCGAGGTGGCGATCATGGCGGCAAAGCGCCAATAGGACATCTGCATGGACTGGATCCCCTGTTCAGGTGTGGGTGTCGGGGGCCGAAACCTTCCAGCCGGCGGACCCACCGGTCCTGCGTTGAGTTCAGGCAAGCCGGCTGGACGGGTGTTGTTCGCTGTCCGTGCCCGTTTGTCGCAGTGCCGTAATCCTGGCCTGCTGCTTGCTGCACCCAGACTCCATGTCAAAACGGTGACGTATTACCAGGGTGGTGTCCGATGTTCCAACTGCGCAATCTGATGATCAGCCGTCGCTTGTTGCTGATCCTGCTGGCCTCTGTGCTGATGCTGCTGGTGTTGGCGGCGATGATGCTGCAGCGCAGCTATCGGAACCTCCATGACGGCAAGATCGAGCAACTGAGCTGGGTGGTGCAGACCGCTGCCGGCGTTCTTCAGCAGGCCCACCAGCGGGAGCGCGCCGGGGAGCTGACCCGCGAGCAGGCCCAGCAGCAGGCCCTGGCCCTGCTGGCGACGCTGCGCTATGCCGAGGGCGAGTACTTCTTCGTCACTACCCTGGACAGCCTGATGTTGATGCACCTGGATCCGAAGCTGGTCGGCCGGAACCTCAGCCAGCTCAAGGACAGTACGGGTGTTGCCTTCGTGGCGGAAATGACGCGCACGGCGCGTGAGCAGGGTTCGGGGACGGTTCCCTACCTGTGGCCGAAACGGCCCGGCACGCCGCCGGTGGAGAAAGTCACCTACGTGGCGCAGTTCGAACCCTGGGGCTGGATGCTCGCCACCGGGGTGTACATCGATGACGTGAAGGCCCAGTTCCGCCAGGAGCTGATCCAGGCCTCGCTGCTGGGACTGTTCATGGCCGGGCTGCTGGCCGGCATCATCGCCCTGATTGCCCGCAGCATTTCGCGACCGCTGGGCGATACCGTGCGGGCCATGGCCGACATCGCCAGTGGCGAGGCCGACCTGACCCGCCAGCTGAAGACCGACGGCCGCGATGAGCTGAGCGAGCTGGCCGGGCATTTCAACAGCTTCACCGGCAGCCTGCGCCAGGTGATCGGCGAAACCCTGGAATCGGCACGCATCCTCAGCCGCTCGGCCCAGGGCCTGGGCCAGCAGGCGCGTCTGTTCAGCGAGCAGAGCGCGCGCCAGTCCCAGCAGGTGGAGCAGGTGGCCACGGCCATCCATGAAGTGGCCTACAGCGTGCAGGACGTGGCGAAGAACGCCGAGCACACCGCCGTCGATGTACGCAGCGCTGAGGAGCGGGCCGGGCAGGGACTGCAGGGCATCGACAATGCGCTGGCGCAGATCGGCCAACTGTCCGCCAGCATTGAGCAGGCGGTGGACGTGATCCGTGCGCTGGCTGATGAAACCACCCGGATCGGTGGTGTGCTGGAAGTCATTCGCGCGGTGGCCGAGCAGACCAACCTGCTGGCGCTGAATGCCGCCATCGAGGCGGCGCGGGCGGGCGAACAGGGGCGCGGCTTCGCGGTGGTGGCCGACGAGGTCCGCCTGCTGGCGCAGCGCACCCAGCAGTCCACGGCGGAAATCCAGGCGATGATCGAGCAGCTGCAGACCCATTCGGCGGCGGCCGTAAAGGTCATCCAGGACAGCAGCCGGCAATCCGAACAGACCGTCGAGCAGGCCAGCCAGGCCGGCGCCAACCTGCGCCAGATCGTCGAATCGCTGCGCAGCATCAGCGGCCTGGCGGCCTCGATCGCCAGCGCCACCCTGGAGCAATCCCACGTGGTCGACGAGATCAATGGCAACGTGACGCAGACCGCCAGCCTGGCCCAGGACAATGCCGGCGAGGCGGAAAAGGCCGCCGGCACCAGTCAGGCGCTCAACCAGTTGGCCGAGCGTCTGGACGCGTTGCTGAGCCGTTTCCGGGTGTAGGCAGCGCGAGGAACGTTGCGAACCGGTGGCTCTCTAACGAACGTTGGAGACTGCTGGGGCGACGACATGGTGTGTTGGAAATCGCTGCGACTGGGCCTGCTGCTGATTGCCGGCCTGCCGGTGCCGCTGCTGGCCGATTCGCTGTCCATCAAGGTCGAGAATGACCTGCTGTCCTACGAGGACGACGACGGCCACTACAGCGGCGGACTGGAGCTGTTCTGGTCCTTCGAACCCGACAACGGGCACTGGGCGCGCGGCCTGGCCGAGGCCCTGCCGGGCTGGGCGGGCGACGAGGTGCAGACCCTCGCCTACCGGTTCGGCATGCAGGGCTATACCCCCGAGGACCTGCGCAGTCGCGAGCTGATCGAGGACGACCGGCCTTACGCGGGTTTGCTGTTCCTCGGCGTATCGATGTACGCGGAGCGTGACGAGACGAACCAGCGCGTGAGCCGCGAACTGCACCTGGACACCGGCCTGGTGGGGCCGGGCACCGGGGTTGGCAAGGTGCAGCACTGGATCCACAAGCACATCAACGCCACCGAGCCGCGCGGCTGGAAGCACCAGCTGCGTAACGAACCCTTCCTCAATGTGGCCTACGGGCAGCAGTGGTGGCGCCAGGGCCAGCTGTTCGGTCTGGAACTCGAATACGCGCCTACCGCCGGCCTGGCGCTGGGCAATCTCTACACCTATGCCTCGGCCGGCGGGGTGTTGCGCTTCGGCCGGCACCTGGAGCGCAGCCAGGGCATTCCCTCGGTGACCCCGGCGCAGAGCGGCAGCCAGTACTTCACGCCGCTTGGACACTTCGCCTGGTACGGTTTCCTGGGGCTGGAAGGTCGCTACATGGCCTACAACCTGCTGCTCGACGGCAACACCTTCAAGTCCAGCCACTCGGTGGATCGCGAGGAATGGGTCGGCGATGCCCTGGCCGGCCTGGCACTCACCTGGAGCCGCTGGCAGCTGACCTTCGTCAGTGTCTGGCGCACCCACGAGTTCCGTGGCCAGCAGGGGCATGACCAGTTCGGCTCGGTGACCCTGTCCTACGGTTTCTGAGCCGGCGCGCAGACCAGCGGCCGTTGCCGGAAGCCGGCCCAGGCCGTTTCCCAGCCCTCGCTGTGCGTCGCATCCACCGTCCGGATCTCCAGGCAGTCGGCCGGCCCGAGGCTGCCGGCGTACTGATAGGCCAGCGGGGGCGGCACCACCTTGTCGCGCTGTCCGGTCAGGTGCCGCTGGGGAATCTGGCGCAGGCGCTCGCGATAGGCCAGCGGCTCCAGCGAACCGGTCAGCGGCGTGAGGCGATGATGGGCGATCCAGGCACTGGGGTGCAGGTTGCCGGCCAGGGTCTGCACGGCAACCACGTCGTTGCGCTCGGCCGCCAGGAGCAGGGCAAGGGCGCCGCCACCGGAATACCCCACCAGCTCCAGGCGGCGCACGCCGTAGCGCTGCTTCAACTGGTCGAGGGCCGCATGCAGGCTGTTGAGTACCGGGCGGCTGAAGCGCTGGTCGGTCCATAGCAGCGGCTTGCAGCCCGGGTGCTCGACAAACTGGCAGGGCCGCGCCAGGTACACCGCACCCAGCGGGTCGAGGGTGGCCAGGCGGGCCACCAGCAGGTCGCGGGGCGTGGGGTCCAGGCTGGGCTGGGTGGGCGTGGCCCAGGCATAGCCGTCACCCTCCAGGTACACGCGCAGGCTGGAGCCCTCGACACGGCGCGGCAGCACCGCCTGCAGCGGGAAGGGGGTGGTGGCCAGCACGCGGACCTCCCGGCTGGTCAGTTGTGCTTCCTCGCTCAGCTGTTTCAGGGGCGCCCCGCAGCCGCCGAGCAGTACCGCGAGCACGAGCAGGAACGCGCCGCGGTGCATATCAGGTCTCCTGGGCGACCGGACGGCCGGTGAGCCGCTCGATCAGCGCCAGCAGGATGCCGGGCAGGGCGTTCAGGTCGCGGGCCAGGATGCGTCGTTCGCGCACCGCCCAGGGCTCGTCGAGCTGCACCGTGGCCAGGCGCATGGTGCGGCTGTGCCGCTGGGCGGCGGACTCGGGAATGATGCCGATGCCCACGCCGGCCTCGATCATCCGGCAGCTGGCTTCGAAGCTGGAGACCTGGATGCGCAGCGACAGCTTCTGGCCGAGTTTTTCCACCTCGTCGCGCAGGAAGGTCAGCAGCGTGCTGCCTTCGTGCAGGCTGATATGCGGGTAGGCCAGAGTCTGCGAGAGGGTCACGGACTTCTCGCCGGCCAGGGGATGGCCCTCGGGTACGGCCAGCACCAGGCGATCGGTGCTGAAGTGGATGGCCTGCAGGCCGCTGACCTCCAGCGGGCCGGCGATGATGCCCAGGTCGGTGGTGCCGTCCAGCACGCCGCGCACGATGTCGCGGCTCAGGCGCTCCTGCAGGTCCACGGTCACGCCCGGGCGCTCGACCAGGAAACCGGCCAGCACTTCGGGCAGGAACTCGGTGACCGCCGTGGTGTTGGCGAAGATGCGGATGTGCCCGGCGTTATCGGCGCCGTAGGTGGTGAACTCGCTTTTCAGGTAGTCCACCTGGCGCATGATGAGCCGCGCATGCTGCAGCAGCTTGTGGCCGGCGGGGGTCAGCTCCACACCGCGGCTGTCGCGGTACAGCAGGCGGCTGTCCAGCTGGCCCTCCAGCGCCTTGATGCGGGCGCTGGCGGCGGCCGGTGACAGGTGCGCGCGGCGCGCGCCCTGGGTCAGGCTCGGCGATTCGGCAATGTGGATGAACAGGCGCAGGTCGGCCAGATCGAAGTGCATGGATGTCCTCCGGACAACAGCGGTAAGTGGGACCGTCTCTCGGAAAAGGCGTTCAGAATATCCGAATGCCGGTGGTTGTAAATCCGGATTCACGAAACGCGAGGCGCCGATGCATCCTGCGGTCACAACCACAAGACACACGCGGGATGCCCGTAATGACCGACGCCGCCCTGACTGCCTGGATCGGACGCACCGAAGAAGCCCAGGACCAGCTGAGCCATAACCTCCTCAAGCGCATCGCCGCCACCCTGGGCGAGCAGACCCCTGCCAACGGCCAGCCGCTGCCGCCGCTGTGGCAGTGGTGTTTCTTCCAGGACCCGGTGTTCGAGACTGGCCTGGGCGCCGATGGCCATCCGGCGCGTGGCGGCTTCCTGCCGCCGGCCGACAACCGCAACCGCATGTGGGCGGGCGGCCGCGTGGAGTTCTTCGAGCCGCTGCAGGCCGGCGCGAACGCCGAGAAGGTTTCCACCATCAAGCACATCGAGGAAAAGCATGGCCGCACCGGCTCGCTGCTGTTCGTCACCGTGCAGCACGACTACCTGCAGGACGGCAGCCTGGCGATCCGCGAGGAACAGGACATCGTCTACCGCGAGCCGACCCCGCCGAAGCTCGGCGGCGGCGAAGAGCTGCCCACCGGCGACTGGCACGAGTCCATCACGCCCAGCTCGACCCTGTTGTTCCGCTATTCCGCCGTGACCTTCAACGGCCACCGCATCCATTACGATTTCCCCTACGTGACCGAGACCGAAGGCTACCCGGGTCTGGTGGTGCATGGTCCGCTGATCGCCACCCTGAACCTGCGCGCCTTCTGCCGTGCCCACCCGCAGGCCCGCCTGCGCCGCTTCGCCTATCGCGGCGTGCGTCCGCTGATCGCGCCGCAAGCGTTCGAGGTGGGCGGGCGCATCGTCGCCCCCGGCAAGGCCGAGCTCTGGGCCGGCAACGCCGACGGCATCGCCCAGAAGGCTGAAGTGGAATTCGAATGACCAGCGGCACCGTAGGGTGGATCACGCTGTATCGATCCACCGAGCGGAGTTTCGGTGGATGTGCAAAGCGACATCCACCCTACGCCTGCCGAACCGATCGGCAAGGTGGATAGGTCGGCACGGTGGCCGGAACAACGCCGACCACCCTACGGCACGCCACGTAACAAGAAGAACATCGAGGAACCGCAATGAACCCGTACCTGAATGACGAATACAACGCCATCCGTGAAGGCGTGCGCGCCCTGTGCGCCGAGTTCCCCGCCGAATACTGGCGCAAGATCGACGAGGAAAAGGGCTTCCCGGAAGCATTCGTCACCGCGATGACCGAAGCCGGCTGGCTGTCGGCGATGATCCCGGAAGAGTACGGCGGCTCGGGCCTGGGCCTGGCTGAAGCCTCCATCATCCTGGAGGAGGTCAACCGCTGCGGCGGCAACTCCGGCACCATCCATGGCCAGATGTACAACATGTTCACCCTCCTGCGTAACGGCAGCGAGGAGCAGAAGCGCTACTACCTGCCCAAGCTGGCCAGCGGCGAGCTGCGCCTGCAGTCCATGGGCGTGACTGAGCCGACCACCGGCACCGACACCACGAAGATCAAGACCACCGCGGTGCGCCAGGGCGACAAGTACGTCATCAATGGCCAGAAGGTGTGGATCTCGCGCATCCAGCACTCCGACCTGATGATCCTGCTGGCGCGCACCACGCCGCTGGCCGAGGTGAAGAAGAAGGCCGACGGCATGTCGATCTTCCTGGTCGACCTGCGCGAAGCCATCGGCAACGGCCTGACCGTGCAGCCGATCGCCAACATGGTCAACCACGAGACCAACGAGCTGTTCTTTGACAACCTGGAAATCCCCGCCAGCAGCCTGATCGGCGAAGAAGGCAAGGGCTTCCGCTACATCCTCGACGGCCTGAACGCCGAGCGCACCCTGATCGCCGCCGAGTGCATCGGCGACGGCCGCTGGTTCACCGAGAAGTCGGCCCAGTACGCCCGCGACCGCGTGGTGTTCGGTCGCCCGATCGGCCAGAACCAGGGTGTTCAGTTCCCGATCGCCGAGGCGCACATCGAGCTGGAAGCCGCCGACCTGATGCGCTGGCGTGCCTGCGAAGAGTATGACGCCGGCCGTAACGCCGGGGCCGCCGCCAACATGGCCAAGTACCTGGCCGCCAAGGCGTCCTGGGAAGCGGCCAACGCCTGCCTGCAGACCCACGGCGGTTTCGGCTTCGCCAACGAGTACGACGTCGAGCGCAAGTTCCGCGAGACCCGTCTGTACCAGGTAGCGCCGATCTCCACCAACCTGATTCTTTCCTACGTCGCGGAACACCTGCTGGAGCTGCCGCGCTCGTTCTGATGAACCCGTAGGGTGGAAAACGGCGCAGTCTTTTCCACCAGACGGAGCAGTGGGCGGGCATCGGTGGAAAAGACCCGGCGGTCGTTCTCCACCCTACGAATGACCGTAGGGTGGTCAACGCAACCCGTTGGCCACCACCGCGCCGGAACGGTGCGTTATGAAGACGGAGAGACGTTATGCAGATCAGCCATCTCGACCATCTGGTGCTTACGGTGCAGGACATCGGGCGCAGCGTCGACTTCTACACCCGCGTGCTGGGCATGCAGCCGGTGGTGTTCGGTGAAGGCCGCAAGGCACTGGCCTTCGGCGAGCAGAAGATCAACCTGCACCAGGCCGGCGCGGAATTCGAACCGCACGCCCATCGCCCGACGCCGGGTTCGGCGGACCTGTGCTTCATCGTCGCCGAGCCGCTGGAACAGGTGATCGCCCAGCTGCAGGCCAACGGCGTCGAGATGCTGATGGGGCCGGTGATGCGCACCGGCGCCCAGGGACCGATCCGCTCCGTCTACCTGCTCGACCCCGATCTGAACCTCATCGAACTCTCGAATTACGTGGAGATGGCCGAATGAGCCAGCACACCCAAGCTCTTGCCGCTTTCCTTGCCGACCTGCGCTACGAGCAGGTGCCGGCCGCGGTTCTCGACCGCACCGAAGACCTGTTCCTCGACTGGCTGGGCTCGGCGCTGGCCAGCCAGGGCGCGCACCCGATTCCGCTGTTCGAGCGCTACGCCGAGAAGATGGGTCCGGCCGAAGGACGTTCCCGCATCCTGGTCAGCCGCCGCTCCAGCTCGGCCTACTTCGCCGCGCTGGTCAACGGCGCCAGCTCGCACCTGGTGGAGCAGGACGACCTGCACAACAGCTCCGTGCTGCACCCGGCCACCGTGGTGTTCCCGGCCGCGCTGGCCGCCGCGCAGGATCTCGGCAAGTCCGGCCGCGAGCTGCTGCTGGCCTCGCTGGCCGGCTACGAGGCGGGTATTCGCATCGGCGAATTCCTCGGCCGCTCCCACTACCGCATCTTCCACACCACCGCGACCGTCGGCACCCTGGCCGCTGCCGTGGCGGTCGGCAAGCTGATGGGCTTCGACAAGGAACAGTTCATCAATCTGCTGGGCAGCGCCGGCACCCAGGCCGCCGGCCTGTGGGAGTTCCTGCGCGACGCCGCCGATTCCAAGCAGCTGCACACCGCCAAGGCCGCCGCCGACGGTCTGCTGGCCGCCTACCTGACTGCCGATGGGCTGAGCGGGGCGCGCAACATCCTGGAAGGCGAGCAGGGCATGGCCGCCGGGATGTCGAAGGACGCCGATCCGCGCTGGCTGTCCGACCGCCTGGGCGAGCGCTGGGCGCTGGCCGAGACCAGCTTCAAGTTCCATGCCTCCTGCCGTCACACCCATCCGGCCGCCGACGCGCTGCTGGCGCTGATGCAGCGCGAGAACCTGACCGCCGACGAGATCGCCCGGGTGACCACCCGCGTGCACCAGGGCGCCATCGATGTGCTGGGTCGCGTGGTGGTGCCGCAGACCGTGCACCAGGCCAAGTTCTCCATGGGCACCGTGCTGGGCCTGATCGCCCTGTACGGCAAGGCCGGCCTGACCGAATTTCACACCCACGCGCTGACCGACCCCCGCGTCGGCCAGTTCCGCGAGAAAGTCAGCATGGTGCTGGACCCCGAGGTGGATGGCGCCTACCCGCAGCGCTGGCTGGGCCGGGTCGAGGTGGTCACCGTGGACGGCCGCACCCTGACTGCTGCCGTGGACGATCCGAAGGGCGATCCGGGCAACACCCTGAGCCGCGCCGAGCTGGAAGACAAGTTCCGCCGTCTGGTCGCCTTCTCCGGCGCGCGCAGCGACGCCGAAGCTGGCGTGCTGATCGACCGCGTCTGGCGGCTACGTGACACCTATGACCTGGGCGGCCTGGCCTGATGGCCAGACCGTTTCCGTAGGGTGGAAAACGACCCCAGGTCTTTTCCACCGAATGCCGAGCGCATGGATCTGAAACGCGTGGAAAAGGCTTCGCCGTTTTCCACCCTACGGACCGAACCGAATTTGCAGGAACACCGGATATGACCGTACCGAACAACAACATCCGTCCGCTGGACGGCATCACCGTCGTCAGCCTGGAACACGCCATCGCCGCGCCGTTCTGCACCCGCCAACTGGCCGATCTGGGCGCACGGGTGATCAAGGTCGAGCGTCCCGGCGCGGGCGACTTCGCCCGGGGCTATGACGAGCGCGTCGACGGCCTGGCCTCCCACTTCGTGTGGACCAACCGCTCCAAGGAAAGCCTGACCCTGGATCTCAAGCAGGACGATGCCATGCAGGTGCTCGACCAACTGCTGAGCCAGGCCGACGTGCTGGTGCAGAACCTGGCGCCGGGCGCCGCCGCGCGCATGGGCCTGTCCTTCGAGGTGCTGCATGAGTGCTACCCGCGCCTGATCGTCTGCGACATCTCCGGCTATGGCGAGGGCGGCCCCTACGAACAGAAGAAGGCCTACGACCTGCTGATCCAGTCCGAAGGCGGCTTCCTGTCCGTCACCGGCGGGCCCGGCGAGGACGAGATGGCCAAGGCCGGTTGCTCCATCGCCGACATCGCCGCCGGCATGTACGCCTACACCGGCGTGCTCTCGGCGCTGATGCTGCGCGACAAGACCGGCAAGGGCAGCCGGGTGGACGTGTCCATGCTGGAAAGCCTGGTGGAGTGGATGGGCTACCCCCTGTACTACGCCTACAAGGGTGCCACTCCGCCGCCGCGCGCCGGCGCCGCCCATGCCACCATTTACCCGTACGGCCCGTTCCCGGCTGGCGATGGCAAGACCGTGATGCTGGGCCTGCAGAACGAGCGCGAGTGGGTGGCCTTCTGCGAGAAGGTGCTGCTCAAGCCGGAACTGGCCCGGGACCCGCGCTTCTCCGCCAACTTCAAGCGCTCGGAAAACCGCGCCGAGCTGCGCGCCATCATCGTCGAGGTGTTCAGCAGCCTGACCGCCGACGAGGTGATCGCCCGCCTGGATGCCGCGCCCATTGCCAACGCCCATGTCAACGACATGGCCGGCGTCTGGGAGCACCCGCAGCTCAAGGCCCGCCAGCGCTGGACCACGGTGGGCAGCCCCGCCGGCGAACTGCCGGCGCTGCTGCCGCCGGGCCGCAACGCCTCCTTCCAACCGCGCATGGACCCGGTGCCCGCGCTCGGCGAGCATACCGAGCGCCTGCTGGGCGAGCTGGGCTACGCCGAGGGCGATATCCAGCGCCTGCGCCAGCAGGGCGCCGTCTGACCCCCTTACAAGAAGGACATTCTTCATGAGCAGCATCGTTCGCTCCGCCCTGTTCGTGCCGGCCACCCGCCCGGAACGTATCGCCAAGGCCCTGGCCACCGGCGCCGACGTGGTCATCGTCGATCTCGAGGATGCCGTGGCCGAGGCCCAGAAGGTCGAGGCCCGTGACAACCTGGAGCGCTACCTGCACGACAACCCCGATGTGCGCGTCTTCGTGCGGATCAACGGTGCCCTGCATGCCCAGCATCTGGAGGATCTGGAAGTCTGCCGCCGCTATGCCGGTGTGGCGGGCATCCTGCTGCCCAAGGCCGAAAGCGCTCGCCAGGTCGAGCGCGCGGCGGAATGTGGCAAGCCGGTCTGGCCGATCATCGAGAGCGCGCTGGGTCTGCAGCGCCTGGAAGAGATCGCTCGCGCCAAGGGGGTCGAGCGCCTGAGCTTCGGTGCGCTGGACCTGGGTCTGGATCTGGGCCTGGCCAGCGGCACTGCCGCGGCCGAGCGCATCCTCGATCAGTCCCGCTACGCCATCCTGCTGCAATCGCGCCTGGCCGATCTCGCCGCACCGCTGGACAGCGTGTTCCCCGACTTCCAGGACGCTGACGGCCTGGCCCGCCACACCGCCGACATCCGCGACATGGGCTTCGGCGGCCGCCTGTGCATCCACCCGAAACAGGTCGAGGTGGTGCACGCCACGCTGATGCCCACTGCCGGTGAACTGGACTGGGCCCGCCGCGTCATGGCCGGCTTTGCCCGGGGCGAGGCGGTGTTCGTGGTGGACGGGCAGATGGTGGACATGCCGGTGGTCGGCCGTGCCCGGCGCCTGCTTGAGCGTGCCGGAGAGCAGTAAACGTTCGCGCGGGCGGCGATGTGCCGCCCGCATCCATTCCTTCGTTTTCAGAGGAGCGCAATAGACACCAGGGAGGGAACGCTGCCCTGTCAGGGCTTCAACGCTTACAACAACAATGAGGTAAACACCCTATGCGCAACTTCACTTTCAAAGCGCTCGCCTGCGCCATGTCCCTGTCCTTTGCCGGCCTTGTGCAGGCGGCGGACCCCATCGTCATCAAGTTCGCCCACGTGGTGGCGGACAGCACGCCCAAGGGGCAAGGTGCCCTGCTGTTCAAGCAGATGGCCGAAGAGCGTCTGCCCGGCCAGGTCAAGGTCGAGGTCTACCCCAACTCCTCGCTGTACGGCGACGGCAAGGAAATGGAGGCCCTGCTGCTCGGCGACGTGCACATGCTGGCGCCCTCGCTAGCCAAGTTCGAGCCCTACGCCAAGTCCATCCAGATCTTCGACCTGCCGTTCATCTTCGATGACATCCACGCGGTGGATCGCTTCCAGGCCAGCCCGCAGGGCCAGGCGCTGCTGCGCAGCATGGAAGGCAAGGGCATCACCGGCCTGGCCTACTGGCACAACGGCATGAAGCAGCTGTCGGCCAACAAGCCGATGCGCCTGCCCAAGGACGCCCGCGGCCTCAAATTCCGCGTGCAGGCCTCCAACGTGCTGGACGAGCAGTTCAAGGTCATTCGCGCCAACCCGCGCAAGATGAGCTTCGCCGAGGTGTACCAGGGTCTGCAGACCGGCGTGGTCAACGGCACCGAAAACACCTGGTCGAACTACTTCAGCCAGAAGGTGCATGAGGTGCAGCCGTACTTCACCGCATCCGACCACGGCGCCATCGACTACATGGTGATCACCAACACCAAGTTCTGGAAGGGCCTGCCCGAGAACATCCGCAGCGAACTGCAGGACGTGCTGAACGATGTGACCAAGGAGGTGAACCGCCAGGCCGACGACCTCAATCGCGAAGCCCGCGAGTCCATCGTCAAGGCCGGCACCAGCCAGATCATCGAACTGACGGCGCAAGAGCGTAACGAGTGGCGTGAAGCCATGAAGCCGGTGTGGAAGAAGTTCGAAGCCGAGATCGGCAAGGACCTGATCGACGCCGCCGTGGCGTCCAACAACCCGGACAGCGTGGCCGCCAGCCACTGATCCTGCGCCAACCCTGAGTACATCCCCTTGCCCGTCGGCTCCCGGAGTCGACGGGCTTTTTTTATGGCCGGGGAGGCCGAAGCGCCGCTGGCCGTCGCAGAGCCGCCTCCGACCCCTAGTGTCGGCTGCGTCACGCTTCGGGGTCTATGCTGCTAGTCGGTGCTCCCGGCCAGCCAGCGGAGTGCCGCCGCTTCCTTCCCGCAGTCGAGTCCGGGACGTATCGGCCGCGGGTCCGCCATTGCATATGACAAGAGGAACCGCCATGGCTGCCGCGTCCCTTTACCCCGTCACCCCCGAACAGGCTGCCCGCACCCTTACCAACGAGGCCACCTACAAGGCCCTGTACCAGCAGTCGGTGATCAATCCCGACGGTTTCTGGCGCGAACAGGCCCAGCGCCTGGACTGGATCAAGCCCTTCACGCGCGTCAAGCAGACCTCCTTCGATGATCACCACGTGGACATCAAGTGGTTCGCCGACGGCACCCTGAATGTCTCCGCCAACTGCCTGGATCGCCATCTGGCCGAGCGAGGCGATCAGGTGGCGATCATCTGGGAGGGCGACGAGCCCGGCGATGTCCGCCACATCACCTACCGCGAGCTGTACGAGCAAGTGAACCGCTTCGCCAACGCCCTGCGCGGCCAGGATGTGCACCGGGGCGACCTGGTGACCCTCTACATGCCGATGATTCCCGAGGCCGCCGTGGCCATGCTGGCCTGCGCGCGCATCGGCGCGGTGCATTCGGTGGTGTTTGGCGGCTTCTCGCCGGAGGCGCTGGCCGGGCGCATCATCGACTGCCGCTCCAAGGTGGTGATCACCGCCGACGAGGCGCTGCGTGGCGGCCGCCACCTGCCGCTGAAGACCAATGTCGACGAGGCGCTGACCCACCCGGAAACCAACAGCGTGCGCAAGGTGATCGTGGTGCGGCGCAGCGGCGCGGACATTCCCTGGCATGCCCACCGCGACGTCTGGTACGAGGACTTGATGAAGGTGGCCGGCGACTACTGCGAGCCCAAGGAAATGTCCGCCGAGGACCCGCTGTTTGTGCTCTACACCTCCGGCTCCACCGGCAAGCCCAAGGGCGTGCTGCACACCAGCGGCGGTTACCTGCTGTACGCGGCGCTGACCCACGAGCGGGTGTTCGACTACCGGCCCGGCGAGGTCTACTGGTGCACAGCCGACATCGGTTGGGTCACCGGGCACAGCTACCTGATCTACGGGCCGCTGGCCAACGGCGCCACCACGCTGATGTACGAAGGCGTGCCCAATTACCCGGACGTCACCCGCGTGGCGCGGATCATCGACCGCCACAAGGTGAACATCCTCTACACGGCCCCCACGGCGATCCGCGCGCTGATGGCCCAGGGCCGGGCGGTGATGGAGGGCGCCGACGGCTCCAGCCTGCGCTTGCTCGGTTCGGTGGGCGAGCCGATCAATCCGGAGGCCTGGCACTGGTACTACGAAACCGTCGGCCGTTCCCGCTGCCCGATCGTCGATACCTGGTGGCAGACCGAGACCGGCGGCATTCTCATCTCGCCGCTGCCGGGGGCCACCGCCCTCAAGCCCGGCTCGGCGACCCGGCCGTTCTTCGGGGTGGTGCCGGGCATCGTCGACAACCAGGGCAACCTGCTGGAGGGCGCAGCCGAGGGCAACCTGGTGATCCTCGATTCCTGGCCCGGGCAGATGCGCACCGTGTTCGGCGACCACGACCGTTTCGTGGACACCTACTTCAAGACCTACAAGGGCATGTACTTCACCGGCGATGGTGCGCGCCGCGACGAGGACGGTTACTACTGGATCACCGGCCGGGTGGACGACGTGCTGAATGTCTCCGGCCACCGCCTGGGCACTGCCGAGATCGAGAGCGCGCTGGTGGCTCACCCCAAGGTGGCCGAGGCAGCCGCGGTCGGTGTGCCCCACGACATCAAGGGGCAGGGCATCTATGTCTACGTCACCCTCATGGAGGGCGTGGCCGGCAGCGATGCACTGCAGCAGGAGCTGTGCCAGTGGGTGCGCCACGAGATCGGTCCGATTGCCGTGCCGGAGGTCATCCAGTGGGCGGCCGGGCTGCCGAAGACCCGCTCGGGGAAGATCATGCGCCGCATCCTGCGCAAGATCGCCACTGGCGACTACGACGGCCTGGGCGACACCTCGACCCTGGCCGACCCCTCGGTGGTGCAGCAACTGGTGGATCGGCACCGGCAGCTGCGGACGGCTTGAGCGACAGGCAACGGGCGACGCCCTGCGCCGCTGGCGCGCAGGTGTGTCGCCGGGTTACGAATGCCGCGAGACTTCCGGCGCGCGGCGGCCTAGAATGCGCTCTTTTCCTCCGGGCCACAGAATGCGTCCGTACCTGGACATCAGCCAGCCGCAATGACTGTCCCCACCATTGGTTTTCTTGTCTGGCCCGGTACCCGGGCGATCACGCTGGCCCTGGCCGATGAAGCCCTGCGCGTGGCGCGGCGCATCCATCCCGAGGCGGCCTACGACCTGCAGTTCTTCAAGGTCGAGGACGAAGAGGGCAGCGGCACCGCCTGGCGCCTGCCCGGCGGCGTGTGGGACGAGCGTATGGAAGGCATGAGCCGGCTGTTCCTGGTGGCCGACGAGCCGCCGCAGAACATTGCGCCACCCCTGGCCGCTGCCCTGCGCCAGCTGGCCCGGCAGGGCTGCACGCTGGTTGGTCTGTCCGCCGGGGTCTATCCGCTGGCCATGCTGGGTCTGCTGGATGGCTACCGCAGCGCGGTACACTGGCGCTGGCAGGACGACTTCACCGAACGCTTTCCCAAGGCCATCGTCACCAGCCACCTGTTCGAATGGGACCGTGACCGCCTGAGCGCCTGTGGCGGCCTTGCGGTGCTCGACCTGCTGCTGGCCATGCTCGGTCGCGACCACGGCGCGGAACTGGCCGGCGCGGTCAGCGAGGAGCTGGTGGTCGAACGCATCCGCGAAGGCAGCGAGCGCCAGCGCGTGCCGCTGCAGAACCGCATCGGCGCCAGCCATCCCAAGCTGACCCAGGCGGTGATGCTGATGGAGGCCAACATCGAGGAGCCGCTGACCACCGACGAGATCGCCCAGCACGTCTGCGTGTCGCGCCGTCAGTTGGAGCGGATCTTCAAGCAATACCTGAACCGGGTGCCCAGCCAGTATTACCTGGAGCTGCGCCTGAACAAGGCCCGCCAGTTGCTCATGCAGACCAGCAAGTCGATCATCCAGATCGGCCTGTCCTGCGGCTTCTCGTCGGGTCCGCACTTTTCCAGCGCCTATCGCAACTTCTTCGGCACCACCCCGCGCGAGGACCGCAACCAGCACCGCAGCGGCGCGGCCCAGGAGGCCAACGCGATTGGCAAGCACACTGAAAATTAGCCTGGCAGGCTTTCGCCCGCTGCCACAGTGTATAAACTGCGCTTCCCGGGCCGTTCGGCCCGCCGAGCACATGCTTCCACTCCCTTTCAGATGGCCAGACATGGCAGGAGACGCTCCCGATGTCCGCTAAGCCCGCGCCGATTCAGCGCGCCGATTTCGATCAGTTCATGGTGCCCAATTACGCCCCCGCGCCCTTCATTCCGGTGCGCGGTCTGGGCTCGCGAGTCTGGGATCAGAGCGGTCGAGAACTGGTGGACTTCGCCGGCGGCATCGCCGTCAACGCCCTGGGCCATTGCCACCCGCGGCTGGTCGAGGCGCTGACCGAGCAGGCCGGCAAGCTCTGGCACATCTCCAACGTGTTCACCAACGAGCCAACCCTGCGTCTGGCCAAGCGCCTGGTGGACGCGACCTTTGCCGAGCGCGTGTTCTTCTGCAACTCCGGCGCCGAGGCCAACGAGGCGGCCTTCAAGCTGGCCCGTCGCGTGGCCCACGACCGTTTCGGCGAGGACAAGCACGAGATCATCTCGGCCTACAACAGCTTCCACGGCCGCACCTTCTTCACCGTGAGCGTGGCCGGGCAGACCAAGTATTCCGACGGCTTCGGGCCCAAGCCGCAGGGCATTACCCATGTGACCTACAACGACCTGGCCGGACTGGAAGCCGTCATGTCCGACCGCACCTGCGCGGTGGTGCTTGAGCCGATCCAGGGCGAGAGCGGCATTCGCCCGGCCGACCAGGCCTACCTGGAAGGCGTGCGCCGGCTGTGCGACAAGCACAACGCGTTGCTGATCTTCGACGAGGTGCAGACCGGTGTCGGCCGCACCGGCGACCTGTATGCCTACATGCACCACGGTGTGGTGCCGGACATCCTGACCAGCGCCAAGGGCATCGGCGGCGGCTTCCCGATTGCCGCGATGCTGACCACCAGCGCGCTGGCGGCGCATTTCTCGGTGGGCGTGCACGGCACCACCTATGGCGGCAACCCGCTGGGTTGCGCGGTGGCTGACGCCCTGATCGAAATCGTCAACACCCCCGAGGTACTGAACGGCGTGAAGGCGCGCCACGAGATTTTCCGGGCGCGCCTGCAGCGTATGGGTGAACAGTACGGCCTCTTTTCCGAGATCCGCGGTCGTGGCCTGCTGATCGGCGCGCAGCTGAGCGAGCCGTGGCTGGGCAAGGCCGGGCAGGTGCTGGCGGCCGCCGAGAAGGAAGCGCTGATGGTGCTGCAGGCCGGTCCGGACGTGGTGCGCTTCGCGCCCAGCCTGGTGATCGACGAGGCGGACATCGACGAGGGCCTGCAGCGCTTCGAGCGCGCGGTGGCCCGGCTGACCACCCAGGGCTGAGTGCGGGCGGAGGACTCTGAGCATGCTGGTGATGCGCCCCGCGCAACTTTCCGACCTGGCCGAAGTGCAGCGCCTGGCGGCGATCAGCCCGGT
Organism: Pseudomonas flexibilis; assembly: GCF_000806415.1. Classification (NCBI taxonomy): domain Bacteria; kingdom Pseudomonadati; phylum Pseudomonadota; class Gammaproteobacteria; order Pseudomonadales; family Pseudomonadaceae; genus Pseudomonas; species Pseudomonas flexibilis. The sequence continues at coordinate 546,532 of NZ_JTAK01000001.1, forward strand.
GGGTGTCACCTCGCTGCCGGATTCCGCCGACCGGCTGCGCGAAAAGATCCTTGCCTCGGAGGCTTCGTTCGCCGCCGAGGTGGCGTTCAACGGCGAGGAAACCTATTTCTTCGTGCTGGAGGACACCGCGCGCGGCGGGCTGGTCGGCTGCTCAGGGCTGGTGGCCTCGGCTGGCTACACGGAGCCCTTCTACAGCTTTCGCAACGAGACGTTCGTGCACGTGTCACGCGAGCTGAACATCCACAACAAGACCCACGCCCTGTCGCTGTGCCATGACCTGACCGGCAACAGCCTGCTCGACAGCTTCTTTGTCGAGGCCGACAAAGCGCCGCCGCCGGCGGACGAACTGATTTCCCGGGGCCGCCTGCTGTTCGTCGCCGATCATCCGGAGCGCTTCGCCGACTCGGTTGCGGTCGACATCCTCGGCATCAGCGACGCCCAGGGCGATTCGCCGTTCTGGGATGGCGTTGGCCGCCACTTCTTCGGCATGAGCTACGCCGAGGCCGAGCACCTGTCCGGTGTGAAGAGCCGCAGCTTCCTGGCCGAGCTCATGCCCCACTACCCGATCTACGTGCCATTGCTGTCCGATGAGGCCCAGGAGGCCATGGGCGAGGTCAATCCCGATGCCCAGGCGTCCTTCGACATCCTCACCCGCGAAGGCTTCGAGACCGAGCATTACATCGATATCTTCGACGGCGGCCCGACCCTGCACGCGCGTACCTCGGCGATTCGGTCCATCGTGCACAGCCAGCAACTGGAGGTGCAGTTGAGCGATGCGCCGCTGGCGCAGGGCGGTCGTACCTGGCTGGTCGCCAACGGGCTGCTGCAGGATTTCCGCGCGCTGCTGGTCGAGCTGGACTGGGAGCCGGGCATGCCGCTGTACCTCGACCGCACCACCGCCGAGGCGCTGGGCGTCGGCGAAGGCGCCAGTGTGCGCTTGGTGGCGTTATGAACCAGGCCCATAAATTCGTCGGGCCGGCGGAGGAAGCATGATCGTTCGTCCCGTGCGCAACACGGACCTCTCGGCCCTGATCGAGCTGGCACGCAGTGCCGGCGCCGGCCTGACCTCCCTGCCCGCCAGCGAGGAACGCATGGCGCAGCGGGTACGCTGGGCCGAGTTGAGCTTTCGCGGCGAGGCCGAGCGGGCCGACGCCGACTACCTGTTCGTGCTGGAGAGCGATGACGGCGAGGTGGTGGGCATCTCCGCCATGACCGGTGCGGTCGGCCTGCGCCAGCCCTGGTACAACTACCGGCTGGGCCTGATGGTCTGCGCTTCGCTTGAACCGCGCATCCATCGAGAGATCCCCACCCTGTTCCTGGCCAACGACCTGACCGGCAGCACCGAGATGTGCTCGCTGTTCCTGCACGCCGATTTCCGCCGTGGCCAGCACGGCCGCCTGCTGTCGCGGGCGCGTCTGCTGTTCCTGGCTGAGTTCCGCGCGCTGTTCGCCGACCGGGTGATCGCCGAGATGCGCGGCATCTCCGACGAACAGGGGCGTTCGCCGTTCTGGGACAGTCTCGGCCGGCACTTCTTCAAGATGGATTTCAACCGCGCCGACTACCTGACCGGGGTCGGCGACAAGGCCTTCATCGCCCAGCTGATGCCCAAGTTCCCGCTCTACACCTGCTTCCTCACCGAGGAAGCGCGGGCGGTCCTCGGCCATGTGCACGCCGAGAGCGAGCCGGCGCTGACCATGCTCAAGAGCGAAGGGTTCCGCCATCAGGGCTACGTGGACATCTTCGACGGTGGTCCGGCGCTGGAGTGCGAGACCGACCGCATCCGTGCGATCCGCGACAGTCGCCTGGCGGTGCTGGCGGTGGGTACGCCCGGTGACGACGCCATCGATTACCTGATTCACAACCGCAAGCGCGAAGATTGTCGCGTGACGGTCGGCCCGGCCCGCATGGCCGCCGGTTCGCTGGTGGTCGATCCGCAGACCGCCGCACGCCTGCAGTTGCAGCCAGGTGCCCAGGTGCGTGCCGTGCCGTTGCGGCCGATCGCCTTGCCCGTCTGAGTTTCACCCCTTTGTTCAGATGCCCGAAGCGTGCCGAGCCGCCTTCGGGCTTTTCTTTTTCCTGAGGAGTTTTGTCATGAGCCAATCCCTGCAACTGATCCTTGAAGACGCCGATGGCCAGCAGCAGCCGGCCAGCTGCGAGCGCTTTGCGGTGCTCTGGCAGGGCCGCGAGGTGTGGATCCAGCAGGATGGCAGCGGCCAGCTGCTGATCGGTGTGGACACCGAGGAAGGCGACAGCGAGTACGCCAACCTGGTGCTGCGCCCGCTGGCCAGCAATCTGGTGGGTATCCAGCTGGAAATGGAGCCGATGGGTGATGAGGACGCGGGCCATGTGCATGGCCCCGATTGCGGCCACGATCATTGATGAGCGCAGCGGCTGCGATAGCCCTTGCCAATTGCATAAACCCCTGCAGTTCGCGGTCCGGGCCTATATAATGCCGCCCTTTGCCGTCAGTCCCGTGGTGGCTGGCCGTTCGCCGTTTTTCCCTCGGATGAATCTATGAAAAGCGCAGAAATCCGTGAAGCCTTCCTGAGCTTCTTCGAAGAGAAGGGGCACACCCGTGTGGCCTCCAGTTCGCTGATTCCGGCGAACGACCCGACGCTGCTGTTCACCAACGCCGGCATGAACCAGTTCAAGGACTGCTTCCTCGGCCTGGAGAAGCGCGCCTATACCCGTGCCACCACCAGCCAGAAGTGCGTGCGTGCCGGTGGCAAGCACAACGACCTGGAAAACGTCGGCTACACCGCACGCCACCACACCTTCTTCGAAATGCTGGGCAACTTCAGCTTCGGCGACTATTTCAAGCGCGATGCCATCCATTACGCCTGGGAGTTCCTGACCTCCGAGAAGTGGCTGAACCTGCCCAAGGAAAAGCTCTGGGTGACGGTGTACGCCACCGATGACGAGGCCTACGACATCTGGACCCAGGAAGTCGGCGTACCGGCCGAGCGCATGGTGCGCATCGGCGACAACAAGGGTGCCCCCTACGCCTCGGACAATTTCTGGGCGATGGGTGACACCGGCCCCTGCGGCCCGTGCACCGAGATCTTCTTCGACCACGGCGAACACATCTGGGGCGGCCCGCCCGGCTCCCCGGAAGAGGACGGCGACCGCTACATCGAGATCTGGAACAACGTGTTCATGCAGTTCAACCGCACCGCGGACGGCGTTCTGCACCCGCTGCCGGCGCCGAGCGTGGACACCGGCATGGGCCTGGAGCGCATCAGCGCCGTGCTGCAACACGTGAACTCGAACTACGAGATCGACCTGTTCCAGCGCCTGCTCGACGCCGCCGCCCAGGCGATCGGTTGCGCCAACGAAGGCCAGGCCTCGCTGAAGGTGGTGGCCGACCACATCCGTTCCTGCGGCTTCCTGATCGCCGACGGCGTGACGCCGTCCAACGAAGGCCGCGGCTACGTGCTGCGCCGTATCATTCGCCGCGCCTGCCGCCACGGCAACAAGCTGGGCGCCAAGGGCACGTTCTTCCACAAGATCGTCACCGCCCTGGCCGCCGAGATGGGCGAGGCCTATCCGGAGCTCAAGCAGCAGCAGGCGCATATCGAGCGCGTGCTGAGGAACGAAGAGGAGCAGTTCGCCAAGACCCTGGAGCAGGGCCTGAAGATCCTCGAGCAGGACCTGGCCGAGCTGTCCGGCAGCGTGATTCCGGGCGAAGTGGTGTTCAAGCTGTACGACACCTACGGTTTCCCGGTCGACCTGACCGCCGACATCGCCCGCGAGCGCGAGCTGAGCGTCGATGAGGCAGGCTTCGAGCGCGAGATGCAGGCCCAGCGCGAGCGCGCCCGCTCGGCCAGCGCCTTCGATCTGGATTACAACAGCCTGGTCAAGGTGGAGGGCGAAACCCGCTTCACCGGCTACCAGGGCACTTCCGGCACCGGCACCGTGCTGGCGCTGTTCAAGGAAGGCATGAAGGTCGACAGCCTGAGCGCGGGCGAGGAGGGCGTGGTGGTGCTCGACCAGACGCCGTTCTATGCCGAATCCGGCGGCCAGGCCGGTGACTGCGGCTACCTGAGCCTGGACGGTGTGCGTTTCGACGTGCGCGACACCCGCAAGGCCGGCGGCGCCTTCCTGCACCACGGCATCCTGGATGCCGGCAGCCTGAAGGTCGGTGATTCGGTACAGGCCGTGGTCGACGCCTCGGTGCGCCAGGCCACCGCGCTGAACCACTCCGCCACCCACCTGCTGCACGCCGCGCTGCGCCAGATCCTCGGCGAGCACGTGAGTCAGAAGGGCTCGCTGGTGGACAGCCAGCGCCTGCGTTTCGACTTCAGCCACTTCGAGGCCATCAAGCCGGAGGAAATCCGTGCCCTCGAAGCCCTGGTCAACGCCGAGATCCGCAAGAACAGCGCGGTAGACGTCGAGGAAACCGACATCGAGACCGCCAAGGCCAAGGGCGCCATGGCGCTGTTCGGCGAGAAGTACGGCGACCAGGTGCGCGTGCTGACCATGGGCGGCGGCTTCTCCGTCGAGCTGTGTGGTGGCACCCACGTGTCGCGCACCGGCGACATCGGTCTGTTCAAGATCGTCAGCGAAGGCGGCGTGGCTGCCGGCGTGCGGCGTATCGAGGCAGTCACCGGCGAGCTGGCGCTGGCCTACCTGAACGGCGCCGAAGAGCAGCTCAAGGAAGCCGCCAATCTGGTCAAGGGCAGCCGCGAGAACGTGCTGGACAAGCTGTCCGCCCTGCTGGAGCGCAACCGCCAGCTGGAGAAGGAGGTGGAGCAGCTCAAGGCCAAGGCAGCCAGCGCCGCCGGCGACGACCTGGCCGGATCGGCCGTGGAGATCAAGGGCGCCAAGGTGCTCTCCGCGCGGCTCGACGGCCTGGACGGCAAGGCGCTGCTGGCGCTGGTCGACCAGTTGAAGAACAAGCTGGGCAGCGCCGTGGTGCTGCTCGGTGGCGTACAGGATGACAAGGTGGTGCTGGTGGCCGGTGTCACCCAGGACCTGACCGGCAAGCTCAAGGCCGGCGACTTGATGAAACAGGCGGCCGCGGCCGTCGGCGGCAAGGGCGGTGGTCGCCCGGACATGGCGCAAGGCGGCGGCACCGATGCCGCGCAGCTGGATGCCGCGCTGGCGCTGGTACGCGGTTTCGCTGAACAGGGGCTGTAACGACAGCCAGCGGGGCAGGCAGCGCGTCCGGCCTGTCCCGTTCTCAAGACCCCTCCGGGGTCAGATGGGCGCCCCCAGGGACTCAGATGGTTTGATGACATGGCTTTGATCGTACAAAAGTTTGGCGGCACCTCTGTCGGCAGCGTCGAGCGAATCCAGCAGGTGGCTGACAAGATCAAGAAATTCCGCGAGCGGGGCGACGATATCGTCGTGGTGGTGTCCGCCATGAGCGGCGAAACCAACCGCCTGATCGATCTGGCCAAGCAGATTACCGATGGCCGGCCGGTCCCGCGCGAACTGGACGTGATGGTGTCCACCGGCGAGCAGGTGACCATCGCCCTGCTGGCCATGGCGCTGATCAAGCGCGACGTCCCGGCGATTTCCTACACCGGCAGCCAGGTGCGCATCCTCACCGACAGCTCGCACACCAAGGCGCGCATCCTGCAGATCGACGACCAGCGCCTGCGCGCCGACCTCAAGGCCGGGCGCGTGGTGGTGGTGGCCGGCTTCCAGGGCGTGGACGAGCAGGGCAACATCACCACCCTGGGTCGCGGTGGCTCGGACACCACGGCGGTGGCGCTGGCCGCCGCCCTGAAGGCGGATGAGTGCCAGATCTACACCGACGTGGACGGCGTCTACACCACCGATCCGCGCGTGGTGTCCCGCGCGCGCCGGCTGGAGAAGATCACCTTCGAGGAGATGCTGGAAATGGCCAGCCTCGGTTCCAAGGTGCTGCAGATCCGTTCGGTCGAGTTCGCCGGCAAGTACAACGTCCCGCTGCGCGTCCTGCACAGCTTCAAGGAGGGTCCGGGCACCCTCATTACCATCGATGATGAAGAGGAATCCATGGAACAGCCGATCATTTCCGGCATCGCCTTCAACCGCGACGAATCCAAGCTGACCATCCGCGGCGTGCCGGACACCCCCGGCGTGGCCTTCAAGATCCTCGGCCCGATCAGCGCGGCCAACATCGAGGTGGACATGATCGTGCAGAACGTCGCGCACGATAACACCACCGACTTCACCTTCACCGTCAACCAGGTCGACTACGACAACGCGCTGCGCATCCTGGAAAAGACCGCGTCGGAGATCGGCGCGCGCGTCGTGCATGGCGACCCGAGCATTGCCAAGGTCTCCATCGTGGGTGTCGGCATGCGCTCCCACGCCGGTGTGGCCAGCCGCATGTTCGAAGCCCTGGCCAAGGAAGGGATCAACATCCAGATGATCTCCACCTCGGAAATCAAGGTGTCCGTGGTGATCGAGGAGAAGTATCTGGAGCTGGCAGTGCGTGCCCTGCATACCGCCTTCGAGCTGGATGCACCGGTCAGCCAGGAAAAGAACTGAGGTTCCCGGAAGGCGCGAATCGCGCCTTCCGTCTTTTTTGGCCGGCCTGCCGGAACTGTCTTCGGGGGGCTGGTCAATATTTGGGCGATTGCACGCGCTGCGTGGATGAGGCCCCTTTTGTTTTTTGCAGATTGAATCGAAACATCCGTGTAAGGAGAAAAGGAATGCTGATTCTGACCCGTCGGGTAGGGGAAACCCTTATGGTGGGTGACGATGTCACCGTCACCGTTCTGGGCGTCAAGGGCAACCAGGTGCGCATTGGCGTCAACGCACCGAAAGAGGTGGCCGTTCACCGCGAAGAAATCTACCAGCGCATCCAGAAAGAGAAGGACCAGGAACCAAGCCACTAATTTTTCTAAGTTTTTTCAAACTTAGGGCTTTGCAAGCGGGGTAAAGCTGTATATCATGCGCCCCGTGTTGCGGAGAGGTGGCCGAGTGGCCGAAGGCGCTCCCCTGCTAAGGGAGTACACCTCAAAAGGGTGTCGGGGGTTCGAATCCCCCCCTCTCCGCCATTATTTGCTTGCCTGGGCAAGCAGCGTTTTGCGGACTCATAGCTCAGCTGGATAGAGTACTCGGCTACGAACCGAGCGGTCGGAGGTTCGAATCCTCCTGAGTCCGCCATCTTCTACCAGATGGCTCCTGCAGCGATCAGGTACGCGTCAAGCCAGCGGTGATCTGGTTTACCAAGCACCAAGACGGACTCATAGCTCAGCTGGATAGAGTACTCGGCTACGAACCGAGCGGTCGGAGGTTCGAATCCTCCTGAGTCCGCCATCTTTTACCGGATGGCTCCTGTAGCGATCAGGTAAGCGTCAAGCCAGCGGTGATCTGGTTTATCAAGCGCCAACGACGGACTCATAGCTCAGCTGGATAGAGTACTCGGCTACGAACCGAGCGGTCGGAGGTTCGAATCCTCCTGAGTCCGCCACATTGAGAAGCCCGCAGCAATGCGGGCTTTTTGCTTTTCAGCCTCCTGCCATCACGCAACCGTGCTCGTCGAACCGAACGGTGCGCGTGCCGCCCTTCCTGTCCGTGTACTGATAGCGGGTCAGGCCGTGGTTCCGGGTGATCCTGTCAGGTTTTCCCAGTGCGCTCTCGATGTCGGCGCGGCTCAGGCCGGCGCGGATCTCCTGGCGGACCATGGCGGTGCGTCGTTCCTGGGCATTCAGCAGGCCGCCACAGGGCAGCGCCTGCTCCTGGCCGCTGACCTTGCCCCGGTTCGGATGGTGCGGCTGGGGAGAGGGGGCTGGCAGGCTGTTCGCCGGCTGCAGGCGCAGTGCTTCACCGTTCGGGCAGCCGTGGTCCGAGAAGCTCACGCGACCCTGAACATCTACGCAGCGGTAGTAGTTCGCGCCCTGGCTGGTCAGCGGCACGCCAACCAGCAGCACTCCCCAGATCAATGCATGCAATCCCTGCATGGCTTTTTACTCCTTCGTTTTTTTGCGGGGCGAGTGTAGTCGGTACGCGGAATCCTGCTCCCGTGGCATGTGTCCTGTTGCAAAGTGGGCGCGTCGCAAAACGCATCCGGTGAATGACCTGACTTTTTGCTGGCTCCATCGAACTTCCGTGGAGCGCAGCGGCCTCAGGCAGTGCTATTATCCCCGGCTCCGCCCCGAAGGGGTTTTGGAAATCCGCCCACCATGGACTTACCCAGTAGTTACTTATCCGTAATCTCGTTCGCCCTGTCGCGTATGGACTAAGGCCCCCTTCGGCGCGCTCTGCCAGTGGGGGTGGAGTGCGTCAATGACCGAAGTAGAAGTCAAGAAAACCCAGGACAGCCTGCAAGACCGCCTCGCGCAGGTAGTCGATCTCCTGCACCGGCATCGCCTGGTCGAGAACCTGGCCCATCGCCAGGACGCCAGCAACCAGGAGGTCATCGATGACCTGGTGCGCCGTCAGAACCTGACGGAGTTGCAGCGCAAGCTGGATGAGCTGCACCCGGCGGATATCGCCTACATCCTCGAAGCCCTCCCGCTCGATGAGCGCCTGACCGTCTGGCAGTTGGTCAAGGCCGAGCGTGACGGCGACATTCTCCTCGAAGTATCCGATGCGGTCCGGGAAACCCTGATCGCTGACATGGAAGACCACGAGCTGCTTGCCGCCGCCAGGGAAATGGACGTCGACGAGCTGGCCGACCTGGCGCCGGAACTGCCGCGCGATGTCGTCCTCGAGCTGATGGAAAGCCTCGATGCGCAGCAGCGCGAGCGCATGCGCTCGGTGCTGTCCTACGAGGAGGACCAGGTCGGCGCGCTGATGGACTTCGAGATGGTCACCATTCGTGAAGACGTCAGCCTGGAGGTGGTGCTGCGCTACCTGCGCCGTCTCAAGGAGCTGCCCGGGCATACCGACAAGCTGTTCGTGGTCGACTACGACGGTCGCCTGACGGGCGTGTTGCCGCTCAAGCGTCTGCTGGTCAATGACCCGGAGCGCCAGGTAGGCGAGGTGATGGCCGATGATCCGGTGACCTTCAGCCCCGACGAGGACGCTTACGACGCCGCCCAGGCCTTCGAACGCTACGACCTTGTCTCCGCCCCGGTCGTCGACAAGGGGGGCAGGCTGATCGGCCGTCTGACTATCGACGAGATGGTCGACCTGATCCGTGAGGAGAGCGAGAGTGAAGTCCTCAACATGGCCGGTCTGCGCGAAGAAGAAGACATCTTCGCCTCGGTCTGGAAGTCGGTGCGCAACCGCTGGGCCTGGCTGGCGGTGAACCTGGTCACGGCCTTCGTTGCCTCGCGAGTCATCGGCCTGTTCGACGGTGCCATCGAGAAGCTGGTGGCTTTGGCCGCGTTGATGCCCATCGTGGCTGGCATCGGTGGGAATTCCGGCAACCAGACCATCACCATGATCGTGCGTGCCATGGCGCTGGACCAACTCGGCTCCGGCAACGCCGCCTGGTTGCTGCGCAAGGAGCTGGGCGTCGGCTTGGCCAATGGCTTGTTGTGGGGTGGGGTGATCGGCGCGGTGGCCTGGTGGCTGTACGACAGCTGGTCGCTGGGCCTGGTGATGACGGCGGCCATGACCCTCAACCTGCTGCTGGCCGCGCTGATGGGCGTGCTGATTCCGATCACCCTGGCGCGCATGGGGCGTGATCCCGCGATGGGGGCCAGTGTGATGATTACTGCCGTGACCGACAGTGGGGGCTTCTTCATCTTCCTCGGACTGGCAACGCTGTTCCTCATGTAAAAGCACGGCAATAAAAAACCGGCCATAAGGCCGGTTTTTTATTGCCTGAAAGTTGCAGCGCTTAGTGCGTTTGTCCGCCGGCCATTTCCATGTCATTGGCAATCAGCGCAACCAGGGCGTTCTGTTGGCGGCGGGTCAGTTGACGGAAGCATTGCAGCAGCTCGCGTTCGCTCAGGGTCAGCTCTGGGCTGTCCAGGCGCAGTGCCAGATCGTCGCTCAGCGAGGCCTCCTGCTGCATGCTCTGCTCAAGCCGGGCAATGATCTCGGAGTTCATGCTGCGGTGATGAAGACGGGCCACTTCGGCGATGCGATCGCGCATGCCGTCGGGCAAACGGACAACGAACTTGTCAGCGGTACGGCTGGAGTAGATAGCCTGTTTCATGGGTCGCATTTCTGATCACCGATCTAGTTCTAGGAATGAATGTTGAAGGCTCAAAACCGCAAGGTTTGACAATGGCAGCGTTTTTAAGTTCATCAACAAACTTCGTTTATATCCGTGCAGAAGTTGTGACTTCTGACACGCTCACATCAAGGCATAAATATTCTGGTACAGCTAAAGGCTTTTTGCCAGCACCAGTGGTCCATTCTTGCGAGTGCAGCCGCAAACCGGATTCTTTTCCGTGCAGGACGTGGGTGTTTTTGTGAGCCAGCACGCAGCTGGCGAACCCAGGCCTATTGTCCCGTGCGCGGTGGGCGGGCCAGTACCTCGCGGAACTCGGCCAGCGGCAGGGGCTGGCTGAAGAGGTAACCCTGGTACAACTGACAGTTCTCGCCGCGCAGGAAGTCCAACTGCTCGCTGCGCTCCACGCCCTCGGCGATGGTCTGCAGGCCCAGGCTGTTGGCCATGGCGATGATGGCGCGAATGATCTCGCTGTCGTTGCCGTTGAGGGGCACGTCGCGCACGAAGGACTGATCGATCTTCAGCACGTCCACCGGCAGACGCTTGAGCTGGGTGAGCGACGAGTAGCCGGTCCCGAAGTCGTCCATGGCGAAGCCGATGCCCAGGCGCTTGAGGCGCTGCATCTTGTTCACTGTGTCTTCGACGTTGCGAATCGCCACGTTCTCGGTGATCTCCAGCTTGAGCATATGAGCAGGCAGGCGGCTTCGGCTCAGGCAGCGCTCGATGCCCTCGTAGAACTCGGGGTGGCGGAACTGGCGGGGGCTGATGTTGACGCACAGGCTGAACCGGCCGCGCTGGATAAGCGTCTCGTCCAGCAAGCGGGCGCAGGTCTGGCAGGCCTCGTTGAGCACCCATAGGCCGACGTCGTGGATCAGGCCGCTTTCCTCGAGCACCTGGATGAAGGATTCCGGGGATTGCATGCCGTAAACGGGGTGGTTCCAGCGCAGCAGGGCTTCGGCGCCGACGATGCATCCGCTGCGGGTATCCACCTGCGGCTGGAAGCGTACCTCGAACTGCTGGCGCTGCAGGGCCTGGCGCAGGTCGTTCTCGATGCGCAGTCGTTCGCTCACCTGCTCCTGCATGCGGCTGCGGAATAGGTGCAGGCGGTTGCGTCCCGAGTCCTTGGCGCGGTACAGGGCGATGTCGGCGCGCTTGAGCAGGTCGTCGGGACTGGTGCCGTGATCGGGGATCAGCGCCACGCCGATGCTGCTGGTGACCTGCAGGGGATGGCCTTCGACGTCCATGGGTTCGGCGAGGTGTGCGCGCAGTTGCTCGGCCACCTGGCGCACCTGGCGGATCACCTGGGCACGCTTGCCCTCCAGGCCGGACAGCAGCACCACGAACTCGTCGCCGCCCAGACGTGCCACCGTGTCTTCCAGGCGGACGTTGGCTTCCAGTCGTGCGGTCAGCATCTTGAGCACCGCGTCGCCGACCGGGTGGCCCAGCGAGTCGTTGATGTGCTTGAAATGATCGAGGTCGATGAACAGCACCGCGCCGCGCAGGTTGTGGCGGTTGAGCAGGGCGATCTGCTGGGTCAGGCGATCCAGCAGCAGGGCGCGGTTGGGCAGGTTGGTCAGTGGATCGTGGTAGGCCAGGTGCTGGATTTGCGCCTGGGCGGCCTTGAGCTGGCTGATGTCGCGGGCGGTGACCAACAGGCATTCGCCACCATCCAGGCGCAGGGTCTCGACCGAGACCTCGGCGAACTTCTCGCGGCCGTCGCGATCCAGCAGATGAACCTCGGTACGGGGCAGGCGGCCGGTACTGGCAATGCTGTCGAGGATTTCCTGACGTTGCTGCGGATCGATCCGCAGCCGCAGATCAGCCACGCTGCGACCGGTGACTTCTTCCGGGGTGTAGCCGGTCAGTCGGCGAAAGCCTTCGTTCACCTCAAGGAAACGCTGCCCGTCCCGCTCCAGCAGGCAAATGGCGTCGGGGCTGGAGTGGAACGCCTTGGCGAACTTCTCCTCGCTGGCCTGCAGGGCGCGAGTAGCCTGCTGCAGACGGGTGATGTCGTGGAACGAGATGGCGACGTAGCAGTCGCCGTGCATCTCCAGGTAGCGGCAGGAGATCAGACAGGTGATGCTGCGACCGTCCTTGCTGCGGAAGCGGGCCAGGGCGCCGTCCAGGACGCGCTTCCTGTTCAGTTCGCCGATCACTTCGCTGCGTCGTTGTGAGTCCTCCCAGAAGCCTATCGTGCGGGAGGACTGGCCGATGATCTCGGCCGGCTGCCAGCCGAAGACCTCGCTGAAGCTGGGGTTGATGTCCACGAACCGACCGCTTTCCAGCTCGGACACCGAGATAGGCACCGGGCTGCTCTGGAACAGGGTCGAGAATTTCTCTTCCGAGGCGCGCAGCCGCTGTTCGTACAGCACCCTGCTGGTCATGTCGTTGAGGATGCCGGTCATGCGCAAGGGCGTACCCTGGGCATCGCGGTACAGCCGCGCGGTGCTTTCCAGGTGGCGTATCTCGCCGCTGGGCGTGCGCGCGCGGTAGCTCAGCCGACATTCGCTCTCGCTGCCCGTCAGCAGCCCGCGGTAGGCGCGGCGCAGGTTCTCCCGGTCTTCCTCGTGCACGGTTCGGAAAAAGGTGCGGAAGTCACAGCCCGCCTCGGGGACTACGAGGCCGTGCATGGCAAAGGCGCGAGGCGTTCCCTGCAGGTTGTCGGTGGGTATATGCCACTCCCAGGTGCCCAGGTTGGCCGACTCCAGCGCCAGGGCCAGGCGCTCGCGGCTGTCGCGTAGGGCCAGCTCCTGAGCGCGCAGTTGCGAAACGTCGCGCACCGTGGTGACCAGGCAGGGCGCCCCGTGCAATTCGATCGGGGCGCCATAGAAGCAGAAGTTGCCGATGCTGCCGTCGCGCCGGCGCAGGCGCGCCTCGAAGTCATGCAGGCTGCCATGTCGGGCCAGCTGCTCGACCATCCGCTCGCGTTCCCGGGCATCGACCCACAGGTTCAGCTCCTCCGAGGTACGGCCGATCGCCTGCTCCCGGCTCCAACCGAAGGTGCTGATGAACCCCTTGTTGATCTCGATGAGTCGTCCCGAACGCAGTTCGCTGATGGCGATGGGGTCCGGCGATTGGCGAAACGCCTTGGTGAAAATGTCGTCGTGCGGGGTGCGTTCCGCGTGCAGCGTGATGTCGCGGGCCACCCCTGTGAGCTGCAGGCGGCCGTCGGGCAAGGCATGGATCCGTGCGCCGATTTCCAGCCAGTGATGGCCGCCACCGGGCCAGTGTATGTGCTGGGTCATCGGCGGCAGGATCTCGCCGCGTAGGATGCGGCGGAAATAGCGCAAGGCGCGGATCCGTTCGCGGGAAGGAATCAGGCGCAGGTACTGGCGCGCGGAGGAGGGCGGTGCCTGGCGCAGGCCAAAAGGGTGGTGGGTGCCGTGGGCCCAGCTGACCTGGCCGGAGGTCGAATCCCACAGCCAGATCCCAAGTCGCGCGCAGTCCAGTGCCGCTTCCAGCACCCCGTTGTCGTGGGGTGGTGCGTCCGCTCCGGCATTCTGGGTCAGCATGGTGCGCTCACTTATCGTCAACCACATAAACGCCCACCCATATTCTCCGTTTCCTGACCTTCCTGCCCGGAACGGCTGTGCATTTTTTGCCCTGGGTAGATCCGTTCAGACGGACTGCGGTTCGTTCCCTTGTCCGTGCTGGGCATCCAGCAGCGCCATGAAGGCGCGGGCGGCATTCGACAGGGTGCGCTCCGTGTGCAGCACATAACCCAGTCGTCGACTCAGTTGTGGCCCGGGCAGCGTCAGCCGCACGACCTGATCGTCCAGCATGGTGCGTGGCAGCAGGCTCCAGGCCAAACCGATGGATACCATCATCTTGATGGTTTCCAGGTAGTTGGTGCTCATGGCGACCTGAGGTGTCAGGCCGGCTACCTCGAACAGTCTATGCACGATTCGGTGGGTGAAGGTGTGCGCCCCGGGAAAAACCGCCGGATGGGCGGCCACGTCCGCCAATGTCAGGGCGCCGTTGCGCGCCAGCGGGTGGTCCGGGGCGGCGACGAAGTCCAGCGGGTCTTCCCAGATGGGAACGGCGCGCAGCGGGGCGCGGGTATCCGGCGTCCGGGCTGCCGGCGTGCGGGCTTCAGGCGCCAGGGTAATCACCGCCAGCTCGGCGCGGCCCTGCAAGACGTCCTCGTAGGCCACTTCGGAATCCAGAAAGCGGATGTCTAGGCTGACCGCCGGATAGCGGCGGGTGAATTCGCGCAGCACCGGGGGCAGGCGATGCAGGCCGATGTGGTGGCTGGTGGCCAGGGTCAGGCGCCCGCTCACCTCGCCATTGAGGTTGGCCAGGGCGCGGCGGGTGTCGTCCAGTTCGCCCAGGATGCGGTAGGCGCGCGGCAGCAGCGCGCGCCCGGCTTCGGTGAGCCCGACCTCTCGTCCGAGACGGTCGAACAGGCGCACCTCCAGTTGCTGCTCCAGGGCAAAGATGCGCTTGCTGACCGCGGGCTGCGTCAGGTGCAGGCGCTCGCCGGCGAGGGAGAAGCTGCCGCTCTCCGCGACGGCGATGAAGGCGTTGAGGGTGGCGAGGTCCATCGTGGGTATCCGGTAGGAAAAGGGGGGGCTGGTATTCCGTTGGGGAATTCAGTGAATGAAAAATATGAATTTGAGTAATTCATGACAAGCCCCTAGCATCGCCCCCATACGTGCAAGGGGCATAGCACCCCGCATGAGCAACCGATGAGGAAGAGTCCGATGGCTGGCAAAACCCTTTATGACAAGCTCTGGGAGATGCATGAGGTCAAGCGCCGCGACGATGGTTCGTCGCTGATCTACATCGACCGTCATATCCTCCACGAAGTGACCTCGCCCCAGGCCTTCGAAGGCCTGCGCCTGGCCGGTCGCAAGCCGTGGCGCATCGACGCCAACATCGCCACCCCGGACCATAACGTGCCGACCACCCGAGCCGAGCGCCAGGGCGGACTGGAAGCCATCGCCGACGAGGTGTCGCGCATCCAGGTGCAGACCCTCGACGAGAACTGCGACGATTTCGGCATCCTCGAATTCAAGATGAATGATGTCCGCCAGGGCATCGTCCACGTAATCGGCCCGGAGCAGGGCGCCACCCTGCCGGGCATGACCGTGGTCTGCGGCGACTCGCACACTTCCACCCACGGCGCCTTCGGCGCGCTGGCCCACGGCATCGGCACCTCGGAGGTCGAGCATGTGCTGGCCACCCAGTGCCTGGTCGCCAAGAAGATGAAGAACATGCAAGTGCGCGTCGAAGGCAAGCTGCCGTTCGGCGTCACCGCCAAGGACGTCGTGCTGGCCATCATCGGCAAGATCGGCACCGCCGGCGGCAATGGCCACGCCCTGGAGTTCGCCGGCAGCGCCATCCGCGACCTGTCCATGGAAGGCCGCATGACCCTGTGCAACATGGCCATCGAGGCCGGTGCCCGGGTCGGCATGGTGGCGGTGGACGAGAAGACGATCGCCTATGTCGAAGGCCGTCCCTACGCGCCGAAGGGCGCCGACTGGGAGGCTGCCGTGGCGCTGTGGAAGGGCCTGGTGTCCGACGCCGATGCGCAGTTCGACACCGTGGTCGAGCTGCAGGCCGAAGACATCAAGCCGCAGGTCAGCTGGGGCACCTCGCCGGAAATGGTCCTGGCGGTCGATCAGCGCGTGCCGGACCCGGCGGCCGAGGCCGATCCGGTCAAGCGCGACTCCATCGTGCGCGCCCTCAAGTACATGGGCCTGGCCGCCAACCAGCCGATCACCGAGATCAAGCTGGACCGCGTGTTCATCGGCTCCTGCACCAACTCGCGCATCGAGGACCTGCGTGCCGCCGCCGAAGTGGCCAAGGGTCGCAAGGTTGCCGCCAACGTCAAGCAGGCGCTGGTGGTGCCGGGTTCCGGCCTGGTCAAGCAGCAGGCCGAGAAAGAAGGGCTGGACAAGATCTTCATCGAAGCCGGCTTCGAGTGGCGCGAGCCGGGCTGCTCCATGTGCCTGGCCATGAACCCGGACAAGCTGGGCAGCGGCGAGCATTGCGCCTCCACCTCCAACCGCAACTTCGAAGGGCGCCAGGGCGCCGGCGGCCGTACCCACCTGGTGAGCCCGGCGATGGCCGCCGCCGCCGCGGTGACCGGCCACTTCATCGACGTTCGCGAACTGCTCCAGGCCTGAGGACATAGACATGAAAGCCTTTACCCAACATACCGGCCTGGTCTGCCCGCTGGATCGCGCCAACGTCGACACCGACCAGATCATTCCCAAGCAATTCCTGAAATCGATCAAACGCACCGGCTTCGGTCCCAACCTGTTCGACGAGTGGCGCTACCTGGACGTGGGTCAGCCGAATCAGGACTGCTCGCAGCGCCCGGTCAACCAGGACTTCGTGCTCAATTTCCCGCGCTACCAGGGCGCCAGTGTGCTGCTGGCCCGCGAGAACTTCGGCTGCGGCTCCTCGCGCGAACACGCGCCTTGGGCCCTGGACGAGTACGGCTTCCGCACCATCATCGCGCCGAGCTTTGCCGACATTTTCTTCAACAACAGTTTCAAGAACGGCCTGCTGCCGATCGTGCTGAAGGAGGGCGAGGTCGATGCGCTGTTCCAGCAGGCCGAAGCCACCGAGGGCTACCAGCTCACCGTCGACCTGCAGGCACAGACCGTGACCCGTCCGGATGGCGTGCAGTACCGCTTCGAGATCGACGCCTTCCGCAAGCACTGCCTGCTCAACGGGCTGGACGACATCGGCCTGACCCTGCAGGACGCCGAGGCGATCAAGGCGTTCGAGAGCAAGCACCAGCAGGCCCAGCCCTGGCTGTTCGGCGCGATCAAGTAAGCGAGCGTGCAGGTAGGGTGGAAAATCGCGCAGCGTTTTCCACCAGAGGATTCCGGTGGATAAGGCCGATGGCCGTTATCCACCCTACGCAAAATAGAGGAATGCAATGAGCAAGCAGATTCTGGTTCTCCCGGGCGACGGCATCGGCCCGGAAATCATGGCCGAGGCCGTCAAGGTCCTGCAGCTGGCTAACGAGAAGTACAACCTGGCGTTCGAGCTGAGCTATGACGAGCTGGGCGGTGCGGCCATCGACAAGTACGGCGTGCCGCTGGCCGACGAGACCCTGGAGCGCGCCCGCCAGGCCGACGCCATCCTGCTCGGCGCCGTGGGCGGTCCGAAGTGGGACACCATCGATCCGGCCATCCGTCCCGAGCGTGGCCTGCTGAAGATCCGTTCGCAGCTGGGCCTGTTCGGCAACCTGCGCCCGGCGCTGCTCTATCCGCAACTGGCCGCCGCCTCGACCCTGAAGCCCGAAGTGGTCGCAGGCCTGGACATCCTCATCGTTCGCGAGCTGACCGGCGGTATCTACTTTGGCGCCCCGCGCGGCACCGAGACCCTGGCCAACGGCGAGCGCAAGGCCTACGACACCCTGCCGTACAGCGAAAGCGAGATCCGTCGCATCGCCAAGGTCGGCTTCGACATGGCCATGGTGCGCAACAAGAAGCTCTGCTCGGTGGACAAGGCCAACGTCCTGGCTTCCAGCCAGCTGTGGCGCGCGGTGGTCGAGGAAGTGGCCAAGGATTACCCGCAGGTCGAGCTGTCGCACATGTACGTCGACAATGCCGCCATGCAACTGGTGCGCGCGCCCAAGCAGTTCGACGTGATCGTCACCGACAACATGTTCGGCGACATCCTGTCGGACGAGGCTTCCATGCTCACCGGTTCCATCGGCATGCTGCCGTCGGCGTCGCTGGACGCCAGCAACAAGGGCATGTACGAGCCCTGCCACGGCTCCGCGCCGGATATCGCCGGCAAGGGCATTGCCAACCCGCTGGCCACCATCCTCTCGGTGTCCATGATGCTGCGCTACAGCTTCGCCGAAACGGCTGCCGCCGATGCCATCGAGCAAGCGGTCAGCCTGGTGCTGGACCAGGGGCTGCGCACGGGTGACATCTGGTCGGAAGGCTGCACCAAGGTCGGTACCCGCGAAATGGGTGACGCAGTAGTCGCGGCGCTGCGGAACCTGTAATCTCAGCGGCCTGCCGCCTGCGGGCGGCGGCCCACTTTCCTATTTCGAGGGTGTAGTTACAAAGATGAAACGTGTAGGTCTGATCGGCTGGCGTGGCATGGTGGGTTCCGTGCTCATGCAGCGCATGCGTGAAGAGCGGGACTTCGACCTGATCGAGCCGGTGTTCTTCACTACCTCCAATGTCGGCGGCCAGGGCCCCGAGATCGGCAAGGACATCGCGCCGCTGAAGGACGCCTACAGCCTCGATGAACTCAAGACCCTCGATGTGATCCTCACCTGCCAGGGTGGCGACTACACCAGCGAGGTGTATCCCAAGCTGCGCGAAGCCGGCTGGCAGGGCTACTGGATCGACGCCGCCTCGACGTTGCGCATGGCCGATGACGCGGTCATCGTCCTGGATCCGGTCAACCGCCGGGTCATCGACCAACAGCTGGATGCGGGCGTCAAGAACTACATCGGCGGCAACTGCACCGTCAGTCTGATGCTGATGGCCCTCGGCGGCCTGTACGAGGCCGGGCTGGTGGAATGGATGAGTGCCATGACCTACCAGGCCGCGAGCGGCGCCGGCGCGCAGAACATGCGCGAGCTGATCAAGCAGATGGGCACCATCCACGGCGCAGTCGCCGAGGAGCTGGCCAATCCGGCCAGCGCCATCCTCGATATCGACCGCAAGGTGGCCGAGGCCATGCGCGGCGAAGCCTTCCCGGTGGACAACTTCGGCGTGCCGCTGGCCGGTAGCCTGATCCCCTGGATCGACAAGGAGCTGCCCAATGGCCAGAGCCGCGAAGAGTGGAAGGGCCAGGCCGAGACCAACAAGATCCTCGGTCGCAACAAGAACCCGATCCCGGTGGATGGCCTGTGCGTGCGCATCGGTGCCATGCGCTGCCACAGTCAGGCGCTGACCATCAAGCTCAACAAGGATGTGCCGCTGTCGGACATCGAAGGGCTGATCAGCCAGCACAACCCGTGGGTGCGGCTGGTACCCAACCACCGCGAGCAGTCCATGCGCGAGCTGAGCCCGACCGCGGTCACCGGCACGCTGAACGTTCCGGTGGGTCGTCTGCGCAAGCTGAACATGGGCTCCCAATACCTGGGCGCCTTCACGGTGGGCGACCAGCTGCTGTGGGGCGCGGCCGAACCGCTGCGTCGCATGCTGCGTATCCTGCTGGAGCGCTGATTCGCCAACCATGTTTGCAGAACGCCACGGCTTGCCCGTGGCGTTCTGCTTTAAACCTCTGTGTTTATTCGGGTCATACGGGCGGAGTTCGATTGCGGTAGGAATGGCTGGTGAGGCCGCGCGCGTCGATTTGTGGATTGCGTCCGATAACGTCCGGAAAGGTTCCGCAATGAACGAGGTGTCCTAGGCTGGGTTGTTGATAAAACGATACCCGTCAAAGATACTTACCGAAATTTTCAAGGGCTTAACCCACTTGACGCTAGGTCGAGACAGGAAGCCGGCCTCGCTCGGGTGATAGAGGCGTATGCGCCTCCTTGCCGCCAGAGGGAAAGTACAAGGAAACCAATATGGCTCGGATTCGCAAACTGGTGCTGGCAATTGCAGCTGCTTCGGCCTTTTCTTCCGGAGTCGCGAATGCGCTGGGGTTGGGGGAAATCTCTCTGCAATCGGCCCTGAATCAGCCTTTGGTTGCGGAAATCGAACTGCTGGATGTTCGTGGTCTGTCCCCGGCGGAAGTGATGCCGGCGTTGGCCTCGGCGGATGAGTTCCACAGGGCAGGGGTCGATCGCCCGTTCTTCCTGAACGATCTGCAGTTTTCCCCGGTCATCAATGCCCAGGGCAAGAGCATCATTCGCATCAGTTCCAGCAAGCCGGTGCGCGAGCCTTACCTGAACTTCCTCGTCGAGGTGAACTGGCCGAGCGGTCGCGCGCTTCGCGAGTACACCGTTCTGCTGGATCCGCCGCTCTACAACCCGCAGAACACGGCGGATGTCGCGCCGCAGCTGGCGCTTGCCGCACCGGCTCCCCAGTCGCAGAGCCAGAGCCAACCGGCGCCCAGGGTTCAGCCTGCCCGTACCGCCCCGTCCACTGTGCGGCCGGTGGTCGCCCAGGCTGAGCCGCAGAGCGAATACCGCACGGTCGCCCAGGATACGCTCTGGGAAATTGCCAGTCGCCACCAGCGTGGCAACGCCACCGTGCAGCAGACCATGCTGGCCATTCAGGATCTGAACCCCAGCGCCTTCATCAATGACAACATCAACCTGCTCAAGACCGGCCAGGTGTTGCGCCTGCCCGACGAGCAGCAGATAGCGGCTCGTACCCGCCGCGAAGCAATTGCCCTGGTGGCCGAGCAGAATGCAGCCTGGCAGGCCTGGCGGCAGGCGCGCAGCCTGGCTGGCGGCGCGCGTCAGCTGGATGCCACCCGTCGCGCCGTTGCGGGCCCGGCACCGGAGCGCGTGGAGCTCGGGGACAGCCTGCGACTGGTCGCCGGTACCGAGGGTAAATCTGCCGAAGGTCAGGATGCCGGCAGCGCTCTGGCCGACAAACTCGCAGTGGCTCAGGAAAATCTGGATACCTCCCGGCGCGCCAGCGCGGAGCTTGAAGGACGCATGGGGGATCTGCAGAGCCAGCTGGACAAGCTGCAGCGCCTGATCGAACTGAAGGACAGCCAGCTGGCGCGTCTCCAGGCTCGTCTGGCGGAAGAGGAGCAGGCCGCTCAGCAGGCGCCCGAGGTGACTGCGACTCCTGCGGCCGAGCAGTCGCCCGAGCTGCAGCAGCAGAATTCGGCGCCGCAGCAGTCGTCCCCGCAGCCATCGGACGGGGCGCAGACCACTGATGCTGCTCCAGGCGCCTTCGAGGCGCCGCTGCAAAGTGCCAATGAACAGCCGGCCCCTGCGCCGGCTGAAGTGCTTCAGAGCGTCGTGCCGGCCGCTAGTGCAGAGCCGTCCACGGCAAGCGACGCCGGCCTGCAAGGCTATGTCGATCGCCTGCTTGCCGATCCGCTGTTGTTGGGCGCCATTGGCGGCGGCAGCCTGCTGGCGCTGCTGCTGGCCCTGATGGCCCTGTCGCGTCGCAACGCCATGAAGGAAGCCGAACTGCAGGAAGGCCTGGGCCTGAGCGACGACGATCAGGCGTTCAGCGAGGAACTGGCGCTGCCCAGCAGCAGCTTCGATGATCTCGGTGGCGTTTCCCGTAACGGTCAGTCCAGCAAGGCAGGCGATGCAACCGATGTGCTGGGGGAGGCCAACATCTACATTGCCTATGGCCGCTTCAACCAGGCTGCCGAGCTGTTGCTCAATGCGCTGGACGAGGAGCCGGAGCGTCGCGACCTGCGCCTCAAGCTGATGGAAGTATTCGCCGAGCAGGGTGATCGCGCCGGCTTCCAGCGCCAGGAAGCCGAGTTGCGCGAAGTCGGCGGTGCCGAAAGCGAGATCCGCAAGTTGAAGAGCCGTTACCCGGATATCGCCCAGGCGCCGGTGTCTCCGGCGACAGCGGGCGCGATGGCCGTTGCCGCCACTGCCGGAGCGACGACCCTGGCGGGCTGGCAGGATGCGGAAGAGGCGATCCCCAGCCTCGACGAGTTGAGCTTCGACGATGAGCTGCAGGTTTCCCCGGCGCTGGCTACTCCGAATGTCGCGGAAGACCTCGACAAGCCGTTGCCGGCTTATGACGACCTCGACTTCGACCTTCAGCTGGATAGCGAGCCCGCCCTGAACCTGACCGAGCCGGTTGTTCCGACAGCTGTGGCGCCGATCGCCGAGCCGGCCGCTGAGGAGACGCTGGCCGATCTGGAGTTCACCCTGGACGATCCGTTCGAGTCGCTGGTCGGCGAAGACGAAGTCGAGGATGAAGATGATCTTCCCGAGTTCGAGCTGCCGACCCTGGATGCCATTGAGCCGCCGGCGCGCGATAACGAACTGTCGACCCTGCCGGAGGACTTCGACCTGTCCCTGGCGGAGGCCGAGCAGCTGCTGTCCGGTGACGAGCCGGAGCCGTCCGCGGTGGATGATTTCGAAGCCGAGCTGGAGCGTGTGAATGCTCAGCTCGATACGCTTACCGATGAGCTGGAGATGCCTGCCGTCGAGCCGCCGCCTTTCGACATCACGGACCTGGGGCCGCTGGAAGATGACGAGGACTTCGATTTCCTCTCCGGTACCAATGAAACCGCCACCAAGCTCGACCTGGCGCGAGCCTACATCGACATGGGTGACAGCGAGGGCGCTCGCGACATCCTTGATGAGGTGCTAGGTGAGGGTGACGACAGTCAGAAGAACGAAGCGCGGGAGCTGATGGCCCGCCTGAGCTGATCGATGAAACAAGCAGTAGCAGTACCACCAGCGGCAGCCGAAACGGCTGCCGCTGGCGTTTACAGGATTGCCCTTGGTGTGGAGTACAAGGGTTCGCGTTATCGCGGCTGGCAGCGGCAGGGTGCCGGTGTGCCTTCCGTCCAGGAAGCGCTGGAGCGCGCCCTGGGCAGGGTGGCCGCCGAGTCGGTCAGCCTGCAGTGTGCAGGCCGCACGGATGCGTCTGTGCATGCCAGCGGCCAGGTGGTGCATTTCGATACGGCGGTCGAGCGACCGTTGCAGGCCTGGGTGATGGGGGCCAACGCCAACCTGCCGGGGGATATCAGTGTCTGCTGGGCCAAGGTCATGCCGGCCGACTTTCACGCGCGCTTCAAGGCGTGTGCGCGCCGTTACCGCTACGTGATCTACAACGACCCGGTGCGTCCCGCCCATATGGCCGAGGAGGTCACCTGGAACCACCGGCCACTGGACGTGCAGCGCATGCGCGAAGCGGCCGCGCTGCTGGTCGGCACCCATGACTTCACTTCGTTTCGTGCCGTGCAGTGCCAGGCCAAGTCGCCGATCAAGACAGTTCATCACCTGAACGTCATCGAGCACGGCCGCTTCATCGTGCTGGATGTACGCGCCAATGCCTTCCTGCACCACATGGTGCGCAATTTCGCCGGTGTGCTCATGACTATCGGCGCCGGCGAGCGCCCGGTGGAGTGGGTCAGCGAGATTCTGGCCGCCCGGGACCGGCGTGCCGGGGGCGTTACGGCGCATCCCTACGGGTTGTATCTGGTGCGGGTCGAGTACCCGGAGGAATTCCATCTGCCGCAGCGTTATCTGGGCCCGCATTTCCTCTCTGCGCTGCCCGAGTGACACCGGTCGCTGCCGCAGGGCCACTCTGCTAACATCCAGCCCCTGTTCAGAGGAGCCAATCGTGGTCGTTCGCAGCAAGATCTGCGGGATTACCCGTATCGAAGACGCCCTGGTCGCCGCCGAGGCGGGCGCCGACGCCATCGGGCTGGTGTTCTACGACAAGAGTCCGCGCGCCGTCGATGTGCGCCAGGCGCGCGCCATCCTCGCCGCCCTGCCGCCGTTCGTGACCAGCGTCGGCCTGTTCGTCAACGCCAGCCGCTGTTTCATTGGCGAAGTGCTGGATGCCGTGCCGCTGGATGTCCTGCAGTTCCATGGTGATGAAACGCCGGAACAATGCGAAGGGCATGGTCGCCCCTGGTTCAAGGCGCTGCGCGTGCGCCCGGGTGACGACCTGCACGCGGAAGCAAGACGCTTTGCTGGCGCCCGGGCGATCCTGCTGGATGCCTATGTGCCCGGTGTGCCGGGAGGCACCGGCGAGCGCTTCGACTGGAGCCTTATCCCCGCCGACCTGCCCATGCCGCTGATCCTGGCCGGTGGGCTGACGCCCGACAATGTGACTGAAGCCATCGCTTCGGTGCGTCCGTATGGGGTGGATGTCAGTGGCGGTGTGGAGGCGGCCAAGGGAATCAAGGACGCTGCGAAAGTGGCGGCGTTCATCCGGCGCGTGCGCGGGGTTGGCGACCGCATGTGACGAGCGTGATGGCGCCGCCGTCATTAGCTCCAGTCGTCGGCAGTGCCGAGGCCCGGGGTGGACCTGGGCTGGCGCCGGCAAATACTGAGAATTCGCCCCAGGCGCCCGGCGCCTCGGGTATCGAAGCTGCGGAGAACAACGATGAGCAACTGGCTGGTAGACAAGCTGATCCCTTCGATCATGCGTTCCGAGGTTACGAAGAGCTCGGTTCCGGAAGGTCTGTGGCACAAGTGCCCCTCCTGCGATGCGGTGCTGTACAAGCCCGAGCTGGAAAAGAACCTGGACGTCTGCCCCAAGTGCGACCACCACATGCGCATCAATGCGCGCACCCGCCTGGACATGTTCCTGGATCCGGAAGGCCGCGAGGAGCTGGGCGTCGACCTGGAGCCGGTGGACCGTCTGAAGTTCCGCGACAGCAAGAAGTACAAGGACCGCCTGACCGCCGCCCAGCGCGACACCGGCGAGAAGGACGCCCTGGTGGCCATGCGTGGCCAGCTGCAAGGCATGCCGATCGTGTCGGCGGCGTTCGAGTTCTCCTTCATGGGTGGCTCCATGGGCTCGATCGTTGGTGAGCGCTTCGTGCGTGCCGCCAACGTGGCCCTGGAGCAGCGCATTCCCTTCGTCTGCTTCTCCGCCTCCGGTGGCGCGCGCATGCAGGAGGCCCTGATTTCCCTGATGCAGATGGCCAAGACTTCGGCGGCGCTGGCGCGCCTGCGCGAGGAAGGCATTCCGTTCATCTCGGTGCTGACCGATCCGGTCTACGGCGGCGTGTCCGCCAGCCTGGCCATGCTCGGCGACGTCATCGTCAGCGAGCCGCGCGCCCTGATCGGCTTCGCCGGCCCGCGCGTGATCGAACAGACCGTGCGCGAGAAGCTGCCGGAAGGCTTCCAGCGCGGCGAGTTCCTGCTGGCCCACGGTGCCATCGACCTGATCATCCCGCGCCATGAACTGCGCGCGCGCCTGGCGCGCCTGCTCGCCCAGTTCACTCACCAGCCGACCCCGGTGGAAGTGCCTCGCTACGCATGAAGACGCTTGCCGACTGGCTGAGCTACCTCGAACAGCTGCACCCCAGTGCCATCGACATGGGACTGGAGCGTGCCGGCGAGGTAGCTCGGCGTCTGGGTCTGGGACGCCCCGCCTCGACGGTGATCACGGTCACCGGCACCAACGGCAAGGGCTCCACCTGTGCGTTGCTGGCTTCGCTGCTGCACGCGCAGGGGCACCGCGTAGGTGTCTACAGTTCGCCGCACCTGCTGCGTTACAACGAGCGGGTGCGCATCAATGGTCAGGACGCCGGCGATGCCGACCTCTGCGCCGCCTTCGAGGCAGTGGAGCAGGCACGTGGCGAGATTTCCCTGACCTACTTCGAGATGGGCACGCTGGCCGCCTTCTGGCTGTTCGAGCGTGCGGCGCTGGACTTCGCCGTGCTCGAGGTGGGCTTGGGCGGCCGCCTGGATGCCGTCAACCTGGTGGATGCCGACCTGGCGCTGGTGACCAGCATCGCCGTTGATCACAGCGAATGGCTGGGTAACACCCGCGAATCGGTGGCCGTCGAGAAGGCGGGCATCTTTCGCGTCGGCAAACCTGCCCTGTGCGGGGACCCCCAGCCTCCGGCCGTGCTTGAGGAGCGTGCGCACGCCCTGGGTGCGCCTTTCTGGCTGCGCGGCCGCGATTTCGACCTGAGCATTCGAGCCAGCGACTGGGAGTGGCGGGGCAGGGACGCACGGGGTGCAGCCCTGACACTGCGGGAGATTCCCCTGTTGAGCCTGCCGATGCAGAACGCCGCGCTGGCGCTGCAGGCCTACGCATTGCTCGATCAGCCGTGGCAGCCGGAGCGCCTGAAGCAGGCGCTGCGCGAAGCGCGTGTCACTGGTCGCCTGGATCGCCGCGCGCTTCGCTATCAGGGGCGAAGCGTGTCGCTGCTGCTGGATGTCGGCCATAATCCCCACGCCGCCGCCTATCTGGCCGAGCGGCTGGAACGCTGCAACGGTCGCCGCCTGGCCGTGTTCGGCTTGCTGGCCGACAAGGACCTGGAGGGTGTGCTGGACCCGCTGCTCGCCAAGGTCGACCACTGGGCCGTGGCCGATCTGCCCACGGTGCGTACCCGTAGCGGCGCTGCGCTGGCGGCTGCGCTGCAGGCCCGTGGGGCGCAGGCCGCCAGTTACCCTTCGATCGCCGCGGCGCTGGATGCCCAGTGCGGCCAGGCGGGTGAGGACGACGAGGTGCTGGTGTTCGGATCGTTCTACTGCGTGGCCGAAGCCCTGGAATGGCTTGGCCAGGCTCGACGCGAAGATGCCTGATCGCGCTTCGCGCTGAACCGAGGAGTGTGAGATGGCTTTGCTGGACCGGGGACTCAAGCAACGAATCGTGGGTGCGCTGGTGCTGGTGGCGCTGGCGGTGATCTTCCTGCCCATGTTGCTGACCCGCGAGGACGAGCTGCGGCATGTGCGCGTCGAGGCCCCGCCCATGCCGTCGATGCCCGCGCTGCCTGACATCCGCACTGCGCCGGTCGCCGTTCCCGACCCGCTGCCGGACGAGCCGGTACCGGCGGCGCCTTCCGCTCCCATCGGTTCTCTGCCGCTGCCTGAGCCGGCTGCCTCCGACCAGCGGCAGGCTGTCCCAAAGCCGGTGACGCCCTCCGCCGATCCGGCGCCAGCCGCACGCAAGGCGCCCGAAGCGCGTCTGGATGCTAACAACCTGCCGGTGACCTGGAGTGTGCAGTTGGCCAGCCTGAGCAACCGCGCCAATGCCCTGGCCCTGCAGAAAACCCTGCGTGAACAGGGCTACAACGCCTATGTGCGCACCTTCGAGGGCAAGAACCGGGTGTTTGTCGGCCCAGTCATCGAGCGCGCCGAGGCTACCCGGTTGCGCGATCAGTTGCGCCGCCAGCACAAGCTGGATGGCATCGTGGTGCGCTTCCAGCCCGAGCGTGGCTGAAGTTCATTGCCCAAGGGCGCGGCTTACCGCTGGCCAACAGCTCTGTTAAAATGCGCGCCCCTTTTCCTCGCTGGCCTGTATCACCGTGTCGTTCTCCTGGGTCGATTGGGCAATCATCGCCATCATCCTTGTCTCCGGACTGATCAGTCTCAAGCGCGGCTTCGTCAGAGAAGCCCTGTCCCTGGTCATCTGGATTGTCGCCGGTGCCGTTGCCTGGCTGTTCGGCGGCGCGTTGGCCGAGCACCTTGGCGGTTTCATCGAAACGCCGTCGGCGCGCATCATCGCTGCCTGCGGCATCCTGTTCGTGGCCACGCTGTTGGTCGGTGCGCTGATCAGTTTCCTGCTCGGCGAGCTGGTGCGCGCCACGGGCCTGACGGGGACCGATCGCCTGCTGGGCATGGTTTTCGGTGTGGCCCGCGGCGCCCTGCTGGTGGTGGTTCTGGTCGGCCTGTTGAGCCTGGCGCCGGTGCAGCAGGACAGTTGGTGGCGAGAGTCGTCCCTGGTGCCGCATTTCCTGATGGTGGCGGACTGGTCCAAGAACCTGATCCTCAACAATGTCGGTCAGTGGATGATCGAAGGTTCAGCCGCCGCGCAGCAGTTCGGCGCGGCTGGTCGATAGGGCCCTCTTCCGTTTCGCGCGACTGCGGCGAGGCGGGAATGGACCCCAGAACGGGAGCTCCGGCTCCCTCCATGATTCATGAGTGAGGTTGCGTCACATGTGTGGCATCGTCGGTATCGTCGGCAAGTCGAACGTCAATCAGGCGCTGTATGACGCGCTTACCGTGCTCCAGCACCGCGGTCAGGATGCCGCCGGCATCGTGACCTGCGAGAACGGTCACCTGCACATGCGCAAGGAAAACGGCCTGGTGCGCGACGTGTTCCGTCAGCGCCACATGCAGGAGCTGGTGGGCGACATCGGCATCGGTCATGTCCGCTACCCGACCGCCGGCAGCTCCAGCTCCGCCGAGGCGCAGCCGTTCTATGTGAACTCGCCGTATGGCATCACCCTGGCGCACAACGGCAACCTCACCAACGTGGAACAGTTGGCCGAAGAAATCTACGCCGCTGACCTGCGCCACGTGAACACCAACTCCGACTCCGAAGTGCTGCTCAACGTGTTCGCCCACGAGCTGGCCCGTCGCGGCAAGCTGCGCCCCAGCGAAGAGGACATCTTCGCCGCCGTCGCCAAGGTGCATGAGCGCTGCCGGGGTGGTTATGCCGTGGTGGCCATGGTCACCGGCTACGGCCTGGTGGGCTTCCGCGACCCGAATGGCATTCGCCCGATCGTTTTCGGCCAGCGTCACACCGACGAAGGCGTCGAGTACATGATCGCCTCGGAAAGCGTTGCCCTGGATGTGCTCGGCTTCTCGCTGATCCGCGACCTGGCGCCAGGCGAAGCGGTGTTCATCACCGAAGACGGCAAGCTGTTCACCCGCCAGTGCGCGCAGAATCCGCGCCTTACCCCGTGCATCTTCGAATACGTCTACCTGGCGCGTTCCGACTCCATCATGGACGGCGTGTCGGTGTACAAGGCCCGCCTGCGCATGGGTGAGAAACTGGCCGAGAAGATCCGCCGCGAGCGCCCGGACCACGACATCGACGTGATCATCCCGATTCCCGATACCAGCCGTACCTCCGCGCTGGAGCTGGCCAACCACCTGGGAGTGAAGTTCCGCGAAGGTTTCGTGAAGAACCGCTATATCGGCCGGACCTTCATCATGCCCGGCCAGGCGGCGCGCAAGAAGTCGGTGCGCCAGAAGCTCAACGCCATCGACCTGGAATTCCGCGGCAAGAACGTGATGCTGGTGGATGACTCCATCGTGCGCGGCACCACCTGCAAGCAGATCATTCAGATGGCCCGCGACGCCGGTGCCAAGAAGGTCTACTTCTGCTCGGCGGCGCCGGAAGTGCGCTACCCGAATGTCTACGGCATCGACATGCCCAGCGCCCACGAGCTGATTGCCCACAATCGCACTGCCGAACAGGTGGCCGAGCTGATCGGCGCCGACTGGCTGGTCTACCAGGATCTGGCAGACCTCAAGGACGCCGTCGGCGGCGGCAAGGTGAAGATCGACGAGTTCGACTGCGCAGTGTTCGATGGCAAGTACGTCACCGGCGACGTGGACGAGGCCTACCTGCAGCGGATTGATCAGGCGCGCAACGACCTGAGCAAGAGCAAGCAGAACGCTGTCAACGCGATCATCGACCTGTACAACAACTGATCTGACGCACCCGGGCGGCGGCGCAGTCGCCGTGCCGAATGCGCCGCAACCCCAAGGTGTAAAGCAATGTTGAATGAATGGGATGCCGGCCGGCTGGACAGTGATCTGAGCGAGGCCGGGGCGGATACCCTGGCCGTGCGCGCCGGCCAGTACCGCAGCCCCGAGGCGGAGCACAGCGAAGCGCTGTTCCTGTCCTCCAGCTATGTGTTCCGCAGTGCGGCCGATGCCGCTGCGCGCTTCGCCGGCGAGCAGCCCGGCAACGTCTACTCCCGCTATACCAACCCCACGGTGCGCACTTTCGAGGAGCGCATTGCCGCAATGGAAGGGGCCGAGCAGGCGGTCGCCACCGCTTCCGGTATGGCCGCCATCCTCGCCATGGTGATGAGCCTGTGCAGCGCCGGCGACCATGTGCTGGTGTCGCGCAGCGTGTTCGGTTCGACCATCAGCCTGTTCGACAAGTACTTCAAGCGCTTCGGTGTGGAGGTGGACTACCCGCCGCTGGCCGACCTGGACGCCTGGGCGGCGGCCTGCAAGCCCAACACCAAGCTGTTCATCGTCGAATCGCCGTCCAACCCGCTGGCCGAGCTGGTGGATATCGCCGCGCTGGCCCAGGTGGCCCACGCCCACGGCGCGCTGCTGGCGGTGGACAACTGCTTCTGCACGCCGGTGCTGCAGAAGCCGCTGGCGCTGGGTGCCGATATCGTCATCCATTCGGCCACCAAGTACATCGACGGCCAGGGCCGTTGCCTGGGCGGCGTGGTGGCCGGTCCGGCCAAGCTGATGCAGGAGGTGGTCGGCTTCCTGCGTACCGCCGGCCCGACGCTAAGTCCGTTCAACGCCTGGTTGTTCATCAAGGGCCTGGAAACCCTCAAGGTGCGTATGCAGGCCCACTGCGCAAGCGCGCAGGCCATCGCCGAATGGCTGGAGCAGCAGCCCCAGGTTGAACGCGTCTACTACGCTGGCCTGCCCAGCCACCCGCAGCATGAGCTGGCCAAGCGACAGCAAAGCGGCTTCGGCGCGGTGGTGAGCTTCGAGGTGAAGGGCGGCAAGGCGAATGCCTGGAAGGTGATCGATGCCACCCGCATGATCTCCATCACCACCAACCTGGGCGACACCAAGACCACCATTGCCCACCCGGCCAGCACGTCCCACGGCCGCCTCAGCCCCGAAGCGCGCGCCGCCGCCGGAATCAGCGACAGCCTGATCCGTGTCGCGGTTGGCCTGGAGGACGTGGACGACATCCGCAACGACCTGGCTCGCGGTCTGGCGTTGATCTGAGGTGGTGCACGAGGCCGGCTTGACGCCGGCCGACTGCGGCTGAGGGCGTGCCGCTCCGGTAGGGTGGACAACGTTTTCCTTGTCCACCACCGCGCCGGCACGGCGCGTCTCGCGGCCTCGCACCGCGTCGGCGGATCAATGAAACCTGCTCCCGGGAGCTGCAGCCGCGAAGCGCGTAGGCGCAGGACTCAGCCTCGGGCGCCCTGCAGCAGCCGAACCCCCATCCCCAGACCGATCACTGCAAGCAGCGCGGATACGCCGAACAGGCCTGCCAGGCCGCTCAACGGCACCAGCAGCCCCATCAGCGGGCCGGCCAGTCCCAGGGCCAGATCAAAGAACAGCGCAAAAGCGCCCAGCGCCGAGCTGCGGCTGGAGGCTGGCACCTGTTGGATGACTTCCACTGCCAGCGCTGGATACAGAAGCGACAGGCCCAGGCCGGTCAGGGCCGCGCCGGCAAAGACCAGTACCGGGCCCGGCGCCAGCCAGATCAGCAGCAGTCCGAGCAGCTCCACGCCCAGACAGGCCAGCGCCACCCGGTAACCACCCCAGCGGCCGATGGTGCCTGAGAACACCAGGCGCGCGCCAATGAAGGCGGCGCCGAAGGCGCTCAGCGCATAGCCGGCGCCGTCCCAGCCGCGGCTGGTGAAGTACAGCGCCACGAAGGTCGACAGGGTGCCGTAGCCAAGCGTGCCGAGCGCCAGGGTCAGGCCGCCGGGCAGCACCCGGCCGAACACGCGACGAAAGGGCAGGCGGGCTTCGCTGCTGACCGGCAGGGTCGCCTGTCGGCGGATCAGCAGCAGGCCGCCGAGCGCCAGTGCCAGGGTCACCGCGCCGAGGCTCCCGACGCCGAAGCGTTCGGCCAAGGCCATGCCCAGTGGGGCGCCGATGGCGATGGCGCCGTAGACAGCGACGCCGTTCCAGGAAATCACCCGGGCGGTGTGCTCCACCCCGGCGCGGGCGATGGCCCAGCTCAGCGCGCCGGTACCCATCAGTCCCTGGGCGGCGCCCAGCAAAACCCGCCCCAGTAACAGGGCGCCCAGCGTCACGATGGGCAGGTTGTCCAGGCTGATCGCCAGCCACGTCAGCAGACCGCTCAGCGCGCAGGCCAGCAGGCCGTAGGTCACCGCGCGGCGCGAGCCCAGCCGGTCACACAGGCTGCTGGTCAGCGGCCGGGCGAGCAGGGTGGTGAGGTACTGGGCGCTGATCACCAGGCCGGCCACAGCCGAGCTGTAGCCGAGGCTGTCGTGTACATAGCCGGGTAGCACCGCCAGCGGCAGGCCGGTGCAGAAATAGATCAGGGCCGTGAAGACGATCAGGGCGAGAACTTGCGCGGGATCGCGCAATCGGACTGCGCTCATAGGGGCTGCACGCTGTGGCTGGGACGAACTGCCGCATGATGCGGCAGGTGGCGCCGAGAAAGGAAGCAGCCTAATGAAATTCTCGGTGATCGGCTGATCGCGACACCGACCGTAGAGTGGTCAACGCAACGCGTTGGCCACCGTTGGCGGCCGGAGACTCCACTATTACCCCAGCCCCTTCAGGCTCTCGGCGATCATGAACGCCAGCTCCAGCGACTGGTCGGCGTTCAGGCGCGGGTCGCAGTGGGTGTGGTAGCGATCCGACAGGCTGTCCGCGGTGACCGGTCGGCAGCCGCCGATGCACTCGGTGACGTTCTGGCCGGTCATCTCGATATGGATGCCGCCCGGGTAGCTGCCTTCGGCGCGGTGCACGGCGAAGAATTCGCGCACTTCCTGCAACACGCTGGCGAAGTCCCGCGTCTTGTAGGCGCCGGCCTTGATGGTATTGCCGTGCATCGGATCGGAACTCCACAGCACCAGGCGCCCCTCTTCGGTGATGGCGCGGATCAGGCGAGGCAGGTGCTGCTCGACCTTGCCAGCGCCCATGCGCACGATCAGGTTGAGGCGGCCCGGATCGTTCTCCGGGTTGAGGATGTCGATCAGCCGCAGCAGCTCGTCGGGCTGGGTGCTCGGGCCAATCTTCACGCCGATCGGGTTGCCGACCCCGCGCAGGAATTCCACATGCGCGCCGTCCGGCTGGCGGGTGCGGTCGCCGATCCACAGCATGTGCGCCGAGCAGTCGTACCAGTCGCCGGTCAGGCTGTCGCGGCGCACGAAGGCCTGCTCGTAGTTGAGCAGCAGCGCCTCGTGGGCGGTGAAGAAGCTGGCCTCGCGCAGCTGTGGCACACCATCCAGGCCGCAGGCGCGCATGAACGCCAGCGCTTCATCGAGGCGACCTGCCAACTGCTGGTACTTCTCGGCCAGTGCCGAGTTGGCGATGAAGTCCAGGTTCCACTGGTGCACCTGGTGGACGTCGGCGAATCCACCCTGGGCGAAGGCGCGCAGCAGGTTGAGGGTGGCGGTGGACTGGTTGTAGGCCTGGACCAGCCGCTCCGGGTCGGGCACGCGGCTACGGCTGTCGAATTCGATGCCGTTGACGATGTCTCCGCGGTAGGCGGGCAGGGTGACCCCGCCTTGGGTTTCCTCCCCCGAGGAACGCGGCTTGGCGAACTGGCCCGCCATGCGGCCGACTTTCACCACCGGGCAGCCGGCGGCGAAGGTCATGACGATGGCCATCTGCAGCAGCACCTTGAAGGTGTCGCGGATCTTCGCGGCGGAGAATTCCGCGAAGCTTTCGGCGCAGTCACCGCCCTGCAACAGGAAGGCGCGGCCCTGGGTGACCTCGGCGAACTGGCGGCGCAGCTCGCGTGCCTCGCCGGCGAACACCAGCGGCGGATAGCCGGCCAGGGTGTTTTCCACACGGGCCAGATGGGCGGCGTCGGGGTAGTCGGGTTGCTGCTGGATGGGCTTGCTCCTCCAGCTCTCGGGGGACCAGGGTTGCGACATCGATGCTCTCTTGGCGGATTGAAAAGGACGCCGCCTATGCTACTCCAATGCCGATGGCGCTCCGATGAAGGCTTGTGATTGTGTTTCCCGCGCGCTTTGGCAAGCATAGGCGCCCCTTCGGCCGCCCTGGCCGGTTGCAAGCAGGTTGTATGACGCGATGAGTAGTGAACAGACGCCGCTGTCGGGTGTGCCGGATGTGCAGGAAGAACGGCTGCTGGCCGAGGTGCGCGACGCCTATGGCGTGATCCGCGTGGTGGAAATGGGCGACTACCGCTTCCTGGAGTTCGGCGATCAGGTGGAGCAGAGCTGCGTGTTCACCGCCGATCCGGCCTGGCTGGAATACGACTACACCCGCGCCATGCTGCTCGGCGCCCTGGCCCACTCGGCGCCGGAATCCGCGCTGTTTCTCGGCCTCGGGGCAGGCACGCTGACCCAGGCCTGCCTGAAGTTCCTGTCGCTGGACGATGTCGAAGTCATTGAGCTGCGCCCGGATGTGCCGCGTCTGGCCATGGAGTTCCTCGGCCTGGACGATGATCCGCGCCTGACCATCCGCGTCGGCGACGCACTGGAGCTGCTCGACAGCGCCGAACGGCCGGACCTGCTGTTCGTCGACCTCTATACCGACCTGGGCCCCGGCCCGGGCCATCTGGCCTGGAAATTCCTCGAAGCCTGCCAGGCCAAGCTCAATCCGGGTGGCTGGCTGATCATCAACCAGTGGGCCACCGATGATGGCAAGCCGCTGGGCGCTGCGCTGCTGCGCGGGCTGTTCCATCACCATTACTGGGAATGTCCGGTGAAGGAGGGCAATGTCGCCCTGCTGGTGCCCTCCGATCTGGAGCAGACGCTGGATCTTGATGCGTTGCGTGAGCGCGCCCAGGCCCTGCAGCCGCGCCTGGGTTACAGCCTGGAATCGTTGATCGAGGCGATCCGCCCCGCCAGTTGATGTGCACGGTAATGGCGCATTGATATTGGTTCTCTCGCTCTCTGCGCCCTGAAACGGTGCGGAATTTGCCGTAAACGGGCGATTTTGGGGCTTTGCAGCTGGTCCGGGAATTGCTCTGCACCGAAGGTTACCGCTGTCGGTCGCAAGGAATTCCCCGATGTCCCATTCGAGTGCACACATGAATCTGTCGGCCGCCGAGCGCGGCTGGTTGCCCTGGTTCGGCAAGACCGGCCGCCTGGCCATGGGCTGGGCCTGCTGGCTGAATCGCGGACTGGCGGCGGAACTGGAGCAGACGTTCGAGGGCATCGCCCAGACGCGCATGAAGAAGCTCCAGCAGTGGACGGAAGCGCACTGGACGCGTCTCGGCGAACTGGCGCAGGGCGTGGGGGTGGACTGGCCAACGCCCGACGCGCAGCGCCTGCGGGAGGAGCTGCGGCAGTTGCCGGACTGCTCGGAGCTGTTCGTGGTGGACGCCGCCGGCCGGGTGCTGGCTTCCAGCAGCGAGGCGCGCCAGGGCCAGACGGACATCTCCCCGCGCGCCCTCGCCGAAGGCCTGAAGAAGCCGTTCCTGCTCGGCCCGTACCGCGATCCCTGGACCGAGCGCCTGGGCGCCAGCAGCTCCCGGTTCCACGACGCCGTTACGCTGATGTTCTTCCAGCCGGTCCAGGTCGAGGGCCAGGGTCTCGGCTGCCTGTGCGCGCGGGTGCCCAACGATGTGCTGGGCGATCTGATTCAGCGCGAAGCCGGGCATGTCTACCCGGACTCCGGCGACAACTACCTGTTCATGGTGGAGTCGCGGTTCGATCCGGCGATCACCGCCGGCACCGCGCTGTCGCGCTCGCGGTTCGAGGATGACACCTTCAGCCTCGGCGAGAACCTCAAGGGTGGCGTGCACACCGCCTGGGGCACGGTGCGCGTGCAGCGCCACACTGAGCTGGAGCTGCGCTTCACCGATCCGGCCAGCGGCGAGCTGCATCCCGGTGTGCGCGAAACCATCGCCCGTGGACAGAACCTGTTCGTCAGCTATCCGGGCTACTCGGACTACCGGCACATCCCGGTGATCGGCAAGGGCGTCACCTTCCAGCTACCCGGTTCGCCGGACCGCTGGGGCATGATGTGCGAGGCCGACTTGGAGGAAGTCTACCGGCGTCGCTCGCTGGCCTACGGGCTGATGAAGACCTACCTGGCCACCGTGCTGACGCTGTTCGGCCTGCGTGTCGGCCTGCAGCACCTCGGCGGGCTCTCCGGCTGGGCGCTGGATGCCGTGGATTTCGGCCTGCTGGTGCTGGGCGCCTGCGCCTTCGCGGCGTTCGGACCGAACCGCCTGGCCGCGCGCCTGCGGCGCATGACTGGTGTGGTGCGCACCATCGCCGAGGGCGGCGGCAACCTCAGTCAGCGCCTGGACCGGGCGCAACTGGGCAACGACGAGAGCGGCGAGATGGGCCGCTGGATCAACAGCCTGATCGACAGCCTGGACAACCTGGTGGGGCAGGTCATCGAGGTTTCCGCCCAGGTGCGCGACACCAACGCGCGCATGCTGGAGCGCAGCGGTGAGGCGGCTGGCACCAGTCGCGAGGTCAACGAGGAAATCCACCGACTGCTGCTGCTGGTCGAGGAGCAGCTGGGCGAGATCCAGCAGGCGGCCAGCACGGCCGGTGAGATGAAGAGCGCCATGGACCAGGTGGTGGCCAGCGCCCGCGAGCGCTTCGAGCAGGTGCGCAGCGGCACCCGCTCGATCCGCGACGTGATGGAGCGTTCCGCCCTCGGCGTGCAGCGCCTGGACAGCCGCATGGCGGAGATCGACGGCATCGTCGGGCTGATCGCCGAC
This sequence comes from Pseudomonas flexibilis, assembly GCF_000806415.1. Classification (NCBI taxonomy): domain Bacteria; kingdom Pseudomonadati; phylum Pseudomonadota; class Gammaproteobacteria; order Pseudomonadales; family Pseudomonadaceae; genus Pseudomonas; species Pseudomonas flexibilis. The sequence goes on from NZ_JTAK01000001.1 coordinate 582,463, forward strand.
ATCACCGCGCAGACCAACCTGCTGGCCCTCAACGCGGCCATCGAGGCGGCGCGCGCCGGCGAGCACGGGCGCGGCTTCGCCGTGGTGGCCGGTGAGGTACGCACCCTGGCGCAGCGCACCGCCCAGGCCGCCGAGAACATCGGTACCCTGGTCGAAAGCCTGCAGGCTGAAACACGGCGCGAAGTGCAGAGCATGGAAGCCGGGGTCAAGGACGTCGATGCGCGCCTGCAGCACAGCGAGACAGAGGGCGCCGAGAATAGCGAGCTGCACGCGCGGGTGCAGCGCATGTTCGAAATCATCCAGCAGTTGAACCAGCGCAGCCTGCACTACGGGCAGACCATCCGCGGCGTGGAACAGGCCGCCGGCGACATGGGGCAGACCCTGGACGGGCTGGCCGGCAGCGCGGAGCGGGTGCGGCATACCGCCAATCGCCTGCAGCGACTGGTCGGCCAGTTCCGGGTCAGTAAACGGGGCGCCTAGGCAGCGGTACCGGCCCCCTGTGGGGTTGGACTGCTCGCACCCGGCACTGCGGGGCGGGGGATCGCCGGCCGTACCAGGTTGCGTCCCGGGTGGCGCCCGTCAAAGGGCGTCACGTCCGTCAAAAAAAACGCGCAGAGGCGCCAGGTTTCCGGTATAGTGCGCGCCGGTCGCAATTGCGGCTCCGATCAGGTTCCACGAAGCATCGCTTCGCTGCAGGTCCGCTCCGCGGCCTACCTTCGTCGTTTCATTCATTCACATCGCAACTCCTCGCCGCCAGGCTGCCAGGGTGACCCACAAGGTCGATCAAGGCATGCGCAGTCTTGCTCATGGGTGTTTGCGAATGCAAAGAGGCAACCCCATGACTCAGGAAACCGGCGGCTTCGCCGCGCTCGGTATTCATCCCGCCGTTCTCTCCGCCATCGTCGCGGCCGGCTACGAAGAACCGTCCCCCATTCAGGCCCAGGCCATCCCGGTCATCCTGGAAGGCCACGACATGATCGGCCAGGCGCAGACCGGTACCGGCAAGACCGCTGCCTTCTGCCTGCCGATGCTGTCCAGGATTGACCCGGCCCGCCGCGAGCCCCAGGCGCTGATCCTGGCGCCGACCCGCGAACTGGCCCTGCAGGTGGCTACCGCCTGCGAAACCTACTCCAAGCAGATGCCGGGTGTCGGCGTGGTCGCCGTCTACGGTGGCGCGCCCATGGGTCCGCAGCTCAAGGCGCTGCGCCAGGGTGCACAGATCATCGTCGCCACGCCCGGTCGTCTCGTCGATCACCTGAGCCGCAACGACCAGCTGCTGTCGACCATCGGCTTCCTGGTGCTGGACGAAGCCGACGAGATGCTCAAGCTCGGCTTCATGGACGACCTGGAAGTGATCTTCCAGGCCATGCCGGCCAGCCGCCAGAGCGTGCTGTTCTCCGCGACCCTGCCGCATTCGATCCGCGCCATCGCCGAGAAGCACCTGCGCGAGCCGCAGCACATCAAGATCGCCGCCAAGACCCAGACCGTGGCCCGTATCGAGCAGGCCCACGTGATGGTGCACGCTGACCAGAAGGTCGCCGCGGTGTGCCGTCTGCTGGAAGTGGAAGACTTCGATGCGCTGATCGGCTTCGTGCGCACCAAGCAGGCCACCCTGGACCTGGCCGCCGCGCTGGAAGCCAAGGGTTACAAGGCCGCTGCGCTGAACGGCGACATCGCCCAGGCACAGCGCGAAAAGGTCATCGAGTCGCTGAAGAACGGCACCCTGGACATCGTGATCGCCACCGACGTGGCTGCCCGCGGTATCGACGTGCCGCGCATCACCCACGTGCTCAACGTGGACATGCCCTACGATCCGGAATCCTACGTGCACCGCATCGGCCGTACCGGCCGCGCCGGTCGCGAGGGTCGCGCGCTGCTGCTGGTTACCCCGCGCGAGCGCCGTATGCTGCAGGTCATCGAGCGCGTAACCGGCCAGAAGGTTGCCGAGGCGCACCTGCCGGGCCCGCAACAGGTGCTGGATGCGCGCATTCGCAAGCTTACCGAGACCCTGCGTCCGCTGCTGGCCGAGGCCGAAGGCACCCATGGCGCACTGTTTGATCGCCTGCTGACCGATCTGGACTGCACCCCGCATGCCCTGGCCGCCGCACTGCTGCGCAAGGCCACCAACGGCCAGTCGCTGAGCCTGGCCGATCTGGAGCGCGAGCAGCCGCTGGTGCCGGGCCCGACCCGCGAGCGTCGCGAGCGTGATAGCAGCGCCCGCAGCGAATACCGCGAGCGTGGCGAGCGTCGCGCCCCGGCGCCGATCGCCGAAGGCCGTGCCCGTTGCCGCGCTGCCCTGGGTACCCGCGACGGTATCGCCGCGAAGAACCTGCTGGGCGCGATCCTCAACGAAGGCGGCCTGGCCCGCGAAGCCATCGGCCGCATCCAGATCCGCGAAACCTTCAGCCTGATCGAGCTGCCGGAAGAGGGCCTCGACCGTCTGCTCGGCAAGCTCAAGGACACCCGCGTCGCCGGCAAGGCCCTCAAGCTGCGCCGCTACCGCGAGGATTGATCCTCCGTCGCTTCACCCGAAACCCCGCCTAGGCGGGGTTTCTTTTTGGGGCGGAGGAAATGACTAAAGACCATGAATTTATTGTGACTGTTCCGGACGGACGGTAGACTCGCGGCCTGTGATCCTGTTAACGAGTTTTTTCGACAGACGGATGAGTGCCCGCACACGCCGCCTGGACGGGGCTTGTTCCAGGCACGTCTATTTCGAGTGCCATGGCCTGATGGCCGTGGCAGCACCAAGAGCGGTTGATAAATGAGCAGTGCAGAAAGGCAGTCGCACGACACCCCGGCGCAGAAGCGCCCGTCCCGATCCCACAAGGCCGAGCCCACCCTGCGCGCCAGCGCGCTGTTCGCGCTGCGGGTCTACAACAGCCATATCCTGGAAGGTCTGCTCGACGAGCACATTCGCGCCGTCATGCACGCGCGCACCGAAGAACAGATCCGCGAAGTGATCGCCCTGGCGGACGGCCTGCTGCGCCGCTAACCGGGCGCCAGCTCCACGCGGTTGCGTCCCTGCTCCTTGGCGCGGTACAGCGCCTCGTCCGCAGCCTTGAGCACCTTCTCGGGGAAGCTGTTGGTCTGCGGGTAGTGCGCCACCCCGAAGGAGAGCGTCACCGGGCGTCCGGCGGTCGTGACGCTTTCCTCCATCAGGCGGCGCAGCCGCTCGGCGACCCGGGCGGCATCCTCCAGCTCAGTGTCCGGCAGCAGCATCATGAATTCCTCGCCACCGCTGCGGCACAGCACGTCGCTGGCCCGCGCCACCTTGCGCATCTGGCTGGCCAGGAACTGCAGCGTGCGGTCGCCCGCGTCGTGGCCGAACTGGTCGTTGACCTGCTTGAAGTGGTCGATGTCCATCAGTACCACGGCGAAGGGGCGGGCATCGTTCTCCCATTCCTCGAGGGACAGTTGGGCGCCGCGCCGGTTGACCAGCCCGGTCAGCGGGTCGGTGATCGAATCCAGGTTCAGCTTGCCGATCTTGCGGTTGAGCAGCTCCAGGCCGGCAAGGATCGAACGTTTGAGTTGCGCCGCCTCGTAGTACCACGACCTCACCTTGCGAACTTCCTGGGCCGCCAGCAGCCCGTCCGGCTGTTGCACGCTCCTGGCCAGCTGGCGCAGGGGGCGGGAAATGATCCAGGACAGCCACCAGATCACCAGCATGGTGACCAGCAGCACCGGCGTGACGAAGCCCGCCACTTCCCAGGCCAGGCTTTTCAGTTCTGCCAGGGTGACCTGCAAGGGGCGCTGGGTCACCACGCCCCAGCCCGCCCCCTGCACGGTGGCGTAGCCGGCCAGGACCTCCTCGCCCTTCTCGCTGAGCAGTCGCAGGCTGCCGCTGCGACCTTCTCGCACCGCCTGGGTGATTTCGCTTTCGTCCAGCTGCTGGCCGATCCAATGCGGGTCGTCGTGGTAGAGGACATGCCGGTCCGGGGAGAACGCGTAAAGGTAGGAGCCGTCGCGATGGTAATGCTCGCCCAGCAGCTTGTTGAGCACGCTGGGTTCGCGCAGGTAGATGGAGCCGCCCAGGTAGCCGAGGAAGGTCCCCTGGTCGTCGAACAGCGGCTGGGCAAGCGCCACCACCAGGCGTCCCCGGGCGGTGATGAACGGTCGCGAGACCAGCGGCTCACGACGCAACAGGATTTCTTCCGAGCCGGCGCTGATGCGATCCGCGATGCGCTGTGGGTCATGAGGGGAGAAGGCCCGCAGGCGCCCGTCGGCATTCACCAGGTAGACCGAGTTGAAGGTATCGAGCTGCACGCGCAGGCGTTCCAGCTCAGCGTCGATGAACGCCGGGTCGTCCAGTCGGGAGCGCAGCAGGTTGGCGCTGTAGGTCAGGCGTTGCTGCGAGGAGTAGAGGAAGTCTTCGGCCAGCTCCGCCAGTTTCACGGCGTAGATGCGATTGGTTTCCAGGGTTTGCTCGATCAGCAGGCGGCGTTGCAGCTGATAACCGGAATACAGCAGGAAGCCTTGCACCAGCAGCGTGGCGCAGATGCTCAGCAGGAGAATCAGACGGCGCAGATCGAGCGTTGGCATGGCGGCGTTCAAGGGCCAGGGTCTTCCGGCAGTCTGGCACGCCGCGCCTTGTCGGGCCCGGCGCACGGGCAGGAGAAGCGGGTGCCGCCCCGGGTGGACTCGGGGCGGCGGAAGATCAGTTCACGGCGTCGCGCAGGCCCTTGCCCGGCTTGAAGCCCGGCAGGCGCGCGGCGGCGATCTGCAGGGTGGCGCCGGTCTGCGGATTGCGACCTTCGCGGGCCGCGCGCTCCTTCACGGCGAAGGTGCCGAAGCCGACCAGCGAAACGCTGTCACCGTCGCGCAGGGCGCTGGTGATGGTTTCGGTCAGGGCATCCAGAGCACGGGCGGCGGTGGATTTCGGCAGATCGGCGGAGGCCGCGATGGCCTCGATCAGTTCGGCTTTGTTCATGAGGGGACTCCAGTGAGAAGGGTGGCCAGTATACGCAAGCTCGGATCGACAAGGATGCGACCTGTTCGACTCGGACCGGTTCGCTTTGTTCTGGCGGGCGGAAGGCGGCCTCGCTGCGGTATCCTGCGCGCCTGATGGTAATGCCGGCCGGGGTCGGCGTGGCACGGGCGGGAGACATATGGCGCGCAGCTGGGACGTTTTTTGTGCGGTAGTCGACAACTTCGGCGATATCGGGGTGACCTGGCGCCTGGCGCGCCAGCTGGTGGCCGAGCACCACCAGCAGGTACGCCTGTGGGTCGATGACCTGGATGCCTTCGCGCGCCTTTGTCCGCAAGCCGATGTACGGGCCTCGCGGCAGACCCAGGCCGGGGTGGAGATCCGCCACTGGGAGGCGCAGTGGGAATCGGTCGAGCCCGCCGATGTGGTGGTCGAGGCCTTTGCCTGCCGGCTGCCGGCGGATTTCGAGGTGGCCATGGCGCGTCGCGCGGTGCCGCCGCTGTGGCTGAACCTGGAATACCTGAGTGCCGAAGGCTGGGTGGCGGGTTGTCACCGGCTGCCATCGCTGCAACCCAACGGCCTGTCCAAGTACTTCTTCTTTCCGGGCTTCGATGCCGACACCGGCGGGCTATTGCGCGAACGCGAGCTGCTGGCGCGGCGGCGCGCCTTCCAGGCCGACCCGTTGGCGCGGCGCGCCTTCCTGCAGGGCCTGGGCATCGACGTCGCGGCGAACGAGCGGCTGGTCTCGCTGTTCAGCTACGAGCAACCGGCGCTGGGCGACTGGTTGCAGCCGTTGGTCGACCAGCAGCCGCCCACGCGTTTGCTGGTGCCGGAGGGCAGGGTGCTGCCCGACCTCAAGGCCTGGCTGGGGGTCGACGCGCTGCGTGCGGGCGACTGCGTCACCCGGGGCCGCTTGACCGTGCAGGTCCTGCCATTCGTCTCCCAGGCAGCCTACGACACACTGCTCTGGTGCTGCGACCTCAACGGGGTGCGCGGCGAGGACTCCTTTGTCCGTGCGCAGTGGGCCAGTGAGCCGCTGATCTGGCACATCTACCCACAGGACGATGAGGCGCACATGCACAAGTTGGAAGCCTTCCTGGACCGCTTTTGCGTCGGCCTGGAGCCAGGACTGGCCGATGACCTTCGGGGCGTCTGGCGGGCCTGGAACCGTGCCGAGGCCCCCGGCCCGGCCTGGTCCGCCCTGCTGGCGCAGTTGCCCGCGCTACGGGCGCACGCCGAGCGCTGGTGCGTGGCCCTGGCCGAGCAGGACGATCTCGCCAGTCAGCTGGTGGCCTTCGCCGCGAGGCAGGGCTGAGGAACGGTTGCGCAAAGCGAGCGGCGGCAGGTTACTCGCGGGCGGGAAATTGGCTATCATACGCGGCCTCTTTTTTGTCACTCATCCCAACGGATATCCGTATGAAAACCGCACAAGAATTCCGCGCCGGTCAGGTAGCCAACATCAACGGCCAGCCCTGGGTCATCCAGAAGGCCGAGTTCAACAAGTCCGGCCGTAACTCTGCGGTCGTCAAGATGAAGCTGAAGAACCTGCTCACCGGCGCTGGCACCGAAACCGTGTTCAAGGCCGATGACAAGCTGGAGCCGATCATCCTTGAGCGCAAGGAAGTGACCTACTCCTACTTCGCCGATCCGCTGTACGTGTTCATGGACAGCGACTTCAACCAGTACGAGATCGAGAAGGACGACCTGGAAGGCGTCATGGCCTTCATCGAAGACGGCATGACCGACGTCTGCGAAGCCGTGTTCTACGGTGAGAAGGTCATCTCCGTCGAACTGCCGACCACCATCGTCCGCCAGATCGCCTACACCGAGCCGGCCGTGCGCGGTGACACCTCCGGCAAGGTGATGAAGACCGCTCGCCTGAACAACGGTGCCGAGCTGCAGGTTTCCGCCTTCTGCGAAATCGGCGACTCCATCGAAATCGATACCCGTACCGGCGAATACAAGTCCCGCGTCAAGGCCTGATTCCCCTGGTGTGGCAGAAAGCCCCCGTCACCGGCCGGTGACGGGGGCTTTTCATTTGCGCCGGATCACTTTCTGGCCATGCGCCATCCTGCCTTCCGTCGGGTGGACATCAACCGACAGGGTGCTTTTGTGATGCCACTCTCTGTTCCCGCACATGCACGCGATGCGCCGTCGCAGGGGCTGTCTACGCTTCTGGCACGTCACACGGAGCAATCAAGGAGGGAGGTATGCGGTGCTTACCCGAAGAAGCCGAGCGGCAGGCCATCAATGCCCTGCTCGATTGGCTGAAGGCCAGGCGGCGAGTCGCCGGCGGCATGGACCTGGCGCTGGCGGAGGCTGTGCTGGATGAGGCGGCGGTACGGATCGTTCTGTCCGGTGCCCGGCGTCTGCCACGCGAACATGTGGAGGCCATGGGGCTCGGCCTGGGCATGCCGGTGCGGCGCTGCCCGCCACGTCTGAGAGTGGTCTAGTGCAGGCCAGGGCAGCGCGGATAACCGGCGGTCATGCCGACGAAATGCGCTTCAGCTGGCCCGGCTCCTGCCTCTTCTGCGAGAACTTGTTCACATTGCGCCCGGGCTTCCGTCGAAACAGCTGCGGAACCCGGTCACACCCAGGTAATCGCCAGGTTTATCAGCCATTGAAGCGTAACTTATTGAAAAATAAGGATTTTATTTTTGGCTAAAAAATAGCCAATCCGTCTTCGGGCCTTTATCCACGGCCGTTTGCGCGCGTTGTTCGCAAACTTCCCCACAATGTTATCCACAGAAACTGTGGATGGCTTGTCTGCGGCTGTCTGGAACAAGCCCAACGCATTTTTACAAGTCTTTACCCACCGGGAAAAAGGAGTAGAGTGCGCGCCTCGTTCAAGGTACCCCCCCGATCACGCAATGAAGTTCCTGTCCGTTTCTACGTCCGCACCGCGCGCACTCCTGTCCCTGCGAGTGGCTGGCTGGCTGTTGGATAATCCGCGCCTGCGACGGGCCGCGATGGCGCAACGGCTGGCTGGCCAGTTGCTCAAGCAGCCGGCGCGCCGAGGTGTGGTGGAAGCCCAGAGCCGTCTGGGCCTGCTGCTGTGTCAGCATTGCGGCAGCCATCGGGACCGGCGCATCGGCCAGGAGTTCCTCCGCCAGGCCGCGCGAGCGGGCGACCCACGCGCCCAGCAGGCCCTGACCGGCGAAGCGGCTTCCTTCCTGTCCTGATTCCGTCCCTCTCCCGGATGGTCGATATACTGGCCGCCTCGTTGCTCAACCCCGGGAGTTCCCATGCCCTTGCATCCTCTGTCCCTGCTGGTCGGCCTGCTGCTTGCCGGTGTGCCGCTGCTCGGCCTGGCCTGGCACCTTCAGCGTCGCCTCGGTGAAGCGCGCAGCCAGGCGATGCTCCTGGAGGAGCGCGCCACCACCGCGCAGCTGGCCCAGGACCTGCTCAACGGCCAGCTGCGCGAATGCCGCGACGAGCTTGGCGAACTGCAGCAGCACAATGCCGCGCAGCAGGCCGAACTGGCCGCCCAGCGCCGCGAGCGGGAACTGCTGGTGCAGGAGCAGCACGCCTGGAAAGCGGAGCGCGAGCGCCAGGAGGTTACGCTGCGCCAGCTGGTGGGCGAACGGGCGGGACTCGAGGCCGAGCTGCGCGAGCAGCAGCAGGCCCACCAGCAGCGTCTCCTCGACCTGCAGGCCGCCCGCGACACCCTGAAAGCGCAGTTCGCCGAACTGGCCGGCAGCATCTTCGCCGAGCGCGAGCAGCGCTTCGCGGAGAACAGCCAGCAGCGCCTCGGCCAGCTGCTCGAGCCCCTCAAGGAGCGCATCCAGGCGTTCGAGAAGCGGGTCGAGGACAGCTACCAGCAGGAAGCCCGCGAACGGTTCTCGCTGGCCAATGAACTGCAGCGCCTGCAGCAGCTCAACCAGCGCCTGGGCGAAGAGGCCAACAACCTGACCCGCGCCCTCGAGGGCCAGAAGAACCAGGGCAGCTGGGGCGAACTGGTGCTGGAACGCGTGCTCGAGCACGCCGGCTTGGCCAAGGGCCGCGAGTACCACACCCAGGTCAGCCTGCAGAGCCCGGACGGCCAGCGCTTCCAGCCCGACGTGCTGATCCAGCTGCCGGGCGACAAGCAGGTAGTGGTAGACGCCAAGGTCAGCCTGACGGCCTACCAGGCCATGCTCGCCGCCGAGAACGACAATGTGCGCGAGCTGGCACTCAAGCGGCATGTGCAGTCCTTGCGCGGCCATCTCAAGGGCCTGTCGCTGAAGGATTACCAGCGCCTGGAGGGCCTGCACAGCCTGGATTTCGTGCTGCTGTTCGTGCCCATCGAGGCGGCCTTCGCCGCCGCGCTGCAGGCCGATCCGGGGCTGTTCCAGGAGGCCTTCGAGCAGCACATCGTGATTGTCAGCCCGACCACGCTGCTCGCCACCCTGCGGGTGATCGACAGCCTCTGGCGCCAGGAGCGGCAGAGCCAGAACGCCCGCGAGATCGCCGAGCGCGCCGGCGCGCTGTACGACAAGTTCGTCGCCTTTGTGCAGGACCTGGATGAAATCGGCACGCGCCTGCAGCAGCTCGACAAGGCCTACGCCAGTGCACGCAACAAGCTGGTGGACGGGCGCGGCAACCTGATCGGCCGGGTGGAAAACCTCAAGCTGCTCGGTGCGCGGGCCAGCAAGAGCCTGCCCAACGAGCTGCTGGAACGCGCCGCCGGTCTGCCGGCGCTGGAAGATCAGGACGACTGACCGGCCTTCTCCACGTCGGCAACGAAGTCGCGCAGGCGGTCGGCCAGCTCCCCAGGCTGGGCCAGCAACTGCCAGTGTCCTGCCGGAGTGTCGCGCCTCATCAGCCGGGGCACCCAGCGTTGCAGGCCTTCGAACAGCTGCGGGCGGACGAAGCGATCGCGCAACGGCACGATCAGTTGCACGGCCACTGGGGTGTGGCGTGCACGGGGCCTGCACAGGCGTGGCATGAAGTTGGCCCGGTACAACGCCACCCCGTGCAGGCCATCGGCACGCTGGCTGGGATTGGGCGGCACGTCGCGCAGCCCTTCCAGACGCTGCAGCAGCCAGGGCCAGGCCCGATCCAGGCCCAGCCGCCAGCACAGCTCTGGCAGCAGCGGCAGATGGAAGAAGCCGATGTACCAGGAGCTGAGCCATTGTCCGCCCACCTGCCGCCAGGCACCGGCGCGCTTCTCGGCCAGGCGTTCGCGCATCCAGTGGCCGACGTGGTCGAGGCATGGGCCGGACACGCTCGTATAGGACGCCAGCAGGGGTTGGAGACGCGGTTCGGTGACCGCTTCCCAGCACTGGATCGAGCCCCAGTCGTGACCCACCAGGTGCACCGGGCGCTCCGGACTGGTGGCGCGAATCACCGCCTCCAGATCCTTGGCCAGCCGCTCCAGGCGGTACGCCCGCAAGTGCCTCGGCTTCTGCGAAGCGCCGAAGCCTCGCACGTCGTAGGCAATGATCTGGAAGTCGTCGGCCAGTGCATCGACCAGCGGCAGCCAGATGGCGTGGTTGTCCGGATAACCGTGCACCAGCAGCAGGACAGGGCCGTCGGCACGCCCCCAGCGGTAGGTCGCCAGATGCACGCCATCACCCGTCACCACCCGGTGGCGGATTGGCTGGCGTAGTGTGGGTGCACACGGAATGTTGCCGTCTGACATGCGGATCTCCTGCCGGTTTCCACACAGTCTCGACGTCCGGCCGCCAGGTGCCCACCGATCGGAGGGTGGGAAGCAGGCAGTTCCGGCCAGGGGCGCCCTATACCAGCAGCACCACCGCACCGGCCAGCAGGCCGGCGAAGATGAAGGGCAGGGTGCGCACGGCCAAGGCGCGGCCGCCAATGGCGACGATCAGCCCGGCCTTCACCAGGCTGTTGCTCAGCGCGGCGAGGAAAATGCCCTGAACGGCGATCTGATTGCCCAGTTCGCCCTGGGCGTTGCGGGCCAGCGACAGGGTAATGGCGTCCACATCGGCCAGGCCTGACACCAGGGCCACCAGGTAGACGCCCACGTCGCCCATCAGGCGTCGTCCGGCCTCCACCAGAAACAGGATCAGCGCCAGCAGCAGGGCGAAACGCAGCGCCGGGGCCAGCTCGAAGGGGTTGCTCAGCGGCGCCTCGCTTTCCGCGGCGGCCGGCTCGTGGGGACGGAAGAACCACCAGAGCGCCCCTAGCAGATAGAAGGCACAGGCGACCAGCAGCGGGGCCATCAGGCTGGGCAGCAGGGTGCGGTTGATCACCCCCACTTCCAGCAGCACGCGGGGAAACATCAGCGCCGAGGTGGCCAGCAGGCCGGTGGCCAGCAGGTTGTGCAGGCTGGTCTTGTCACGCAGTCGTGACAGGCTGATGGTCATCGCCGTGGAGGACACCAGACTGCCGAGCAGCGCGGTGATCAGCAGGCCGTGGCGGGTGCCGACCAACCGCACCGCCACATAGGCGGCGAAGCCGATACCGGCGATCAGCACCACCATCCACCAGATGCTGTAGGGGTTGAACACCTCCCAGGGACCGTAGCCCTGGTTGGGCAGGGTCGGCAGCAGCACCAGGGAAATGAACAGCAGTTTCAGCGCGCCGCTCAGCTCCAGCGCGGAGAGCTTCTGCAACGCGGCATGCAGCTGGTCCTTGAGGCTCAGCAGCAACGCCACGATCACCGCGCAGCCGGCCGCCAGCATGCGCTGGTCGCTGAGCGCCAGGCTGCCGAGCAGGAAGGTCAGCAGCAGGGCGATCTCACTGGTCATGCCCAGGTCGCCCCGGCGCAGGTCGCCGAAGTAACTGACCAGCACCAGGGCGCCGAACACCGCCAGCACGGCGATCCAGGCGCCGACGCCGAATGGCTGGCTGAGCAGCGCGGCGAGCCCGCCCAGCAGGCCGACCAGCCCGTAGGTGCGGATGCCGGCCGCCAGTTGGCCGTCGGCCACGCCGCGGCTGCGCCAGCCGCGCTCGATGCCGATCAGCAAGCCGATGGCCAGGGCGGTGACGAGATCCAGCAGTAACGGGGGCATGTTCATGGCAGAAAGCGTATCCGGTGATCGGCGGTGCGTCGGCAGCCGCTCTGGAATGCGGGTTTAGCGGCATTCTGACCGGCGTGGTGCCGGCTGCCAAGCGGCTGGGTGAATACGCTCGCGGCTCATCGACTCGCCCTGCGCGCCGTGCCGGCGCGGTGGTGGACAAGGAAAACGTTGTCCACCCTACGGAACTGCCGCAGGCGTAGGGTGGATCGCGCTGCATCGACCCACCAACGCACCGCCGACGCGCCGTGCCGGCGCGGGCAAGGAAACGTTGTCCACCCTACGGAACTGCCGCAGACGTAGGGTGGATCGCGCTCCATCGATCCCCCAACGCACCGCAGACTCGCCGTGCCGGCGTGGTCAGCGCAGGCGCAGGTGCCGGCTGATCAGCGCGCGCAGCGCGGCGGGCTTGACCGGCTTGGTCAGGTAGTCGAGGCCGGAACCATGCACCTGGGCCACCAGTTCCGGGCGGCTGTCGGCGCTGATCACCACGCCGGGGATCGGCTCGCCGAGGCGGCTGCGCAGCCAGCTCATCAACTGGATGCCGGTGACACCGCCGTCCAGGTGGTAGTCGACCAGCACCAGCAGGGGCTTGCTGCCGTCCTTGAGCAACTGCTCGCACTCCTGGCGGTTGCGGGCCGTCCACACCTGGCAGCCCCAGCGCGACAACAGGCTGCGCATGCCGAGCAGGATGCTTTCCTCGTTGTCCACGCACAGCACCTGCGCACCGCTCAGATTGCCGGTGTCCGGCTGGAAGGCGCCGACGCGGGGTGCGGGCTCGGTCTTGCGCGCCAGCGGCACGGTGACGCTGAACACGCTGCCGCGGCCGATCCACGAGCGCACCTCGATACGGTGATCGAGCACCTTGCACAGACCGTCGGCAATGGCCAGGCCAAGGCCCAGACCCTTCTCGGCACGGGTCTGGTGGCTGTCCAGGCGCTTGAACTCCTCGAAGATCTCCTGGCGCTTGTCCTCGGGGATGCCCGGGCCGCGGTCCCACACCTCCAGGCGCACCTGATCGCCCTGGCGACGCACGCCGAGCAGCACCTCGCCCTTGGCGTAGCGAAAGGCGTTGGTGAGGAAGTTCTGCAGCACGCGGCGCAGCAGCTTGGGATCGCTGTCGATGCGCAGGCGGCTGCTGCGCATGCGCAGGTCCACGCCCTGTTCCTGGGCCAGCGCGCGGAACTCCACGCCCAGGGTGTCGAACAGGCTGCTGATCGGAAAGGTCTGGCGATCCGGGGTGATGCGCCCGCTTTCCAGGCGCGAAATGTCCAGCAGGTCGCTGATCAGGTCCTCCACCGAGCGCAGCGAGCTGTCCAGGTGCTGCACCAGTTCGCGGGCTTCGGCCGGCAGGCTCTGTCCGGAGTGGGCCAGCGACGCGGAGAACAGTCGCGCGGCGTTGAGCGGCTGCATCAGGTCATGGCTGACCGCGGCCAGGAAGCGCGACTTGGACTGGTTGGCGGTCTCCGCGTTGCGCTTGGCGGCAATCAGCGCCTCATTCAGCTCGGACAGCTCGCGGGTGCGCTCGGCCACGCGCTGTTCCAGGCCCTCGTTGGCTTCCTTGAGCGCCGCCTCGGCCTTACGGAATTCGGTGATGTCGGTGAAGCTCATGACGAAGCCACCGCCGGGCATCGGGTTGCCGATCAGCTCGATCACCCGGCCGTTGGGGAACAGCCGCTCGGAGGTGTGCGGCGTGCCCTGGCGCATCCAGTAGAGGCGCTTGATCACGTGGGTTTCCGGGTCGCCCAGGCCGCACAGGCCACGCTCGGCGTTGTAGCGGATCACATCGGCGATCGGCCGGCCGACATGGATCAGGTGCTCGGGATAACCGAACAGCTCGATGTAACGGCGGTTCCAGGCCACCAGGCGCAGCGACTGATCGACCACACTGATGCCCTGGGTGATGTTCTCGATGGCGCCCTGCAGCAGCGCGCGGTTGAACTGCAGCACCTCCGAGGCTTCGTCGACGATGCGCACCACATCCTCGACCTGCATGTCGCGGCCCTCGATGGCCGCCTTGACCACCGCGCGGGTGGAGGAGGCGCCCAGCACGCCGGCCAGCAGGCGCTCGGTGTGCGCCGTCCAGGCCTCGTCGGCGGCATCGGACGGATTGAACGCCTTGCCCTGGCGCATGGCGAAGCGCATGAAGCTCTGCTCGGCGCGCTCCACACCGACGAAGCGGGCGGCCAGGGCCAGCAGGTCGCTGACCTGCACCGCCAGCAGCGCGCGGCTGCTCGGCCGGTGCAATTCCTGGCCGATGAATCGGCTGGCCTGCCAGTACTCCAGCACCCGGGTGCGGGAGAACAGCGACACCAGGGCGAACAGCAGGAAGTTGCCGATCAGCGAGAGCACCAGGCCACGGGTCAGCGGGTCCACGTCGATCCACAGCGGGAAGTGCAGCAGTGTCTCCAGGCCGGGGAACAGCTCCAGCGACCAGCCGAGGCCGCCGGCCACCAGCGGCAGCACCAGGGTGTAGAACCAGATGATCGAGCCGGCAATCAGCCCGGCGAACACGCCGCGGCGGTTCGCCTGCTTCCACAGCAGGGCGCCGAGCATGGCGGGGGCCAGTTGCCCGATGGCGGCGAAGGACACCATGCCGATGGTGGCCAGGCTGGTATTGGCGCCCAGCAGGCGATAGCTGACATAGGCCAGCAGCAGGATGACCACGATGCTCACCCGGCGGGCGGTGAGCATCCAGCTGCGAAAGGCCTCGAACGGACGCTCCTCTTCCTTGCGGCGCAGCAGCCAGGGCAACAGCATGTCGTTGGAGATCATGGTGGACAGCGCCACGCTGGCGACGATCACCATGCCGGTGGCGGCCGAGGCACCACCGATGAACGCCAGTACGGCCAGGGTCGGGTTGTTCTGCGCCAGCGGCAGGCTGATCACGAAGGAGTCCGGCTGCATGTCGGACGGCAACAGCAGTTGCCCGGCCAGGCCGATGGGCAGCACGAACAGGGCGGCGAGAATCAGGTACAGCGGGAACACCCGGCGGGCCAGGGTCAGGTCCTGGGGCGCGTTGTTCTCCACCACCGTGACGTGGAACTGGCGGGGCAGGCAGACCACCGCCACCATCGCCAGGTAGGTCTGCACCAGCATCGCCGGCCAATTCACTTCTTCCTGCCAGAACGCTTCGAGCTCCGGCGACGCCTTGGCCTGCTCGAACAGGTCGGTGAAACCGTCGAACAGGCCGAAGGTGACGAACACCCCCACCGCCAGGAAGGCCAGCAGCTTGACCAGCGATTCGAAGGCGATGGCCAGCATCATGCCCCGGTGGTGCTCGGTGACGTCCAGGCTGCGGGTGCCGAACAGGATGGCGAACAGCGCCAGCACCAGCGAGACGAGCAGTGCGGTGTCCTGGGTGCGCAGGTCGTATTCCGCCGGGTCGGCGCCGATCAGCAGGTCGAAGCCCAGCACGATGGCCTTCAGCTGCAGGGCCAGATAGGGCAGCACGCCGACCAGGCAGATCAGCGCGATGGCGATGGCCAGGGTCTGCGACTTGCCGTAGCGGGCGGCGATGAAATCGGCGATGGAGGTGATGTTCTCCTGCTTGGAGATCATCACCATCTTCTGCACCACCCAGGGCGCGAACAGCAGCAGCAGGATCGGCCCCAGGTAGATGGGCAGGAAGGCCCACAGCTGCTCGGTGGACTGGCCCACCGCGCCGAAGAACGTCCAGCTGGTGCAGTAGACGGCCAGCGACAGGCTGTACACCCAGCCGCGCATGCGCGGCGACAGCGGCGTCTTGCGGCGATCACCGTAGAAGGCGATGGCGAACAGCAGGGCCAGGTACGCGAAGGCGATGAAGGCAATCAGCCCGGGGGACAACGACATGCAGACTCCGAAAAGCGAGGCGGGACTTCGATCGTCTGGCGGCGGCGCCCACCAGGCGACCACACCTTACAAGCCTGCCTGCGCCGAAAGAAGAAGGGATACGGAGGGGAATTCTCGCAGAAAGACCGCGAAGGGCACCGATCGTTGCGACCAAGGTCGCAGGGGGACGGACGGCACGGCGGAAATGTGACGGGCTTTGCATAATCGCTGTGTTTCTTGTGGTCGTACGCCTCGGTGGGCACGGCGGATTTACCGCTTGGCTATCGTCAAGGCCTCACATCGGAGAGTCGTGCAGATGTTCAAACCCCAGCCGGTCACCCTGCGACGCGGAGCCCTGTGCCTAGAACCCCTCGCTGAAGCGGACCTTGTGGAATTGCTGAGCCTGGCCGAAGCCAATCGGCAGTCGCTGATCTACATGAACGGCCCGCTACGCCCCGACTGGTATCGCCAGGGGCTGGCCGAGCAGCGTGAAGGGCAGGCGGTGATCTATGCCGTGCGGCAGGATCACGCCCTGGTTGGCACTACCCGTTTCTTCGACTTCATGCCCGGGCTGCCGGCGGTGGAGATCGGCGGCACCTGGCTGGCCGAGGACCGGCACGGCAGTGGCCTGAACGCGGCCATCAAGTTCCTGATGCTGCGCCAGGCCTTCGAGCAATGGGAAATGGTCCGCGTGCAGCTCAAGACCGCCGCCAGCAACCTGCGCGCCCAGCGCGCCATCGAGAAGCTCGGCGCCCGGCGCGAGGGCCAGCTGCGCAACCATCGCCGGCTGGCGGATGGCCGGCTCGACGACAGCATCCTCTACAGCATCACCGACCGCGACTGGCCGGAGATTCGCCGCACCCTGGAAACGGAGCTCAGCGCCGCCGCCCGCCCTTGAGGATCGCCAGGGTCAGCAGCCCGGCGACGATGCCCCAGAATGCCGAACCCACGGAGAACAGCGTCATGCCCGAGGCGGTGACCAGGAAGGTCACCAGCGCCGCCTCGCGCTCGCTGGGCTCGCTCATTGCCTGGGTCAGCCCGCCGATGATCGAGGCGAACAGCGCCAGGGCGGCGATGGACAGGATCAGCGCCGCCGGCAGCGCGGCGAACAGCGCCGCCAGCGTGGCGCCGAAGACCCCGGCGATGCCGTAGAAGATCCCGCACCACACGGCGGCGGTGTAGCGGCGGGCGGGGTTCTCGTGGGCTTCCGGCCCGGCGCAGATCGCCGCACTGATGGCCGCCAGATGAATGCCGTGGGAGCCGAACGGGGCGAGCAGCACCGAGGCCAGCCCGCTGACCGTCAGCAGCGGCGAGGCGGGCACGTCATAGCCGTTGGCACGCAGCACCGCCATGCCCGGCAGGTTCTGCGAGGCCATGGCGACGATGAACAGCGGAATGCCGATGCTGATGGCTGCGCCCAGGGAAAACTGCGGCGGGGTCCATTCCGGCACCGCCAGGCGCAGCTCGAAACCGGAAAAATCCAGCAACCCCAGCGCGCCGGCCAGGCCGCTGCCCACCAGCAGCGCCGCCAGGACGGCGTAGCGGGGCAGCCAGCGCTTGCCGAACAGGTAGGCCAGCAGCATGGCCAGCACCAACGCGGGCTGCTGCTCGGCCGCCACGCAGATTTCCAGTCCGATCCTGAACAGCACGCCGGCCAGCAGGGCGGCGGCGAGGGAGGCGGGGATACGGCGCATCAGGCGGTCGAAGCTGCCGGTCAGGCCGATCAGCACGATCAGCGCGGACGCCAGGATGTAGGCGCCAATCGCCTCGCCGTACGGCACGCCCGGCAGGCTGCTGATCAGCAACGCGGCCCCGGGCGTCGACCAGGCGATCATCACCGGCGCCCGGTAGCGCAGTGACAGGCCGATGCAGCACAGCGCCATGCCGATCGACAGCGCCCAGATCCACGAGGAGATCTGCCCGGCGCTCAGCCCGGCGTTCTGTCCGGCCTGGAACATCAATACCAGCGAGCTGGTGTAGCCGGTGAGCATGGCGATGAAGCCGGCCACCACGGCGGAAGGGGAGCTGTCGCGCAGGAAGTGCGCGGAGCGCAGGGAAGGCGCGTCCATGGCGAACCTCGTCGTGGAAAGGGATTAGCCCGGCAGTTTCTCGGCCAGAGCCTGATTGACGCGCAGCCAGCCGGCAACCGCCTCTTCGCCGACCTCGCCGAAGACCGCCTGCAGGGTGCGGATCTGTTCCTGGCGCAGCTTCTGCTCCAGCTTGGCGCCTTCCGGGGTCAGCGCCAGCAAGCGCTTGCGCTTGTCGTCGGCGGCCGGGGCGCTCTCCACCAGCTGCATCTCGACCAGCTGGCGCAGCGGGATGTTCAGCGCCTGCTTGGTCACGCCCAGGCGGATCAGCAGCTCGCTGACGCTCAACCCCGGCTGGTGGGAAATGAAGAACAGGATGCGGTGATGCACCCGCGACAGGCCCCGTCGCGCCAGCATTTCGTCCGGCTTGGCGGTGAAGGCCCGGTAGGCGCCGAAGAAGGCTTCCATGATCTGTCGCTGGCCGGTGCTTTTTTTTAGGTCAGTCATATTGACGTTTTCGCGAGCCGAGGCGTAATTTTCAGGTCAACAGGTTTGACCCAATTCTCTGCCTATCGCCCCGGTGACATCAATGGCTTTTTCCGAACGCATTTCTCGTCTCAAGAGCTCCCTCATCCGCGAAATCCTCGCCGCCGCACAGCGTCCGGAAGTGATGTCCTTCGCCGGTGGCCTGCCGGCCGAGCCCATGCTGCCGACTGTGGACTGGAGCGCCATGCCGGCCTCGGTGTCCCAGTACGGCATGAGCGAGGGCGAGCCGGAGCTGCGCGAGCTGATCGCCGCCGAGGCCCGCTCGCTGGGCCTGGACTGCGAGGCGTCGCAGGTGCTGGTCACCTGTGGCTCGCAGCAGGCGCTGGACCTGGTCACCAAGCTGTATGTCGACCCGGGCACCGAGATCCTCGTTGAATCGCCCACCTACCTGGCCGCGCTGCAGTCCTTCCAGCTGTTCGGCGCCCAGTGCCTGGAAGTGCCCCAGGAAGCCGACGGCCCGAACATCGCGGCCCTGCGCCAGCGCCTGGAAAACCACAAGCCGGCGTTCGCCTACCTGATCCCCACCTTCCAGAACCCCTCGGCGGTACGCTACAGCGAAGCCAAGCGCGACGCGGTGGCGGCCCTGCTGGACGAGTTCGGCGTCACCCTGGTGGAGGACGAGCCCTACCGCGAACTGGTGTTCGATGACTACAAGGCTGCACCGATCACCAGCCGCCTGAAGACAACCGGCTGGATCTACACTGGAACCGTATCCAAGACGCTGCTGCCGGGGCTGCGCGTGGGCTATCTGATCTGCAGCAAGGAGCTGTTCCCGCACCTGCTGCGTCTCAAGCAGGCTGCCGACCTCCACACCAACCGCATCGGCCAGTGGCAGGCCGCGCAGTGGCTGGGCACCGAGAAATTCCAGCGCCATCTGGCCGAGCTGCGCAGCTTCTACCGGGTGCGCCGCGATGCCATGCAGAAGGCGCTGGAAGAGCACTTCGGCGAACTGGCCGACTGGAACATGCCGCAGGGCGGTCTGTTCTTCTGGCTGAAGCTGAAGAACCCGATCGACACCCGTGCGCTGATGCACAAGGCGCTGGCCGTGGATGTGGCCTTCATGCCGGGCGAGGCCTTCTTCATCGACCCGGACAGCAATCCCGGTTACATGCGACTGAACTTCAGCCATGTGGCGCCGGAGCGCCTGGGTGAGGGCCTGCGCCGGCTGGCCGGCGTGGTTCGGGAAGCCCAGGCCGCCAACTCATAGCCGTGTGAGGAGTATTGCGAGATGTTCAGGGTTTACGGGGATCACCGCTCGGGCAACTGCTACAAGGTCAAGCTGATGCTGCACCTGCTCGACCGGCCCTACGAATGGGTGCCGGTCGATCTGACCAGCGGCGAGACCCGCTCCGAGGCCTTCCGGGCCATCAACCCCAACGGCAAGATTCCCGTGCTGCAGCTGGAGGATGGCACCAACCTGTGGGAATCCAACGCCATCCTCAACTACCTGGCCGATGGCAGCGCCTTCCTGCCCAGTGATCCGCGCCTGCGCACCCAGGTGCTGCAGTGGCAGTTCTTCGAGCAGTACAGCCACGAGCCGTACCTGTCGCGGGCCCGCTATATCAAGGTGTTCGAGGGCAACCCCGACGCTTGCCGCGAGGAGTACGAGGCCAAGTGCTACGACGGCTACCACGCCCTCGACGTGATGGAGCAGCAGCTCAAGCGCACCCCGTTCCTGGTCGGTGACGCCTGCTCCATCGCCGACGTGGCGTTGTATCCCTTCACCTCGCTGGCCGAGGAGTCGGGCTTCGACCTGAGCAACTACCCGGCCATCCGGGCCTGGCTGCAGCGGGTGGCAGCCCTGCCGGGCTACATCCCCATCACGGCGGAGTAGGCGTGCCCTTCGTGGGCCGAGACCGCTTCACGGAATCGGCAGATCCCGCGCCATCGGCGCCAGGTCGCGCAGGCATTCGCCTTGTTCGAAGATGCGGTCCTGCTCGGAGATCGCGTTGATGCATTCTCGGGCCGCCTGCACATCCTCCAGCCGCTGCTGGCCCAGGCTCAGTTCGCAATCGGTGGCGTAGGTGCTGGGCCAGCTGCCACCGGCGCCGGTCAGCGCACCGATCAACTGACACTCCCCCGCGCGATAACGCAGCCACGCCTTCTGCTGGTCGCGCAGGGCACGGGTCAGCATGCCGTCGGGCTGCGGCGTTTCGTCCGTTACCGGCGCTGCGCCCACCTGCTCGATCAACGCCTTGTGAGCCACGGCCAGTTCCTCGTCCAGTGTCCGCAATTCCTCGGCCAGCAGCACACCCGTATGCATGGCGCTGCCTTCCGGCCAGCATTCGGCGCGGTCGGTGCAGTCCTGGGCGAACCCCAGGGTGGGCAGGGCGGTGAGAAGGAGCAGAGCAGTGGCGCGGTACGGCATACGAGGCAGCATCCGGAAGGGTGGCAAAAAGCGCAGCAGAGTGTGTCGATTTGCCGAAGCCAGGGCAACAGGCGTCGAGGCGGGGCATTGCTCTGCGGCAAGGTTTGCCGACCGGTCGGTCACTAAAATGGCGCAACAACAAGCCGGGACACCCCCGGCGCCATGCCGGAACCGGTTACCGCCGGTATCCGCAGGTCGACCTGCATGCTCTCCTACAAGGACCCTCCATGACCCTCACCGAACTTCGCGCCCGGCTGCCCTGGGGCCTGCTGCTGGCCATCGCGGCCGGCGGCCTGATCGCGTTGCTGCCGCCGCTCCCCGGCCTGCCCCAGGCCGGTCAGTACATGCTGGCCATCCTCGCCTTCGCCGTCATCGTCTGGATCACCGAAACCGTGTCCTACGAAGTCAGCGCCATCATGATCATCGGCCTGATGGCCTTCCTGCTCGGCAGTGCGCCGACGGTGGCCAACCCCGAGGTGCTGATCGGCACCAAGGGCGGCCTGGCCATGGCCCTGGCCGGCTTCGCCAACTCGGCGCTTGCGCTGGTGGCCGCGGCGCTGTTCATCGCCGCGGCCATGACCCACACCGGGCTGGACAAGCGCATCGCGCTCTACACCCTGTCCAAGGTCGGCGCCAGCCCGCGCCGGGTGCTGATCGGCGCCATCCTGGTCACCATCATCCTCAGCTTCATCGTGCCCAGCGCCACCGCCCGCGTGGCCTGCGTGGTGCCGATCATGATGGGGGTGATCGCCGCCTTCGGTGTGGACAAGCGCTCCACCTTCGCCGGCGCGCTGATGATCCTGGTGGCGCAGGGCACCAGCATCTGGAACGTCGGCATCCAGACCTCGGCTGCGCAGAACCTGCTCACCACCGGCTTCATGCACAAGTTGCTCGGCGAGTCCGTCACCTGGATGGACTGGCTGATCGCCGGCATGCCGTGGAGCATCCTGATGTCGGTGGTGCTTTATGTGGTCATCGTCAAGCTGATGCCGCCGGGCGTGGGCAAGATCGAAGGCGGCAGGGACGCGGTGCGCAACTCCCTGCGCGAACTGGGCGCCATGAGCGGCGGCGAACGCAAGCTGCTGGCCATCACCCTCGGCCTGCTGGCCTTCTGGGCCACCGAAGGCAAGCTGCACAGCTTCGATACCGCTTCCGTCACCATGGTCGGCCTGGCGCTGCTGCTGATGCCCGGCCTCGGCGTGATGAGCTGGAAGGAGGCGCAGAACCGGGTGCCGTGGGGCACGGTGATCGTCTTCGGTGTCGGCATCAGCCTCGGCACCGCGCTGCTCGGCACACAGGCCGGTTCCTGGCTGGCGCGCGGGCTGGTGGACAACCTGGGCATGGAAGGCATGTCGCCGTTCTGGGTGTTCGCCGTGCTCGGCCTGTTCCTCATCCTCATCCATATCGGCTTCGCCAGCGCCACCGCGCTGACCTCGGCGATGCTGCCGATCATGATCGCCCTGCTACAGCAGCTGGGCGGCGACATCAACGCGCTGGGCATGAGCATGTTGCTCGGCTTCGTGATGAGCTTCGGCTTCCTGCTGCCGATCAATGCCCCGCAGAACATGGTCTGCATCGGCACCGAGACCTTCACCTCGCGGCAGTTCCTGCGTACCGGCGTGTGGCTGACCCTGGTCGGCTACCTGCTGATGCTGGTGATGGCGCTGACCTGGTGGAAGTGGCTGGGCTGGATGTAGAGCCACGCGGCACCCTGAACCATGAACGGAGCCTTTATGCTCCGTTCATTTTCCGCAGTCGAGGCTCCATGAAGCGTCTAGGTTCCCTCCTGGCCCTGGCTGCCAGCCTGTTGTTCAGCCTGCTGGGCATCCTCCTGGCGTACCTGAGTCACGCGCGCGCTGTACTGCCTTATAACGAGCAAGGCATCTATTTCGACGGTGCGGCAACGTTCAAGGAGCAGGCCGTCGAGGTGTACGCCCTGCTGGCTGTGCTGGCGTTTGCGCTGGCCGCCCTGTGCCTTGCCCTGTACCGACGTTTCAGGTGACGTTCAGGCGCTACGCTTCTCTCGCCCACCGGGCACTATCAGGCAAGGAGGCCCCATGTACGTTGTCATCTTCCGCGCGAAGGTCATGTCGCTCGACGACGAGTATTTCCGTGTCGCTTCCCGCATGCGCGAGCTGGCGCTTGCGGAGTTCGGTTGCCTTGAATTCCATGCCGTGAGCGAAGGGGATAACGAGGTGGCGTTGTCCTACTGGCCAGACGAAGCCGCCATCAAGGCCTGGAAGGCGCATCCCGAGCATCTTCTGGCGCAGAAAGCCGGGCGCGAGCGCTGGTACGCGTCCTATTCGGTCCAGGTGGCCTGCATCACGCGGGATTACCAGGTGCCGGCGAGCTGATGCCTCAGCGTGGCGGGGGGAGCCGCAGCCCGTTGTCATGCAGCGGCCGGTAGATACCCGGCGGATGCGGGTTGTGGCGCGACGGGAAGTCGTTCCTGTCCGGAACAACCTGCCGGGGCGGCGGGTATCCACGCGGGGTATTGAAGGACGGGGAGTGCGGATAGATGCGCACACCCCAATCCATGCGCTCCCGTGGATAGGACCAGCTTCCCTGGGGGTAATGATCGTAGCGGTATTGTCCGGACCCATACACGCGATCCTCGTAGCGGTAATAGCGGTAACGCTGCGGGTAGCGAGAGTCCCGTTGCATGCGCGGGTCATGCCAGCCTCGCGGGTGCGGCCCGTACCGGCCGCGCTCGTCGTGTTGCATCAGTTTGGAGCGGGTGTCCCGGGCGCGGTCCGAATCGGCCAGCGAGAACAACGACCCACCCATCAGCAGCAGGCCGCCGAGCACGACGGCAGTCAAGCGCAAGACATGCATGACGGCACCCTCCAAGTGGTTCTGGCCAGTATGGACCGCACGATGCGTGGGATCTCGCTTGAGCACCGGCCTCTCGCCGTCCGGCAGACAATCGGGCGTGTTGCCGGTTGGCGCAGGAACGTCCAGCCGTTGCGCCCCAACTTTGCGCCCTGTCCGGCATCCAATGCTTGCAGGTCGTCGTGACAGGGAAGGCCAGTCGGCGGCCTTTTTCAGCCTATCGTGGAGGCCGCCATGCACAGGTCAATCGCACGGGCAGGGACGCTGGCGCTCTCGCTCGCCCTCAGCGGCGGGGCAGGGGCGCAAACTCCGCACGAAGGGGAACCGCCCGAACAACTGGGCGAGGTGAATTTCCAGGTGTCCTGCACCCCGGACGCGCAGCGCACCTTCAACAGGGCCATGGCCCTGTTCCATTCCTTCTGGTTCGATCCTGCCAAGCAGGCCTTCGCGACGGTGCTGGAGCAGGACCCGACCTGCGCCATGGCCCACTGGGGCATCGCCATCATGTCCATGGGCAATCCGCTGGCCTGGCCGCCCAGCCCGCAGGCGTTGCAGGCCGGCGCCAACGCCTGGTCCCTGGCCCAACAGCTCGGCGCCGGCAGCGAGCGGGAAAACGCCTACATCGACGCCCTCGGCGTCTTCTTCAAGGACTGGCAGAGCACCGAACACCGGCCCCGCGCGCTGGCGCTGGAGCAGGCCATGGGCGAAGTGGCGGCGCGCTATCCGCAGGATGTCGAAGCGCAGATCCTCCACGCGCTGCTGCTCAACGCCACCGCCCAGCCCACCGACAAGACCTACGCCAACCAGCTCAAGGCCGCCGGCATCCTCGAGCCGCTGTACCGGCAGTACCCCAACCACCCCGGCATCGCCCACTACCTGATCCACACCTTCGACTACACCAGCCTGGCGGAGCGCGGCATGCCCTATGCCCGTGCCTATGCGGACATCGCGCCCTCGGTGCCGCACGTTCAGCACATGCCCTCGCACATCTTCAGCCGGGTCGGCGACTGGCCGGCCATGGTGGAAAGCAACCTGGCCTCCTACCAGGCTGCCCGCCATGAGCTGCAGGCGACCACGCTGGACATCGGCACCTACGACGCCCTGCACGCGCTGGACTACCTGGTGTTCGGCCACCTGCAACAGGCCCAGCACCAGGCGGCCAAACAGCGGGTGGACGAGGTGGCGGCGATCCACAAGGTCAACGTGGAGAACTTCGTCGCCGCCTACGCCTTCGCGGCCATTCCGGCGCGCTACGCGCTGGAGCGGGGGCAGTGGCAGGAAGCGGCCGCCCTGCAGCTGTCACCCGCCGACCTGGCCTGGGACAAGTTCCCGCAGGCCGAAGCCATCCTGGTGTTCGCCCGCGGCCTGGGCGCCGCGCGCAGCGGCAACCCCGGCGCGGCCCGCGCGGATGTCGAGCGCCTGCAGGCGCTGCAGACTGCGATGCGCCAGAACAACCTCGGCTACTGGGCCGACCAGGCGGAATTCCAGATCCGTGCGGTAAACGCCTGGATCGCCCAGGCCGAGAACCGCCCCGACGACGCCCTGCGCCTGATGCGCGAAGCGGCCGATCTCGAGGAAGCCAGCGACAAGCACCCGGTCACCCCCGGCAACGTGGTGCCTTCCCGGGAACTGCTGGCCGAACTGCTGGTGGTGCAGAAGCAGCCTGCTGAGGCTTTCGCGGAGTTTGAGCGCTCCCTGCAACGGGACCCGAATCGGTTGCGCGCTACAAAGGGCGCGATGGAGGCTGCCAAGGCGGCGGGGAATGCGGAGGCTGCGCGGCGCTATGAGCAGAAGGTTGCGGTGCTGACTGCGGCGGGTGATGCGCAGCGGGCCGAGTGAGGAAGTGCTGGCGCTAGGCAGAACGCTCGAATTCGAGCGGTCGGGCCGTGACCGGAGGTGAGACACGACTTCTCGCACTGAAGCGTTCGAGTGCAACCTGCTCGGGTAGGGTCAACCTTTGCAGTGAAGAGGGACGCCGTTCGACACGCTGCGTTGCTGCGCGTGGCTTGGTTCATGGTTGTTCCCTATAGAGGCGCTACAGTCTTCCGCGCACCCCGTTGCTCATCAATATAAGGAAGACAGGAATGAACATTACGGTTGAAACCACCATTGCGGCACCGATTGAACGGGTGTGGAGTGCTTGGACCACTCCAGAAGACATCACCCAATGGAACGCCGCATCCGATGATTGGCATACCACCCGGGCGAGCGTTGATCTTCGCGTCGGCGGAACCTTCTCATCACGCATGGAAGCCAAGGACGGCAGCATGGGGTTCGATTTTTCGGGTACCTATACGAAGATCGAGCACCATCAATTGATCGAGTGCGAGTTTGGCGGGCGCACCTTGCGGGTGGAATTTCTCACCGGGCCGAATGGGGTCACCGTGCGGGAAACCTTCGAAGCGGAGCAGACGCACTCTGAAGAGCAACAGCGGGCGGGTTGGCAATCCATTCTGGACAACTTCGCCCGCCACGTGGAAGGCAAGACCACCGCTTGATTCAGGTTCCCACGTGCGCTGGCCTGATGGGCTGGCGCTGTTCAACTTTCCCGTCCTCCACGACTCAAACCGTGTCTCGTTAGTGGCAGTAGGTGAAGGTGAATTGCTGGTTTATTAAGGTGAAAAGTAGATATAACAAACGTCTCAAGAGGGACTGCGGTGGTTACGGATGTTCTTGTTGAGTTTAGTTGTATGCGTTGCCGGCCACTTAGGCGGGCGTTATGCGTCTTCACTCATCCGGATGTGTAGCAAATGACTGACCTCATTGAGTTCGAAACTGAGCGCCTTTTCTTGAGGCAGTGGACGCCCGCTGACCGCGAGCCGTTTGCCGCGCTCAACGCAGATCCAAGGGTAATGGAGTTCTTCCCCGCGCGGCTTACACGTGCCGAAAGTGATGCAATGGCTGATCGTTGCGAGGCTTTGATTCGAGAGCGTGGCTGGGGGTTTTGGGCTGCTGAGCTCAAGGGTTCTCGCGAGTTCATCGGGTTCGTCGGCTTGCACACTCCCTCAGCTGAACTTCCTTTCTCGCCCTGCGTGGAAGTCGGTTGGCGTCTTTCCTTTTCGCATTGGGGAAAAGGATTTGCTTCTGAGGCTGCACGCGGAGCGTTCCGCGTTGGATTTACAGTCCTGGGTCTAAACGAAATCGTGTCCTTCACAGCAGTTAAAAATTTCAGGTCTCGAGCAGTTATGGAAAGACTCAAGATGTGTGAGTCAGGTACCTTTGAGCACCCTCAAGTACCTGGAAATAGTCCGCTGCGCTTGCACTGCCTGTACCGACTGCCACGTGCCCACTATGATGCATGAAAATTCATTCAAGCCGACGCCGCTATGTGGCCCGGCTTAATTCAACGTTATGTGTTTTCACCCAAAGGCCCTGGAAGGAGTTCTGATGGCTGATCATTTCGGTTCTTGTCTGTGCGGCACCGTGAGCTTTGAAGTGAAAGGTGAGTTCGACAGCTTTTACCTGTGCCATTGTCAGCGTTGCCAAAAAGATACAGGTTCGGCTCATGCGGCAAATCTATTCTCGCACTCGGCTAAATTGGTTTGGCAGTCGGGCGCGGATGCCGTGACTTCCTATACGCTTCCAGGCACTCGTCATAACAAAAGCTTTTGTAAGTTGTGTGGTTCAGCATTGCCAAACACTCAGATTGCAGGTGTGCTTGTCGTTCCCGTAGGGTGTTTGGACACTGAAATCACTATGTTGCCAACTGCGCATATCTTTTCATCCAGCAAAGCAGCTTGGGATGAGGGGGGAGGGGAGGTGCCAGAGTTCGAGGGACTGCCAGCTTGAGCTGCCATCATATAACCAGTGGCTGCTGCATGAGTGGTGCTTATACGTTGGTTTTTACGATATGGATCAGTCAATCTTGTTGAGATTATATTATTGGACAATAATCCTGGTGTGTTGAGAAGAAGATTCTGGCGTGCGTTGTTTTTCGGTCTGAAGGTTGTGTGGCCGATACTTTCGATTCTTTTCGGTTTAATGGTGACGCTCGGAATCGTTATTGGCTGGCGTGAGGGCTGATCCATACATGAGTCGCTGTATTTTTCATTTGTGACAGGATTGACGATCGGCTATGGAGATCTTGCGCCGAAAACAGTTTTTACGCGCACTTTGGCTGTACTGATTGGTCTGTGCGGTATGCTTTTTACTGCGCTGGTTGCGGCAATTGCCGTAAAGGCGCTTACGATAACGATGGAGAAAAATAAAACTAATAAATGAGAGTGGTTGCAAGACGATATGCGCGGCAGTCAGCGTTATCTGAGTCATCCGGTAAGGATTTCTGCTTGCATCTTGATTTCTAATAAATTGGCATTGCCATGAAGAGAACAATTTTAGCTTTATCGCTCGTTGTATTTGCCTCTACGGCTGTCGCTCATGGCGGCGGCTGCCGGAAAGACAGTCCCCCGGGACAATGCTGTCATGCGGGTTCCAAGCCATACCACTGTCATTAATCATCGGTAAAACATGCGCGCGCCCTACGGGGCGATGGGGCCAGCCGCACCTTCCTCGAATATCCCCCGCACCACCTGCTGAAAATCCTCACTCGGCTCCGCCTGCAGGTGCATGGCTTCGCCCGTGACCGGGTGGGTGAAGTGCAGCTCCGTGGCGGCGAGCATCAAGCGGCTGTAGCCGAAGCGTTGGGCGAAGTAGTGGTTGTGCCGGGTGCGGCCGTAGTTGGTGTCGCCAATGATCGGGTGGCTGAGGTGCTGCATATGGCGGCGCAGCTGGTGTTTGCGGCCGGTCAGTGGGTGCAGCTGCAGCAGGCTGTAGCGGCTGGTGGGAAAGCCTTCGATCTCGACCTCCAACTGCGTGGTGGCCAGGCGGCTATAGCGGGTCTGCGCGTCGCGCACGGGCTGGGGTTCGTCCTTGAGCCGCTTGTCCACGGGGTGTTCCTTGAGGGCGTGGTCGATCAGGCCGGACTCCGGCGGCCAGCCGCGTACCAGGGCGCGGTAGGTCTTGTGCACGGCGTTGGCCATCATGGCCTGGCCGAGCAGGCTGGCGGTGTGCGGGTCGCGGGCGAACAGCAGCAGGCCCGAAGTGGGGCGGTCCAGCCGGTGCACCGCGTAGACGTGCTCGCCGCCGTTCAGTTCGCGGGCGTATTGCAGGGCGAATTCGGTTTCGTGCTTGTCGATGGGGCTGCGGTGTACCAGCAGCCCGGCGGGCTTGTGCACGGCCAGCAGCCAGTCGTCCCGGTACAGCTCGGTTAGCGGGTTGTCGGTCATGTGCGGGAAAGTCAGCGGCGAAAGGGGCGGCGATGATACCGCCCCGAGTGCGTCAGTCCAGCGCCGCTTCCGCCGCCCGGCGCGCATGCAGGGCGGTGGTGTCGAACAGCGGCACGCGGGCATCCTCGCTGCCCACCAGCAGGGAGATTTCCGTGCAGCCGAGGATGATCGCTTCGGCGCCCTGTTCCACCAGCGCCGCCATGATGCGCCGGTATTCCTCGCGGGAGCTGCCGCGAATGTGTCCCAGGCAGAGCTCCTCGTAAATGACACGGTGGATCACGGCGCGATCCGCCTCGTCGGGCGTCAGCACCTCGAGTCCGTGCTGCTGCAGGCGCTGGCGGTAGAAGTCCTGCTCCATGGTGAAGCGGGTGCCCAGCAGGCCGACCCTGGACAGCCCGGCGCGTTTGATGGCATCGGCGGTCGGGTCGGCGATGTGCAGCAGCGGAATGGAGACAGCCGCTTCGATATCCCCGGCGACCTTGTGCATGGTGTTGGTGCACAGCACCAGGAAATCCGCGCCGGCCCGTTCCAGCGCCCGGCCCGCATCGGCCAGCAGGGCGCCGGCCGTCGTCCAGTCGCCGGCCTGCTGCAGGCGCTCGATGTCGTGGAAATCCACGCTGTACAGCGCCAGCTTCGCCGAATGCAGCCCGCCCAGGCGCGCCTTGATGGTTTCGTTGATCTGCCGGTAGTAGGGAATCGTCGATTCCCAGCTCATGCCGCCGATAAGGCCGATGGTTTTCATGGGGGCATCCTGAACGTTGACTCAGGCTCGACTCTACCCGCTGGAGTCGGTGGCGGAGGATCAGTCGACCTGCGGCGCAATGTCGCGGGGCAGGCGCAGATGGACAAGCGCCACCGGCGCGCCGGCCTTGTCGCGGCGTTCCTCGATGGCGCTGGGCGTGAAGCCCAGCCGCGGGTAGAGCAACAGGCCGGCGGTATTGGCGTTGAAGCAGGACACCTTCACCTCGGTGGCGCGGTGCTTGTCGAAGGCCAAGGCGCACATGACCTTCATCAGGTACGAGGCCACACCGCGCCGGCGCGCATCGGCGGCCACCATCACGTTGCCGATGGCGCAGATGCCGCCTTCTGCCCACTGGTAGAAGTTGGCGAAGGCCACCACCCGGCCGTCCAGTTCGACCACGGTCGAATCGCTGCGCTGCTCGATGGCGGCGCGCAGTTGCTCCGGCGTGAGGGGGAATTCGGCCCTGGGGAAGCAGTAGAACAGCTCCTCCGGCGTGCGGGGCAGGGCGCAGAGGGCGGACAGGTCGGCGTCGGTGACGGGGCGATGGGTCGGCATGCGGGTCAGACCTGAGACAGAGGAAGGGCAGACTAGCGGCCGGCCTGGACCGAGCTCAAGTGCGGTAGGGTGGTCAACGCATGCGTTGACCACCACCGCGGCCATGCCGTTGGCATGACCGCCCTACGGACTGCTGCTTTGCGGACCCGGGCTCGGCCTTTACAGCTTGAACTGCTGCACCAGGCCGTGCAGGTGCTTGGCCAGGGCGCTCAGTTCGCGGCTGGTTTCCACGTTCTGGCGCGAGGCGTCGCTGGTGTCCTCGGCGATCTCGCTGACGTTGGTGATGTTGCGGTTGATCTCCTCGGCCACCGAGCTCTGTTCCTCGGCCGCCGAGGCGATCATGGCGTTCATGTCGTTGATGGTCGCCACGGCGGCGGTGATCTGCTCCAGCACGCGACCGGCGTCGGCTACCTGCTCGCGCCCGGCCTCGGCCTTCTCGCAGCTCTTCTCCATGACCTCGACCGCACGGCGCGCGCCGCTCTGCACCTTCTCGATCATCGACTGGATCTCTTCGGTGGAGTGCTGGGTGCGCGAGGCCAGCGAGCGGACCTCGTCGGCCACCACGGCGAAGCCGCGACCCTGTTCGCCGGCGCGCGCCGCCTCGATGGCCGCGTTGAGGGCCAGCAGGTTGGTCTGGTCGGCGATGCCGCGAA
The DNA here is from genome assembly GCF_000806415.1 of Pseudomonas flexibilis. Lineage (NCBI taxonomy): Bacteria > Pseudomonadati > Pseudomonadota > Gammaproteobacteria > Pseudomonadales > Pseudomonadaceae > Pseudomonas > Pseudomonas flexibilis. The sequence goes on from NZ_JTAK01000001.1 coordinate 613,119, forward strand.
TCACGTCCACCACCGAGCTGATGGTGGCGCTGGCGTCTTCCAGCTCGCCGATCACCTTGGCGGCGTGCTCCACCTCGCGGGCCAGGCTGTCGATCACCTGGATGCTCTGGGTGACCACCTGCTGGCCGTGCTCGGCTTCGCTGTCCGCCTTCTCGGCGGCGTGGGCGGCGCTGGCGGCGTTGCTGGCGACGTCCTGCACGGTGGCGGACATCTCGTGCATGGCGGTGGCCACCTGGTCGGTTTCCAGGTGCTGGCGATGGATGCCATCGCTGGTCTGGCGGCTGACCGCGGCGGTCTGCTCGGCGGCGGCGGCCAGTTGTTCCACGGCCTTGGACAGTTCCTTGAGGGTTTCCTGTACGTGGTCGGCCATCGTGTTGAAGGACGAGGCGATCTTGCCCAGCTCGTCACGGCCCCGGTAGGCGACGCGGTGCACCAGGTCGCCGTCGGCCAGACGCTTGCCGCCGCTCAGCAGGGCATCCACCGCCTGGCTGATGCCGCGCAGGGTGGCCCAGGCCAGGGCGATGACCAGCACCAGGGTGACCACCAGCACCAGGCTCAGCCAGAACAGCAGCGCCTCGAAATGGCGCTCGGCCGCGGTGTAGGCAGTCACCGCATGGATATGCAGGTTGTCGGAGAAGGCCTGCACCTTGTCGGAGGCCACCGCGAAGGTCGGTTGCAGCCTGTCCAGCAGCACGCCGTTGGCCTTCAGGTAATCACCGGCGCGCATCAGCTCCAGCACCGGCCGCACGCCTTGCTCCAGATAGAGGTTCAGGGTGCGCTGCATTTCCTGCGCCAGGGCGCGCTCCTGAGCGTCCAGGTTGTTGGCCAGCAGCGTTTGCAGCAGGGCCTGGATGTTGCGCTGGCTCTGCTCCACGGCGTTGAAGTGCATGCTCACGTCGTGGTTGTGCGCCTTCTCGTAGTCGCTTCCCGGCGCATGCTGCAGCGCCAGCAACAGTTGGGTGCGCGCATGGTGCATTTCATTGGTCATGCGGTTGAGCTGGTCGCTGGGCAGCAGGCCCTCGTAATACAGATGGGTCAGCTCGCGGTTACTGTCACGCATGCCGGTCAGGGAGAAACCGACCATCAGCACCATCAGCAGGCAGAGCAGGGAAATCAAGGCCACCAGCCGGACCTTGAGGGAAAATTGAGTAAGCCAGGTTCGCACGTCGGGACGCCTCGATTCTTGATTAACGTTAAGTTAAGGCATTTTGCTATCCGTGACATGCTTCACGTCAAAAGGTCTAAGGCTTTGATTGCAAAAGGCGGCTAGGCGCTAGGGGGAATTTCGAAAGCGCACTAACGAATAGGGCGCCGGGTCACTAGAATGCACTCCCTCCCTTTCGTTCTCTGTTGTACGCCGAGGTCCTTCATGCACGTTTCTTCCGGTCGCTGGCTGTATGGCCTGTCCCTGGCGATGGTCACGGCCGTGCTCTGGGGTATTCTGCCGATCAAGCTCAAGCTGGTGCTGCAGACCATGGATCCGGTCACCGTCACCTGGTACCGCCTGTTCAGCTCCGGGCTGGTGCTACTGGTCTGGCTGGGCGCGCGCCGCCAGTTGCCGGCGTTTCGGCCACTGGGGCGCCGGGGCGGCATGCTGGTGGGACTCGCCATCGCCGGGCTGGTCAGCAACTACGTGCTGTACCTGATGGGGCTCAACCTGCTGAGCCCGGGTACCACGCAGCTGGTGATCCAGATCGCGCCCTTCCTGCTGCTGATCAGCAGCCTGTTCGTGTTCCGCGAGTCGTTCAGCGCCGGTCAGTTGCTCGGCCTGCTGGTGCTGCTGCTGGGCTTCGGGCTGTTCTTCAACCAGCGGCTCGGCGAGCTGCTGACTTCGCTGACCGACTACACCCTCGGCGTGCTCACCGTGCTGGCGGCGGCGGTGGTGTGGGTGGTGTACGGGCTGGCGCAGAAGCAACTATTGAGTCAGTGGTCATCCTTCCAGGTGATGATGGTGATCTATCTGGGCTGCGCGCTGCTTCTGACGCCCTGGGCGTCGCCGGCCCAGGTGCTGGAACTGGATGCGCTGCAGTTCTGGCTGCTGGTCGCCTGCTGCCTGAACACGCTGATCGCTTACGGTGCCTTCGCCGAGGCGCTGGCCCACTGGGAAGCCTCCCGGGTCAGCGCGGCGCTGGCGCTGACGCCGCTGATCACCTTCGCTGGCGTGGCATTGGCGGCCATCTGGTGGCCCGCCCATGTCATTCCCGAACAGCTCAATCTGCTCGCCTATGGCGGCGCGCTGCTGGTGGTGGCGGGCTCGGCGGTGGCGGCGCTGGGGCACCGGCGGAGGAAGGCGCTCACAACCCCGTAGGGTGGCCAACGTTTTCCTTGTCCATCATCGCGCCGGCCCCGCGCGCCTGTGGCGCGTTGGCGGATCGGTGAAGCGCGATCCACCCTACGTCTGGGCCGCCCTGGAGGGTGGACAACGTTTTCCTTGTCCACCATCGCGCCGGGCCGGCGCGCGACTGTGGCGCGTTGTGAATCGGTGACGCGCGATCCACCCTACGTTTTCGTGTTTTCCTACTGTCCCGGCTCCAGCATCTGCTCCGGGCGCACCCAGGCGTCGAACTGTTCGTCGGTCAGGTGGCCAAGGGCGAGGGCGGCTTCGCGCAGGGTGATGCCCTCGGCGTAGGCCTTCTTGGCAATTTCCGCCGCCTTGTCGTAGCCGATGTGCGGGTTGAGGGCGGTCACCAGCATCAGTCCGCGTTCCAGGTGGGCGGCCATCTGCCGGGCATCCGGCTCCATGTCGGCCACGCATTGGCGGTTGAAGTTGCGGCAGCCATCGGCCAGCAGGCGGATGGATTGCAGCAGGCTGTGGATGATCACCGGCTTGAACACGTTCAGTTGCAGGTGCCCCTGGCTGGCGGCGAAGCCGATGGTCACGTCGTTGCCGAGTACCTGGCAGGCCAGCATCGACAGCGCCTCGCACTGGGTGGGGTTGACCTTGCCGGGCATGATCGAGCTGCCCGGCTCGTTGGCCGGCAGGCGTACCTCGGCGAAGCCGGCGCGCGGGCCGGAGCCGAGCAGGCGCAGATCGTTGGCCAGCTTCATCAGCGCCACGGCCAGGGTCTTCAGCGTGCCGGCCAGGGTCACCAGCGGCTCGTGGCCGGCCAGGGCGGCGAACTTGTTGGGGGCGCTGACGAAGGGCAGGCCGGACAGGGCCGCCAGCTCGGCGGCGATGGCGTCGGCGAAGCCCTTGGGGGCATTCAGGCCGGTGCCCACCGCGGTGCCGCCCTGGGCCAGTTCGCAGACGGCCGGCAGCGCAGCGCGAATGACCTGCTCGGCATGATCCAGCTGGGCGACGAAGGCCGACAGCTCCTGGCCGAAGGTGATCGGCGTGGCGTCCATCAGGTGCGTGCGCCCGGTCTTGACCAGCTGGGCGTGGCGCAGCGACTGCTCGGCGAGGCCGCCGCGCAGCTCGGCGATGGCCGGCAGCAGGTCCTGCTGCACGGCGCGCACGGCGGCCAGATGCATGGCGGTGGGAAAGCTGTCGTTGGAGCTCTGCGAGCGATTGACGTGGTCGTTGGGGTGCACCGGGCTCTTGCCGCCGCGCTGGCCGGTGGCGATCTCGTTGGCGCGGCCGGCGATCACCTCGTTGACGTTCATATTGCTCTGCGTGCCGCTGCCGGTCTGCCAGACCACCAGCGGAAACTGGTCGTCGTGCTGGCCGTCCAGCACTTCGTCGGCGGCCTGCTCGATGAGTCGGGCGATGTCCGTGGGCAGGTCGCCAATGCGGCAGTTGACCCGTGCCGCCGCCTTCTTGATCAGCGCCAGGGCATGCACCACCGGCAGCGGCATGCGTTCCTGGCCAATGGCGAAGTTGATCAACGAGCGCTGGGTCTGCGCGCCCCAGTAGGCATCCGCCGGGACGTCCACGGCTCCCAGGCTGTCGGTTTCGGTACGGCTCATCGGGTGTCTCCCTTGTGATCATCAGGGGTTAGGCCGGCCCGGTGGGTGCGGGTTCCCCTGCGTGGCAGGTAGCCATTATGGCGTGTTGGCGCAATGACCACACGGCGTGACGGGTTGAGCCGGACGGCGGCGAGGCGCAAAATCGCGCCCCGAACCCCCCGTCCCCTGTCGGCAGGTAACCCGAATGAACATGCGTGAGCGTATCCAGGCTGCGCTGGCGGCGCTGCAGCCCCAGCATCTGGAAGTCCTCGACGAGAGCCACATGCACCATCGTGGCGAGGAAAGCCACTTCAAGGTGGTGATGGTCAGTGAACAGTTCGCCGGCCTGAACGCGGTCAAGCGTCACCAGAAGGTGTACGGCGGCCTGGGCGAGCTGATGGGCCAGTTCCACGCGCTCGCACTGCACACCTACAGCCCCGACGAGTGGGCGGCCCAGGGCAGTGCGCCGGCCTCGCCGACCTGCCGGGGCGGCGGTCTGCACTAGTCACTACGCTGTCGGGGGTTGGCCCCCTTCGTTCTTTACTTTCCTCGAGCTGCCCCGGCAGCCCATCCGCGTCAGGAGACTCCAATGGCCCGGCTGGTCTATGTCATGGATCCCATGTGTTCATGGTGCTGGGGTTTCGCCCCGGTGGTGGAGGCGCTGGCCGGACAGGCTCGCCAGGCCGGCGTGGCGCTGCACCTGGTAGCGGGCGGCCTGCGCCGCGAATCCCGGGTGATGGATGAGCGGGGACGTGCCCGCATCCAGTCGCACTGGCAGGCGGTGCATGAAGCGACCGGCCAGCCCTTCGACCTGAGCGGCGGCCTGCCGGACAACCTTGTCTACGACACCGAACCGGCCTGCCGCGCGCTGGTCACCGCGCGCAGCCTGGCCGACGGCTGCGCCAGCCGTTTGCTCGGGCTGATCCAGCGGGCCTTTTATGTCGAGCGCCAGGATGTGACCCGTCCCCGCGTGCTGGTCGAACTGGCCGAGCAGGCTGGCCTCGACCGCCAGGCCTTCGCCGAGGGCTTCGACAGCCAGGCGCAGCGCCAGGCCACCGAGGCGGACTTCGCCTGGGCGGAAAACCTGGGCATCGCCGGCTTTCCGACCCTGCTGGCCGAGCGCGATGGCACCTATGCGCTGCTGACCAACGGCTACCAGCCGCTGGATAGCCTGGCGCCGTTGCTCGATCGCTGGCTGGAGCGGGGCGTGCGTGGCTGACCGGCTGACCTGGTCCGATATCCGGCGCCTGGCGCTGGGGCACCGCAAGTCGCTGTTGCTGGCCAACCTGTTCGCCGTGCTCGGCACCCTGTGCAGCGTGCCGATTCCGCTGCTGCTGCCCTTGCTGGTCGACGAGGTGCTGCTCGGCCAGGGCGGCGCTGCCCTGCAGTTCATGGACCGCTGGCTACCAAGCGGCTGGCAGGTGGCGGCCGGCTACATCGGCCTGATGCTGTTGTTCAGCCTGTCGCTGCGCCTGTTCGCCCTGGTGTTCAACGTGCTGCAGGCGCGGCTGTTCGCGCGGCTGTCCAAGGACATCGTCTACCGCCTGCGTGCCCGGCTGATCGAACGCCTCAAGCGCATCGCCCTCGGCGAATACGAAAGCCTCGGCGGCGGTACCGTCACCGCGCACCTGCTTACCGATCTGGACACCCTGGACAAGTTCGTCGGCGAAACCCTCAGCCGTTTCCTGGTGGCGCTGCTGACCCTGGCCGGCACCTCGGCGATCCTGTTGTGGATGCACTGGCAGCTGGCGCTGCTGATCCTGCTGTTCAACCCGCTGGTGATCTACGCCACCGTGCAGCTGGGCAAGCGCGTCAAGCAGCTGAAGAAACTGGAAAACGACAGCACTGCGCGCTTTGCCCAGGCGCTCAGCGAAACCCTGGATGCCATCCAGGAAATCCGCGCCAGCAACCGCCAGGGCTTCTTCCTCGGCCGGCTCGGCCTGGCAGCCCGCGAGGTGCGCGACCGGGCGGTGGCCACCCAGTGGAAGACCGACGCCTCCAACCGGGCCAGCGGCCTGCTGTTCCAGTTCGGCATCGATATCTTCCGCGCCGCCGCCATGCTCACCGTGCTGTTCTCGGACCTGTCCATCGGCCAGATGCTGGCGGTGTTCAGCTACCTGTGGTTCATGATCGGCCCGGTGGAGCAACTGCTCAGCCTGCAGTACGCCTTCTATGCCGCCGGCGGCGCGCTGGCCCGCATCAACCAACTGCTGGCGCGGGCCGACGAGCCCCACTATGCCGGAGGCCAGGACCCGTTCGCCGGACGGCGCACGGTGGGCATCGAGGTGCGCGGGCTGAGCTTTACCTACCGTGACGAGCCGGTGCTGGACCGTCTCGACCTGAGCATCGCCCCCGGTGAAAAGGTCGCCATCGTCGGTGCTTCCGGCGGCGGCAAGAGCACCCTGGTGCAGCTGCTGCTCGGCCTCTACACGCCGCAGGCGGGCAGCATCCGCTTCGGTGGCGTGGCGCTGGAGGACGTCGGCCTGGAGCGGGTGCGCGAGCACGTGGCCGTGGTGCTGCAGCATCCCTCGCTGTTCAACGACACAGTGCGCGCCAACCTGTGCATGGGCCGCGAGCGCAGCGACGCCGAGTGCTGGCGGGCGCTGGAGGTGGCGCAGCTGGCCGACACCGTGCGCCAGCTACCCGACGGGCTGGACAGCGTGGTCGGGCGTTCCGGCGTGCGCCTGTCCGGCGGTCAGCGCCAGCGCCTGGCCATTGCCCGCATGGTGCTGGCCGACCCGAAGGTGGTGATTCTCGACGAGGCCACTTCGGCCCTCGACGCGGCCACCGAGTACGCCCTGCACCAGGCGCTCGGGCGCTTCCTGGACGGGCGCACCACGCTGATCGTCGCCCACCGCCTGTCGGCGGTGAAACAGGCGGACCGGGTGCTGGTCTTCGACGGCGGGCGGATCGCCGAAGAGGGCGATCACCAGCGGCTGATCGCCGAGGGTGGGCTATACGCCAAGCTCTACGGCCATCTGCAGCACTGAGCCGTCGTGCGGCAACTGGCCGCAGGCGGCGCCGGTGAGCCGTTAAGCTGGATCAAGGCAGTCGCGCCGACTTTCCCCTAAAACAGCCTCAACGGGCCGCAAGCCGCGTTTCTGACGGGCTCGTGGCCGGTTGACCTGCGCGCGCAGCATTCACGTTCGTGGCTAACTGCTTGAAATTCCAAGCGGGCTGTGTGCGATTCAGCTTCGACTAAAGGGGAACTGCCTCACGGGGAGGTGCGTGACAAGATTCCGGCACACCCCTGATTCAGTCCAGGCTTCCACAAGAACGCCGGACGCCCCAAACCCATAAATCCAATTAGGCGTGGCCCTCGGGTCAGGTCGAATGAGTTCAGGAAGTCGTATGCCCGCCCGCAACATTCTGGTGATCAACTGCGGTAGTTCGTCGCTCAAGTTTGCCCTGGTCAATGAAAGCCAGGACACCTTCCCGCTGCAGGGTCTGGCCGAACGGCTCGGCAGCCCGGAAGCGGTCGTCCAGTGGCAGATCGGAGACACCAAGGAAACCCGTCAGATTCCGAACGGTGCCCACCGTGAGGCGCTGGAAGCGATCCTGCCGCTGGCCCAGGAAGTCGCCGGCGGGCAGCTGGACGGCATCGGCCACCGCGTGGTGCACGGCGGCGAAGACTTCACCGCCTCCTGCCTGATCGACGACGCCGTGCTGGAAGGCATCCGCGCCAACGCCCAGCTGGCGCCGCTGCACAACCCGGCCAACCTGATCGGCATCGAAGCGGCCATGGCGCTGTTCCCCGGCCTGCCGCAGGTGGTGGTGTTCGACACCGCGTTCCACCAGGCCATGCCCGATTACGCCTACCGGTACGCGGTGCCGGAGTTCCTCTACAAGGAACACGCGGTGCGTCGCTACGGCTTCCACGGCACCAGCCACCGTTTCGTCAGCAAGCGCGCCGCCGAGATGCTGCAACTGCCGGTGGATGACAGCTGCTGGCTGGTCGCCCACCTGGGCAACGGCTGCTCCACCTGCGCGGTGGTCAACGGTGAGAGCCGTGACACCAGCATGGGCCTGACGCCGCTGGAGGGTCTGGTGATGGGCACCCGCAGCGGTGACGTCGACCCGGCGCTGCACATCCATCTGACTCGCACCCTGGGCTGGACCATCGAGCAGGTGGACAACATGCTGACCCGCGAGAGCGGCCTGAAGGGCCTTTCCGGGCTGTCCAACGACATGCGCACCTTGCACGAGGCGCTGGAAAGCGGCCACGCCGGCGCCACCCTGGCCTTCGAAGTGTTCTGCTACCGCCTGGCCAAGTCGCTCGCCGGCATGGCCTGCGCCCTGCCGCAGGTCAACGGCCTGGTGTTCACCGGCGGTATCGGCGAAAACTCCGCCGCCGTGCGGGCCCGCACCATCGAGCACCTGAAAGTCTTCAACTTCGCGGTGGATGCCGAGGCCAACGCCCGGTGCACCCGGGGTGTCGCCGGCCAGATCCAGGCCGAAGGCAGCCCGCGCATCCTGGTGGTGCCGACCAACGAGGAGCGCCAGATCGCCCTCGATACCCTGGAACTGCTCGACTGATCGTCTGACGTGCCGACCGAAAACCCGATAGCCAGTGGCATCGGGTTTTCGTCATCTGGTCCACGCTTTTTTGCAGCAGAGGCATTTTCCTGCCTCCGAAGGAGACTCCATGCATACGCTGTTTCTCGCCCCCACCGGTTTTGGCGGCGGTCTCAACTCGATCAGCCTGGGGCTGGTCCGCACCCTGGAGAAGGCCGGCCTGAAGGTCGGTTACTTCAAGCCCATTTCCCAGCCATTCCCGGTCGACCAGGGCCGTGAACGCTCCTGCCTGCTGGTGGAGCGCACCCTGCAGCTGGAAGTGGCCGAGCCGATCAGCCTCGAGCAGGCCGAGCGCCAGCTGGCCAGCGGCGACGTGGATCTGCTGCTCGAGGACGTGGTCAGCCGCTTCCAGCAAGCCTCGGCCGGCAAGGACGTGGTGGTGGTCGAAGGCATGGTGCCGACCCGCGAGTCCAACTACACCCTGCGCCTGAACAGCCAGCTGGCCAAGAGCCTGGACGCCGAGGTGATCCTGGTCGCCGCCCAGGGCCGCGACAACCTGCAGCGCATGGCCGAGCGCATCGAGATCCAGGCCCAGCTGTTCGGTGGCATCAAGGAGCCCAAGCTGCTCGGTGTGATCCTCAACAAGGCCGAGGGCGAGCAGGGCCTGGCCGAGCGCCTCAAGGAATTTCTGCCGGCGCTGGGTGGCAAGGACTTCCGCCTGCTGGGCGCCATTCCCTTCAATGCCGAGCTGAACGCGCTGCGCACCCGCGACATCGCCGAGCTGATGGGCGCCAAGGTGCTCAACGCCGGCGAGGCGGAGCAGCGTCGCGTCACCGACATCGTGCTGTGCGCGCGCACTGTGCCGAACATCGTGCCGCTGCTGCAGAACGGCGTGCTGGTGGTCACTCCCGGCGACCGCGACGACGTGATCCTGGCCGCCAGCCTGGCCTCGCTCAAGGGCGTGAAGTTGGCCGGCCTGCTGCTGACCAGCGACTTCGCCCCGGATGCCCGCATCCTCGACCTGTGCCAGTCGGCACTGGACGGCGGCCTGCCGCTGCTCTGCGTGGCCAGCAATTCCTACGACACCGCCACCACGCTGCACGGCCTGAACCGCGAAACCCCGGCCGACGACATCGAGCGCGCCACCCGCGTCACCGAGTACATCGCCGCGCACCTGGACGCCGACTACCTGCGCGGCCATGTCAGCGCCCCGCGTGGCGAGATGCGCCTGTCGCCGCCGGCGTTCCGCTACCAGCTGGTCAAGCGCGCCCAGGACGCCAACAAGCGCATCGTGCTGCCCGAAGGCAGCGAGCCGCGCACCATCCGCGCCGCCGCTATCTGCCAGGAGCGCGGCATCGCCCGCTGCGTGCTGCTGGCCAAGCCTGACGAAGTCGCCCGCGTGGCGGCCGAGCAGGGCGTCAGGCTGCCGGCCGGTCTGGAGATCCTCGATCCGGACAGCATCCGCAGCCGTTACGTCGCGCCCATGGTCGAGATGCGCAAGAGCAAGGGCCTGACCCCGGAAATGGCCGACGAGCAGCTCAAGGACACCGTGGTGCTGGGCACCATGATGCTCGCCCTGGACGAAGTGGACGGCCTGGTTTCCGGCGCTATCCACACCACCGCCAACACCATTCGCCCGGCCCTGCAGCTGATCAAGACCGCACCCGGCTACAACCTGGTGTCCTCGGTGTTCTTCATGCTGCTGCCCGACCAGGTGCTGGTCTATGGCGACTGCGCGGTGAACCCGAACCCGACCGCCACCGAGCTGGCGGAAATCGCCCTGCAGAGCTCCGAGTCGGCCGTGGCCCTGGGCGTGCATCCGCGCGTGGCGATGATCAGCTACTCCACCGGCGATTCCGGCAGCGGCGCGGAAGTGGACAAGGTGCGCGAAGCCACCCGCATCGCCCGCGAGCGTGCCCCGGGCCTGCCGATCGACGGCCCGCTGCAGTACGACGCCGCCTCGGTGCTCAGCGTCGGCAAGTCCAAGGCGCCGAACAGCCCGGTCGCCGGCCAGGCCACCGTGTTCATCTTCCCGGACCTGAACACCGGCAACACCACCTACAAGGCGGTGCAGCGCAGCGCCTCGGTGATCAGCGTCGGTCCGATGCTGCAGGGACTGGCCAAGCCGGTGAACGACCTGTCGCGCGGCGCGCTGGTGGACGACATCGTCTTCACCATCGCCCTGACCGCCCTGCAGGCTGCCGCCCTGGATGCCCAGAAAGCCAAGGCCAAGGGCGAACTGATCGACGCCTGACGGTTTGCGACCTGACCAGCCCCGCTTCGGCGGGGCTTTTTTTTGCGTTAACGGGCGTGGCTTCGCGTGCTGCAAGGCAGCCGCACCGCCCTCGATAGACAAGGTGCCAGCCAGTGAGTAGCTTAAGGCCATCATTCAGGGATGGTTGTGCCGCGCATGGAAAGACTGCGGTGACCGTGTTCGAGGAGCAGTGCATGAACACCACGAAACTCAGTTCCCTCCTGTTCAAGGCTGGCGTAGTGGTAACCATGGTGGCGGTGGTCTGGTGGGGCCTGACCTACGGGCAGATGGCCGTGGACCTGGGCACCGGTTTCAACAAGGCGCTGACCTGCCTGTTTGCCAGCGGCGGCATGTGCGGCTTCACGGGCAGCCTCTCTGCGCTGGGCGGCGGAACGCCCTATGAGCCGCTGGTGTTCTGGCTGGGTGTCGCATTGCTAGCCGCCGGGCTCGTGCTGGGTTTCCTGCGCAAGCGCTGACTACCCACCCGGTCCGGGCTGTCACGGGAAGTACCGGTTGCTGATCTCTTCGGGCGAGGCGGTGGACAATACGTGCCGGGCCAGGCGCTCGGCGCCATACACCGAGAGGTGGTTGGAGTCCCGGTACCAGGGCGTGCCGTTGTCATCCAGGTGATTCAGCTGTAGCCCGGAGCGGGTGACCTCCCGGAACGGATCGATGAACTTGGTGCCCAGCCGGCGGCTGTAGCGCTCCAGGGTTTCGTTTTCCTCCCGGAAATCCGCCAGTGCGCGCACCTCGGTGGGCCGGCTGCCCAGGCCGAACAGGCGCGCATGGTTGGCGACCTTGTCGATGTCCACGTTGAAGCGCGGCATGCTGCCCACCAGCAGGATGGGGCGTCCCAGGGATTGCAGGCGCTGCAGGTATTCGCCGATGGCCATGGCGTAGCGCGAAGCGGATACCTGGTTCAGGCTGCTCCAGGCCTGCACCAGGATGAAGCCGTCGTACTCCCGTTCATGCTCGAACACGTAGTTGTAGACGCTCAGGCACTTGCGCTCGCGGTCGTGCGGGCCGCAGCCGCCGCTGGCGGCCAGGTCGACGCGGATGCCCGCCGCGCGTCCCAGGGTGTCGTAGAACTTGAAGTAATGCTCGGCGTAGGAGTTGCCAATGATCAGGTAGCGGCGCGGGCTCTCCCGGTCGCCACCCGGGCAGCCAAGGCTGACGAAATCCGGACACTGCTGCTTGTCGATGGAGTTGAACGCCAGCCGGGCCGGCGCCGCGTCGGTATCCAGGCGAAAGGGCGCGCCGTGGCTCAGGAAGATCGCGCCGAACAGCAGCGCGCCCAGTGCGTTGGGTACCGCACAGAAGCGCACGAAAGCCGGGCGGAACCCCAGCCGGGCATTCTTGATCGGCGTTTCGATGAAGCGGTAGGAGACCCAGGCCAGAGCAAAGGCTGCCGCCACGATGAGCAGCGCCTGGGCCGGCGCAATGCGAAAGCCGCCGTCGCCGAAGTCGAACAGGTAGCGGGTGAAGGACACCAGCGGCCAGTGCCACAGGTACAGCGAATAGGACAGCAGCCCGATGCCCACCAGGGGCTTGCACGCCAGCAGCCGGTACACGGGCCCCTCGCGTCCGCCGGCGAGCAGGATGGCGGTGGTCAGGCAGGGAATCAGCGCCGTGAAGGAGGGGAAGGGCAGGCTGGCGTCGTGCAGGACCAGGCTGGCCAGCAGCACCAGCAGGGCGGGCGCGGTAAGGCGAGCGTCCAGCGGCGGCAGGCGTCCTTCCGCCTTGAGCACCGCCAGGCCGGCGCCGATCAGCAGCTCGAAGGCGCGGGTGAACACGCTGTAGTAACTCCACTTGGCCAGGGTGCTGTCGCCCGACAGCCAGCTGGCGCCAGTTACCGACAGCAGCGCCAGTCCCAGCAGCACCGGCAGCAGCAGGCGCCGCCGCTTCGCCGCATCAGGCAGCAGTGCGAACAGTCCGAACAGGATGACCGGCCAGATCAGATAGAACTGCTCTTCCACCGCCAGCGACCAGGTGTGCAGCAGCGGCCACTGCTCGGCGTCGGTGGAGAAATAGTCGCCCTGGCGCAGCGCGTAGTTGAGGTTGGACACGAAGAACAGTGACGAGAAGGCCGACACCGCGTACTTCTTGAGGTCGTAGGGCAGCATCACCAGGAAGGCCACCAGTGTCACGCCCGTGAGCATGAACAGGTAGGCCGGCAGGATGCGCTTGATGCGCCGGCGGTAGAACTCCGCCCAGGAGAACTGCCCGGTGGACATCTCATTGAGCAGGATCGAGGTGATCAGGAACCCGGAAATGACGAAGAAGATGTCCACGCCCAGGAAGCCACCCGGCAGCCAGCGGTGGTCGAGATGGAAGACGAACACGGCGAGCACGGCCAGCGCCCGCAGGCCGTCGATACTGGGGTTGTAAGCGTTGGCTGCCATGCGCTGAAGGCTCCTGGTCAGTTCTCCGATGCCTGGATCAGGCTCTGCACCCAGAGCGTCGCGGCGGCATCCAGTCCCTCCGCGGAGAAGTGACAGCGGTCCGGCAGCCGGTAGCGGGGCTCGATGAGGGTGTCGGTGTTGGGCCCGCGCAGCACGCCGGGCAGTTCGCGGATCAGTCGGTCCTGCACGGCCAGCAGCTGTGGGTCCACCGAATTGCCGCAGTAGGACGCCTGCGCCAGGTAGAGCGGGGCGGTGATGCCGTCACGCCGCAGCTGTTGTTCGAAGGCCAGGAACGCCCGGCGGTAGTCGCCGGCCTGGCGGTGCCGATGGTTGGCTTCGCCCTGGTGGACGAGAATCGCGTCCACACGCCCCAGTTGCTGTTGCAGGGCGGCGTATTCGTGCACCAGGTAGTCGTAGTAGGGCGGTCGGCTCAACTGCTCGAGGGTCTTGCCGTTGGCGCCGGCCAGGGCGAAGACCGCGCCGGCGTAGGCGGTCTGCTCCACCAGCCGATCGCCCACCCGTCCCCACACGCTGCCCTGCTGACCCTGCCCGCCCAGGGCGGGGTCCTCATAGCGATACAGCACGCCGTTGTGGAAATTCAGCACGTTGTGGCGCGGCACGTAGCCGATCTGCCCCGAATTGACCGAGTTGGACTGCCCGTAGGTCAGGAAGATGGCGTAGCCGGCGGTGTCCAGGCCGAGCACCGTGGCGCGGCCGCTGGCGTTGGAAAAGCGCGAGGCATCCTGCACCAGCAGACCCTTGAAGCGGTACAGCTGCGGGCTGTTGAACACGAAGAACAGGGCAACGGCGTTGGTTGCCAGCAGCAGGCCGATGATGGCCAGGTAGCGGGGATGGGCGCTGCGCATATCGGCGTTCCGTGCGGTCGGGCGCCACGACACGGCTGCGCTTTCGGGATCAGGTTGTCTGATCGTCGGGGAGGGGAAAAGTTTGGCCGGAAGCGGGCAACAGGGGAGTGGCCAAACAAAAGCGCCGCCCCGGAGGGCGGCGCTTGTCTAGATATCCGGCCCGCGAGGGCGGGATAGCAGGCTTACAGGCTCTTGGAGATGGAGAAGATGAAGTGGTCGTCGTTGCCATCGATATCGTTGCTGGCGTAGGTCAGGCCCAGGTCCAGGCCAGCCAGGGTCTTGCTGACGCCCAGGCTCCAGTCGACGTAGTCGTCGCCGGCTTCTTCGTTGTCGTCGAACTTGGTCTGGCCGACCGAGGCGGACAGGCCGAAACCGGCCGGCAGTTCCAGATCGTAACCGACGTAGTAATACAGCTGTTCGGTAGCGTCGGTACGGTACTTCACACCGACGGTGGCACCGTAGGCACTGAGGCTACCCAGGTACTCCACGTCATCTTCCCAACCAGTGCGCGGGTAGGTGTAGGTGGCCACGGAGACATCGAAGGACACATCTTCGGTGAGGTTGCCGCCGTAACCGAGGTAGTAATCGATCTCGACGCCAGCGCCCTTCTCCTGCATGTCATCCATGCTGGAGCCCCACATGCCGATGTACAGGCCGCTTTCGTGGGCGATATCCAGGCTGCCCTGGATAGTGCCGGCGCCGCCATTCAACGAGGTGCCACGGGACACGTAGTCAGTAACGAATGTGGCGGTCATGCCCACATCGAACTTGCCCACCGGGCTGTCGACGGACTCCGCGAAGGCCGCACCGCTCATGACTGCCGAAGCTACTGCAACTGCGAGGGAAAGTTTCTTAAGCATGCTCTTGCTCCATGTCGCTTAGTTATTTGAGGGTGGGCCCCTCGATTTATAAAACCAGTGGCTATTGGTCTTATTTCAACCGGGACTAAGCATATCCCTTGCCAAGTTCGAAAAAAACCGTGCAAACCCGGGATTCAGAGCCTCCTTTGACGAATTCGAGGTTTTCGACTAGCCCAGCGCTGCTCTTTTTTGGTGCGCGATCTTGCGCTCAAAGCGCGACGATCATGGCGTTAAGCCACGGCTGGCGTGGGCTGGCTGGATTGGGCAGTTGCGGTGCATGCGGTCGAGAGGCGGCAGGTTGCCGAGGCGCGGGGGTCATGCAACCCGGACCGGCGAGACGGTCCGGTGGACGCCAGCGGTGTACAATGCGCGCCGTTTTTCGTCGAACCCGTCCGCATCCGTGCGCGGACGGCGCTCCGGACCTGCCCACAAGGACACTTATGAGCCACGACACACTGCACGCCGGGCCGCTTACCCGTGGTCTGAAGAACCGCCACATCCAGTTGATCGCCCTGGGTGGCGCCATCGGCACCGGCCTGTTCCTGGGCTCGGCGGGCGTCATGAAAAGCGCCGGTCCCTCGATGATCCTCGGCTATGCCATCGGCGGTTTCATCGCCTTCCTGATCATGCGCCAGCTGGGCGAGATGATCGTCCAGGAGCCCGTGGCCGGCTCTTTCAGCCACTTCGCCCACAAGTACTGGGGCGGCTATGCGGGCTTCCTGTCCGGCTGGAACTACTGGGTGCTGTACGTGCTGGTGGGCATGGCCGAGCTGACGGCGGTGGGCAAGTACGTGCAGTTCTGGTGGCCGGAAATTCCCACCTGGGCCACGGCCGCGGCCTTCTTCGTGCTGATCAACCTGATCAACCTCAGCAATGTGAAGGCGTTCGGCGAGGCCGAGTTCTGGTTCGCCATCATCAAGGTGGTGGCCATCCTGGCCATGATTGGCCTGGGCATCTATCTGCTGGTCACCGGTCTGGGCGGTGAGCAGGCGTCCATCACCAACCTGTGGGCCCACGGCGGCTTCTTCCCCAACGGGGTGACGGGTCTGGTGATGATGATGGCCATCATCATGTTCTCCTTCGGCGGCCTGGAACTGGTGGGCATCACCGCCGCCGAAGCCGCCGAGCCGCGCAAGGTGATTCCCAAGGCCATCAACCAGGTGGTCTACCGCATCCTGATCTTCTACATCGGCGCGCTCACCGTGCTGCTGGCCCTCTATCCATGGGACAGCCTGGTGGCCGAACTCAATGCGGCTGGCGATCCCTACAGCGCCAGCCCCTTCGTGCGCATCTTCTCGCTGATCGGTAGCGACACTGCCGCCCACGTGCTCAATTTCGTGGTGCTTACCGCAGCGCTGTCGGTCTACAACAGCGGCGTGTACTGCAACAGCCGCATGCTCTACGGTCTGGCTGAACAGGGTGACGCGCCGCGTGCCCTGATGAAGGTGAACCGTCGGGGTGTGCCGGTGCTGGCCATCGGCGTTTCCGCGCTGGTGACGCTGCTGTGCGTGCTGGTCAACTACCTGGTGCCGCAGAATGCCCTGGAAATGCTCATGTCCCTGGTGGTCGCCACCCTGGTGATCAACTGGGCGATGATCAGCCTCGCGCACCTGAAGTTCCGCAAGGCCATGCTGGCCCAGGGCGTGGCCACGCACTTCAAGGCGCTCTGGTCGCCCCTGGGCAACTACCTCTGCCTGGCCTTCGTGGTGTTCATCCTCGGCATCCTGCTGCTGATTCCGGGCATCCGGGTCTCGGTTTACGTGATTCCCTTCTGGTTGCTGCTGATGTGGGTCGCCTATCGCGTGCGCCTGAAGGCGGGTGACCCGCCGTCACAGCGCTGATCTGCTGCTTTAGCGGGCGCCTCCGGTCGCCCGCTTTGTTTGAAGTCCTGCCTTTTTGCAGGGTTTTTCCCTTCCGTTTCCCGGTTTTTTTGCTCGCCAGCCCTAAAGTCTGCGGTTTTGAAGTCGATTAGTTGGCGTCAACTTTTGCTGGTGGCGTGGGTCGCCCCGCGAAATCGCTACGGGAGCGAGAAAACATGAATGGCATAGGAAGTGTTCTGGCGAACATGGGGGTCGGCCGCAAGCTGCGGATCGGCTTCGGCCTGATCATGCTGCTGACGCTGGCAGTGGCCGGTACCGGCTACTACGCCCTGAACGCCGTCCAGGAACGGGCCAGCCAGATGCAGGCGATCGCCGCTATCGAGCGCGCGGTGGTAGAGGCGTATGCCGCCGAGATCGATTACGAGTCGAATCGCAAGGATCAGGCGCTGCGCAAGGTGCGTGACAGCCTGGCGTCTGCGGCCACGCAGAGCGAGGCGTTGGCGGGAAAACTGGAGGGCGAGGCCCGCCAGCGCATCCTGGCGATTGGTGACGACGCGCGTGCGTTCGTTGTGCAGTTCGACGCGGTCGTAGAGAACTTCAAGGCCGCCGTCCTCCAGCGCCAGCGCATGGAGGAAGCCGCTAACGAGGCCCGTGACGAATTCAGCCAGATCGAACTGGAAATGTACGATGCGGTTCGCGAACTGCGCCTGCAGGGTGACCGGCTCAGAGGCAGCGATCCGCTGACCCTGGCGGAGACGGCCTCGGGCCTGAACCAGCGCATGATGGACCTGCGCCTGGCGGAGTTGCGCTACATCCACTTCTTCCGCGAGGAGTTCCTGCAGAACTGGCAGGACCTGTACGCCGAGCAGCAGCGGATCTCAAACAACCTGATCCACTGGCTGGACGATGAGCGCAAGGAAGGTCTGCGTACGGGGCTGCGGTCGCTGGAGCTCTATCGCCAGGCCTTCGAGGAGTTCCGGCAGGCCCGTGACACGCGCCTTGCCAGCAGCGAAGAGATGGGCCGCATCGCCGCCCAGGCGGTCGCCCGGGCTCAGCAAGCGGCAGCCAGCGCCGCGCAGGCGATGGACGCACAGATCACCCGCGTGGCCTTGTTGCTGGCGGGCTTCACGCTGGCCGCGCTGGTGCTGGCCGCGGTGGCCGGTGTGCTGATCACCCGCTCCATCCTGCAGCCGTTGCGGCAGACCGTGGAGATCGCCCGGCGTGTGGCCGAGGGCGACCTGCGTTACGAGAGCAGCGTGAGCCGTCGCGATGAGCTGGGGCAACTGCAAAGCAGCATGGCCAGCATGACGGCCAGCCTGCGTACCCTCGTGGGGCACATCGAGGACGGCGTGCAGCAGATCGCCAGTTCGTCCGAGGAGCTGGCAGCCGTGACCACCCAGACGAGCACCGGCATGCAGTCCCAGCGCCAGGAAACCGAGCAGGCGGCAACCGCCATGCACCAGATGGCCCTGACCGTGCAGGAGGTGGCGCGCAACGCGGAGCAGGCTTCGCAGGCCGCCCATGAGGCGGATAGCGAGGCCCGCCAGGGCAATCAGGTGGTGCAGCGGGCGGTCGGCCAGATCGGCGACATGGCCCGCGAGGTGGAGGAGACCGCGACCGTCATCCAGAGCCTGCAGGCCGAAAGCGGGCGAATCGGCAGTGTGCTGGAGGTGATCCGCGCGGTCGCCGAGCAGACCAATCTGCTGGCGCTCAACGCCGCCATCGAGGCGGCCCGTGCGGGTGAGCAGGGTCGCGGCTTCGCCGTGGTGGCCGATGAGGTGCGCGCGCTGGCGCTGCGCACCCACGACTCCACCGAAGAGATCGAAACCTTGATCGCCAGCCTCCAGGAGATGTCCGACAAGGCGGTGACGCGCATGGAAAGCAGCCGGCGCCTGACCCAGGACACCGTCGAGCTGGCGGGAGCGGCGGGTGGCGCCCTGCAGCGGATTGCCCAGGCGGTGGCCAACATCGAACAGATGAACCAGCAGATCGCCGCCTCCGCCGAAGAGCAGAGCGCCGCCGCCGAAACCATCAGCCAGAACATGGTGCGCGTGCGCGACATCGGCGTGCAGACCGCTGCCGCCGGCGAGCAGACCGCCGCCTCCAGCAACGAACTGGCCCGCCTGGGCGTCGAACTGCGCGAGCTGGTGGCGCAGTTCAAGCGCTGAGAGAACGCGCGCGGACGTGGCCAACGGCGTTCTGGCCACCTTCGCCCGGCGCGGCGCGCCTTGCTGCGCGTTGGTGGATCGGTGAAGCGCGATCCACCCTACGGGTCTTGCGCCCCCAGACCGGGAAGCACGCCACCGGCGGGCCTTGCGCTGAGCATCAGCGCTCCAGCTCGGCCGCCCATTCGCCCAGCGGCACCGGGGTGTGGGGTTGCCAGATGCGGGTCAGCAGTTGGCCGAGTCGTTCGGCATCG
This sequence comes from Pseudomonas flexibilis, assembly GCF_000806415.1. Lineage (NCBI taxonomy): Bacteria > Pseudomonadati > Pseudomonadota > Gammaproteobacteria > Pseudomonadales > Pseudomonadaceae > Pseudomonas > Pseudomonas flexibilis. The sequence goes on from NZ_JTAK01000001.1 coordinate 632,140, forward strand.
CCCCGCAGGCTGGATTGCCGTTCTACCCAGCGGATGGGCTGCCAGTCGCCGTCACGCCATTCGGCGAGGGCGAAGCGGAACGGGTGGTAGCCGGTCATGCCCAGACGCAGGTCAGTCACCACCAGCTGGTCATCGATGCGGTCGTAGCGCAGCACCCCCTGGGTGAACCACTCCAGGCGCGCGTGCTGGGGCGAGTCCTGCAGGTGGGTACGCCAGGCGGTGCCGCGCGGCAGGGGCTGCAGATGGGGCGGCTGCCGGTCGAACCAGCCGACCAGCGCTTCGTGATATTGCTCGCCATCGAGCACCAGCACCCGCCAGAGCAGCGCATTGAATGGCGTCGGCGTGCTGAACAGGCGTTCGGGGGTGATGCCCTGCCGGTCGAGCGCGTGTAGCACTCGGCTTTCGGCCATCTGCTTGCCGGCCAGGGTGAAGGCGAGATACAGGCTCGACAACCCCAGCGCCCAGTAATGCCAGCGCTGGCGGCCTTCGGCGAAGCCGGAAATGCCGGTGACCAGCACCGCGGCCAGCAGCGGCAGGGTGTACAGCGGGTCGATGATGAAGATGCTCGACCAGGCCACGGGTGGAGTGTCCAGCGGCCAGAACAATTGCGTGCCGTAGCTGGTGAAGCTGTCCAGCAGCGTATGGGTGGTGAGCACCAGCCAGACAGTGAGGAACAGCCGGGTGCCGGAGTAGCCCGGGTGGGGTCGCCAGCGTCGCGCCAGCCAGGCGATCAGCAGCGCCGCGCCGGTGAGCACGAACAGCGAGTGGCTGAAGCCACGGTGATAGGTCATCCGGGCCACGGCGTCGCCGTAGTCAATGACCACATCCAGATCCGGCAGGGTGCCGAGCATCGCGCCGTACACCAGCGCCTTGCGGCCTTGCCAGCGACCGAGCAAGGCAGCCTGCACGCCGGCGCCGAGTACGGCCTGGGTAATCGAATCCATGGAAGCGCCCATAACGAAGGGTGCATTACTTTACCACCGCCTTGTCGTCGGGAATTTCATCTCCCTTTGACTTTCGACAGGTCCTGGCCCCGGCCTGGGGGGTAGCCTCGGCAGGTGGTGTGTTCAACCCGGAATTCCAAGATGAAAGTTATCCAGCGCACCTACTGGGTGCTGTTCGCGGTCATCAGCCTGCTCTGGTGGTTGGCTGATGATGTCCTCGCTGCGCGCGGTTTTTTCCCGCTGCGCTCTTCGTTGGTCAACTTCTCAGGACTGCTGGCCATGGGCGCCATGAGCCTGGCCATGTTGCTGGCGGTGCGCCCGGCGCTGCTCGAGCGGCGGCTGGGTGGCCTGGACAAGGTCTACCGGCTGCACAAATGGCTGGGGATCAGCGCGCTGGTGCTGAGTGCCATCCATTGGGGCTGGGCGCAGATACCCAAGTGGCTGGTGGGCTGGGGGCTGCTGGAGAAGCCGGCGCGCAAGGGTCTGGGCGCACCGCAGGAAGGCATCCTCGGCTGGTTCCATAGCCAGCGCGGCCTGGCCGAGAGCATCGGCGAGTGGGCCTTCTACGCGGCGGTGGTGCTGATCGTGCTGGCGCTGGTCAAGCGTTTCCCGTACCGCTACTTCTTCAAGACCCACCGGTTGCTGGCACTGGTCTACCTGCTGCTGGCCTTCCACGGCCTGGTGCTGATGAAGCCGGAATACTGGGCGGCGCCGCTTGCTCCGTTGTTCGCGCTGTTCATGCTGCTGGGCTGTATCGCCGCAGTGGTGTCGCTGACCCGGCGCATCGGCCTTCGGCGGCGGGTGCTGGGCGAAGTGCTGGAGCTGGAGCGCCATCCGGACAACCGGGTGCTGCGTGTGACCCTGCGCCTGCAGGACCGCTGGCCAGGTCACGAGGCCGGACAATTCGCCTTTGTCACCTTCGATCCGCAGGAAGGCCCGCATCCCTTCACCATCTCCTCGGCGTGGCGTGAAGACGGCCTGCTGACCTTCCTCATCAAAGCCATCGGCGATTACACCGCTGCCTTGCCGCAGCGCTTGAAGCTGGGTGACCAGGCGGTGGTGGAAGGCCCCTATGGTCGCTTCGATTTCCAGGGGCGCAAGGCGGCGCAGATCTGGATCGGGGGGGGTATCGGCATCACCCCGTTCATCGCGCGCTTGCAATGGTTGGCCAAGCAGCGGCGCGAACAGGCGGTGGACCTCTTCTATTGCACCAGCGAACCGGATGAGGCCTTCATCGCCCGGTTGCGCCTGCTGGCCCGGCAGGCCGGCGTGCGTCTGCACCTGCTGGTGTCCCAGCGTGACGGCCGCTTGACCCCCGAACGCCTCTGCGAGGCGGTACCCGGCTGGCGCGACGCGGATGTGTGGTTCTGCGGCCCGCTGGCGTTCGGAAACAGCCTGAGGCAGGGACTGGTGGAACGCGGCATGTCGGCCGAGGACTTCCACCACGAGCTGTTCGACATGCGCTGAGCGTCAGACCGGGATGCCATTGCGCAGCCCGGCGGCGTGGCGGGCCAGCTCCTCGGTACGTGCCGCCATGATGAAGTCGTTGTGGTGCAGGCCGCCGATCTTGTGGGTCCACCAGGTCACGGTGACCTTGCCCCACTCGGTGAGCAGCGCCGGGTGATGGCCCTCGGCCTCGGCGATCTCGCCAACGGCCTGGGTAAACGCCAGGGCCTGCTGGAAGTTCTGGAAACGGAAGACTTTCTCCAGCTGCATCACACCGTTGCGATCCTGGATGCCCCAGTCCGGCAGTTGCTGGAGGAGGGCCGCCCGCTCGGCATCGGTAACCTGTGGGGCATCGGCGCGACAGGCTTCGCAGTGGGCTTTGCTCAGGTCGGACATGCGGGGCAGCTCCTTGTCTCGGCCGGACGGCGGCCATGGGTGAACGAGAGGTGGCGAGGGCGCACAGCTCATGGACCATGGGCAGTGTGCGCCCGTTCCCCCCGGCACCCAGGGTGTCGATACGCGGTGTCAGCGGCTCATGAGGTGCCTGGCCAGGGCCGCGTAGGCGGGCAGCGAGGTGGGGTCGCTGGCGGCGTTGGCCGCCACCGGATGGCTGGCAAAGCGGGCGATCACCATCTCCGCCGCCGGGTCGATATACAGCGCCTGGCCGTACACGCCCCGGGCCATGAAAGCGCCGTTGGGGTTGTGCGTGACCCACCACATGTTGCGGTAGCTCCAGCCCTGCAGCAGGTCGTAGCCGGCCTTGGCGAAGTCCTCGCGGCTCGCCCCGGCGCGGATGTCGTCCACCACGGCCTGGGGGATGACCTGCTGGCCGTTGTGGCGGCCACCGTTGCGCATCAGTTCGCCGAAGCGGGCGAGATCGCGCAGGCCGGCATTCATGCCGCCGCCGGCGAAGGGGGTGCCTGAGGCATCGACCGAGATATAGGCGTCCTGCTCCGCGCCCAGTCGGCTCCAGACGCGCTCCGACAGCAGCTGCGCCACCGAGCGGCCGCTGACCCGGGCGATGATCCAGCCCAGCGCGTCGGCATTGGCCGTGCGGTAGTGGAAGGCTTCGCCATGCCGCCCCTCCGGGCGCACGGTTTGCAGGAATTCGTAGTAGGAGCGTGGCCCCTGGTAGCCCTCGGGTTTGGGCAGCGGGTTGCCGGCTGCGGCATGCGCCCACACTTCGGCGTTGGGGTCGGCGTAGTCCTCGCTGAAGCGGATGCCGGTGGTCATGTCCATCACCTGGCGCACCGTGGCGTCGCCGAAGGCGGAGCGGGCCAGCTCGGGGACGTAGTCGGCCACCTTGCGCTGCGGGTCCAGCGTGCCCTCGGCTACCAGCAGCGCGGCCAGGGTGCCGGTGAAGGTCTTGGTGATCGACATGGCGCCATGCTGTCCGGCCGGGGTGAGCACGCCAAAGTAGCGTTCGTAGACCACCCGGCCCTTGTGCAGCACGAGTATGCCGTCGGTGTAGTTGGCCAGCAGGGAGTCGGCCCAGGTCATCGGCTGCTCACTGCCCAGCGGCAGGAAGGTCAGCGCATCGATGTCAGTGCGCAGGGCGCGTTCGAGCGGGGCCGGTGCGTCGAGCCCGCGGGAGATATTCATCGTCGGCATCAGTTGCCGGAAGTTCGACACGCTCCAGCGCAGCTGCGGAAAGCGGAAATAGCTGCCGTCGTCGAAACGCACCTGGCGTTCCGGCGGCGGTGGCGAGCCGACCATCCAGCCCAGGCGGGCGGGGTCGCTGGCGATGGCATCGGGATACGGCTCGGCGGCGCTGGCGGGGCCGGACAGCAGGGCGCAGGCCAGGCCGGCGTAAAGCATCTTGAAAGGGATTGGCGCAGGCATATCGAACTTCCGGGCGTGGCTGGTGGCGGCAGTGTAGCCGAGTGCGCCTGCCTACAGCCCGCGCAACCACTCCGGACGCAGGCCCGCCTGATCGGGCTGGCGGATGGCGTGGCGCACCTGTTCCAGCAGGCGCGCCTTGTCGGCGCCGAGGGTGCCCTTGAGGACCAGGTAATTGGAGGCGTGGTCGCTGCGGAACAGGGTGTCCTTCAGCTCCAGGGCGTCGAGCAGGCGCTCGGTCTCCTCGAACAGCTCGCGCGGGTTCAGCGGCGTGAAGTCGGGGAAGTTCGCGAGGAAGCGCTCCATGCCCTGCGGGAAACTGACCACCAGGGTGGCCAGGAACTCCGGCTGGGTGGCGTTGATCAGTCGGGCGGAGTTGAGGGCGTGCTGGCGGCTGAGGCTGCGGCCGCCCAGCCCGTTGAGCAGCATCACCGAGCGCTGGATGCCGGCTTCGCCGGCCTTCAGCAGTGCGTCCCGGGTGCTTTCGTGGGTCTCGCCCTTGTTGACACGGGCCAGCACCTCGTCATCGCCGGATTCGGCCCCGACATAGATCATGGCCAGACCGGCTGCGCGCAGCGCCGCGAGCTCCGTCACCGACTTGCGCTTGAGATTGCGCGGCAGGCAATAGGCCGTCACCCGCTCGACCGTTGGCAGGTGGGTACGAATGGCCTCCAGGATGCGCAGCAGGCGGTGGGTCGGCAGTACCAGGGCATCGCCGTCGGCGAGGAACACGCGCTGGGCGATCAGGGATTCGCCGCAGCGGCGGATCTCCTCCAGCACCTCCTGCTCGTCACGGGCGCGGAATTTCTTCTGCGGCGCCGTGTACATCTCGCAGTAGGTGCATTGGTTCCAGGAGCAGCCATTGGTTACCGGCAGGATCAGCGAGTGGGCCTCGCTGGGCGGACGGAACACCGGCTCGATGTAATGGATGGGAAAGCGCTGCATCGTCGTGTCGCACGAAGAGGAGAGGGTGCGCAGCTTAGCGCCTGCGCACCCGAAGCGAAACGCAGGACCCGGTCAGTTGCCCGGGTAGCGGGCGATCACTTCCTCGCGGCCATTGCGGGCCAGGCCGATGACCTCGTAGGCGTCCTGGCGGCCGCCCATTTCCATGCCCGGCGAGCCGATCGGCATGCCGGGGACGGCCAGGCCGCGCAGGTCGGGGCGCTTGCGCAGCTCCAGCACCTGCTCGGCCGGCACATGGCCTTCCACGAAGCGGCCGTCGATCAGCGCGGTGTGGCAGGAGGCGAGGCGCGGGGGCACGCCATGCTTCATCTTCACCGCCACCATGTCGGGCTCGACGTGGTCGCGTACCGTGAAACCGTTGTCCTCGAGGTGGGCGATCCAGTCCTTGCAGCAGCCGCAGTTGGCGTCGCGATGGACGTCGATGACCAGTTGATCGACCACGGCCTCCTCCTGACAACCGCCAAGGAGCAGCAGGGTGGTCAGGGCGCCGAGGCGCAGGCTACGGGAGAAGCGTTGACGCATGGAAAAATCCCCGATTAAACGAAATGGATAGATCAGCCGCAGCAGCCGCCACAGCAGCTGCCGCCGCTCTTGCGGCCGCCGGCCAGGCGGGCCGGATAACCGGCATCGTCGAGCGCGGCGATCAGCGCGGCGCTGTCTGCGTCACCGGAGATGCGTACGCGACCACCGGCCAGATCGACCTCGACGTTCTGCACCCCGGCCAGCGGGCGCAGGGCCTCGTCGACGTGCTTGGCGCAGTTGCCGCAGGTCATGCCTTCAACCATCAGTTCGATAGCAGTCATGGAAAATACCTCAAAGTGCAATGCCGGGGCGTTATCCTCGTCCTTGCCACCGTGGCAAGGTCAAGCGCCGGCGGGTGGGGAAGTGCTGCGTAGTCTGCTGCCGCCCGCCGGTTTTGGGCATGATCTCCATCAAGTCGCCGCGCTGGCCTATGATGCCGCCGTCTTACAAGGGAGCCTGTCGATGCAGTCGAGCGAAACGGCCCGGTCCGATTCCTGGTGGACCGTGTTCAAGGTGTTTCTGCGCCTGGGGCTCACCTCCTTCGGCGGTCCGGTTGCTCATCTGGGCTACTTCCATGCGGAGTTCGTGCGGCGGCGTCAGTGGTTGAGCGAACGCGGTTACGCCGACCTGGTCGCCCTCTGCCAGTTCCTGCCCGGTCCGGCCAGCAGCCAGGTGGGCATCGCCGTCGGCCTGGCGCGGGCGGGATATCGCGGGGCGCTGGCCGCCTGGGCGGGCTTCACCCTGCCTTCGGCGCTGCTGCTGATCCTGTTTGCCCTGGGCCTGGCGGCGTGGGGCAGTGTGCTACCGAGCGGGCTGTTGCACGGGCTCAAGGTGGTGGCGGTGGCGGTGGTGGCCCAGGCGGTGTGGGGCATGGCGCGGGTGTTCTGCACGGACCGCGTGCGCCTGGCGCTGATGCTCGGCGCGGCGGTGGTGCTGTTGCTGTGGTCTTCGGCGCTTGGGCAGGTCACGGTGATTCTGCTGGCGGGGCTGCTCGGCCTGCTGCTGTTCAAGCCCGATTCGGCCGAGGCGCATCAACCGCTGGGCATTCTGGTTAGCCGGCGCACGGCGGTTTTCCTGCTCGCATTGTTCTTCGTGCTGCTGCTGGCGCTGCCGCTGCTGGCGCAGCTGTGGCCGCTGCCCTGGCTGCAGCGCGTCGATGCCTTCTACCGGGCCGGCGCGCTGGTGTTCGGCGGTGGTCATGTGGTGCTGCCACTGCTGCAGGCCGAGGTGGTCGGCAGCGGCTGGGTGGGCAGCGAGGCCTTTCTGGCCGGCTATGGTGCCACCCAGGCGGTGCCCGGTCCGCTGTTCACCTTTGCGGCATTTCTGGGCGCGGCCATGGAGCAGCCGCCGACCGGGTGGCTGGGCGGGTTGCTGTGTCTGCTGGCGGTGTTTGCGCCGTCCTTCCTGCTGGTGATCGGCGCATTGCCGTTCTGGGAGCGCCTGCGCGCCAACCGGCATACCGGGGCGGCGCTGCAGGGGGTGAACGCCGCCGTGGTCGGCGTGCTGCTGGCGGCGCTCTACGATCCGGTCTGGACCAGCGCCATCCTCGGCCCGGCCGACCTGGCTCTGGCGCTGGCGGCCTTGCTGGCGCTGATGGTGTGGAAACTGCCGCCCTGGCTGCTGGTGCTGGGCTGCGGCCTGGCCGGTTGGGCACTGGAGGTACTGCTGTGAACAAACAGGTGGGAACCGCATGGCGCCGCGGGTGGTTGCCGGGCATGTGCGCCCTGCTGCTCTGCGGGTGTGGCGGCCTGCCGACCCTGGAGACGCGTACCGCGTCACAGGCGCTGGGCGAAGAGGAATCGGCTGGCACTGCGCTGGGCCGGGCGCTGGCCCCGGAACTGGCGGCCCATCCCGGACTGAACGGCATCTGGACGCTGGCCGACGCCCAGGACGCCTTCGCCGCCCGGGTGCTGCTGGCCCGCACTGCCCAGCGCACCCTCGACGTGCAGTATTACATCTGGCGTCAGGACATGACCGGCACGCTGCTGTTCGAGGCGCTGCACGAGGCGGCCGAACGGGGTGTGCGGGTGCGCCTGCTGCTGGACGACAACAACACCCGCGGCCTGGATGCGGCCCTGGCGGCTCTGGATGCGCACCCCAACATGGAGGTGCGGCTGTTCAATCCGTATGTGCAGCGCAAGGTACGGCTATTGGGCTTGCTGACCGATTTTTCACGCGCCAACCGGCGCATGCACAACAAGTCGTTCACCGCCGACAACCAGGCGACGGTCCTCGGCGGGCGCAACGTCGGCGACGAATATTTCGGTGCTACCGACGGGGTGCTGTTCGCCGATCTCGACGTACTGGCCGTCGGACCGGTGGTCAAGGCGGTGTCGGACGATTTCGACCGCTACTGGGCCAGCGATTCCAGCTACCCGGTGGCTGGCTTGCTGCCCGCCGTGGATCCCACGCATCTGCGCGAGCTGGTCGAGCAGGCGTCGTTGATCGAGCGCGATCCGGCCGCTGCGATGTATGTCGAGGCGGTGCGCAACAGTGACTTCATCCGCCGGCTGTTCGAGCAACGCCTGGACCTGGAATGGGCGCCGGTGCGGCTGGTCAGCGACGACCCGGCCAAGGGGCTCGGCCTGGCGCCGCGCGAGGCGCTCTTGCCGCACCAGTTGAAGGAAATCCTCGGTACGCCCCAGCAGCATCTTCAGCTGGTGTCGCCTTATTTCGTTCCGACCCGCAGTGGCGTGGAGGCGTTTGCGGCGATGGCGGCGCAGGGCATCGATGTGCGGGTGTTGACCAACTCGCTGGATGCCACCGACGTGGCGCCGGTGCACGCCGGCTACGCCAAATGGCGCAAGGCGCTGTTGCAGGCCGGCGTGGAGCTGTACGAGATGCGTCGTACTGCCCCGGACCACGAGCCGCCGCCGAAAGGCGGGCCCTTCGGTAGCTCAGGCTCCAGCCTGCATGCCAAGACCTTTGCGGTGGACGGGCAGCGGCTGTTTGTCGGTTCGTTCAACTTCGATCCGCGCTCAAGCCACCTCAACACCGAGCTGGGTCTGGTGATCGATAGTCCACGTCTGGCGGAGCAGATCCGTTCGGCCTTCGAACAGGCGGTGCCCGCCAATGCCTACCGGGTCCGGCTCGACGAGGCGGGACGGCTGTACTGGCAGGAGCAGGCGGGGCCGCAACAGCGGGTCTATACCCAGGAGCCGAACAGCGGCCTGCTCAAGCGTGCCGCAGTGCGGGTGCTGTCCTGGCTGCCGATCGACTGGCTGTTGTAGGTGCGGTAGGATCGTCGCCCTACCGGGCCGGCGCGTGCTGCTGATGCTGGCCGCCATGGCCCATCAGCCAGTCCTGGTGCGGTCCGGGCAGGGTCCACAGGCCAAACAGGATGACCAGCAGGCCGCCGGCGATGCGCACGCCACGGCGGCGCAGCAGCGCAGTGATGCGCTCGGCGGCCAGGCCGGTGGCCAGCAGCACCGGCCAGGTGCCCAGGCCGAAGGCGAGCATCAGCAGCGCGCTGTCCAGTGCATCGCCCTGGCTGGCCGCCCACAGCAGGGTGCTATACACGAGCCCGCAGGGCAGCCAGCCCCACAGGGCGCCCAGCGTCAGCGCCTGCGGCAGGCCATGCACCGGCATGAAGCGCCGGGTCAGCGGCTGGATGAAACGCCAGAGGCCCTTGCCCAGCGCCTCGATACGCGTCAGCCCGCTCCACCAGCCGGCCAGGTACAGGCCCATGGCGATCAGCAGCAGCGCGGCGACGACGCGCAAGGCCGTGGCCGCCGGACTGTTGGCCAGCGCCCAGCCGCCCAGGCCGAGCAGCAGGCCGGCAGCGGCGTAGCTGAGGACGCGACCGAGGTTGTAGCCCAGCAGCAGTTGCAGGCGGCGGCCGCGTTGTTCCGGCGGGATGGCCAGGGTCAGCGCGCCCATCAGGCCGCCACACATGCCCAGGCAGTGTCCACCGCCCAGCAGGCCGAGGATGAACGCGGAAATCAGTTGCGGCGCGAGTTCAGGCACTGGGCTTGTCCTGGTCCTTGCCGGCATCCTGATCCGCCTTCTCGACCCCGGCCTTGTGGTTGGGATCGTCGTCGTCGAACAGGATGCTGTGGGCCGGGCTGTCGAGGTCGTCGTACTGGCCGCTGTTGACGGCCCAGAAGAACAGCCAGATGGCCAGGCCGACCACGATGACGGCCACGGGAATCATGTAGTACAGGGCGGCCATGGGATACCTCCGGTAGAGAGCGCTCAGTGGGCGGCTTCGGCAGGCTGGCGGGCCAGGCGCAGGGCGTTGACCACCACCAGCAGCGAGCTGATGGACATGCCCAGCGCGGCCCACGCCGGCGTGACCCAGCCGACGGCGGCGAAGGGCAGGATAAGGCCGTTGTACAGCATTGCCCAGCTGAGGTTCTCGATGATGATCCGCCGGGTGCGGCGCGCCACGGGCAGGGCGCGGGTCAGGCTGTCCAGGCGGTTGGACAGCAGCACCGCGTCGGCGCTGGTCTTGGCCAGGTCGGTGGCCGAACCCATGGCCACACTGATGTCGGCGGCGGCCAGCACCGGCACGTCGTTCACCCCATCGCCCAGCATCAGTACCTTGCGGCCTTCGGCATGCAGCTGTTTGAGCTCGGCGAGCTTGTCGTCCGGCGTCAAGCCGCCACGGGCGTCCTCGATGCCGAGCTGGCGGGCGATCTCGCCGACCATCGGCGAGCTGTCGCCGGACAGCAGCAGGATGCGCCAGCCGCGGGCGCGGCAAGCGTCCAGCAGGGCCGGAGCATCGTCGCGCAGGCGATCATCCAGCACCAGCCAGGCCAGCGGGCCCTGTTCGTCACCGAGCAGCAGCCACTGGCCGTGGTCGCCAGGAATCGCCGGCGCGGGCTGGCCGGCGAGGGCGCTGACGAAATCCGGCTGGCCGATGCGCAGGCGGCGCTGTTCGACCACGCCTTCCAGGCCCAAGCCGGGGTGGCTGTCGACCTGCTCGGCGGCCTGGGCGGCGCGGCCGAAAGCTTTGGCGATGGGGTGTTCGGAGCGGTTCTCCAGGGCGGCGGCCAGCCCCAGGCACTGGTCGGCATCCAGCTCGCGCAGCGGGTGGATGCCCCGCAGGGTCAGGCGCCCCTCGGTCAGCGTACCGGTCTTGTCGAAGATCACCGTGTCGATCTGGTTCAGCCCTTCCAGCACGTGGCCCCGGGTGAGCAGCAGACCGAGCTTGTGCAGGCTGCCGGTGGCGGCGGTGAGGGCGGTCGGCGTGGCCAGCGAAAGGGCGCACGGGCAGGTGGCGACCAGCAGGGCCAGCACGATCCAGAAGGCCCGGTCACTGTCGATCTGCCACCAGACCAGGCCGACTACGGCGGCCGCCAGCAGCACGCCGATCAGGAACCAGTGGGCGACCTGGTCGGCCAGTTCGGCCAGGCGCGGTTTCTCGCTCTGCGCGCGCTCCAGCAGTCGCACGATGGCGGACAGCCGGGTGTCGTCGCCCAGCGCCTGCACCTCGACGGTCAGCGGCCCTTCCACGTTCAGAGTGCCGGCGGTGACGCTGTCGCCGACGCCGCGCGGTTGCGGCAGGTATTCGCCCGTGAGCAGGGATTCGTCAACGCTCGACTGGCCGCTGAGGATGCGTCCGTCGGCGGGCAGCAGAGCGCCGGGTTGTACCAGCACGCGGTCGCCGATGCGCAGCTCGCTGAGCAGGATGCGCTGCGACTGATCCTGTTCATCCAGGCGCAGGCAGGACGCCGGCAGCAGGTTGACCAGTTGCGCGGTGGCCGCCGCCGTGCGCTCGCGGGCGCGGCGTTCCAGGTAGCGGCCGGCGAGCAGGAACAGGGCGAACATGCCCACGGCATCGAAATAGAGTTCGCCTTCGCCGGTCAGCGTCGACCAGATGCCGGCCAGGTAGGCGCCGCCGATGGCCAGCGATACCGAGACATCCATGGTCAGGTGTCGGGTGCGCAGGTCGCGCAGCGCGCCGCGGAAGAACTGGCCGCAGCAGTAGAAGACGATGGGAGTGGTGAGGATCAGCGCGGTCCAGCGCAGGATGACGTGGAAGCTGTGCGACAGGTCGAGGTTGAACTCCGGCCAGGTGGCCATGGTGGCCATCATCACCTGGAACCACAGCAGGCCGGCCACGCCGATCTGCTTGAGGGCGCGGCGGTTTTCCTCGGCCAGCGTCTCGGCCGCGCGGTCGGGACGGTAGGGGTGGGCCGCGTAGCCGATGCGCCGCAGGCTCTGCAGCAGTTCGCTGAGCGGCACCTGGCTGTCGGACCAGCGTACTTGCAGGCGATGGTTGGAGAGGTTCAGGCGCGCCTCGGCCACCGCTGGCAGGCCGCGCAGGTGTTTCTCGATCAGCCAGCCGCAGGCGGCACAGCTGATGCCTTCGACCAGCAGGGTGGTTTCCGCCAGTTCGCCTTCATGCTGCACGAAGGGCTGCTGCACCTCGGCGCGGTCGTAGAGCGCCAGTTCGTCGGTGAGCACCTGGGGCAGCGCTTCGGGGTTGGCCGAAGGTTCGCTGCGATGGCGGTAGTAGCTCTCCAGGCCGCCGCCGACGATGGCTTCGGCCACCGCCTGGCAGCCCGGGCAGCAGAATTCGCGGCTTTCGCCCAGCACGGGCGCGACAAAGCGGCTGCCGGCAGGAACCGGCAAGCCGCAGTGGAAGCAGGGAACGAGACTGCTCATCGGGGCGGAATCAGTTTTCCAGCGTGAGCGGCTGTCCCGGGATCACTTCCTTCTCCACATACAGGCGCCAGGGTTGGCCACCTTCCTGACCCAGCAGCTCGACGAAGCGGCGGCCGGACACGCTGTCCTGCAGGAAGCCCTGGTAGAGGCCGTCACCCTTCGGTTGCAGGATGACGCGGCGATCCTTTTCGGCCTGGGTCGGCGAGATCAGGTTCAGTTCCAGCTGCTGCGGGTTGCTGAAGCCCACCAGCTGCAGGTTGGCGGTACCGGTCTCGTCGTCCAGGGTCAGGGTGGCCGAGAGGTTCAGCTTCTTGGCCAGCTTTTCACGCTCCAGCGAGGCATTGATGCCCTTGCCGACGTCGTAGTAGTTGGCCACCACCGGGACGTCGGGGTTCATCGTCGCGAAGGTCAGCAGGCCGAGACCCAGAACCACGGCGAACGCCAGGATGGCAATGACGAACCAGGCCCAGAACTCCTGGTACCAACGACTTTCGGTTTTCGACTGCATGCGGAACCTTACTTAGCGAATGGTCGGGCCGATGAAACGGCTCTCGGCCTCGTTGTGGATGGTCTGATCGTCCGTTGCCTTGACGCGGAAGACGATGTTGTTGGTGCTGGACGGCAGCTTCTCCGGTTCGATGGACAGCTCGGCGGGGATGGACAGCACCTCTCCGGCGGCCACCTGCACTTGCTGGCGACCCTCGAACGCCAGGCCCGGCAGGCCGTCGACTTCGATCACGAAGGATTTGTCGACCTGCGCCTTGTTCATGATCTTCAGGGTGTAGACGTTCTCGATGTTGCCTTCCTCGTTCTCGCGGTACAGCACGCGGTCCTTGAGGACGTCGATCTGCACCAGCGGGCGGGCGGTGAGCGCCCAGGAGAACAGGCCCATCATGACCAGCAGTGCCACGGCATAGCCGACCAGGCGCGGACGCAGCAGATGCGTCTTCTGCCCGGACAGGTTGTGCTCGGTGGTGTAACTGATCAGGCCACGCGGGTAGCCCATCTTGTCCATGATGCTGTCGCAGGCGTCGATGCAGGCCGCGCAACTGATGCACTCGATCTGCAGGCCGTTGCGGATGTCGATGCCGGTCGGGCAGACCTGCACGCATACCGTGCAATCGATGCAGTCACCCAGGCCCTGGGCCTGATAATCGGCGCCCTTCTTGCGCGGACCACGCTTTTCGCCACGGTTGGCGTCGTAGGAAACGATCAGCGTGTCCTTGTCGAACATCACGCTCTGGAAGCGGGCGTAGGGGCACATGTAGATACACACCTGCTCGCGCAGGAAGCCGGCGCTGCCGTAGGTGGCCAGGGTGAAGAAGCCGATCCAGAAGGCGGCCCAGCCGTCGACGTTGAGGCTGAGCAGATCGGGAACCAGTTGGCGGATCGGGGTGAAGTAGCCGACGAAGGTGATGGCCACCAGCACGGCGACGGCCACCCAGATGGCGTGCTTGGCCACCTTGCGCAGCAGCTTGTTGGCGCTCATCGGCGCCTTGTCCAGCTTCATGCGCTGGTTGCGGTCGCCCTCGGTGACCTTTTCCGCCCACATGTACACCCAGGTGAACACGCTCTGCGGGCAGGTGTAGCCGCACCAGACGCGGCCGGCGAACACGGTGATGAAGAACAGGCCGAAGGCACAGATGATCAGCAGCCACGACAGCAGCATGAAGTCCTGGGGCCAGAAGGTGGCACCGAAGACGTGGAACTTGCGCTCGGGCAGGTCCCACCAGACGGCCTGACGACCATCCCAGTTCAGCCAGACCGTGCCGAAGAACAGAATGAAGAGGAACGCACCGCCGAAGCGGCGGATGTTGCGGAACACGCCGGTGAACGCTCGGGTGTAGATCTTCTCGCGTTTGGCGTAGAGGTCGACGTTTTCACCTTTGGCGGGTGTCACGTCACGAACGGGGATCTGCTCACTCATCATCAGGTACCACTTTGCGGGGTGGGGCTCCAGCCGATGCGTTGTCGGATGGAATCATTTGGCCTGCTGCCAATGGTACGCCTGATGTATGCGCTTTCGGTGCGACCCCGGGTCGCACCGAAAGTATTTTTCTTATTGAGCGTGAGCAGCTTGCTGCGACAGGCTGTACACGTAGGCGGCCAGCAGGTGCACCTTGTCATTGCCCAGGAAGGCTTCCTGGGCGGGCATCTGGCCGTTACGACCGTGACGGATGCTCTGCTGGACCTGGGCGAAGCTGGAACCGTACAACCATACGCGGTCGGTCAGGTTCGGAGCGCCCATGGCCTGCAAGCCCTTGCCGTCGGGGCCGTGACATACTGCGCAATTGGTCTGGTAGATCTTTTGACCTGCGGCAAGGTCCACGGCGATTCCTTCCGGCTGCTTCAGGTCGGCCAGGCTGCGCACGTAGGCGGCGGCGTTCTTGACGCCTTCTTCGCCGATCACGTCTTTCCAGGCCGGCATTGCGGCCTGGCGGCCGTGCAGGATGGTGGTCTTGATGGTTTCCGGATCACCACCGTACAGCCAGTCGTTGTCGGTGAGATTCGGGAAGCCATAGGAGCCCTTGGCGTCGGAGCCATGGCACACCGAGCAGTTGGAGGCGAACAGGCGGCTGCCCATCTTCAGGGCCTGCTCGTCCTGGGCGACTTCCTCCAGCGGCATGGCGGCGTACTTGGCGAACAGCGGGCCGTATTGCTCGTCGGCCTTGGCCATTTCCTTCTTCCACTGGTTCACGCCGGTCCAGCCATCTTCATAGCCGGGCAGGATGCCCTTGTAGTTGCCCAGGCCCGGGTAGAGCACCAGATAGCCCAGGGCGAAGATGATGGTGGCCACGAACAGCATGAACCACCAGCGCGGCAGCGGGTTGTCGTACTCTTCGATGCCATCGTAGCTGTGGCCGGTGGTTTCCTCGACGTTGTCGGGGCGCTGGCCCTTGCGGGTGGCGAACAGCAGCCAGGTCAGCGCGGCGATGGTGCCGAGGCTGAGGATGCTGATGTACCAACTCCAGAAACTGGTCATTCTTTGTTACTCCGGGAAGCTTCTTCGTCGCGCTTCTTGGGTTCGGACTCTTCGTCGGCGAAGGGCAGGTTGGCCGCTTCGTCGAAGCTCTTCCTGCGCTTGCTGTTGTAAGCCCAGAGAACCACGCCGATGAAGGCGATGAAGACGACCAGGGTGCCCAGGCCGCGAATGAGTCCGATATCCATAGTGCGTTACCGTTTGTTCGAGAGGGAGGTGCCGAGCACTTGCAGGTAGGCCACCAGGGCGTCCATTTCGGTCTTGCCCTTCACGGCTGCCTTGGCGCCTGCGATGTCCTCGTCGGTGTACGGCACACCCAGGGTGCGCAGTGCTTCCATCTTGGTGGCGGTGTCCTTGCCATCGAGACGGTTCTCCACCAGCCAGGGGTAGGAGGGCATCTTCGATTCGGGCACGACGTTGCGCGGGTTGTACAGGTGGGCACGGTGCCAGTCGTCGGAGTAACGACCGCCGACGCGGGCCAGGTCCGGACCGGTACGCTTGGAACCCCACAGGAACGGATGGTCCCAGACGCTTTCGCCGGCGACGGAGTAGTGGCCGTAGCGCTCGGTTTCCGCGCGGAACGGACGGATCATCTGGGAGTGGCAGCCGACGCAGCCTTCCTTGATGTAGATGTCACGACCTTCCAGCTGCAGGGCAGTGTAGGGCTTCATGCCTTCCACCGGCTCGTTGACCACGTCCTGGAAGAACAGCGGGACGATCTGGGTCAGGCCGCCGATGGCCACGGCAATGATCATGAACAGGGTCAGCAGACCGATGTTCTTCTCGAGTTTCTCATGGCTTTTCATCAGTGGGCTCCTTGGACCGTGAACTTCCCGGCCGCTTCGACTTCTTCAGGCTTGGCTGCGCGCACGGTCTGCCAGGTGTTGTAGGCCATCAGCAGCATACCGGCGACGAAGAACGCACCGCCCAGGGCGCGAATCATGAAGCCGGGGTGGCTGGCTTCCAGCGCTTCGACGAAGGAGTAGGTCAGGGTGCCGTCCTGGTTCACGGCGCGCCACATCAGGCCCTGGGTAATGCCGTTCACCCACATGGAGGCGATGTACAGCACGGTGCCGATGGTGGCCAGCCAGAAGTGGGTGTTGATCAGGGCGATGCTGTGCATCTGCTCGCGACCGAACACTTTCGGAATCAGGTGGTACAGGGAGCCGATGGAGATCATTGCCACCCAGCCAAGGGCGCCGGCGTGTACGTGACCGATGGTCCAGTCGGTGTAGTGCGACAGGGCGTTCACGGTCTTGATGGCCATCATCGGGCCTTCGAAGGTGGACATGCCGTAGAAGGCCAGGGAAACCACCAGGAAGCGCAGGATCGGGTCGGTGCGCAGCTTATGCCAGGCGCCGGAGAGGGTCATCATGCCGTTGATCATGCCGCCCCAGCTCGGAGCCAGCAGGATGACGGACATCACCATGCCGAGGGACTGGGCCCAGTCCGGCAGCGCGGTGTAGTGCAGGTGGTGCGGACCGGCCCAGATGTACAGGGTGATCAGCGCCCAGAAGTGCACGATGGACAGGCGGTAGGAGTAGACCGGACGGCCAGCCTGCTTCGGCACGAAGTAGTACATCATGCCGAGGAAGCCGGTGGTCAGGAAGAAGCCCACGGCGTTGTGGCCATACCACCACTGCACCATCGCGTCGGTGGCGCCGGAGTAGATGGAGTAGGACTTGAACCAGGTGACCGGGATTTCCAGGTTGTTGACGATGTGCAGCATCGCCGTGACCAGGATGAAGCCGCCGTAGAACCAGTTACCCACATAGATGTGCTTGCTCTGGCGCTTCATGATGGTGCCGAAGAACACGATCGCGTAGGACACCCAGACGATGGCCAGCAGAATGTCGATCGGCCACTCCAGCTCGGCGTATTCCTTGGAGCTGGTGAAGCCCTGCGGCAGGGTGATCACAGCCAGGACGATGACCGCTTGCCAGCCCCAGAAGGTGAAGGCGGCCAGGCCGTCGGAGATCAGACGGGTCTGGCAGGTGCGCTGGACCACGTAATAAGAAGTGGCGAACAGGGCGCAGCCACCGAATGCGAAGATCACTGCGTTGGTGTGCAGCGGACGCAGGCGGCCGAAACTCGTCCAGGGAAGGTCGAGGTTGAGTTCGGGCCACACCAGTTGCGCGGCGATGAACACACCTAGACCCATTCCTATGACCCCCCAGACCACCGTCATGATGGCGAACTGGCGGACCACCTTATAGTTATAAGCACTTTGGATTGCTGTACTCATTTGTAGGGGTTCCACGGTTAGAAGGCGCACAAGGCAAAAAACGGCGGCAGTATGGAGAAACCGGAAGGTCAATGCAAACGCGCCACCCTTTTGGCGGGGCTCGCAGAGGCCGGAAAATCAAGGGCTTACAGCGATGGTCGGAGTGTCGGAAGCGTGCGCGACGAACGGCGGAAAGCTGGAAGACCTCGGCTGCCTTCTTAGGCACGGCCAAGCGATGCGTGAAAAGGGTAACCGAATGGAGCGGGGGGCGGGGAAGGGCAGGCGTGCGGTGCGACATTCGGCCGCACGAAGGCGGCCGAATGTTTGTTACAGATCAAGGTCGGTGGCGGCGCTTATTTGCTGGCCACTTGCGCTTGCTTGGACAGGCTGTACACGTAGGCCGCCAGCAGGTGCACCTTGTCGTTGCCCAGGTAGGATTCCTGGGCCGGCATGACGCCGGTACGACCATGGCGGATGGTCTGCTGCAGCTGGGCCAGGCTGGTGCCATAGATCCAGCCGGCCGGGTGGGTCAGGTCGGGTGCGCCGAGCATGGCCATACCCTTGCCTTCCGGACCGTGGCAAGCCACGCAGGTGGTGGCGAACGCCTGCTTGCCGGCTTCCAGGTCAACCTGGGTGCCTTCCGGCAGCTTCAGGCCAGCCAGTTCCTGGCGCACATAGGCGGCCACGTTCTTCACGCCATCTTCGCCGATCACCGCGCCCCAGGCCGGCATCACGCCGGTGCGGCCGTGCAGGATGGAGGCCTTGATGGTCTCGGCATCGCCGCCCCAGCGCCAGTCGCTGTCGGCCAGGTTGGGGAAGCCCATCGAGCCCTTGGCATCGGAGCCGTGGCAGATGGAGCAGTAGGTGGCGAACATGCGGCTGCCCATTTTCAGAGCCTGCTCGTCCTGAGCGACTTCCTCCAGCGGCATGGCCGCATACTTGGCGAAGATCGGCCCGTACTGCTGGTCGGCACGCTGCATTTCGCGTTCCCACTGGCCAACGCTGGTCCAGCCATTTTCATAGCCGGGCAGGATGCCCTTCCAGTTGCCCAGGCCCGGATAGAGGGCCAGGTAAACGGCGCCGAAGACGATGGTGCCCACGAACAGCAGGAACCACCAGCGCGGCAGCGGGTTGTCGTATTCCTCGATGCCATCGAAGGAATGGCCCATCGTTTGATCAGTAATGCCCTTGGACTGTTCACTTTTGCGTGTCGCAAAAATCAGCCACAGCAGCGCCACTAGGGAGCCGAGGGTGAGCAGGGTGATATACCAGCTCCAGAAAGAAGTCATTCTTGGTTACTCCTAGAGACTTGCTGGTTGTGCAGGCCTTGCGGGTCATCGGCGAAGGGCAGCAGCGCGGCTTCGTCGAAGCTGCCGCGACGCTTGCTGTTGTAGGCCCAGAGGACCACGCCGATGAAGGCGACGAAGACCACCAGGGTGCCCAAGCCGCGAATTAGCCCGATTTCCATGCACCGTTACCGTTTGTTGGTGAGCGAGGTGCCAAGCACTTGCAGGTAGGCGACCACGGCGTCCATCTCGGTCTTGCCCTTGACGGCGTCGCGTGCGGTGGCGATGTCGTCGGCGGTATAGGGCACGCCGAGGGTACGCAGCGCCTGCAGCTTCTTGGCGGTGTCCTTGCCGTCCAGGGTGTTCTCTACCAGCCAGGGGTAGGCGGGCATGATCGACTCGGGCACGACGTTGCGCGGGTTGTACAGGTGGGCACGGTGCCAGTCGTCGGAGTAACGACCGCCGACGCGGGCCAGGTCCGGACCGGTACGCTTGGAGCCCCACAGGAACGGGTGGTCCCAGACGCTTTCGCCGGCGACGGAGTAGTGGCCGTAGCGCTCGGTTTCTGCGCGGAACGGGCGGATCATCTGCGAATGGCAGACGTTGCAACCTTCGCGGATGTAGATGTCACGGCCTTCGACCTGCAGGGCGGTGTAAGGCTTCATGCCGTCCACCGGCTCGTTGACCACGTCCTGGAAGAACAGCGGCACGATCTGCGTCAGGCCGCCGATTGCGACGGCGATGACCATGAAGATGGACAGCAGGCCGACGTTCTTCTCGAGAATTTCGTGTTTCATCAGTGGGCTCCTTCAACCGCATACTTCGCGGCGGCTTCCATCTCTTCAGGCTTGGCGGCGCGCACGGTTTTCCAGGTGTTGTAGGCCATCAGCAGCATGCCGGCGAAGAAGATGGCGCCCCCGATGGTCCGCACGACGAAGCCGGGGTGGCTGGCCACCAGGGTTTCGGCGAAGGAGTAGGTCAGGGTGCCGTCGGTGTTCACGGCGCGCCACATCAGGCCCTGGGCGATGCCGTTCACCCACATCGAGGCGATGTAGAGCACGGTGCCGATGGTGGCCATCCAGAAGTGGGTGTTGATCAGCGCGATGCTGTGCATCTCTTCGCGACCGAACACCTTCGGGATCAGGTGGTACAGGGAGCCGATGGAGACCATCGCAACCCAGCCGAGGGCGCCGGCGTGTACGTGACCGATGGTCCAGTCGGTGTAGTGCGACAGGGCGTTCACGGTCTTGATCGACATCATCGGGCCTTCGAAGGTGGACATGCCGTAGAAGGCCAGGGAAACCACCAGGAAGCGCAGGATCGGGTCGGTGCGCAGCTTATGCCAGGCGCCGGAGAGGGTCATCATGCCGTTGATCATGCCGCCCCAGCTCGGAGCCAGCAGAATCAGGGACATCACCATGCCGAGGGACTGGGCCCAGTCCGGCAGCGCGGTGTAGTGCAGGTGGTGCGGACCGGCCCAGATGTACAGGGTGATCAGCGCCCAGAAGTGCACGATGGACAGGCGATAGGAGTAGACCGGACGGCCAGCCTGCTTCGGTACGAAGTAGTACATCATGCCGAGGAAGGCGGTGGTCAGGAAGAAGCCCACGGCGTTGTGGCCATACCACCACTGCACCATGGCGTCGGTGGCGCCGGAGTACAGGGAGTAGGACTTGGTCCAGGTGACCGGCATCTCCAGGTTGTTGACGATGTGCAGCATCGCCACAACGATGATGAACGCGCCGAAGAACCAGTTACCGACGTACAGGTGTTTGACGTTGCGCTTCAGCAGGGTGCCGAAGAACACGATGCCGTAAACGACCCAGACCACGGCGATCAGGATGTCGATCGGCCATTCCAGTTCGGCGTATTCCTTGCCGCCGGTCCAGCCCAGGGGCAGGGAGATCGCGGCGAGCAGGATCACCAGCTGCCAGCCCCAGAAGGTGAACGCGGCCAGCTTGGGTGCGAACAGGGTGGTCTGGCAGGTGCGTTGCACGGTGTAGTAGGAGGTGGCGAACAGGGCGCAGCCACCGAATGCGAAGATCACTGCGTTGGTGTGCAGTGGGCGCAGGCGGCCGAAACTTGTCCAGGGGAGGTCGAGGTTCAGGGCGGGCCAAGCCAATTGGGCGGCGATCAGGACGCCGACAAGCATCCCGACGATGCCCCACACCACCGTCATGATGGCAAATTGGCGGACCACCTTGTAGTTATAGGCGGTACTGGTTGCTGTGTTCATGTATGGGCTTCCATCCACGGTTTTGGGCAGAGTGCTGCGTCTGCCATCTCCTGGAGGCCAGGAATCGACGGGTTTTGCAGCGGAGTGAAGGATGGTGAAACGCTATTGCCAGCATATTGACCCGGATCAATGTCCTCTCGGACCCGCCCGGGCGGCGGACGAAGCGGCATGGTTATGGACGAGACCGGCCGGGAGTCCACGTGCGACGCTGATCCTGGCCCATGGCGCGGGCGCGCCTATGGACAGCCCGTTCATGGAGGAGATCGCCCAGAGGCTAGGGGCGTGCGGGATTGCCGTGGTGCGTTTCGAGTTCCCCTACATGGCTGCGCGGCGCCTCGGTGGTACACGTCGCCCGCCGGATCCCCAGGCGCGTTTGCTGGACGCTTGGCGCGCGGTGCACGCCCAGGTGCGGCAACAGGTCACGGGGCCATTGGCCATCGGTGGCAAGTCCATGGGTGGGCGCATGGCCAGTCTGCTGGCTGATGAGTTGCGGGTCGACGCGCTGGTGTGCCTGGGCTATCCGTTCCATCCCGCAGGCAAGCCGGAGAAGACCCGCGTCGAGCACCTGGCGGAACTGCGCACGCCGACCCTCATCCTGCAAGGCGAGCGGGACGCGTTGGGATCACGGCCGGAGGTTGAAACCTATCGATTGTCGGCGAGCATCCGCCTGGACTGGCTGGCCGCCGCCGACCATGATCTGAAACCGCTCAAAAGCTCAGGCTTCACCCAGGCGCAGCATCTGCAGCACTGTGCCGAGGTGATCGCGGCTTTATTGTCGGGCAACTCCCGCTAGCGGTTGAAGCGCTCCACCAGGGCATGCTGGCCGCGCGCCGTGGCGGTCAGCTCCTTGCTCAGTTGCGCGGTGCCGGCCGCTTCGCCGGCGGTGCGCTCCGCCAGCAGGGCGATGGTGTCGATGTTGCGGTTGATTTCACCGGCGGTGGTGCTCTGTTGCTCCGCGGCGGTGGCGATCTGCCCGGCCATGTCGGCGATGCGGTGCACGGCTTCGCCGATGCCGGCCAGGGCGCGATCCGCATTCAGTACCTGGGCGACGCTGTCGTCGGCCTGGCGGCGACTGTCTTCCATGGCCTGCACGGCCTCTTCGGCGGTGCGCTGCAGCGTGGCGATCAGCTGGTGGATCTGTTCTGTGGAATCCGCGGTGCGCCTGGCCAGCAGGCGTACCTCGTCGGCCACCACCGCGAAGCCGCGGCCCATTTCGCCGGCGCGTGCCGCTTCGATGGCGGCGTTCAAGGCCAGCAGGTTGGTCTGGTCGGTGATGCCCTTGATGACATCAACCACGCCGCCGATTTCGCTGCTGTCCTGGGCCAGGCGCGCCACGGTGGCGCTGGAATGGCCGGCGGCCTGCGACAGCTGTTCGATGGCGCGGCTGGCCTGCTCGGCGATCAGGCGTCCCTGGTCGGCCAGCGCCTTGGCGTTGCGGGTGGCCTCGGCGGTCTGCCCGATGTGGCTGGCCACCTCGTGGGTGGCGCTGCTGAGCAGGCGGATCGATTCGGCGACACGCTCGGTTTCCCTCAGTTGGTTCTGCAGGCCGCTGGAGCTGTTCTGCGCCAACTGGTCGGCCTGGCTGGCCTGGCGGGTCAGCTGCTCTGCCGTGTCCTGCAGGCGGGTCAGGCAGGTCTGCAAATGCAGATGCTGGCTGATCATGGCCATTTCCAGCTGCGAGCTGATACCCAGGCCATCGGTGTACATGCGGGCGATCAGCGGATCGGCGATGCCCTGGCTCTTGGCCACGCCCAGCAGGTGGCGCGGGCCGCGGGTCTGCCAGTAGAGACCAGCCAGCCCCAGGGGAATGCTCAGCAGGGCGGCCAGGGCAAAGCCCCAGCCGCTGTTCAGCCAGGCGCCGACGGCGAAGCCGATCTGGCTGACCAGGATGAACGGCAGCCAGTTGAGCAGCACCGGTAGCCAGCGGGCCCGGCGAGGTACTGCCGGCTTGCCGCCGTTGATGCGTCGGTACAGGGCTTCGGCGCGGCGAATCTGCTCGCCACTCGGCTTGCTGCGCACGGACTCGTAGCCGACCACCTTGCCGTTTTCCAGGATCGGCACCACGTAGGCGTTCACCCAGTAGTGGTCGCCGGTCTTGCAGCGGTTTTTGACGATGCCCATCCACGGGCGCCCTGACTTGAGGGTTTGCCACATGTGCGCAAACACCGCCGGCGGCACATCCGGGTGGCGTACCAGGTTGTGCGGCGCGCGCTGCAGCTCCTCGCGGTTGAAGCCGCTGATCTGCACAAAGGCATCGTTGCAGTAGGTGATCTGACCTTTCAGGTCAGTGGTGGAAATCAGTCGCTGCTCGGCCGGGAAGGTGCGTTCGCGCTGAGTGACAGGCAAATTCTTGCGCATTCTGGGATCCATGCGGTGACGTAGTGTCCACCGGGGTAAAGTCATGACATGAGTAAATCGGCTGACGCCAAAAAAACATAAATGAATAAGTGTGCGCCAGAGTTCCTGACACTTCATTCATTCGGAATTGATCCTGGTCATGGACTTCCGAGGCGTTCGCGGAGAACGAAGTGCAGAATGCCGCCGTGCATGAAGTAATCCACTTCGTTCTGGGTGTCGATGCGACAAAGGACGGGGAAGCTGTCCTGCGAGCCGTCGCGGCGGGTGACGTCCACCGTCAGTTGTTGGCGGGGCGCCAGCGAGGCGGACAGGCCCCGGATGTTCAGCACTTCATCACCGGTCAGGCCCAGGCTGTGGCGATTCTGGCCGGCCATGAACTGCAGGGCCAGCACGCCCATGCCGATCAGGTTGGAACGATGAATGCGCTCGAAGCTTTCCGCGATCACCGCCTTGATGCCCAGCAGGTTGGTGCCCTTGGCCGCCCAGTCGCGGGAGGAGCCGGTGCCGTACTCTTGCCCGGCAATCACCACCAGTGGCACGCCTTCGCGCTGGTAGCGCATGGCCGCGTCGTAGATGGAGAGCTTCTCGCCGCCCGGATGATGCAGGGTGTAGCCGCCTTCCTCGCCCGCCAGCATCTCGTTGCGGATGCGGATGTTGGCAAAGGTGCCGCGCATCATCACTTCGTGATTGCCGCGCCGCGAGCCGTAGGAGTTGAAGTCCCGGGGCGCGATGCCCAGCGATTGCAGGTAGAGGCCGGCCGGCGAGGTGGCCTTGATGTTCCCGGCGGGGGAGATGTGGTCGGTGGTGATCGAGTCGCCAAACAGCGCCAGGATGCGCGCGCCGAGGATGTCCGCCGGTGGCTCCAGAGGCTGGTCGATGCGCTTGAAATAGGGCGGGTGCTGCACGTAGCTGGAGTGCGGGTCCCAGGCATAGGTGTCGCCGCTGGCCAGCGGCATGCTGCGCCAGGCCTCGTCGCCGCTGAACACGTCGGCATATTCGCGGCGGAACATCTCGCCTTCGACGGCGCCCACGGCGGCGGCCACTTCTGCGTCGCTGGGCCACAGGTCGCGCAGGTACACCGGCTGGCCCTGCGGGTCGTGGCCCAGTGGTTCGCTCAGCAGGTCGATGCGCGTGGTTCCGGCCAGAGCGAAGGCCACCACCAGCGGCGGCGAAGCCAGCCAGTTGGCCTTGACCTGGGGATGTACGCGGCCTTCGAAGTTGCGGTTGCCGGAAAGCACCGAGCAGACGATCAGGTCCTGGTCGGTGATGCACTGGGCAATGGGGTCCGGCAGCGGGCCCGAGTTGCCGATGCAGGTGGTGCAGCCATATCCGACCAGGTAGAACCCCAGTCGCTCCAGATAGGGCGTGAAGCCGGCCTTTTCCAGGTAGTCGGTCACCACCTTGGAGCCGGGCGCCAGCGAGGACTTCACCCAGGGCTTGCGCTGCAGGCCACGCTCCACCGCCTTCTTGGCCAGCAGTCCGGAGGCCATCAGCACGCTGGGATTGGAGGTGTTGGTGCAAGACGTGATGGCGGCAATGACCACCGCCCCGTGACGCAAGCCGAAAGACTCTCCCTGCACCGGAAATTCGCTCTGCATCTGCGCGCTCCGGCCGCTGGTTTCCAGCAGCAGATCGAAGCTGGCGCGCATGTCCGGAAGGTTGACGCGATCCTGCGGCCGTTTCGGGCCGGCCAGCGAGGGCTGCACGCTGTCCAGATCGAGGTGCAGGGCTTCGCTGAACTCGGGCTCGGGGCTGGCACTGTCGCGCCACAGGCCCTGGGCCCGACAGTAGGCCTCCACCAGGGCGATGCGCGACGCATCGCGACCGGTCAGGCGCAGGTAGTCGAGGGTGATCCTGTCCACCGGGAAGAAGCCGCAGGTGGCGCCATATTCCGGCGCCATGTTGCTGATGGTCGCGCGGTCGGCCAGCGGCAGGGCGTCCAGCCCGGGACCGTAGAACTCCACGAACTTGCCGACCACGCCATGCTTGCGCAGCATCTGGGTGACGGTGAGCACCAGGTCGGTGGCGGTCACCCCTTCGCGCAACCGACCGGTGAGCCTCACGCCCACCACCTCCGGAATCAGCATGGACACCGGTTGGCCGAGCATCGCCGCCTCGGCTTCGATGCCGCCCACGCCCCAGCCGAGCACGCCGAGGCCGTTGATCATGGTGGTGTGCGAATCGGTGCCCACCAGGCTGTCCGGGAAGGCCAGCATACGGCCGTCATCGGCCTCGCTGCGCACGACATCGGCCAGGTACTCGAGGTTGACCTGGTGGCAGATGCCGGTGCCCGGCGGCACCACGCGGAAGTTGGCGAATGCCTGCTGACCCCAGCGCAGGAAGGCATAGCGTTCGGCGTTGCGCTGCATCTCGATGGCCACGTTGTCGGCAAACGCGCTCGGATCGGCGAAACGGTCGACCATCACCGAGTGGTCGATGACCAGGTCCACGGGGATCTGCGGGTTGATCTGCCGGGGATCGCCGCCCGCCCTGGCCGTGGCGTCGCGCATGGCGGCCAGGTCGACCACCGCCGGCACGCCGGTGAAGTCCTGCATCAGCACCCGTGCCGGCCGGTACTGGATCTCGTGCTCCGAGCGGCGCTCGCGAAGCCAGTCGGCGATGGCCTGGCAGTCCTCCCGGCGTACCGTCCGGCCATCCTCCCAGCGCAGCAGATTCTCCAGCAGCACCTTGAGCGAGAGCGGCAGGCGTGCGATATCACCCAGGCTGTTCCCGGCCTCCGGCAGGCTGTAGTAGTGATACGTGTGCTTGCCGACCTGCAGGGTGCGGCAACAATTCAGGCTGTCCAGGGCTGGCATGGTGTGATCCTTGGAAGTCGTGCCACGGGTTCTGCTCTGGACCGACCGGGCGGGCCAAGGGTTCCCGCGCGGCTCACGAGCGCGGCGGTGTGGGCGGCATGGGTGCTGCCCAGTAGGTCTGCTTGTGGCCGCGGGCCTGGTAGTCGCGGGCCAGGTGTTCGGCCTCGGCCCGGGTCAGGCGTTCGCGCACCAGGCATTCGTTGCCGTTGTCATCCAGACGCTTGACGCACCAGTCGCGCATGACGTTCCTCCGGCTGGGCGTAATGCCCGCTTTGCGCCACAATAGCCGCCTGTTTCCGGAGTATCACGATGTCCCTGCAACCCGACGCGATTCTCGACGCCAGCGGGCTGAACTGCCCCGAACCGGTGATGATGCTGCACAACAAGGTGCGCGACCTGCAGGCCGGCGGCCTGCTGCAGGTCATTGCCACCGATCCCTCGACCCGTCGTGACATCCCCAAGTTCTGCGTGTTTCTTGGCCATGAGCTGGTCGAGCAGCGCGAGGATGCCGGCCAGTTCCTCTACTGGATTCGCAAGAAGGCCGATTGAGCTGCCGACACGGGCTATTCCTGTGTCGGTGCCATCCGGTGGATCGCGCGGCCTGCGCGCACATGC
This sequence comes from Pseudomonas flexibilis, assembly GCF_000806415.1. NCBI lineage: Bacteria > Pseudomonadati > Pseudomonadota > Gammaproteobacteria > Pseudomonadales > Pseudomonadaceae > Pseudomonas > Pseudomonas flexibilis. The sequence goes on from NZ_JTAK01000001.1 coordinate 658,981, forward strand.
AGTCGCCAGCCGAGCATCAGCGCCGCGCAGCTCAGGCCGACGATCAGGCCCTGCCATAGGCCTGCCGGGCCGCTGGGGGCGCCGAGCAGGTCGGTGAGCCCCAGCAGGTAGCCCACCGTCAGACCGATGCCCCAGTAGCTGGGCAGGGTGATCAGCATCACCGCCCGAGTGTCCTGATAACCACGCAAGGCGCCAGCGGCGGAAACCTGTATGCCGTCGGAAAACTGGAAGAGCGCGGCATAGATCAGCAGGGTGCTGGCCAGGGCGACCACCGCCGGGTCCGGCGAGTAGAACCCGGCAATCTGCTCGCGAAATACCATCATCAGCATGGCCGAGAAGCAGGCGTAGCTCAGTGCCACGCCGATCCCCAGGGCCGCGGCGAAGCGTGCGTCGCGTGGCGCGTTGCGGCCCAGGGCCTGGCCCACGCGCACGGTGACCGCCATGCCCAGGGACAGGGGCACCATGAACACCAGCGACGAGATGCTGAGGGCGATCTGATGGCCGGCCACCACGGTGTCACCGAGGCTGCCGATCAGCAGGGCGATGACCGAGAAGATGCTCGACTCGGCAAAGATGGCGATTCCGATCGGCACGCCCACCGCCAGCAGTGCTCGGATCAGTGGCCAGCGTGGGCGCTCGAAATGCTTGAACAGTTCGCTGAAGCGGTAGATGGGCGAGCGGTTGACCCAGGTGAGCATGGCCGCCAGCATGGCGATCATCACCAGCCCGGTAGCCCAGCCGCAGCCCACGCCGCCCAGGGCGGGCAAGCCCAGCTTGCCGTGGATGAGCACATAGTTGAGCGGGATGTTAACCAGCAGGCCCAGCAGGCCGATGATCATGCTCGGCAATGTGTGGCTCAGGGCGTCGCTGTAGCAGCGCAGCACCTGGTAGACGGCGGCGGCGGGAAAGCCGAACGCTACCCCCTGCAGATAGCCGAGGGTGGGCTCGATCAATCCGGGGTCGACCTGCATGGCATTCAGCACGGGCCTGGCCTGGGTCAGTAGAAATGCGAACAGCAGGCCAATCGCCAATCCCAGCCAGAGCGCCTGGCGCACCAGCGGCCCGATTTCTGCCAGCTTGCCGGCGCCGAAGCGATGGGCCACCTTCGGGGTGGTTGCCATCAGGATGCCGGTCATCAGCAGGTAGAGGGGAATCCAGACGGAGTTGCCCAAGGCCACGGCCGCCAGGTCGGCGGCGCTGACCCGGCCAGCCATCACGGCATCGACGGCGCCCATGGCGGTATGCGCCACCTGGGCGATGATGATGGGAGTAGCGAGGGCGAGCAGTGCGCTCAGTTCGTGCCCGACGCGGGAAACGCGGTTCATATGGCTCATGGGACGGCGACAGGGAAAAGGCGGGGATTCTACGCCGCGCACCCAGGCGAAGAAAGGGTAGGGGTCGCAAGGGCAAAGGACTAAACTGGCGCCCCCTCCGAGGAGTCCGAGCATGCGCATTCTTGCCGACGAAAACATACCCCTGGTCGAAGCCTTCTTCGCCGAATTCGGCGAGATCCGCCGTCAGCCGGGGCGCGCGTTCAGCGCTGATGCCCTGGCCGAAGCCGATGTGCTGCTGGTGCGCTCGGTGACCCGGGTGGATGCCGCCTTGCTGCAGGGTAGCCCGGTGCGCTTCGTCGGCACCTGCACCATAGGCACCGACCACCTCGACCTCGATCATCTGGCCGCCGCCAACATTGCGTGGGCCAGCGCGCCGGGCTGCAATGCCCGTGGAGTGGTGGATTACGTGCTGGGCAGCCTGCTGGCGCTGGCCGAGGTGGCGGGCTCGCCACTGCGGGAGCGCTGCTACGGAGTGGTGGGCGCCGGTCAGGTGGGTGCGCGGCTGGTGGAGGTGTTGCGCGGGCTGGGTTGTCGGGTGCTGGTCTGCGACCCGCCGCGCGCGGAGCGCGAGGGTGGCGATTATGTCGATCTGGACGAGGTGCTGGCGCAGTGCGATGTAATCAGTCTGCATACACCGCTCACCTCGGCAGGCCGGTGGCCGACGCGCCATCTGCTGAATGCCGAGCGGTTGGCCCGGCTGCGTCCCGGCAGTTGGCTGATCAATGCCAGCCGCGGCGCGGTGGTGGACAACCAGGCCCTGCATGCGCTGCTCCTGCAGCGGCCCGATGTCGAGGCGGTGCTGGATGTCTGGGAGGGTGAGCCGCTCGTGGATGTGGCACTGGCCGAGCGATGCCGGATCGCCACCCCCCACATCGCGGGCTACAGCCTGGAAGGCAAGGCACGCGGCACTGCACAGATCTACCGCGCGCTCTGCGCACACCTGGGCATGCTGGCACCGCTGGAGCTGGAGGCGCTATTGCCCGAGCCCTGGCTACCGCAATTGACCCTGCACGCCGGTGCGGACCCCGACTGGGCGCTGTCTGCCCTGTGTCGGGCCGTCTACGATCCGCGGCGCGACTCCGCCGATTTTCGGCGCAGCTTGAGAGGCGACGAGGACATGCGCCGCGCCGGCTTCGACGCGCTGCGCAAGCATTATCCGCCACGCCGGGAAATCGATGGCCTCAGGGTCGAGTTGCTGGGCCAGGCCCCGCAACTGGCTGCGCTGGTTCGTGCGCTGGGGGCCAGGCTGGTCTGAGCCTCACCCCTGGGTGGGCTCATCCTCATCGGGCTCCTGATCGAGGGCGCGGCAGGCCTGCTGGATCATGGCTTCGGTGATGGGTACTTCGCGTCCCTGCTCATCGATCACTGCACACGCAAAGCAGTCGGCGGGGAGGTGGGTGGGTACAGGCTGGGTGGCGTTGTTGTTCAGGTTCATGTGTCCATCTCCTGGTCGCTGGATTCCATAGCTTGTTCAATCTAGATGAAATCCAGATGACGACCAGGGCGGGCGGACGGGATACCGCCCGCCCACGAGACTTTAGTAGTACTCGCAGAGGTAGGCGGTATCCACGGCGACCTTTAGCTGGAACTTGCTGTTGGCCGGTACGCTGAACTGGCTGCCGGCCTCGAAGGTTTCCCAGGCTTCACTGCCTGGCAGGCGCACAGTGAGGGCGCCGGCCACGACCTTCATGATTTCCTTCTGGCTGGTGCCAAACTCGTACTCGCCGGGTGCCATCACGCCGACGGTGGCAGGGCATTCGGCCTGTTCGAAGGCGATGGATTTGACCTTGCCGTCGAAGTATTCGTTGACCTTGAACATGGGGCGTTTCCTATACGGAAAAAAGGGCGCGCCAGTATGCCGAAGCGTCCGATCGGCGTCACCGGGTTCCCGTGTTTAATGCGGCAGGGCCAGGGGTAGCAGGCGTGCGGCGTTGCGTGCGTCTTCCAGGGCGCGGTGCTGGCGGCCCTGGAAATGCATGCCGGCCAGCATCAGGGCCATGTTCAGACCGACCGGGCGGGTCAGCTGTCGACTGCTGGCGAAGGACTGCTTGAGGTTCAGGTGGGGAAACTGCTGAAGGCGGCTTTGCAGGCCTTGCGCCTGCCATTCCTGCTCGAGCTGGCGGCGGTCGTAGTCGCCCCAACTGGCCCAGCCAGCCAGGCGGGAGCCTTGGGCCAGCAGCCAGCTTTCGAAGGCCGGCCAGAGTTGCGCGAGGGTCCGGGCGCTGTCGATCTGCTGCTGGCCGATATGCGTGAGGTCCTTGCAGAAGCTCGTCAGGCAGGGGCGCCGCAGCGGTCGGACATAGCGCTGGAAATGGGCGACTTCGTGGCCCTCGCTGGTGGCGAGGGTGGCGCCGATCTCGATGATCTCCATGTCTCGCAGTGGCCAGCCACCTTCATCCGTGGTGGCTTCCAGGTCGATAACCAGCCAATGTCGCATACGTCCTCCATCGGGCTGGCCGGAGTATGGCGGTGTCGGTCCCGGTCGGCAAATCGACCAAGGGTGGGGCTGATCGGCTGGATGCAATGCCTGTGACAACGGATGGGCTGGCAGTAAAATCGCGGCCCCCTCTGTTCGAGTGTCGAGTAGTCATCGTCATGAAATGCCGTGCAGGTTGCGGCGCTTGCTGCATAGCCCCCTCCATCAGCTCGTTCATTCCCGGCATGCCGCGTGGCAAAAAGGCCGGTGAGCGATGTATTCACCTGAGCGAGGCAGGCCTCTGCGCGCTGTTCGGAAAGCCGGAGCGGCCACGCGTGTGTTCGGCCTTCGAGGCTGACGAGGCATTCTGCGGGGAAACCGCCGAGCAGGCGATTCAGCTTCTGGGCTGGCTGGAGCAGTCCACTGCCTGAGCCCCCCACAACGAAAAGGAGAGAAATCATGCTCGTGTCTACGTGCAGGCCCCTGATGCTGGGGTTGTCCCTGGTGTTGTTCGGTGGCGCGGTGAGCGCTCAGGATTGGGAGCTGGTGAAGGACGAGCAGGGGATCAGGGTCTACCTGGCTGCGGTGCCTGGTTCTGCCTACAAGGCCTATCGAGGCGAGACGGTCATTCGGGCAAGCATGGCCCGGATTCGTGCACTGCAGGAAGACGTTCAGGGTTCCTGTGCGTGGATCCATCAATGCAAGGCGCAGCAAATGATCCGGCGGGAAGGCAGCAAAGCCTGGACGCACACCTATTTCAGCACGCCCTGGCCGGTTACCCCGCGTGACTCCGTGATCGAGGTGACCACCGAGGAGGAGGGCGGTACTCTGGTGCGCCATCTAAAAGGCGTGCCAGACATGCTCCCGGAAGAAAAGGGCTATGTGCGTGTGACCCGTGTCGAGGGTTACTGGCGTTTGGAGCCGTTGGACGGTGGGCTGGTGAAGGTGACGTATCAGCTGTATAGCGAGCCGGGTGGCAGCGTGCCCTCCTGGCTTGCCAATAGTTTCGTGATCGATGCCCCGTTCAACACGCTCAACGGGTTGCGCAGTCTGGCGGAAAGCGCTCGTTAAAGGGTGGGGTGCCGAAAGCAGAAAAGGCTGCCCATGGGCAGCCTTTTCTTTTGGCGTCCGAGCGATCAGCCGCGCTGGTTCAGCGGAGCGAAGTCGCGACGCTCGTGGCCAGTGTAGAGCTGGCGCGGGCGACCGATCTTCTGGCCGCTTTCGATCATTTCCTTCCAGTGCGAGATCCAGCCCACGGTACGGGACATGGCGAAGATCACGGTGAACATGCTGGTCGGAATGCCGATGGCCTTCAGGATGATGCCGGAGTAGAAGTCCACGTTCGGGTACAGGTTGCGCTCGGCGAAGTAGGGGTCCTTCAGCGCAATCTCTTCCAGCTTCATCGCCAGTTCCAGCTGCGGGTCATTGATACCCAGCTCGCCCAGAACCTCGTCGCAGGTCTGCTTCATGACCTTGGCGCGCGGGTCGAAGTTCTTGTACACGCGGTGGCCGAAGCCCATCAGCTTGAACGGATCGTTCTTGTCCTTGGCCTTGGCCAGGAACTTGTCGATGTTCGAAACGTCGCCGATCTCGTCCAGCATGGTCAGCACGGCTTCGTTGGCGCCGCCGTGGGCCGGTCCCCACAGGGCAGCGATGCCGGCAGCGATACAGGCGAACGGGTTGGCGCCCGTGGAGCCAGCCAGACGAACGGTGGAAGTCGAGGCGTTCTGCTCGTGGTCCGCATGCAGGATGAAGATGCGGTCCATGGCCTTGGCCAGCACCGGGCTGATCGGTTTGATCTCGGCCGGGGTGTTGAACATCATGTGCAGGAAGTTTTCCGCGTAGTTCAGGTCGTTACGCGGATACATGATCGGCTGGCCGATCGAATACTTGTACGCCATGGCCGCGATGGTCGGCATCTTGGCGATCAGGCGGTGTGCGGAAATCTCGCGGTGCTGCGGATTGTTGATGTCCAGCGAGTCGTGGTAGAACGCCGACAGGGCGCCAACGATGCCGCACATCACGGCCATCGGGTGAGCGTCGCGACGGAAGCCGTTCAGGAAGGACTTCAGCTGCTCGTGAACGATGGTGTGGTTCTTGATGGTGTTGACGAATTTGGCCTTCTGCTCGGCATTCGGCAGCTCGCCGTTGAGCAGCAGGTAGGCGGTTTCCAGGTAATCGGACTTTTCCGCCAGTTGTTCGATCGGATAGCCGCGGTGCAGCAGGACGCCCTTGTCGCCGTCGATATAGGTGATCTTCGACTCGCAGGAAGCGGTGGACATGAAACCGGGATCGAAAGTGAATTTGCCCGTGGCTGTCAGGCTGCGGACGTCGATGACGTCGGGCCCGATGGTACCGCTTAGGACGGGCAGTTCTACGGGGGCGGCGCCCTCGATGATCAACTGCGCTTTTTTGTCAGCCATGAGTGGCCTCCTGGTTATGCTTGGAATCATCAGCAGCCCCCCATGCAGGGCCGGCATCACTATAGAGCGATAAACTTGAATGTCAATTTGCGTAACCCCTGAAAAATGAAGGGGTTCCGGCGTCTTTCATGGGGGTAGGGTGGACTTTTTACGGCATTCTTTTGGGGCTAGCCATTCGCCTTTAGTGGCGGCGCGTCGCGTTGTCATTAGTGGGCTAACTGTCTATACTCCGTAGCCGGCCGTCATGGGCATAGCGCCTGTGTTTTGGCGGTTGCACTCCATGTGGGTGGGTACCTGACCAGTGCACTTCCCAACAACAACGCCCTGCTTCCTGGGGCTCAAAGTGTGAAAAGAAGCCGTGAATAGCCAACGACCAGTAAACCTAGACCTTAGGACTATCAAGCTCCCTGTCACCGCTTACACGTCCATCCTTCACCGCATCTCCGGCGTGATCCTGTTCCTCGGGCTCGTCGTGCTCCTTTACGGGCTCGATATGTCCCTGGCGTCCGAGGAGAGCTTCGAAGAGCTGAAGGCGTGCCTGGCCAGTCCGCTGGCAAAGCTGGTGATCTGGGGTCTGCTGTCCGCTCTGCTGTACCACCTGGTGGCCGGGATTCGCCACCTGTTCATGGATGCCGGCGTCGGTGAGACGCTGGAGGGCGGCAAGCTCGGCTCGAAGATCGTCATTGCCGTTGCCGTAGTATTGATTGTCCTGGCTGGGGTGTGGGTATGGTAACCAACGTCACTAACTTTTCGCGCTCCGGCCTCTATGACTGGATGGCTCAGCGCGTCTCCGCGGTCGTGCTGGCTGCGTATTTCATTTTTCTGCTCGGCTTCGTGCTGCTCAATCCAGGCCTGACCTACGCCGACTGGCATGGTCTGTTCTCCCACAATGCGATGCGCATCTTCAGTCTGCTGGCGCTGCTGGCGACGGTGGTGCATGCCTGGGTCGGCATGTGGACCATCTCGACTGACTACCTGACGCCGATGGCTTTCGGTCGTTGGGCAACCGTGTTGCGCTTCTTCTTCCAGGCGGCCTGCGGCGTGCTGCAGTTTGTGCTGTTCGTCTGGGGCGTGCAGATTCTGTGGGGTATCTGATCCATGTCTAGCATTCGCACTCTTTCCTTCGACGCCATCATCGTCGGTGGCGGTGGCGCCGGCATGCGCGCCGCGCTGCAACTGGCCCAGGGTGGTCACAAGACTGCCGTGGTGACCAAGGTCTTCCCGACCCGTTCGCACACCGTGTCCGCCCAGGGCGGCATCACCTGCGCCATCGCTTCGGCCGACCCGAACGACGATTGGCGCTGGCACATGTACGACACCGTCAAGGGCTCCGACTACATCGGTGACCAGGACGCGATCGAGTACATGTGTTCCGTGGGGCCGGAGGCCGTGTTCGAGCTCGAGCACATGGGTCTGCCGTTCTCCCGCACCGAGCAGGGTCGCATCTACCAGCGCCCGTTCGGCGGCCAGTCCAAGGACTTCGGCAAGGGTGGTCAGGCAGCTCGTACCTGTGCCGCGGCTGACCGTACCGGTCACGCCCTGCTGCACACCCTGTACCAGGCCAACCTGAAGAACGGTACCTCGTTCCTGAACGAGTGGTACGCCGTGGACCTGGTGAAGAACCAGGACGGCGCCATCGTCGGCATCATCGCGATCTGCATCGAGACTGGCGAAACCGTCTACATCCGCTCCAAGGCCGTGGTCCTGGCTACTGGTGGCGCCGGCCGCATCTATGCGTCCACCACCAACGCCCTGATCAACACCGGCGACGGCGTGGGCATGGCCCTGCGTGCTGGTGTGCCGGTCCAGGATATCGAAATGTGGCAGTTCCACCCGACCGGTATCGCCGGTGCCGGCGTGCTGGTGACCGAAGGTTGCCGTGGCGAGGGTGGCTACCTGATCAACGCCCACGGCGAGCGCTTCATGGAGCGTTATGCTCCGAACGCCAAGGACCTGGCAGGTCGCGACGTGGTCGCCCGTTCCATGGTCAAGGAAGTCATCGCCGGCAACGGTGTTGGTCCGAACAAGGATCACGTGCTGCTGAAGCTGGACCACCTGGGCGAGGACGTGCTGCACAGCCGCCTGCCGGGTATCTGCGAACTGTCCAAGACCTTCGCGCATGTCGACCCGGTTGTTGCGCCGATTCCGGTTATCCCGACCTGCCACTACATGATGGGCGGCATTGCCACCAACATTCATGGCCAGGCCATCACCCAGGACGCCAACGGCAACGACAAGATCGTCGAAGGCCTGTTCGCTGTGGGTGAAGTGGCGTGCGTATCCGTACACGGTGCCAACCGACTGGGCGGCAACTCGCTGCTCGACCTGGTGGTGTTCGGTCGTGCCGCTGGTCTGCACCTGGAGAAGGCGCTGAAGGAAGGTGTCGAGGCGCGCAGCGCCAGCGAGACCGACATCGAGGCTTCCCTGAAGCGTCTGGCCGGCGTCAATGAGCGTACCTCCGGTGAGGAAGTGGCCCCGCTCAAGCGCGAGCTGCAGAGCTGCATGCAGAACTACTTCGGTGTATTCCGTACCGGCGAATACATGAAGAAGGGCATCGCCCAGCTGGCCGAGCTGCGCGAGCGCATCGCCACCGTCAAGATCAACGACAAGAGCCAGGCCTTCAACACCGCGCGCATCGAAGCGCTCGAGCTGCAGAACCTGCTCGAAGTGGCTGAAGCAACCGCCATCGCTGCCGATACCCGTACCGAGTCCCGTGGTGCCCACGCCCGCGAAGACTACGAAGAGCGCGACGACCAGAACTGGCTGTGCCATACCCTGTACTTCCCGGGCGAAAAACGCGTCGCCAAGCGCGCCGTCAACTTCGCACCGAAGACTGTGCCGGCGTTCGAGCCGAAAGTACGTACTTACTAAGGGTGATGTGAATGTCTCTGCCCAAGACTTTGCAAGTAAGCGTTTACCGCTACAACCCGGAGCGCGATGCGTCTCCCTACATGCAGGACTTCAACGTCGAGATCGACGGCAAGGATCTGATGGTCCTGGACGTGCTGGCGCTGATCAAGGAACAGGACGAAGGTTTTTCCTACCGTCGCTCCTGCCGTGAAGGCGTTTGCGGTTCCGACGGCATGAACATCAGCGGCAAGAACGGCCTGGCCTGTATCACCCCGCTGTCCAGCGTGGTGAAGAACGGCAAGCTGGTGATCCGCCCGCTGCCGGGTCTGCCGGTCATCCGTGACCTGGCCGTCGATATGAGCATCTTCTACAAGCAATACGAGAAGGTGCAGCCGTACCTGCAGAACAACACGCCGGCTCCGGCCATCGAACGTCTGCAGAGCCCGGAAGACCGCGAGAAGCTGGATGGCTTGTACGAATGCATTCTGTGCGCGTGCTGCTCGACCAGCTGCCCGTCCTTCTGGTGGAACCCGGACAAGTTCCTGGGCCCGGCAGCGCTGCTGCAGGCCTATCGTTTCCTGGCCGATAGCCGTGACACGATGACCGAACAGCGTCTGGCGGCCATGGATGACCCGTTCAGCGTCTTCCGTTGCCGCGGCATCATGAACTGCGTGAACGTATGTCCCAAGGGTCTGAACCCGACCAAGGCCATCGGTCACATCCGTAACATGCTGCTGCAAAGCGGTACCTGATCCCTCGGGATCGTACCCAGGCTGTACCTCTACGCTGTCGGCTAACCCCGGCAGCGTAGTTTTAAGCGGGTCCGGAGCTCACAAAGCACTGGACCCTTCCTGAAAAGTAAATGATGGCTATCAGGGGCATCCGGTAAAAACCCGGTCTATCTGCGGGGTCCCGTAGTGGCTTAACCAGTTGCTCAGGCACGCCGTGCTGCGGTTTCCACGCCGATGGTGTTCCCTTATCGAGGGTGACCAAGCATGCAAGAAAGCGTAATGCAGCGCATGTGGAACAGTGCCCACCTTTCCGGTGGTAACGCTGCCTATGTCGAGGAGCTGTATGAGCTCTATCTGCACGACCCCAACGCTGTGCCCGAAGAGTGGCGCACCTATTTCCAGAAGCTGCCCAACGATGGCGGCAACACGACTGACGTTCCGCATTCGCCCATTCGCGATCACTTCGTCCTGCTTGCCAAGAACCAGCGCCGCGCGCAGCCCGCTTCTGCCGCCAGCGTGAGCAGCGAGCACGAGAAGAAGCAAGTCCAGGTATTGCGCCTGATCCAGGCCTTCCGCGCCCGTGGCCATCAGGCCGCCAAGCTCGACCCGCTGGGTCTGTGGCAGCGCCAGGTGCCGGCCGATCTCACCATTCAGAACTACGGCCTGACCGACGCCGATCTGGATACCACCTTCCAGACGGGCGAGCTGTTCATTGGCAAGGAAGCGGCAACTCTGCGCGAGATTGTCCAGTCCCTGCAAGATACCTATTGCCGCACCATCGGCGCCGAGTTCAACCACATCACTGACTCCGAGCAGCGCAAGTGGTTCGCCCAGCGTCTGGAGAGCGTGCGTGGTCGCCCCACCTACTCGCGTGATGCGCAGGCTCATCTGTTGGAGCGCCTGACTGCAGCCGAAGGTCTGGAGAAGTACCTGGGCACCAAGTACCCGGGCACCAAGCGCTTCGGCCTGGAAGGCGGCGAAAGCCTGATCCCGATGGTCGACGAGATCATCCAGCGTTCCGGCTCCTACGGCATGAAGGAAATCGTCATCGGCATGGCCCACCGCGGCCGTCTGAACATGCTGGTGAACACCTTCGGCAAGAACCCGCGCGACCTGTTCGACGAGTTCGAAGGCAAGAAGGTCGAGGGTCTGTCCTCCGGCGACGTGAAGTACCATCAGGGCTTCTCGTCCAACGTCACCACCCCGGGTGGCGAACTGCACCTGGCCATGGCCTTCAACCCGTCGCACCTGGAAATCGTCTCCCCGGTGGTCGAGGGCTCCGTGCGTGCCCGCCAGGACCGTCGTCTCGATCCGAATGGCGACAAGGTTCTCCCTGTCTCCATCCACGGTGACGCGGCCTTCGCCGGCCAGGGCGTGGTGATGGAAACCTTCCAGATGTCGCAGATCCGCGGCTTCAAGACTGGCGGTACCATCCACATCGTCATCAACAACCAGGTCGGCTTCACCACCAGCAACCCGCTGGATGCGCGCTCCACCGAGTACGCTACCGACGTGGCCAAGATGATCGAGGCGCCGATCCTGCACGTGAACGGCGATGATCCGGAAGCCGTCCTGTTCGTCACCCAGCTGGCCGTCGACTACCGCATGCAGTTCAAGCGTGACGTGGTGCTCGACCTGGTCTGCTATCGCCGTCGTGGCCACAACGAGGCCGACGAGCCGAGCGGCACCCAGCCGCTGATGTACCAGCAGATTGCCAAGCAGCGCACCACCCGTGAGCTGTATGCCGATGCCCTGATCAAGGCCGGTGCACAAACCAACGAAGACGTGCAGGCCAAGATCGACGAGTACCGCACCGCCCTGGACAATGGCCAGCACGTGGTGAAGAGCCTGGTCAAGGAGCCGAACCCCGACCTGTTCGTGGACTGGACTCCCTACCTGGGCCATGCCTGGACCGCTCGCCACGATACCCGTGTACCGCTGGACAAGCTGCGCGAGATTGCCGCTGGCCTGACCCGTATTCCGGAAGGCTTCGTGGTACAGCGCCAGGTTGGCAAGGTCTACGAAGACCGCCAGAAGATGACCGCCGGCGCCATGCCGATCAACTGGGGCTATGCGGAAACCCTGGCCTACGCCACGCTGCTGCATGACGGCCACCCGGTGCGCATGACCGGCCAGGACGTCGGCCGCGGCACCTTCTCGCATCGCCATGCCGCGCTGCACAGCCAGAAGGACGCAACCACTTACATCCCGCTGAAGAACCTGTTCGAGGGTCAGCCGCGTTTCGACCTGTACGACTCCTTCCTGTCGGAGGAAGCCGTCCTGGCCTTCGAATACGGCTATGCCACCACCACGCCCAACGCGCTGGTGATCTGGGAAGCCCAGTTCGGCGACTTCGCCAACGGTGCCCAGGTAGTGTTCGACCAGTTCATTTCCAGCGGCGAGACCAAGTGGGGCCGCCTGTGCGGTCTGACCGTCCTGCTGCCGCACGGTTATGAAGGCCAGGGTCCGGAGCACAGCTCCGCGCGTCTGGAGCGTTACCTGCAGCTGTGCGCCGAGCACAACATCCAGGTCTGCGTGCCGACCACCCCGGCACAGGTCTACCACATGCTGCGTCGCCAGGTGGTTCGCCCGCTGCGCAAGCCGCTGATTGCCCTGACGCCCAAGTCGCTGCTGCGCCACCCGCTGGCCATCTCGACCCTGGAAGATCTGGCCGAAGGCTCCTTCCAGACCGTGATCCCGGAAGTGGACGCCGTCGATCCGGCCAAGGTCGAGCGCCTGATCATGTGTTCGGGCAAGGTCTATTACGACCTGCTGACCAAGCGCCGCAACGAAGGCCGCGACGACACCATCATCGTGCGCATCGAGCAGCTGTACCCGTTCCCGGAAGAGGATCTGGCCGAGATCATCGCGCCCTACAAGAACCTCAAGAAGGTGATCTGGTGTCAGGAAGAACCGATGAACCAGGGCGCCTGGTACTGCTCGCAGCACCACATGCGTCGTGTCGCCAGCGCGCATCAGAAGGGCCTGTTCCTGGAGTACGCCGGCCGCGAGGCCTCCGCTTCTCCGGCCTGCGGCTACCCGTCGATGCATGCCGAGCAGCAGGAAAAACTGCTGCATGACGCCTTCAATATCTAACCCACGTTCTCGAACGTAGTATCGGAAAGACAGGAATTCATCACATGGCTATTGAGATCAAAGCCCCCGCCTTCCCGGAATCGGTTGCCGACGGCACCGTTGCCACCTGGCACAAGAAGCCGGGCGAAGCCGTAAAGCGCGACGAACTGATCGTCGACATCGAAACCGACAAGGTTGTTATGGAAGTGCTGGCCGAAGCCGATGGCGTGGTCGGTGAAATCATCAAGGGCGAGGGCGAGACCGTTCTCTCCGGCGAAGTGCTGGGCACCCTGAACGCTGGCGCCGTGGCCGCCGCTCCGGCTCCGGCCGCTGCTGCTGCCCCGGCAGCCGCCGCCGCTCCGGCCGCTGCTGCCGAAGACAAGATCCTGTCTCCGGCCGCCCGCAAGATCGCCGACGAAGCCGGCGTCGACCGTAACAGCATCGAAGGCACCGGCAAGGGTGGTCGCGTGACCAAGGAAGACGCCGTTGCTGCCGCTTCCGGCAAGCCGGCCGCCGCTCCGGCTGCCAAGACTGCCGCTCCGGCTGCCGACGCTCCGGTCTTCGCTGCCGGCGACCGCGTCGAGAAGCGCGTGCCGATGACCCGTCTGCGCGCCAAGGTGGCCCAGCGTCTGGTCGAGGCCCAGTCCTCCATGGCAATGCTGACGACCTACAACGAAGTCAACATGAAGCCGATCATGGACCTGCGCGCCAAGTACAAGGACCTGTTCGAGAAGAAGCACAATGGCGTGCGTCTGGGCTTCATGTCCTTCTTCGTCAAGGCGGCTGTCGAGGCGCTGAAGCGCCAGCCGGTGGTCAATGCTTCCATCGACGGTAACGACATCGTCTACCACGGCTACCAGGACATCGGCGTGGCCGTGTCCAGCGACCGTGGCCTGGTGGTACCGGTGCTGCGCAACGCCGAGTTCATGAGCCTGGCGGAAATCGAAGGCGGCATCGCTGCCTACGGCCGCAAGGCGAAGGAAGGCAAGCTGACCATCGAGGAAATGACCGGTGGCACCTTCACCATCTCCAACGGTGGTGTGTTCGGTTCGCTGCTCTCCAGCCCGATCGTCAACCCGCCGCAGTCCGCCATCCTCGGCATGCACAAGATCCAGGAGCGCCCGATGGCCGTGAACGGCCAGGTGGTGATTCTGCCGATGATGTACCTGGCGCTGTCCTACGACCACCGCCTGCTGGATGGCAAGGAAGCGGTCACCTTCCTGGTCACCCTCAAGGATCTGCTGGAAGACCCGGCGCGCCTGCTGCTGGACATCTGATCGACGTGTGATTCGCGTCAGGCAGAACCCGGCATGTCCGGGCTCTGCCGTTTGTGGACTTCGCAATTTTCGAAGAGGAAACCCTATGAGCCAGAAATTCGACGTCGTGGTGATCGGTGCCGGCCCCGGCGGCTATGTCGCTGCCATCCGCGCGGCCCAACTGGGCAAGAAGACCGCCATCATCGAGAAGTACACCGGCAAGGACGGCAAGCTGGCCCTGGGCGGCACCTGCCTGAACGTCGGCTGCATCCCCTCCAAGGCGCTGCTGGACAGCTCCTACAAGTTCCATGAAGCCCACGAGAGCTTCAAGCTGCACGGCATCAGCACCGGTGACGTGAAGATGGACGTGCCGACCATGGTCGGCCGCAAGGACCAGATCGTCAAAAACCTCACCGGCGGTGTCTCCGCGCTGATGAAGGCCAATGGCGTGACCGTGTTCGAAGGCCACGGCAAGCTGCTGGCCGGCAAGCAGGTGGAAGTCACCAAAACCGACGGCAGCGTTGAAGTGCTGGCCGCCGAGAACGTGATCCTGGCCTCCGGTTCCAAGCCGGTCGAGATTCCGCCGGCTCCGGTCGATCAGAAGGTCATCGTCGACTCCACCGGCGCCCTGGACTTCCAGAACGTTCCCGGCAAGCTGGGCGTCATCGGCGCCGGCGTGATCGGTCTCGAGCTGGGTTCGGTCTGGGCCCGCCTGGGCAGCCAGGTCACCGTGCTGGAAGCCATGGACAAGTTCCTGGCCGCCGCCGACGAGCAGATCGCCAAGGAAGCCCAGAAGATCCTCACCAAGCAGGGTCTGGACATCCGTCTGGGCGCGCGCGTCACCGGCACCGAGGTCAAGGGCGAGCAAGTGGTCGTCACCTTCAGCGATGCCAATGGCGAACAGCAGCTGACCTTCGACAAGCTGATCGTAGCGGTCGGCCGCCGTCCGGTGACCACCAACCTGCTGGCCGCCGACAGCGGCGTGACCATGGACGAGCGCGGCTTCATCTTCGTCGATGACTTCTGTGCCACCAGCGTTCCGGGCGTCTACGCCATCGGCGACGTGGTGCGCGGCGCTATGCTGGCCCACAAGGCCTCGGAAGAGGGCGTGATGGTTGCCGAGCGCATTGCCGGTCACAAGACCCAGATGAACTACGACCTGATCCCGGGCGTCATCTACACCCATCCGGAAATCGCATGGGTCGGCAAGACCGAGCAGTCCCTGAAGGCCGAA
The DNA here is from genome assembly GCF_000806415.1 of Pseudomonas flexibilis. NCBI lineage: Bacteria > Pseudomonadati > Pseudomonadota > Gammaproteobacteria > Pseudomonadales > Pseudomonadaceae > Pseudomonas > Pseudomonas flexibilis. The sequence goes on from NZ_JTAK01000001.1 coordinate 674,300, forward strand.
GGCGTGGAGATCAACGTGGGTGTTGCCCCGTTCGCCGCCAGCGGTCGCGCCATGGCTGCCAACGAAACCGCCGGTTTCGTCAAGGTCATTGCCGATGCCAAAACCGATCGCGTGCTGGGCGTCCACGTCGTGGGCCCGAGCGCTGCCGAGCTGGTTCAGCAGGGCGCCATCGCCATGGAATTCGGCACCAGTGCCGAGGACCTGGGCATGATGGTGTTCGCGCACCCGACGCTGTCCGAATCGCTTCATGAAGCGGCCTTGGCTGTGAATGGTCATGCCATCCACGTTGCCAACCGCAAGAAGCGCTAAGGGAGCCCGGCAGGTGGCTTGAACTTTTGCGAGGGGGGAGGGCTCACCTGCCGTATAGGAGGCGTGTCCGTGAGGACACGCCTATTGCCAATAGCAAAAACTAGAAACGGTAGAGAAGCATGAATCTTCACGAGTATCAGGGTAAGCAGCTCTTCGCTGAATACGGCCTGCCCGTCTCCATCGGCCATGCTGTAGACACCCCGCAACAGGCCGCAGAAGCCTGCAAGGAGATCGGTGGCGATGCATGGGTCGTCAAGGCCCAGGTGCATGCCGGCGGGCGAGGAAAGGCCGGCGGTGTAAAGCTGGTTCGCAATCCAGAGGAGGCGCGGGAGTTCGCAACCCACTGGCTGGGCAAGCGCCTGGTGACCTACCAGACCGATGCCAATGGCCAACCGGTCAGCAAGATCCTGGTCGAGGCCTGCACCGACATCGACAAGGAGCTGTATCTCGGCGCCGTGGTCGATCGTTCCAGTCGACGCATCGTCTTCATGGCGTCCACCGAGGGTGGTGTGGAGATCGAGAAGGTCGCCCACGATACCCCCGAGAAGATTCTCAAGGCCACCATCGACCCGCTGGTGGGCCCGCAGCCCTACCAGGGCCGCAGCCTGGCGTTCCAGCTGGGCCTGCAGGGTGAGCAGATCAAGCAATTCACCCACATCTTCATGGGCCTGGCGCGCCTGTTCAAGGACTACGACCTGGCCCTGCTCGAAGTCAATCCGCTGGTCATCAAGAAGGACGGCAATCTGCATTGCCTGGATGCCAAGGTGAACATTGACGGCAACGCGCTGTATCGCCAGTCCAAGCTGCGCGCCATGCATGACCCGTCCCAGGATGATCCCCGCGAGGCCCACGCGGCACGCTGGGAGCTCAATTACGTGGCCCTCGATGGCAACATTGGTTGCATGGTCAACGGCGCGGGCCTGGCCATGGGCACCATGGACATCATCAATCTGCACGGTGGCAAGCCGGCCAACTTCCTCGACGTGGGCGGCGGCGCGACCAAGGAACGCGTGACCGAAGCGTTCAAGATCATTCTCTCCGACAGCAACGTGAAGGCCGTGCTGGTGAACATCTTCGGCGGCATCGTGCGCTGCGACATGATTGCCGAGGGCATCATGGGCGCCGTGCGTGAAGTCGGCGTCAAGGTACCCGTGGTGGTGCGCCTGGAGGGCAACAATGCCCAGCTCGGCGCCAAGATGCTGGCCGAAAGCGGCCTGAACATCATCCCGGCAACCAGTCTGACCGAGGCCGCCCAGCAGGTGGTCAAGGCTGCGGAGAGCAACCAATGAGCATTCTGATCAACAAGGACACCAAGGTCATCTGCCAGGGCTTCACCGGCTCGCAGGGTACGTTCCACAGCGAACAGGCCATCGAATACGGCACGAAAATGGTGGGCGGCGTGACGCCGGGCAAGGGCGGCACCATGCACCTGGGCCTGCCGGTCTTCAACTCGGTTGCCGAGGCCGTGCAAGCCACCGGTGCGGATGCCTCCGTTATCTACGTGCCGGCGCCGTTCTGCAAGGACTCCATCCTCGAAGCGGCATTCGGCGGCATCAAGCTGATCGTCTGCATCACCGAAGGCATTCCGACCCTGGACATGCTGGAAGTGAAGATCAAGTGCGACGAGCTGGGCGTGCGTCTGATCGGCCCGAACTGCCCGGGCGTGATCACCCCCGGCGAGTGCAAGATCGGTATCCAACCCGGCTATATCCATATGCCGGGCAAGGTCGGCATCGTGTCCCGCTCCGGCACCCTGACCTATGAAGCGGTGAAGCAGACCACCGACGCCGGCTTCGGCCAGTCCACCTGCGTGGGCATCGGCGGCGACCCGATCCCCGGTTCCAGCTTCGTCGACATCCTCCAGTTGTTCCAGGAAGACCCGCAGACCGAAGCCATCGTGATGATCGGCGAGATCGGCGGCAGCGCCGAGGAGGAAGCGGCGGCCTTCATCAAGGCCAACGTCACCAAGCCGGTTGTGTCCTACATCGCCGGCGTGACCGCGCCGCCTGGCAAGCGCATGGGCCATGCCGGTGCGATCATTTCCGGTGGCAAGGGCACGGCGGAAGAGAAGTTCGCCGCGCTGCAGGACGCCGGCGTGAAAACCGTGCGCTCCCTGGCCGATATCGGCAAGGCGCTGGCGGAAGTCACCGGCTGGCAGGTCAAGCGGGCCTGAGCCCCGGCGTGCAAGCAAAGGCCACCGCAAGGTGGCCTTTGTGTTTGCGCATGGCACCGGATGTCCATCAGAAGGTGCAGAAATGACCGTAAATCGTTAGGCTTTGCATCTTTTTGAACGTCCTCTTCAAAAGAGAGCGTCGTTCTGGCCCGCAGCCAGTTTCCCTTACCCCGGGAAGCCACGACATAACATTCTTTTGCAGTGGTGTTACTTCCCATGACCCGTCTGAAAGGTTCCGACCTGGTTGCCCTTGGTTTCATGACCTTCGCGCTGTTCCTCGGCGCCGGCAACATCATCTTCCCCGCAAGCGCCGGCATGGCCTCGGGCGACAATATCTGGCCCGTGGCACTGGGCTTCCTGCTCACCGGCGTCGGCCTGCCGCTGCTGACCATCGTGGCCCTGGCCCGGGTCGGTGGTGGTATGCCGAGCCTGACCGGGCCACTTGGCAAGGTAGCCGGTACCGTGCTGGCCGTGGCCGTCTACCTGTCCATCGGGCCGCTGTTCGCCACGCCGCGTACCGCGGTGGTGTCGTTCGAGATCGGTGTCGCGCCCTTCACCGGTAACAGTGACTGGGCGTTGTTCATCTATTCCCTGGTGTTCTTCGGACTGGTGCTGTTCCTGGTGCTCAACCCCGGACGGTTGATCGACCGGGTTGGCAAGATCATCACCCCGGTGCTGCTGCTGGCCCTGGTGTTGCTGGGTGCCGCCGCGATCTTCGCGCCGGCCGGCCCGGTGGGGGGCACTGCCGTGGAGTACCGCGATGTGCCCCTGTTGCAGGGCTTCCTGCAGGGCTACCTGACCATGGACGCCCTGGGCGCGCTGGTGTTCGGCATCGTGATCGCCACCGCGATCCGCGATCGCGGTGTGACTAGTCCGAGTCTGGTGACCCGCTATTCCATCATTGCGGTGATCATCGCCGCGGTTGGCCTGGCGCTGGTCTACCTGGCGCTGTTCTACCTGGGCGCCACCAGCCAGAGCGTGGCGGGTGAAGCAAGCAATGGCGGGCAGATCCTCACTGCCTACGTGCAGCACACCTTCGGTACTCCCGGCCTGCTGCTGCTGGCCGCGGTGATCATCCTCGCCTGTCTGACCACCGCGGTGGGCCTGCTCACCGCCTGCGGCGAATTCTTCGGCGAGCTGCTGCACACGTCCTATCGCAACGTGGCCGTGGGCTTCACGCTGTTCAGCCTGCTGGTGGCCAACCAGGGGCTCGACCAGCTGATTCGCATCTCGGTGCCGGTGCTGGTGGGCCTGTATCCGCTGGCCATCGTGCTGGTACTGCTGAGCCTGGCCGACAGGCTGTGGCGCGAGCCGCACCGGGTGTTCCGCCCGGTGATGGCGGTCGCCCTGGTCTTCGGTCTGGCGGACGGCCTGCTGGCCAGCGCCTTCAAGGATGTGGTGCCCCCGTTCTTCACCACCTTGCCCTGGGCGGCGCAAAGCATGGGCTGGGTACTGCCCGTGCTGGTGGTGCTGCTGATCAGTGTGGTCATTGATCGCCTGCTGCCGGCTCGACAGTAGTGGCGTAAAGGCATTAGCGGAGAGGACAAGCCGGGTATAATCGCCCGGCTCTGAAGGGAACGTGCCTATGACCTTGACCGACGATTATCTGCGCCAGTTGGTGGCAGCCCTCTGGTTCGTCTTCTGCTGGCTGGGCTACACGCGCTACGCGATCTGGAAGGGCCGGGACACGCCGTGCCTGGCCAGCGTCATGGCCCTGTACCGCGAGGACTGGATGCGGCGCATGCTGCAGCGCGACAACCGCATCGCCGATGCCAGCGTGATCGGCAACCTGGAACGCAATGCCTCGTTCTTCGCCTCCAGCACGCTGATCATCCTGGCCGGTATCGTCACTGCGCTGGGGGCTTCCGACCGTGCGGTATCGCTGCTGGCCGAGCTGCCCTTCATCGAACCGGTCGGCCGGGGCATGTCCGAGCTCAAGCTGTTGTTGCTGGCCATGGTGTTCGTCTACGCCTTCTTCACGTTCAGCTGGTGCATGCGCCAGTACAACTTTGCCGCCGTGCTGCTGGGCTCGGCGCCGCTGCTGGCCGAACGCAACGTCAGCGATCAGGAGCGCAACATCTTCGCCAAGCGCGCCGCCAAGCTGCTGTCGAGCGCCGGCAACCAGTTCAACCTGGGCCTGCGGGCGTACTATTTTGGCCTGGCGGCGCTGTCCTGGTTCATCCATCCGTGGGTGTTCATGGTCGTGACCGCCGGTGTGGTGCTGGTTCTGTACCATCGCGAATTCCACTCCCGGGTACTCAAGGTGCTGACCCATACCCCCGCTCCGATTGCCGCCCCCTCAGCCCAACAGGAGCCCCGCGAGCCCGATTTCCATTGACCCGGGCGGCCTGATGCCGCCCGTTCTGCACCTTGCGAGCCATAACCATGAACAAGAATCCACTCGTGCAGCGCGCCGAACGCTTCCTTTCTGCCCTGCGGCACTGCCAGGTGCTGGGCATGCAGGTGGAAGCGGCCGACAAAAAGGGCCTGACGCTACGCCTGCCATACAGCGAGAAGATCGTCGGCAATCCGGAAACCGGCGGTATCCATGGCGGCGCCATCACCACCCTGATGGACACCACCTGCGGAATTTCCACCGTGTGTTTCCTGCCCGATTTCGAGGTCTGCCCGACCCTGGACCTGCGCATCGACTACATGCACCCGGCCGATCCGCACAAGGACGTCTATGGCTTTGCCGAATGCTATCGGGTGACGCCGACGGTGATCTTCACCCGTGGCGTGGCCTATCAGGATGATCCCGCGCAACCGATCGCCCACGCGGTGGGCACCTTCATGCGCCTGGGGTCCGGCGCGCACATCAAGAGCGGTTTCCCGGAGGGCAAGGCATGAACCGGCAGGCGTTCAACGCACTCTTGAGCGAGGCGCATACCCGCAACGACTACAGCGCCCTGATCGATCTGGTTCCCTATGCACGGCTGATCGGCATCGAATGCCTGCGTCTGGGGGATGACATGGTGTTCCGCCTGCCGGCCCAGGCCGACAACATCGGTAACCCGGTACTGCCGGCGCTGCACGGCGGGGTGATCGCCGGATTCATGGAACATGCCGCACTGCTGCACCTGCTGATGTTCATGGGCAGCGCGCATTTGCCGAAAACCATCGACTTCTCGGTGGATTACCTCAGGGCCGGTCACTATCGTGACACCTTCGCTCAATGCCAGGTGTGGCGACAGGGCCGTCGTGTGGCCAACGTGGCCATCACCGCCTGGCAGACCACGCAAACCGAGCCCATCGCCACCGCGCGCGCGCACTTCAAGGTCGACGAGTCCTGATCGATCGTTCCGCGTCCGGTGGCCTGCCCGGACGAGGAACACCCGATGGATGCCTTGCTGATTCTCGGCGGCTGCTTCGTGCTGGTCGGCAGTTTCTTCTGGCTGGCCCTGCGCGCCTTTGCGCGGGGGGCCGGCTGGGGGCTGCTGTGCCTGCTACCGCCGTTGACCCTGCTTTATCTGTTTCGCCACGGCCGGGAGGCGCGTGCGCCCCTGCTGTGCGCGCTGCTTGCCGCCATGCCGTTGGGTTTCGGCCTGCTCGGACTGGCGGAGCAGGACCCCAATCGCTTGCGCGCCCTGCTGAACCTGGAATGGCTGGAGCCCGTGCGCAATCCCTGGCAGCCGGACATCCGCCTGCGCGGTCGCCTGTGGGGCGAACCTTTCGCGCCGGTGGAAGGCGAGTTCATCGATGGCCGGTTGCGACTGAGTCAGGGTTCGGCAAGCTTCGACTGGCGCGAGTTGGTGATCCACCTGGGCGAGTTTTCCGGTTCGCAACTGACGCTGGACATCCTGCCGCAGGACGATGACGTCCCGACCATCGAGCTGGTGCGCCAGTTGGGCGGCAATCCGTTACCCGAGGCGTTGCGCCTGGAGCGCGGCTACAGCATGCATCTGCAGTTGCAACGCCAGGCGCCCAACCGGCTGGTGGGCAACCTCCACCTGGGCTTGCCGAGTGCGCACAGGACCTGGGTGTCCGGCCCCATCGAAGTCTTCACCGACCGGTTGCGCTACCGCGAAGGCCGGGTGGATACCCGTTTCGACTCGGTGCAGACCCTGCAGGTCGTCATCGAAGACTACCTGCAGCGCCGCTTTCCGCAGCACCGCGTTGAGGCGGTGCAATTGCCGGACATCGACTGGAACAGCCGGCCGCTGGAACTGCGTGTCCAGGCGCGCATCGGCAACCGGGCGCTGATCGTGCCCTTGCTACTGCTCAAGGACGAACAGATGGGCTGGGGCGTGCCGGGCGACCGTTATCCGCCGCGCGGCGCGTCCGATCAGGAGGCTGATGCCGCCAAGCCCTTGAAATCATGAGCCTCGTCCCCCATCTGCTGGGACACCCCGTCGCGCAAGCGGCCCGTACCCAACACCTGGAGAGTTGAAGACGATGAGTGTGGAAACTCAAAAAGAAACCCTGGGCTTCCAGACCGAGGTGAAGCAGCTGCTGCACCTGATGATCCATTCCCTGTACTCCAACAAGGAAATCTTCCTGCGCGAGCTGATCTCCAACGCTTCCGACGCCGCCGACAAGCTGCGTTTCGAGGCGCTGGCCAAGCCGGAGCTGCTCGAAGGCGGCGCCGAGCTGAAGATCCGTGTCAGCTTCGACAAGGACGCCAAGACCCTCACCGTCGAAGACAACGGCATCGGCCTGAGCCGTGAGGATGCCATTACCCACCTGGGTACCATCGCCAAGTCCGGCACCGCCGAATTCCTCAAGAATCTCACCGGCGACCAGAAGAAGGATTCCCGCCTGATCGGCCAGTTCGGCGTGGGCTTCTATTCCGCATTCATCGTCGCCGACAAGGTGGACGTGTTCAGCCGCCGCGCCGGCCTGCCGGCCGCCGAGGGCGTGCACTGGTCGTCGAAGGGCGAGGGCGAGTTCGAAGTGGCCACCGTGGAGAAGGCCGAGCGCGGCACGCGTATCGTGTTGCACCTGAAGAGCGGTGAGGAAGAGTTCGCCGACGGCTGGCGCCTGCGCAACATCATCAAGAAATACTCCGACCACGTGGCGCTGCCCATCGAACTGCCGAAGGAGCATTACGGGGAAGAGAAGGACAAGCCGGCGGAACCCGAGTGGGAGACCGTCAACCGCGCCAGCGCCCTGTGGACCCGGCCGCGCAGCGAGATCAAGGACGAGGAATACACCGAGTTCTACAAGCACGTCGGTCACGACTTCGAAGACCCGCTGGCCTGGAGCCACAACAAGGTCGAGGGCAAGCTGGAATACACCTCGCTGCTCTACGTGCCGGGCCGCGCGCCGTTCGACCTGTACCACCGCGAAGCACCCAAGGGCCTGAAACTCTATGTGCAGCGCGTGTTCATCATGGATCAGGCCGACCAGTTCCTGCCGCTGTACCTGCGCTTCATCAAGGGCGTGGTGGATTCCAATGACCTGTCCCTGAACGTTTCCCGCGAAATCCTGCAGTCGGGCCCGGTCATCGACTCCATGAAGTCGGCGCTGACCAAGCGCGCCCTGGACATGCTGGAAAAGCTCGCCAAGGACAAGCCCGAGGACTACAAGACCTTCTGGAAACAGTTTGGCCAGGTGCTCAAGGAAGGCCCCGCCGAGGACTTCGCCAACAAGGAGAAGATCGCCGGCCTGCTGCGTTTCAGCTCCACCCACGACGCCAGCGGCGAACAGTCCGTGTCGCTTGCCGACTACCTGGGTCGCCTGAAGGAAGGTCAGGACAAGCTTTATTTCCTCACCGGCGAGAGCTACGGCCAGGTCAAGAACAGCCCGCACCTGGAAGTGTTCCGCAAGAAGGGCGTGGAAGTGCTGCTGCTCACTGATCGCATCGACGAGTGGCTGATGAGCTACCTGACCGAGTTCGACGGCAAGCAGTTCGTCGACGTGGCGCGCGGTGACCTGGACCTCGGCAAGCTGGACACCGAGGAGGACAAGAAGGCCCAGGAAGAAGTCGCCAAGACCAAGGAACAGCTGGTCGAGCGCTTGAAGAAGGTGTTGGAGGCGGAGGTCGCCGAGGTGCGCGTGTCGCACCGTCTGACGGAATCGCCGGCGATTCTCGCCATCGGCGAGCAGGACCTGGGCCTGCAGATGCGCCAGATCCTCGAGGCCAGCGGCCAGAAGGTGCCGGAGAGCAAGCCGATCTTCGAGATCAATCCGCAGCACCCGCTGATCGAGAAGCTGGATGCGGAAGCCGACGAAGACCGCTTCGCCGACCTCAGCCACATCCTGTTCGACCAGGCCGCCCTGGCCGCCGGCGACAGCCTGAAGGACCCGGCCGGCTACGTGCAGCGCCTGAACAAGCTGCTGCTGGAGCTGAGCGCCTGAGCGTTGCGCTGAAATCACAAAGGGCCACCTCGGTGGCCCTTTGTGTTTACGCCGCAGTCTTAGGGCGGTCGGCGCATGTCCGGCCGCCGTTGGGCCACGGCCCCGTGGCCATGGTGGACAAGGAAAACGTTGTCCACCCTACGTTTGCCCGGCCCGCGACACCTTAGCAGCCGTAGGGTGATCGGCGCACTTCCGGCCGCCGTTGGGCCATGGCACCGTGGTCATGGTGGACAAAAACATTGTCCACCCCCACGTGCATCACGCCAGCGCCGTGCTTACCTTGGTGCCATTCAGCAGGGTTTCCATCACCGGGCAGCGGCGTTCCACTTCTTCCAGAAAGGCCTGCTTGCGCGCCTGATCCAGTTCCGGCGCGTCGATGTCGACCTTCAGGCGGATCTCCTGGAAGCCCACCCGGGCGTCGGTCTCGCGGCCGAGCAGGCCGCTGGGGTCGTAGTCGGCCTCCACCTCGAATGTCATGGCGTTGATGGCGAGCTTCTGCTGATGGGCGACGATGCGCCCGATACTGCCGAAGCAGCCGGCCACGGTGGCGATCATCACCTCCAGCGGGCTGGCGCCCAGGTCTGCTCCGCCGGCGGTCTTGGGCTGGTCCATGATGACGTGGTGGCTGCCACACTGGATGTCGATGGTCATGCCGGCCTGCATGTGGCCGCTGGCTTTGATGGTCTTGAGCGCCATGCGCGAACTACCTCATGAAAAGATAAAAAAGCCTGGGAAGGCTAGGGGTGGTTTGGCGCTTCGTCCTTGATGCGCATCAATACCCCTTGGGGTATCAATCGAAGGCCAGCATGCTACGACGTTTGGTCTCGGGATGAAACAGGCGCGCCCGCGGAAATGAAAAAGCCCGGGCATTGGCCCGGGCTCTGGGGGTATCGCGGACCGGATCAGTCCTCGATGGCACCCATGGCGGTGGTGTTGAAACCGCCGTCGACATACATGATTTCGCCGCTGATGCCGGACGCCAGGTCCGAGCACAGGAAGGCGGCGGCATTGCCGACTTCCTCGATGGTCACGTTGCGACGCAGGGGGGTCTGCTTCTCGTTGGCGGCGAGCATCTTGCGGAAGCTCTTGATGCCAGACGCGGCCAGGGTACGGATCGGGCCGGCGGACACGGCGTTCACGCGGGTGCCTTCCGGGCCGAGGCTGCCGGCCAGGTAGCGCACGCCGGCTTCCAGGCTGGCCTTGGCCATGCCCATCACGTTGTAGTTGGGCATGGTGCGCTCGGCGCCCAGGTAGGTGAGGGTCAGCAGGCTGCCGTTGCGGCCCTTCATCATCGGGCGGCCAGCCTTGGCCAGGGCGACGAAGCTGTAGGCGCTGATGTCGTGGGCGATCTTGAAGCCTTCGCGGGTGGTGACTTCGGTGAAGTCGCCGTCCAACTGGTCACCGGGGGCGAAGCCGACGGAGTGGACGATGCAGTCCAGGCCGTCCCACTTCTTGGCCAGCTCTTCGAAGACCTTGGCGATGTCCTCGTCCTTGGCGACGTCGCAGGGGAAGCACAGGTCGGCGCTGGAGCCCCAGCCGGCGGCGAAGTCTTCCACGCGGCCCTTGAGCTTGTCGTTCTGGTAGGTGAAAGCCAGTTCTGCACCTTCGCGGTACATGGCTTCGGCGATGCCCGAGGCAATCGACAGCTTGCTGGCGACACCGACGATCAGTACGCGCTTACCGGCGAGAAAACCCATGTTCTATTCCTCTTGCTTGGTTGGTTGGCGTTGCCGGGGCCATGAAGGCCGCTTCCAGCAACTGCCGGGTATAAGGGTGTTGTGGGTCGGCGAATACCTGCCGCGCCTCGCCTTGCTCGACGACCTGTCCCTGTTTCATCACCAGCAGGTGATGAGAGAGGGCCCTGACCACCGCCAGATCATGGCTGATGAACAGGTAAGTCAGGTTGTGCCGGGCCTGCAAGTTGCGCAGCAGCTCGACGACCTGGCGCTGTACCGTGCGGTCGAGCGCCGAGGTGGGCTCGTCCAGCAGGATCAGCGCCGGCTTCAACACCAGTGCCCGGGCAATGGCGATACGCTGCCGTTGCCCGCCGGAAAACTCGTGGGGATAGCGGTGCCGGGCATCCGGGTCCAGACCTACCTCCGTGAGCGCGTCGATGATGGCCTGTTCCTGCTCCTCGGCGCTGCCGAGACGGTGAATGCGCAGCCCCTCGCCGACGATCTCGCCCACCGACATGCGCGGGCTGAGACTGCCGTAAGGGTCCTGGAAGACCACCTGCATCTGGCGGCGCAAGGGCCGCACCTGCTGCTGGCTGAGGCCTTCCAGGGCCTGGTCCTGGAAACAGATGCCGCCCTGACTGCTGATCAGGCGCAGGATGGCCATTCCCAGCGTGGACTTGCCGGAACCGCTTTCCCCCACGATGCCCAGGGTTTGCCCTTGCAGCAGGGAGAAGTCGATGCCGTCCACGGCCTTCACATGATCGACCGTGCGCCGCAGCAGCCCCTTCCTGATGGGGAACCACACACGCAGGTCGTTCACTTGCAGAATCGGCTGGCCGACGGGGTTGTCCGCCGGCTCGCCGCTGGGTTCTGCGCCGAGCAGTTCCTGGCTATAGGGATGCTGCGGAGCGCGGAACAATTCCTCACACGACGCCTGTTCGACGATGCGTCCGCGCTGCATGACACATACGCGGTGGGCGATTCTGCGCACCAGGTTGAGGTCGTGGCTGATGATCAGCAGTGACATGCCCAAACGGGCCTGCAAGTCCTGGAGAAGTTCGAGGATCTTGAGCTGAACGGTGACATCCAGCGCGGTCGTGGGTTCGTCGGCGATCAGCAGCTCTGGCTCGTTGGCCAGGGCCATGGCAATCATCACGCGCTGGCGCTGGCCGCCGGACAGCTCATGGGGATAGGCCTTGAGGCGCTTGGCCGGCTCGGGAATGCCCACCAGATCCAGCAGTTCAAGGGTGCGCGCGGTGGCGGCGCTGCCGCTCAGCCCCTTGTGCAGGCCCAGGACTTCGTTGATCTGCTTTTCCACCGTATGCAGGGGGTTGAGCGAGGTCATCGGTTCCTGGAAGACCATGGCGATGCGGTTGCCGCGGATGCCGCGCAGGGTCTTCTCGTTCGCCTGCAGCAGGTCCTGGCCCTGGTAATGAACGCTGCCGGCCGGATGGCGGGCCAGCGGGTAGGGCAGCAGGCGCAGGATGGAATGCGCAGTGACGGACTTGCCCGAGCCGCTTTCGCCCACCAGCGCCAGGGTCTCGCCCTTGCGGATGTCGAAGCTGACGCCTTCCACCACGCGCTGCGTCTGGTCGCCGGTGACGAACTCGACGGCCAGGTCGCGGATTTCGATCAGGTTGTCGCTCATCTCACTTCCTCGGGTCGAAGGCATCGCGGGCGGCTTCGCCGATGAACACCAGCAGGCTCAGCATGATCGCCAGCACGCTGAACGCGGCGATGCCCAGCCAGGGCGCCTGCAGGTTGGATTTGGCCTGGGCCACCAGTTCGCCCAGCGAGGGAGAGCCGGCGGGGAGGCCGAAGCCGAGGAAATCCAGGGCGGTCAGGGTGCCGATGGCCCCGGTCAAAATGAACGGCATGAAGGTCATGGTGGAGACCATGGCGTTGGGCAGGATGTGACGGAACATGATGGCGCCGTTCTGCATGCCTAGCGCCCGGGCGGCGCGCACGTACTCCAGGTTGCGGCCGCGCAGGAACTCGGCACGCACCACGTCCACCAGGCTCATCCAGGAGAACAGCAGCATGATGCCCAGCAGCCACCAGAAGTTCGGCTGCACGAAGCTGGCCAGGATGATCAGCAGGTAGAGCACCGGCAACCCCGACCAGATCTCCAGGAAGCGCTGCCCGGCCAGGTCCACCCAGCCGCCGTAGAAACCCTGCACGGCGCCGGCGATGACGCCGATTAGCGAGCTGAGCAGGGTCAACGTCAGGGCGAACAGCACCGACACGCGGAAGCCATAGATGATCCGCGCCAGCACGTCGCGGCCCTGGTCATCGGTGCCTAGCCAGTTCTGGATGGAGGGCGGGGCGGGGGCCGGGACGTCCAGATCGTAGTTGATGCTGGCGTAATCGAAGGGAATCGGCGGCCAGAGCATCCAGCCGCCTTTCTCTTCAATGAGCTGGCGCACATAAGGGCTCTTGTAGTTGGCCTCCAGCGGGAATTCGCCGCCAAAGGTGGTCTCCGGGTAGCGCTTGAACACCGGGGAGTACCACTGTCCGTCGTAGCTGACGATCAGTGGCTTGTGGTTGGCGATCAGTTCGGCGCCCAGGCTGAGCACGAACAGCGCAAGGAACAGCCACAGCGACCACCAGCCACGCTTGTTGGCCTTGAAGCGCTCGAAGCGACGTCGATTGAGCGGGGACAGTTTCATCTCAACCCTCCCGGCTTTCGAAGTCGATGCGCGGATCGACCAGGGTGTAGGTGAGATCGCCGATCAGCTTGACCAGCAGGCCCAGCAGGGTGAACAGGAACAGCGTGCCGAACACCACCGGGTAGTCGCGGTTCAGCGCCGACTCGAAGCTGAGCAGGCCCAGGCCGTCGAGGGAGAAGATCACCTCGATGAGCAGCGAACCGGTGAAGAACATGCCGATGAAGGCGGCGGGGAAGCCGGCAATGATGATCAGCATGGCGTTGCGGAACACGTGACCGTAGAGCACGCGGTTGGGGCTCAGGCCCTTGGCCTTGGCGGTGACTACGTACTGCTTGCCGATCTCGTCGAGGAAGCTGTTCTTGGTCAGCAGGGTCAGGGTGGCGAAGTTGCCGATCACCAGCGCGGTCACCGGCAGCGCCAGGTGCCAGAAGTAATCGGCGACCTTGCCCAGCAGCGACAGCTCGTCGAAGTTGCTGGAGGTGAGGCCGCGCAGCGGGAACCAGTTGAAGTAGCTGCCGCCCGCGAACAGCACGATCAGCAGGATGGCGAACAGGAACGCCGGGATGGCGTAGCCGACGATGATCGCCGAGCTGGTCCAGACATCGAAGGCGCTGCCGTGGCGGGTGGCCTTGGCGATGCCCAGCGGGATGGAGACCAGGTACATGATCAGTGTGCTCCAAAGCCCGAGCGAGATGGACACCGGCATCTTTTCCAGAATCAGGTCGGTGACCTTGGCGTCGCGGAAGAAGCTTTCGCCGAAATCGAACTGTGCGTAGTTGGTCAGCATCAGCCAGAAGCGCTCATGGGCCGGTTTGTCGAAGCCGTACATGCGCTCGATCTCGGCCACCAGTTCCGGGTCCAGGCCCTGGGCGCCGCGATAGTTGGAGCCGGACGCCGCTTCGGCGCCGCCGCCGGCGATGCGTCCGGTGGCGCCACCGGCTGCGGCGTCGAAGCCCTCCAGGCGGGCGATGGTCTGCTCCACCGGGCCGCCGGGCGCGGCCTGGATGATGAGGAAGTTGATCAGCAGGATGCCGAGCAGGGTCGGAATGATCAGCAGCAGGCGCCGCGCAATGTAGGCCAGCATTATTCAGCTACCTCGTCCGGCGCAGGCGTCGGCGCGCTGCCTTCGATCCACCAGCTCATCAAACCCACGTCGTAGCGCGGTGTGCGGTGCGGGCGCTTGAGATGCGTCCAGTGCGCCACGCGCCAGGTATCGATGTAGTAGTTGGGCACCACGTAGTGGCCCCAGAGCAGGGCGCGGTCCAGCGCGCGGGCATGGGTGATCAGGCTCTGCCGCGAATCGGCGCGGATCAGGCCTTCCACCAGCGCATCGATCGCCGGGTCGCGCAGGCCGATGAAGTTGCGGCTGCCGGGGCTGTCCGCGCTGCGCGAATGCCAGAACTCCATCTGTTCGTTACCCGGCGAGTTCGATTGCGGCCAGATGCTGGAGGTCATGTCGAAGTCACGGGAACGCAGGCGGTTGATGAACTGCGAGACGTCCACGCGACGCAGCTGCATCTCGATGCCCAGCTCGGCCAGGTTGCGCTTGAACGGCAGCAGCACGCGCTCCATGTTGGCCTGCAGCACCATGAACTCGAAGCTCAGCGGCTGGCCATCGGCATTCACCATGCGGTCCTTTTCCACTCGGTAGCCGGCGTCGAGCAGCAACTGGTACGCGCGGCGCTGGCGGTCGCGAATGATGCCGCTGCCGTCGCTCACCGGCGGCTCGAAACCCTGGGTGAATACCTCCTCGGGCAGGTGCTCGCGCAGGGGCTCGAGGAGCTTCAGCTCCGCCTCGTCAGGCAGCCCGCGGGCCGCCAGTTCCGAGTTCTCGAAGAAGCTGCGGGTGCGCTTGTAGGCGCCAAAGAAAAGCTGTTTGTTGGTCCATTCGAAGTCGAACAGCAGGGCAATGGCCTCGCGCACGCGGCGATCCTGGAACATCGGCCGGCGGATATTGAAGGTGAAGCCCTGCATGCCCACCGGATTGTGGTTGGGAATGGCTTCCTGGATGATCCGGCCGCTGCGCAGGGCGGGGCTGTCATAGCCGGTGGCCCAGTCCTTGGCGGAGTATTCCAGGTTGTAGTCGAACTGCCCGGCCTTGAAGGCCTCCAGGGCGACGGACATGTCGCGGTAGTAATCCAGGGTAATGGCGTCGAAGTTGTACAGGCCGCGGGTCACCGGCAGATCGGCTGCCCACCAGTCGGTGATCCGCTCGTAGCGCACGGAGCGGCCGGCGGCGTAGCTGGCGATGCGGTACGGGCCGCTGCCCAGCGGCGGCTCCAGGCTGGTGCGGGTGAAGTCGCGCTTGGCCGGCAGCACCTTCATGGCGCGCAGGGCGGCCAACAGGTCCTCGCTGGCGGGGCCGTTCAATTCGGCACGCAGGCGCCGGGCATCCGCGATGTGCAGGGATTTCACCGCGGCAAGTGCCGGCAGATCCTGGGTGGCACGGGACAGTTGCACGTCCTCGGCGCTGGGGAGGTTCTCGCCCTCGTTCAGGGTGATGGTGACGCTGCGGCCGTCTTCGGCGAGCACTAGCGTGGCGATGGTTTCCAGCGCCGGTGCGGACTCCCTTCGGGACAGGTCGCGTTCCTGCCACCAGTGCCGGGGCAGAATCTGCAACTGCCCGATGATCAGTGGCAATTCGCGGTTGCCGGTATGGGTGAAATCGAAGCGCACGCGATGCAGCCCTTCGGCCACCACCTGTTTGATGTCCGCGTAATAGTGGCGGTACATCGGGTCGCCCTTGCTGACCAGGGTATCGAAGGTGAACACCACATCCTCGGCGGTCAACGGGGTGCCGTCATGGAAGCGTGCCTGGGGGCGCAGGTGGAAGCGCACGAAGCTGTTGTCCGGCGCCTTTTCGATCCTTTCCGCCAGCAGGCCGTATTCCGTGAACGGCTCGTCCGGGGAATGGTAGGTGAGGGTGTCGTAGACCAGCCCGATCATGCTGGCTTCGTTGCCCTTGGGTATGAACGGGTTGAAGCTGTCGAAGCCATTCAGCCCGGCCAGGCGCAGGGTGCCCCCCTTGGGCGCGTCCGGGTTGACGAAGTCGAAGTGGCGGAAATCGGCCGGGTAGAGCGGTGCCTCGTCATACAGCGTGACGGCATGCTGGGGTTGCGCCAGTGCCGCGCCGGCCAGCCCGAGCGTGAGGGCCGTGGCCGGCAGCAGGCGTTTGCACAGGGTGTTCATCGTGAGCTCTTCTCCGTGGGCTTTTGCCACCAGGCACGCAATCCGAGGGTGTACGGCGGCGTACCGGGCATGGCCAGGCGATTGCGATAGGCCAAGCGGTGGTGATCGATGTACCAGTTGGGGATGCTGTAGTGCTGCCAGAGCAGCACGCGGTCCAGGGCGCGGGTGGCGACAATCTGCTCCTCACGGCTGGTGGCGGCCAGCAGCTGTTCAAGCATGGCGTCCACCACCGGATCGGCGATACCCGCATAGTTGCGGCTGCCACGCACGTTCGCCTGGGAGGAATGAAAGTACTGCCATTGTTCCAGGCCGGGGCTGAGGGTTTGCGGCAGTGTCATCAGCACCATGTCGAAATCGAAGCTGTCGAGCCGTTGCTTGTACTGCGCGCGGTCCACGGTGCGCAGGCCGACCTGCACGCCGAGGCGCTGCAGGTTCTCCCGGTACGGCTGCAGGATGCGTTCCAGGCGCGGGTTGACCAGCAGGATCTCGAAACGCAGTGGACGACCCCGGGCGTCGCGCAGCCCCTGGCCGGATGGCTTCCAGCCCGCCTCGGCCAGCAGGCCGAGGGCGCGGCGTATGGTCTCGCGCGGAATGCCGCGGCCATCGGTGCGCGGCATCTGCCAGGGGCGGGTGAGTGTGCCGGGCGGCAGTTGCTCGCGCCAGGGTGAAAGCAGCAGCCACTCGGCGCCTTCCGGTTTGCCAGTGGCGGAGAATTCGCTGTTGGGGAAGTAACTCTCGCTGCGCCGGTAGGCGGCATTGAACAGGGTGCGGTTGGCCCATTCGAAATCCAGCATCAGGCCCATGGCTTCGCGCACCCGCCGATCGGCGAAGATCGCTCGCCGGCTGTTCATGAACAGCGCCTGGGTCTGGGTGGGAATCCGATGGGGAATCTCCGCGCGGATCACCTCGCCGCGCGCCACTGCCGGGAAGTTGTAGCCGCTGGCCCAGTTCTTTGCCTGATTTTCCAGGAAGATGTCGAATTCGCCGGCCTTGAAGGCCTCGAAGGCCACATGGTTATCGCGGTAGAAATCCACCTCCACCCGATCGAAGTTGTACTTGCCGCGGTTCACCGCCAGGTCCTTGCCCCACCAGTTCTTCACCCGCTCGAATACCAGACGTCGGCCGGGCTCCACCTGGACGATGCGGTAAGGACCGCTGCCCAGCGGTGGCTCGAAGCTGGTGGCCTTGATGTCGCGCTTGTTCCAGTAGTGCTGCGGCAGCACCGGCAGCTCGCCGAGGCGCAGGATCAGCAGCGGGTTGCCGGCGCGCTTGAACACGAAACGGATGCGCTGGCGGTTGAGGATGTCGACCCGTGCCACTTCCTGCAGGCTGGTGCGGTAGCTCGGGTGGCCATCGCGCAGCAGGGTGCGGTAGGAAAAGGCCACGTCGGCGGCGGTGATCGGCTTGCCGTCGTGGAAGCGAGCTTCGCGGCGCAGGTTGAATACCACCCAGCTGCGTTCGCTGTCGTAGTCGATGGACTCGGCCACCAGCCCATAACTGGAAGCGGGCTCGTCACCGGAAGGATCGTAGGCGCCGGTGCCGACCATCAGCGGGGCGTTCAGCTCGCTGACGCCGTACTGCCAGAAGTTGGCCGTCGCTGTGGGGCTGGTGCCCTTGAGCGGGTAGGGATTGAGGGTATCGAAGGTACCAAGGCCCATCAGGCGCAGGGTGCCGCCTTTGGGTGCGTCGGGGTTGACCCAGTCGAAGTGGGTGAAGGAAGCGGGGTACTTGAGCGTGCCGAACTGGGCGTAGCCATGGCTGTTGAAGAGCCCGGCGTGCACCGGCAGGCAAAGCAGGCTCAGCAACAGGATAACGAGGCGGTACATCAGGCGAGGAAACCCGGTCCATGGCGGCGGATGAAGCTGCCGGTACAGTACCAGCTTGCCCCGGGGGGCAAAAGCCCGCCGACCCGGGGCTGCGGATCGGCGGTAGGCTGGCAGGCCGCCCTGGGGGAGCGGTTCAATCCGCGAGATAGAGCGTCAGGGTCTGGCCGGGCCGCAGCGCTTCGCTGCTGTTGGGGTTCCAGCTCTGCAGGTGGCTGACGTTCACGTTGAAACGCTTGGCGATGGCGTACAGCGAGTCGCCCTTGCGCACCTTGTAGATCGTCGGTTGCTCACCGGTCGGTTGAGCGCTGCCGCCGCGCAGGGTCAGCACCTGGTCGATGCGCAGGCGGTTGCCCGACAGCTTGTTCCAGCGCTTGATGTCGGTGACGCTGACCTTGTGGTTGGCGGCGATGGTCCACAGCGAGTCGCCGTTCTTGACCCGGTAGTTGTAAGTGCCTTCGCCACCTGTGCTGGCGCTGGCCAGCACGGTGCGGGCAGCGGGTGCCGGCTGGCCGGCGTGCGAGGGAATGCTGAGCAACTGGCCGACGCGCAGGTGTGTGCCGCGGATGCGGTTGATTTCCTGCAGCATGCCCACGGTCAGGTTGTGCCGGCGGGCGATGGTGTACAGGCTGTCACCCGGGCGGACCTTGTACTCGTGCCAGTCAACCAGGTCCTCTTGCGGAAGCTGCGCGAGGTTGGTGGCGAGAATCTCGGCGTTGCTGCTTGGCACCAGCAGATGGCGGGGGCCGTCCATGGTGATCCGGCGCTTGAAGGCCGGATTGAGCAGATACAGGTGCTGCTCGTCGATCTCGGCCAGCTTGGCGGCGCGGGCCAGGTCCATGCGGCGGTCGATCTCGACCACCTCGAAGTAGGGCTCGTTGGGGATCGGATTCAGCGCGACATTGTATTTTTCGGGTGCCTTTACCAGCGAGGCCAGGCCAAGCAGCTTGGGCACGTATTCGCGGGTTTCGCGCGGCAGTGGCAGGCTCCAGAAATCGGTCGGCAGCCCCTTGCTCTCGTTGCGCTTCATGGCCCGGCGCACCGTGCCTTCGCCGGCATTGTAGGCCGCCAGGGCCAGTGGCCAGTCGCCGTCGAACATGGCATGCAGGCGGGTCAGGTAGTTCAGCGCGGCGTCGGTGGAGGCGGTGACGTCACGGCGCCCGTCATACCAGTTGGTCTGGCGCAGGTTGAAATGGCGTCCCGTGGAAGGAATGAACTGCCACAGGCCCGCCGCATGGGCGCGGGAATAGGCGAGGGGGTTGTAGGCGCTTTCGATTACGGGCAGCAGCGCCAGTTCCAGCGGTAACTGGCGCTCTTCGAGGCGTTCGACGATGTAGTGCATGTATAGGCTGCCGCGCTCACTGGCAGCTTCGAGCGTCCGGGGATTGTCGATGAACAATTGACGGTGGCGGATGATCTGAGCGTTCTCTTCAATGGAGAAGGCAAAGCCCGCCCGCATGCGTCCCCAGATATCGGCTGGCGGAGCCTGTACGGTCTCGGCGAAAGGTTGCGAAGCGGGCAGAGCAGGGGTGCCCAGGGTTGCCTGCTCCGTTGGATCGGTGGATTGCTGCAGGCTCTGACAGCCCGCCAGAGTCAGCAGGCCGGCCAGCGAGGCGAGTCGCAGGGCCCGTGCCAGAGGGGCTGAATAAAGATGAAAAGAAAGAAGCGGCGGCATTGGAGGTGGTCGTTTCGAGGCCAAAAATTGCCGCGATTCTAGGAACGCAACGGCGCAAGGGCAAGGAGGCCCGGTGACACGGGCCTCGCTTCGGGAAGTTAAAAATGATCTTTCCAGGCGCGCAGCGCTTCAAACACAAGTGCTGGCGTCAGATTTCCGTTTTTTTGACGCGTCGAAATAATTTCATTAATGGATGTTTCGTTGCAGCGCAGAAAGGGGTTGGTGGCCTTCTCGATGGCCAGTGTGGAGGGCAGCGTCTTGTGCCCGGCCGCACGCAGGCACTCCACCTCTTCCAGTCGCGCGCGGACCTGGGGGTTGTGCGGCTCCACGGCGCTGGCAAAACGCAGGTTGCTCAGCGTGTATTCATGGGCGCAGTAGATGCGCGTGGTGTCGGGCAGGCTTGCCAGCCGGCTCAGCGAGTCGTGCATCTGTGCGGGACTGCCTTCGAATAGACGCCCGCAACCAGCGGCGAACAGGGTATCGCCGCTGAACAACACGGGTGTGTCGGCGGCCGTATCGCTGTAGTAGGCGATGTGCCCCAGGGTATGGCCCGGAACATGGAAGACGTGCCATGCGTGGCCCAGCACCTTCACGAGGTCGCCGTCGCCAACCGCCTGGTCGCGGGCCGGGATCGCCTCCCGCTCGGGGCCGACGACCCGCGCTGCGGTCTGCTGCTTGAGAGGCGCAATGCCACCCACGTGGTCGTGATGGTGGTGAGTGACCAGAATATCGGTAAGGCGCCAGTCGGGATGCGCCGCCAGCCAGTTCAGCACCGGTGCGGCGTCGCCCGGATCCACCACCGCGCATGTATGCGTGGCGTGGTTTTGCAGCAGCCAGATGTAGTTGTCATTGAACGCCGGCAGGGCATCGATCTTCAGCATGGCGGATGGCTCGCGTTGCGGAACATAAAGGTGCATCTTAATCGGCATTGCCAAGGCGGGCCTTACCCGTCTTCATCCGGAGGTGGTCATGACCGAGCAACCCTTTGCCCAGGCCGATCCTCGCTGGCTGGCGCTGACTGGCGAGGCGCGGCGCTGGTTCGCCGGGCCCCTGGGGCAGCAGATGCTGAACGCCGAGCATCCCGTCCTGGAGTCCGAACTCGCCGGCTTCTTCGGCGGCTTCAGCATTCATTACGGCCCACCGCCCAAGTCGTGCGCGGCTCGGCAGATCCGCCATACGGTCAGCCTGGGGGCGCCCTTTCCAGGGGTGGAAATCGCCTGCGACGAGCAGGCCTGGCCGCTGGGCGAGCACAGCGCCGACCTGGTAGTGCTGCAACACGGTCTGGATTTCAGCGTTTCCCCTCACGGCTTGCTGCGCGAGGCGGCCCGCAGCGTGCGGCCTGGCGGGCACCTGGTGATCCTCGGCATCAATCCCTGGAGCAGTTGGGGACTGCGGCATTACTTCGCATCCGACGGACTGCGCCAGGCGCGCTGCATCGCACCCAGCCGGGTGGTCGACTGGCTGAACCTGCTGGGCTTCGCGCTGGAGAAACGCCGCTTCGGATGCTATTGTCCGCCGCTTGCCTCGCCGGCCTGGCAGGCACGGCTGGCGCGCCTGGAACGGTGGGGCGGACGCTGGCAGTCGCCGGGGGCCGGCTTTTACATTCTGGTGGCGCGCAAGCTGATGATCGGCCTGCGACCCTTGCGCCAGCCGCGCCGTGAAGCGATGGGAAAACTCCTGCCGTTGCCGGTGGCCAAGGTCAGCCGCCGCGTGCCGAGTATCGCCAAGAAGCATGAGTGACATCGTCGAGATCTACACGGACGGCGCCTGCAAGGGCAATCCGGGTCCGGGGGGCTGGGGCGCGCTACTGATCTACAAGGGCGTCGAGAAGGAGCTCTTCGGTGGGGAAGCGCAAACTACCAACAACCGCATGGAGTTGATGGCGGCCATCCAGGCGTTGGCTACCCTGAAGCGCTCCTGCCAGGTGCGGCTGATCACCGATTCCCAATACGTGATGCAGGGCATCCAGGACTGGCTGCCCAACTGGAAGAAACGCGGCTGGAGAACCGCCAGCAAGCAGCCGGTGAAGAACGCCGACCTCTGGCAGCAGCTGGACGAGCAGGTCAGCCGCCATCAGGTGACCTGGGAATGGGTGCGTGGCCATACCGGCCATCCCGGTAACGAGCGCGCCGACCAGCTCGCCAACCGCGGCGTCGTCATGACGACGAAATAGACAGCAGGACGATAGGACATGCGCAGCGTAGTACTCGATACCGAAACCACCGGTATGCCGGTAGGCGATGGCCACCGCATCATTGAAATCGGTTGCGTCGAATTGATGGGCCGTCGCCTGACCGGTCGCCATTTCCACGTTTACCTGCAGCCAGACCGCGAGGTGGACGAAGGCGCCATCGCAGTACACGGCATTACCAACGAATTCCTGGTCGACAAGCCGCGCTTCCGGGAAGTGGCCGACGAGTTCTTCGCGTTCATCCAGGGCGCCCAGCTGATCATTCACAACGCGGCGTTCGATATCGGCTTCCTCAGCAATGAATTCAACCTGCTGAGCCAGCACGAACGCGCCGATATCGGCAGTTACTGTTCCGTGCTGGATACCCTGCTGATGGCTCGCGAGCGCCATCCGGGCCAGCGCAACAGCCTGGATGCGCTGTGCAAGCGCTATGGCGTGGACAACTCCAACCGCGAGCTCCACGGCGCCTTGCTCGACGCCGAGATCCTTGCCGACGTCTACCTGGCGATGACCGGTGGCCAGACCCACCTGTCGCTGGCTGGTGAGAGCAGTGAAGCCGGGGGCGGACGCCTGGCCCCGTCGCCCATCAGACGCTTTGTCGCGCGCGCGCCTGGCCGTGTCATCCGGGCCACGGACGCCGAGCTGGCCGCGCATGCCGCGCGCCTGGCCGCGCTGGAGAAGGCCAGCGGCGCGCCAGCGCTGTGGGCACAGCTGGAGCAGCAGTAGCCGGGCCTGTGGGGCGGTCTTGTCCGCGAGCCCTTCGGACGGCCGCATCCAAAAGCTCGCGAATGAATTCGCTCCCACAGCATCCCTGCAGGCCATTCCTCCCTTGCGACTGGCGTCCGTCTGTATGACTCTTTGACGCCAGACAGCGGGCAGGGTGGACCATGTATAACGAGCTGAATTTTCCGATTCTCATCGTTCATCGCGACATCAAGGCCGAAAGTGTGGCCGGCGAGCGCATCCGGGCCATCGCCGCCGAGCTCGGCCAGGGCGGCTTCACCATTCTCAGCACGGCGAGCACGATGGAGGGGCGGATCGTCGCTTCCACTCATCACGGGCTGGCCTGCATCCTGCTGGCTGCGGAGGGGGCCGGTGAGAACCGCCATCTGCTGCAGGACATGGTGGAGCTGATCCGTGTGGCCCGGGCGCGGGCACCGCAGTTGCCGATCTTCGCCCTCGGCGAGCAGGTGACCATCGAGAACGCCCCGGCCGAAGCCATGGCCGACCTCAACCAGCTGCGCGGCATCCTCTATCTGTTCGAGGACACGGTGCCGTTCCTGGCCCGCCAGGTGGCACGGGCGGCGCGCAACTACCTCGACGGGCTGCTGCCACCGTTCTTCCGCGCCCTGGTGGAGCACACCGCGCAATCCAACTATTCCTGGCACACCCCTGGCCATGGTGGCGGGGTGGCCTACCGCAAGAGCCCGGTCGGCCAGGCTTTCCACCAGTTCTTCGGCGAGAACACGCTGCGTTCGGATCTTTCGGTATCCGTGCCGGAACTGGGCTCGTTGCTGGATCACACCGGGCCGGTGGCCGAGGCGGAGGCGCGGGCGGCGCGCAATTTCGGTGCCGACCACAGCTTCTTCGTTATCAACGGCACCTCCACGGCCAACAAGATCGTCTGGCACGCCATGGTCGGTCGCGACGACCTGGTACTGGTCGATCGCAACTGCCACAAGTCCATCCTGCACGCCATCATCATGACCGGCGCGATTCCTCTGTACCTGACACCGGAGCGCAACGAACTCGGCATCATCGGCCCCATTCCGCTGAGCGAGTTCAGCCCCGAGGCGATACGCGCCAAGATCGACGCGCATCCGCTGGCGCGGGGGCGCGAGCCGCGCATCAAGCTGGCGGTGATCACCAATTCCACCTATGACGGCCTCTGCTACAACGCCGAGCAGATCAAGCGAGCACTGGGCGACAGTGTCGAGGTGCTGCACTTTGACGAGGCCTGGTATGCCTATGCTGCATTTCACGAGTTCTACGCCGGCCGCTACGCCATGGGCACCGCACGGCAGGGCGACGGGCCACTGGTCTTCAGCACCCACTCGACCCACAAGATGCTTGCCGCGTTCAGTCAGGCCTCGATGATTCATGTGCAGGACAACGGCGAGCGGGCGCTGGATCGCCAGCGCTTCAACGAGGCGTTCATGATGCACATCTCCACGTCGCCGCAGTACGGCATCCTCGCCTCGCTGGACGTGGCCTCGGCGATGATGGAGGGGCCGGCCGGTCGGTCATTGATCCAGGAGACCTTCGATGAAGCGCTGAGCTTCCGGCGTGCCCTGAACAACGTGCGCAAGAATCTGGCGGCGCAGGACTGGTGGTTCCAGATCTGGCAGGCCCCGGAGGCAGACACCGTGGACACGCTGCAGGTCGAAGACTGGGTACTGCAACCGGGCGCCGACTGGCACGGCTTCGACGATGTCGCCGACGACTACATGCTGCTCGACCCGATCAAGGTCACCCTGGTCATGCCGGGCCTCACCGCCGGCGGGCGGCTGGACGAGCGGGGTATTCCGGCGGCGGTGGTCAGTCGCTTCCTCTGGGAGCGGGGGCTGGTAGTGGAGAAAACCGGTCTGTACTCCTTCCTGGTGCTGTTTTCCATGGGCATCACCAAGGGCAAGTGGAGCACCCTGCTTACCGAGCTGTTGGAGTTCAAGCGGCATTTCGATGCCAACCTGCCGTTGAGCGAGGCCTTGCCGTCGGTGGCCAGGCTGGGTGGGGTGCGCTACCAGGGCATGGGGCTGCGCGACCTGTGTGACGAGTTGCATCACTGCTATCGGGAGAACGCCACGGCTAAGGCGCTCAAGCGCATGTACACCCAGCTGCCGGATATCGCCATGACCCCGGCCCAGGCCTACGACCGTCTGGTGCGTGGCCAGGTGGAGGCGGTCCCCATCGATGCGCTGCAGGGGCGGATTGCTGCCACCATGCTGGTGCCTTATCCGCCGGGTATCCCGCTGATCATGCCGGGCGAGCGCTTCAGCGAGCGGAACTCTGCCGTGCTGGACTACCTGCGTTTCGCCCAGGCTTTCGAACAGCGTTTTCCGGGCTTCGCCGCCGATGTGCATGGCCTGCGCCACAAGGAGACGGCCGAGGGGCGGCGCTACAGCGTGGATTGCGTCATTCCGTGATAGCGGGCAGCCGGGCATTTTGCCCGGCGTGGCGTGGAGGGAGAAGGGTGCTGTTTGTCACACCCTTGCCATCGACTTTTAATGGCCGCTTGCTATAGTGGCGCACAGTTTCATACGTCCATTTGAATCGTGAGGGAATACTGCATGGCCGATTACCAAGCTTTCCGGGTCGAGTTGAAGGACAAGATTGCCCACGTGCAGATCAACCGACCGGAAAAGCGCAACGCCATGAACAGCGCCTTCTGGACCGAAATCATCGAGATCTTCACCTGGGCCGACCGTACGGACGACGTTCGGGTGGTCGTCCTCAGCGGTGCTGGCGAGCATTTTTCCTCCGGTATCGATCTGAATCTGCTGGCCCAGGCGGCCGCGTTGGTCGGCAAGGACGTCGGGCGCAGCGCCGATGCCCTGCGCCGAAAGATTCTCGAGTTGCAGGCCTCCTTCAATGCTGTCGACCGTTGCCGCAAGCCGGTGCTGGCCGCCATTCAGGGCTATTGCCTGGGTGGGGCCATCGACCTGGTCTCGGCCTGCGACATGCGTTACGCCTCCCGCGACGCGAAGTTCGCAATCAAGGAGATCGACATGGGCATGGCCGCCGACGTTGGTACCCTGCAGCGTCTGCCGCGCATCATCGGCGACGGCATCATGCGCGAGCTGGCTTTCACCGGGCGCATGGTGGAGAGCGAGGAAGCCCAGCGCATCGGCCTGGTCAACCGGGTCTACGACGACAAGGACAGCCTGCTGGCCGGGGTCATGCAACTGGCCGCGGACATCGCCGCCAAGTCGCCCATCGCCATTCGCGGTACCAAGGAAATGATTCGCTACATGCGTGACCATCGCGTAGATGATGGCCTGGAATACATCGCGACCTGGAACGCCGCGATGCTGCAGTCAGCCGATCTCAGAATTGCCATGGCCGCTCATATGAGCAAGCAGGCGCCGGAGTTTGCCGACTGAAATATTTGAACCGCCTGCAGGGAGAAGCAGTGGCATGGCTGGAGTCACCTCACTCAACCTGGTCCGCGACGAGCTGTTCGCGACCATGGCCGAGGCAGAGCAAAACCTGGAACACTTCATTGCCGAGCGGCAGAACGGCAGCCTGTTGCAACAGGCGGTCGGCAATCTGCAGCAGGTGCGCGGTACCCTCAAACTCATCGAACTCACCGGTGCGGAGCTTTTGGCGCAGGAGATCCTGCGCCTGGGCATGGACGTGCCTGTGGATGCCGGTCCCGAGCGCGATGACCAGCTGACTGCGCTCAGCGGTGCGCTGCATGTGCTGCGCAGTTACCTGGAGGGGCTGGATGTCCACCGCCAGGAGATCCCCGAGCTGCTGTTGCCGGCGATCAATGACCTGCGCAGGTCTGTTGGTCAGCCAGCGTTGCCTGCCAGCTTCTTTTTCAGCGTGCGTCTGGATCAGGCGCGCCCGCCCCGCGACGTCGCTGCCGTCGATCCCAGAGCGCGCCAGGCCCAGGCTCGCCTGCTGCGCCACATGTACCAGCTGGGGCTGGTCGGTTTCCTGCGCGACGACAATCACCAGCCAGGCCTTAAGCTGATGGCCCGTGCGCTGGCGCGCTTCGACAACCTGTTCGGCCACGAGCCGCGTGGCCGGCTCTGCTGGGTCGGCGCAGGTGCGGCGGAAGCCATGCTTGATGGCCAGCTGCGGCCCCGGGAATCCACCCGCAAGCTGTTTAGCCGCATCGATCGGGAACTCAAGCTGCTGCTAGGTAACGAAGGCTATGAAGTCCCTCGTCATGTCCTCAAGGAAATGCTCTATCTGATTGCCCTGGCCGACTCGTCGGGCCCGCGTGCCACCGAGCTTCGCCAGGTGTTCAACCTCAGCCCGCTGCCCTTCACCGACCACATGTTGGAGGAGGGCTACCAGCGCCTGGCCGGCCCGGGCCAGGCCGTGATGCGCTCCTTGTCCACTGCCATTCGCGAAGAACTGAGTGCCGTCCAGGACCTGCTCGATCTGATCGGGCGCGGTACCGCCCAGCATGACAGTTTCGCCATGCTGCATAGCCAGCTCGCCAAGCTGACCAAGACACTGGGCATGGTTGGCCTGATCTCGGCCGCCAACGCCCTGCAGGAGCAGCTGTCCCAGGTAGCCACCTGGTCCAATGAGCAGCCGGCGGCTGCGCCGGCGCTTGAGCGACTGGCCGAAACACTGCTGTACGTGGAAAGCATGGTGGCGAGCCTGGACCGCAGTCGGCGTCGCGCGCCGACTGCGGCTGCGTCCACCGGCAGCGACACGTCCTTCATGCTGCATCAGCTCAATGAGGCGCGCATCGTGGTCAGCGACGAGGCGCAGTCCGGGCTGGCGCTGTCCAAACGTGCCATCGTGGCCTATCTGGAATCCGGCGGTGAAAAGCTGCACCTGGCCAATGTGCCGCATTCCCTCCAGGCCGTGCGTGGCGGGCTCTGGTTTCTGGGATACGAGCGCGCGGCGCGCCTGGTGGGCAGCTGCGGCGATTTCATCCAGTGGCGCATGCTGGAATCCGAGCGTATGCCGGCCGAGCCGCTGCTGGAAACCCTGGCGGACGCACTGACCAGCCTTGAGTACTTCCTGGAAGACGGCGGTCGCCTGCACGGCGAACCGCGCGATGATGTGCTCGATCTGGCTGAGCGCAGCGTTCAGGCTCTGGGTTTGCCGGTGGCCTGCTGATGGATTGGCGACCCGCCTGCATCACCTCCAGCCAGAGGGAAGGCTGGGTTCTGCTGCAGGGGGCGCAGGGCTTTGTGCAGGGAAATGGCGGTCCGTTGTTTTCGCGTGCCTGGATACGCTCGCAGGGGCTGCAGGGCATAGCCGAGCATGGACTTGGCTACTGGCGGGGTGAGCCGGTGTGTGTGCTGCAGCTGGCCGAATCGACTCCGCTGCCCGCTCGCTGCGAATGGGTGAGCCTGCGGCGACATCTGCTGGAGGGTGACGGGCGAATCGTGCCGCTGCTCAACTACGCCAGCCAGATCGTGACCTGGGCCGAGGAGCACCGCTTCTGCGGTCGCTGCGGCCGTCCACAGCAGGCTGCCGAGGATGAGCGCGCCATGTGCTGCGAGCAGTGTGCGACCCGCCAGTATCCGCGCCTGTCGCCGAGCATGATCGTGCTGGTGACCCGCGGCGATGAGATCCTGCTGGCCCGTTCGCCGCGTTTCGCACCCGGCGTCTACAGCACCCTGGCCGGCTTTGTGGAGCCGGCCGAGTCCGTCGAGCAGTGCGTGATTCGCGAGGTGCGCGAAGAGGTGGGGCTGGAGGTCGGCAACCTGCGCTATCAGGGTAGCCAGAGCTGGCCCTTCCCCCATTCGCTGATGCTCGGTTTCCATGCCGAGTACGTCGGCGGCGAGATCGTGCCGCAGCCCGAGGAAATCGAGGACGCCCGCTGGTTCGCCCTCGATGCATTACCGCCGTTGCCCAAGCCGGGCTCCATCTCCCGTTACCTGGTCGACCTCCACCTGGCGCGCCGTTCAGGCCGCCCCGACCCAGTGCTGCCAGGCTAGCCGCAGGCTCAGCGCCAGAACCACCAGGATGAACACCGGGCGGATGAAGCGCGCGCCGCCGTGGATCGCCGTGCGCGCGCCCAGGTAGGCGCCGGCCATCAGCGCCAGACCCATGCCAATACCCAGCACCCAGGCCACCTGGCCGGCTACGATGAACACGCCCAGGGCCACGGAATTGCTCACGAAGTTCATGCTGCGCGCCACGCCGCTGGCTTTGAGTAGGTCGAGCGGGTAGAGCATCAGCGTGCTGACCGTCCAGAAGGCGCCGGTGCCAGGGCCGGCGACGCCGTCGTAGAAGCCCAGCGAGAGTCCTTGCGGCCATTGCCGATGGCGGCCGAGAGGAGCCTGGCTGTCGCCGGTCGCCTCGCGGGGCTTGCGCTGGAACAGCAGGTACAGCGCGCAACCGAACACCACGACCGGCAGCATCAGGTTCAGCCAGCTGGCTGGCATCAGGTGCGCCAGCCAGGCGCCGAACAGCGCCCCCACGGCGGTGGCCAGCAGCGCGCGCCACCAGCGGCCGGGATCGAACAGGCGGCGTCGGTAGAAAGTGAAGCTGGCGGTGGCCGAGCCGAAGGTGGCGCACAGCTTGTTGGTGCCCAGCACCAGGTGTGGAGGCAGCCCCGCAGTGAGCAGGGCAGGCAGGGTGAGCAGGCCACCGCCACCGGCGATGGCATCGATGAAACCGGCGAGGAAGGCGACGGCCACCAGCAGCCCGAGCGTGAGCGGCTCAAGGGCGATTTCGAAAGGCAGGGTCATGAAAACTCGAACTGGGACAGATTGTGGAAGGGTGCGGCTGGTTGCTCCCGCAGGGGCTTGCGCATAATGCCGGCATTTTCATCGCGCAGGAATCCATCCCATGCAGTATGACGGTCTGGCCTGGCTCGGCGGCGCCCTGGCGACGCTGGTGACGCTGTTGGCGGTACGTCTGCTTTGGCGGCGCGGCTGGTTGGCCGGCTGGTTACGCGGCAACCTGGCGCTGGGCCTGCTGGCGCTGGCGGCGCTACTCGGTCTGCTGGTGAAGGCGTTGCTGGCGTATGCGCCCCTGCCGGAGAGCAACCGACCGCTGGTGACCCTGAGTTTCCAGGCGCTTGCACCCCAGCAATATCAGGTAGCCCTGCTGGAGGGCACCCGCGAACGCCAGGCGATCCTGCAGGGGGATCTCTGGCAGCTGGACGTGCGCATGCTGCGCATGAAGGGACTGGCCGAACTGATCGGTCTGGAGTCTGGCTACCGTCTGGAGCGCCTCGCTGCCCGCTACATGGCCATCGAGCAGCAGGCCCTGCAGAACCAGGCTGATCTGCTGGAAGACGCCCCGCTCGATTTCTGGCACCTGCTGCGCCTGCCGCAGCGCTCGCTCTGGCTGCTCGATGCGACGCCGCTGCGCAGCGGCCAGCTGCCCATGGCGGACGGGGCGGTGTATGTCGTCAGTCTTTCCGCGGCGGGCCTGCTGGCGCAGCCGCTGAATCCGGCCGCGCAACGGGCGGTGCGGCTCTGGACGTTGAAGGAATGAGCCCCGGTACCGCCCGCCATCGTGTGCCGTCTCAGGCCAGGTAGCCTCCGTCCACGTTCAGCGCCACGCCGGTGGTATAGCTGGAGGCGTCGCTGGCCAGGTACAGCACGGCGCCGGCCATTTCGCTCGGCGCGGCGACACGCTTGAGCGGAATGCGCTGCAGGGCCATCTTCAGAATCGCGTCGTTGCTGGTCAGCGCCGATGCGAACTTGGTGTCCGTCAGGCCCGGCAGCAGGGCGTTGCAGCGAATGCCCAGGCCCGCGCATTCCTTGGCGAACACCTTGGTCATGCTGATCACCGCTGCCTTGGTCATGGAGTACACGCCCTGGAACTCGCCGGGGGTGACGCCGTTGATCGAGGCGACGTTGATGATGCTGCCGCCCCCCTGCGCCTTCATCAGCCGGCCGGCTTCCACCGACATGAAATAGTAGCCGCGGATGTTCACATCCACGGTCTTCTGGAAAGCGGTCAGGTCGGTGTCCAGCACGTGGCCGAACTGCGGGTTGGTGGCGGCATTGTTGACCAGGATGTCCAGGCGGCCGAAGCGCTCGCGGATTTCCGTAAAGGCCGCGCGGATCTGCTCCATTTCGCCGATATGGCAGCCGATGGCGGTGGCCTGGCCGCCTTCCGCGCGGATAGCCTCAGCCACGCCCTCGCAGCTTTCCACCTTGCGGCTGGAGACGATCACATGGGCGCCCTGCTGGGCGAGCAGGCGGGCAATGGCCTCGCCGATGCCCCGGCTGGCGCCGGAAACGAAGGCGATCTTGCCGTCGAGGTCGAACAGATTGGTCTTGTTCATGGGGCGTTCCCTTTTGTAATTGTCAGAGGGTGGAGGCGCGGATCACCCGCAGGGCCATTTGTTCCAGCAGCCCATTCATCTTCACGAAGGGGGCAAAGCGCGCGTCGCGGGTCTGGCCGTGGTAGTAGCGGTAGTAGATCTGCTGGGCGATGCCGGCCAGGCGGAACAGGCCGTAGCAGTAGTAGTAATCGAAGGTGTCGATGCGAATGCCGGCGCGCTCGGCGTAGTAGGCAACGAACTCCGCGCGGGTCAGCATGCCGGGCGCGTTGCTGGGCTGACGGCGCAGCAGCTGCACGGGAGCCGGGTCGCTGGCTTCCACCCAGTAGGCCAGGGTGTTGCCCAAGTCCATCAGCGGATCGCCGATGGTGGTGAGTTCCCAGTCCAGTACACCGATGATGCGCATCGGATCCTGCGGATCAAGGATCACGTTGTCGAAGCGGTAGTCGTTGTGCACCAGCGCCGGCTTGGGGTGGTCGGCGGGCATCTTCTCGCTCAGCCAGGCCTTCACCTCTTCCCATAGCGGCGCGTCGGGCGTCAGGGCTTTTTCGTAGCGGTCGCACCAGCCTTCGATCTGGCGCTGCACGTAGCCTTCCGGCTTGCCCAGATCGCCCAGCCCGCAGGCCTGGTAATCGACGCCATGCAACTCCACCAGCTTGTCGATGAAGCTCTCGCACAGGGCCCGGGTCTTCTCTGGCGTGAAGGCCAATTCGGCGGGCAGGTCGCTGCGCAGGATGATCCCTTCGATGCGCTCCATGACGTAGAACTCGGCGCCGATCACCGCTTCGTCCGTGCAGTGCAACAGGGCCTTGGGGCAATAGGGGAAGCCGTCGTTGAGGCGATTGAGAATGCGGAACTCGCGGCCCATGTCGTGGGCGGACTTGGCCTTGCGCCCGAACGGCGGGCGGCGCAGCACCAGGGCGCGATCCGGATACTGCAGCAGGTAGGTGAGGTTCGAGGCGCCGCCGGGGAACTGGCTGATCGTCAGCGGCCCCTGCAGGTCTTGCAACTGCCCCTTGAGATAGGCATCCACACGCACGGCATCCAGCTCCTCGCCCTCGCGGATCTGGCTGGCCTGGTCGGTCAGTGACATTGTTGTTCTATCCTTCTGCCTGATGGTCGAGGTCCGTAAGTATTGGCCAATCTAATCGGCGCGGCGGACGCGGCTCAAGGAAACCGCCGCCTTATTGGTCAGGCTGTTGCCGGTCGATAAGTTCGCCGAAGTGACAGGCAAAAAAAACCGGAGCAGGGCTCCGGTTTTTCAGGTGCGGGCGGCAATCAGAAGGCGAACAGCTCGCTCAGCTTCATGGCCAGCATCATGTCGCCTTCGGCGCGCAGCTTGCCGGCCATGAAGGCCTGCATGCCGTCGGTTTCACCGCTGGTGATGCCCTTCAGGGTGTCGGTGTCGAGAATCAGGGTCACGTTGGCGTTGGGATTTTCGCCTTGCTCGACGGCGCAGGTGCCATCCTTGACCACCAGGGCGTAGTTCTCGCCGTCTTCGATGTTGAACTGGAACACGAGGTCCAGGCCGGCAGCGGCGCTCGGGTTGAACTTGGATTGCATGCTTTGGATGATGTCGGCAACGGTGCTCATGTCATGGTTCCTTGTTTTCGGTTTTTCTGGCGGCTTGCGGCCGCAGTATGCCGGGCTCAGCGATAGGTGATGAGCTCCGGGGCCTTCAGCAACTCGAGGTGCGCATGGTTGTTGAAGGAAGCCAGGGACAGGTCGCTACCCCGAAACTTCAGGTGGGTCAGCGACGTGTTGACGATCTGCCAGTTCAGCTCGAAGGCCTTCAGCGGCGGAACGCCGGAAACGCGGTGCAACAGGGCGGTAATGGCGCCGCCCGAGGTAAAGATGGCGATGCGGGCGCGGTCGTTGTTTGCCCGCTCGATGACCCGGCGCAGACCCTGTTCGACTCGAGCGGCGAAGGCTTCCCAGCTTTCCACCCCCGGTGTGTTCAGGCGGCCGCCCAGCCAGCCGTCGATGACGAACTGGAACAGGCGCTGGAAATCGCTGCGGTGGTCGGCTGCATTGCGCAGAATGTGCAGGGCTCGCGGTTCATGTTCCAGCAGCTCGGGCAGATGGGCGCGGATCAACTCCTCGGCCTTGAATTCGTCGAAAGCCGGTTCGATATGCAGTTGCGGGGTCGGCAAGCCGGCGCTGCTCAAGCGGCGCAGGGCATGCTCGGCCGTATGGCGCTGGCGCTGCAGGGTGCCGCTGTAGCAGTGGTCGAAGGCGGTACCGAGTCGGGCCAGGTGGTCACCGAGGATTTCCGACTGGCGCACGCCGGTGGCGCAGAGGACATCGTAGTCATCCGCACCGAAGGAAGCCTGGCCATGTCGAATCAGATAGATACTGCCCACACCCGGTACCCGGCAGGTTGAAGTGAACCGAGGGTAGGGTGAGCGCGGGTGGCTGTCAACGAAAAAACATACGCTTGTTTGAATTGCGCTGCCCCGTGTCGATGACGTCTGTGGCGGGCCATGGGTATGCTTGGCCGCAATCGGGCTCGGATAGCGTAGGAGGGGATGTGGAGTTTCTGGCGGATTATGCGGGCTTTCTTGCCAAAACGGTCACCGTGGTGGTGGCCATTCTGGTGGTACTGGCGGCCATCGCCGTGCTGCGCGGACGCAATCGGGCGCGTAGCGGGCACCTGGAAGTGCGCAAGCTCAACGAATTCTTCACTGGCTTGCGCGAGCGACTGGAGCAGGAGCTGCTCGACAAGCACGAGCTAAAGCTCCGGCGCAAGGCGGAAGCCAAGGCCGACAAGTCCGCGAAGAAGGCGGGTGAGCATAAGCCGCGCGTGTACGTGCTGGACTTTGATGGCGACATCCGCGCCTCGGCGGTCGAACATCTGCGCCACGAGATCACCGCGCTGCTGAGCGTGGCGACACCCAAGGACGAAGTGGTGCTGCGCCTGGAAAGCCCGGGCGGCATGGTGCACGGCTACGGCCTGGCGGCCTCGCAGCTGGTGCGCATCCGCCAGGCGGGTATACCGCTGACCGTGTGCGTCGACAAGGTGGCGGCCAGTGGCGGCTACATGATGGCCTGTATCGGCGATCGGATTCTCAGCGCCCCCTTCGCTGTGCTCGGCTCGATTGGTGTGGTCGCGCAGATCCCCAACCTGCACCGGCTGCTCAAGAAGCACGATGTCGATTACGAGGTGCTGACCGCCGGCGAGTACAAGCGCACGCTGACGGTGTTCGGCGAGAACACCGATAAGGGCCGGCAGAAGTTCCAGGAGGACCTAGAACTCACCCATGTACTGTTCAAGGACTTCGTGTCCCGTTACCGGCCGCAGCTGGACATCGACCAGGTAGCCACCGGCGAGGTCTGGCTCGGCCAGGCGGCGCTGGGTCGCCAGTTGATCGACGAGCTCAAGACCAGCGACGAATACCTGTGCGAGCGTGCCCGCGAAGCCGACCTTTATCTACTGCATTTCGCCCAGAAAAAAAGTCTGCAGGAGCGTGTCGGCATGGCCGCCAGCTCGACGCTGGACGGCGTGCTGACCAGCCTGCAGAAGCAGCGTTTCTGGTAGTTCAAGAACAATAACAGGAGACGATCCATGACCCATTTCCAGGCCCTGCAGGCCGATCGCGACGAACAGGGTGCCTTTTGCCAGAAGGTGGTTACCCGCGAGCTGGACTCACTGCCGGCGGGTGACGTGCTGGTGCGCGTGCGCTATTCCTCACTCAACTACAAGGATGCGCTGTCGGCCACCGGCAATCCCGGCGTGACGCGCAACTACCCGCATACCCCTGGCATCGATGCCGCCGGCGAGGTGGAAGCCTGTGCCACCGGTGAGTTCTCGGCGGGGGACCGGGTGATCGTTACCGGCTACGACCTGGGCATGAATACGTCCGGCGGTTTTGGCCAGTACATCCGCGTGCCGGCCGGCTGGCTGGTGCCGCTGCCGGCCGGACTGAACCTGCGCGAGGCCATGCTGCTGGGTACTGCTGGCCTGACCGCCGGTCTGTGCGTGGACAAGCTGCTGGTCGCCGGCGTCAGCCCGGAGGGTGGTCCGGTGCTGGTAACCGGCGCCACCGGCGGGGTGGGCAGCATCGCGGTGATGCTGCTGGCCAAGCTGGGCTTCGAAGTGGAGGCGGTGACCGGCAAGGCGGAGCAGGGTGACTGGTTGCGCCAGATCGGCGCCAGCGCCGTGCTGGGCCGCGAGGCCGTTCAGGAAGGCACCGCCAAGGCGCTGCTCAAGGAGCGCTGGGCTGGCGCGGTGGACACGGTGGGCGGCGACGTGCTGTTCAATGTGGTCAAGTCGCTGCGCCGTGGCGGCAGCGTCGCCTGCTGTGGCCTGACGGCGGGCACCGGCTTCCAGGCCAGCGTGTTCCCCTTCATCCTGCGTGGCGTGAACTTGCTGGGGGTGGATTCGGTGGAAATCCCGCTGGCGGACAAGGCCGATATCTGGCGCAAGCTGGCCGGGCCGTGGAAGCTGGAAGGGCTGGAGCGCCTGTGCCACGAAGTTGGCCTGGCGGAGCTGCCGGCGGAGATTGCGCGTATTCTGGAAGGCCGCCAGGTGGGCCGCGCGCTGGTGCGGGTTGATTGAAGTCGGCCGCTCCACCGTAGGTGGACACGCGTTGTTCTTGTCCACCATCGCGCCGGAACGGCGCGCAGGGTGGATCGGTGAAGCGCAATCCACCCTGCGCTTGCCCTCCGTAAAAGAAGGCCCCGCCGGTTGGTGGGGCCTTTTGCTTACTGTCGGCGACGGAACAGCGGACGCGGATCGTCGCTGGCCGCCTGGTAGGTCACGGAAAAGTCCTTGAGGCCTTCCAGCGCATCGTGGGGATCGCGGTCCGCGCGAATCGCATAGGCATCGAATCCACAGCGGCGCATAAAGAACAGCTGGTCGCGCAGCACGTCCCCGATGGCGCGGATCTCGCCGCGATAGCCGTAGCGTTCGCGCAACAGGCGGGCGCTGGAATAGTGACGGCCATCGGTAAAGGCCGGGAAATTGAGTGCCACCACCTGAAAGGCGTCCAGCTGGTCGCTGATCTCCTCCACGGCTTCGTCCGCATCCAGCCAGACGCCCAGGCCTCCATCGCGGGCCTTGAGCGCGTGGGCGTGCTCGCGCCATAGGGCCAGCGGCACGATCAGGTTGTCGCTATTGGGCAGGCCTTCAAGGGTCGCTTCCTTGTCCAGCAGATGCCAACGGTCATCCACTACCTGGTCGTTCTTAATGATGCGCTGCATAGACGCGTTCCTTGAAGGGGTCGATGCCAATACGGCGGAAGGTATCGATGAAGCGCTCGTCTTCGGTGCGCTGGGCCAGATAGACGCCGACGATTTTCTCGATCACGTCTGGCATGTCGTCCTGGGCAAACGATGGGCCGAGGATCTGGCCGAGGCTGGCGTCGCGGCCGGAGCTGCCGCCCAGCGAAACCTGATAGAACTCCGCCCCTTTCTTGTCCACGCCGAGAATGCCGATGTGGCCGATGTGGTGGTGGCCGCAGGCGTTCATGCAGCCGGAGATGTTCAGGTCCAGCTCGCCCAGGTCGAACAGGTAGTCCAGGTCGTCGAAGCGACGCTGGATGGCTTCGGCCACTGGAATCGATTTGGCGTTGGCCAGCGAGCAGTAGTCCCCGCCGGGGCAGGCGATGATGTCGGTGAGCAGGCCGATGTTTGGCGTGGCCAGGCCCAGCTCGCGCAGCTCCAGCCAGAGCGCGTGCAGCTGGCTCTGCTCGACGTCGGCGAGAATCATGTTCTGTTCGTGGGAGTTGCGCACCTCGCCGAAGCTGTAGCGGTCGGCCAGCTCGGCGATGGCGTCCAGCTGCTTGTCGCTGACATCGCCTGGCGCCACGCCGGTCTTCTTCAGCGACAGAGTGACCGCCGCGTAGCCCGGCTTCTTGTGGGCGGTAACGTTGCGCGCGCGCCAGCGGGCAAAGCCGGGGTTTTCTGCATCCTGCCGGGCCAGTAGTTCGTCCTGATCCTCAAGCGCGCGATAGGCCGGGTCGACGAAGAAGCGGCTGACGCGCGCGACTTCCTCTTCGGTCAGGGTGGTGGGGCCATCCTTAAGGTGCTGCCACTCGGCATGCACGCGCTCGGCGAATACCTCGGGAGTCAGCGCCTTGACCAGGATCTTGATGCGCGCCTTGAACTTGTTGTCGCGACGGCCATAGCGGTTGTAGACCCGTAGAATCGCATCCAGGTAGCTGAGCAGGTGCTGCCAGGGCAGGAATTCATTGATGAAGCTGCCGACAATCGGCGTGCGGCCCAGGCCGCCGCCGACCGAGACGCGAAAGCCCAGCTCGCCGGCGGCGTTGCGTACGGCTTCCAGGCCGATGTCATGCACTTCAATGGCGGCGCGGTCGCGCGCCGCGCCGTTCACCGCGATCTTGAACTTGCGCGGCAGGAAGGCGAATTCCGGATGGAAGGTGGACCACTGGCGGATGATCTCGCACCACGGACGCGGGTCCACCAGTTCGTCGCGGGCCACGCCGGCAAACTGGTCGGTAGTGGTGTTACGGATGCAGTTGCCACTGGTCTGGATGGCATGCATCTGCACGCCGGCCAGCTCGGCCAGGATGTCCGGCACATCTTCCAGTTCCGGCCAGTTGAACTGCACGTTGGTGCGCGTGCTGATGTGCGCGTAGCCCTTGTCGTAATGACGGGCGATGTGCGCGAGGGTGCGCACTTGCGTCGAGGACAGCAGACCGTAAGGCACCGCGATGCGCAGCATGGGTGCGTAGCGCTGGATGTACAGGCCGTTCTGCAGGCGCAGCGGGCGGAACTCGTCTTCCTTCAGCTCACCGGCCAGGTAGCGGCGGGTCTGGTCGCGAAACTGCCGGACGCGCTCCTCGATGATGTGCTGGTCGTACTGGTCGTAAACGTACATAGGGGTCCTGTAAGCGGTCTACTGCCGGGTTGCGCGCGCAGTCGCGCCACCGCATCTTGGGGCCGGCACGATAGCAGTATCGATTTATGCTTAAAAGTGAAGTTTAAGAATATGTTTAGAATTAAAAGGAATTAAAAACAGCGCGCGCGCCTTCTGCAAAGCTGGTCTTTACTCGAAGCGGGTTGCGCAGAATAAGGGAACATGCATGGACAAGCACTCCGGTCATGACGAGAGCGACAGCCGAGTCGACGCAGTGGCGATTCTCGCGCTGATTCTTCTGGCCGTCTCGACGGCAGTCTATTGGGTCAGCCAACAATAGCTGGCAGAATGCCAGGCTTTGTCTGGCTTCGATGGTGCGGTGTTGTCAATGAGGCGTGTAGTCACCGGGTTGTTTCTGTGCTGGATGACCTTTGCCGCCTGTGCCGCCCCGTCGGTGGCCTTCATCAATCCTGGTTATTCCAGCGAGCCCTTCTGGGTCAGTTATTCCCACTTCATGCAGGCCGTGGCCGATGACCTGGGTATGGAACTGGAAATCCATTACGCCGAACGGGATTTCAACCGCCTGCTGGCGCTGGGCAGGCAGGTGCGCGACCGCCAGCCGGACTACCTGTTGTTCGTCAATGAGATCTATGCCGGTCCCGAGCTGTTGAGAATCTTCGAAGACAGCCCGGTTCGACTCTTCAATGTGCACAGCACCCTCACCACCTCGCAGCGCGAGCGCACCGGCAATCCGCGTGAGCGCTATCGCAACTGGATCGGCAGCCTGATTCCCAACGACGAGGAAGCCGGCTATCTGATGGGCAAGGCCCTGGCAGCCATGAAGCCACCGGGCCAGGTGGAAATGCTGGCCTTCGGCGGCGTGCCGCAGACCCCTTCGGCGCAGCTGCGCAACCTGGGCCTGCTGCGCGCGCTTGGCGAGCACCCGGACATTCGTCTGCGCCAGTTGGTCAACGGCGAGTGGTCGCGCCAGCGGGCCCGGGACCAGGCGCGCACGCTGTTCGAGCGCTACCCCGCTGTCCGGCTGGTATGGTCCGCCAACGACGAGATGGCCCTCGGTGCCATCGAGGCGGTGCGCGAGCGGGGACTGCAGCCGGGCAGGGATGTGCAGTTCAGTGCGGCGAACAATTCCGCCGAGGTATTCCAGGCGCGGCTGGAAGGTGACATCGGGGCGCTGACGTCCGGGCATTTCACCCTGGGAGGCTGGGCGCTGCTGCTGGTTCACGATTACCACCTGGGGCGGGACTTTGCCGAGAGGATCGGCGTTGACGCGTTGGGCAAGGTGTTCAGATTGCTGGACGAGGAGCAGGTGGCGCTGCTTCAGCGCCGGCTCGGCGCAGCGCCGCTGCAGGTGGATTTCCGTCGTTACAGCCGGGTTTTGCACCCTGAACGGGTCGGCTATCCGCTGGATCTGTCACCGTTGCTCGATGTGCCGACTCAGGCCAGGTAGAGCGCCAGCTTCACCAGGCCGAGGACGATCAGTACGAAGAACAGGCAGAACAGCAGCCCGAGCACGATGAACTGCACCGGGCGGCCGCGACTGAAATCGCGCGCGCGGTTCTTGCCGCTCTGCACGCCTAGGGCGGCCGCCAGCACGCTCTGCAGCAGCTCACCCCAGCCAAGGGGGCGCTTGTCGTCGTGGTCGTTCATGTCGTGCTCCTGTCGCAAAGGGTATCAGCGAAAGTAAAGCTGCCCGTGGCGAGATGGGTGCCTGTGACCGGAGTCACGGGGCGGCGGGGGCGAGCGGCTGCGCAGGGTGCCGAATGTTAAAGTCGCAGGCCAGACCGGCAGGGTGAGCGGGTTGGAGCAGGCACCACAGGGAGAAACTGAAGTGAGAATCATGGCATCGACCGACTGGGAGGCTCGCGCGCTGCGGCTGCTGGGCGTGCTGCTGCTGGTCCTGTTCACCGCCTGGCTGGGCATCGCCACGCGACCGGTCGGCCTGCTGGCCTCCTTCTGGCCCGCCAATGCCGTGCTGCTGGGGCTCTTCATCCTTCACCCCCAACTGGCACGCCCGGAAGGCTGGATCGCCGCCCTTGCGGGCTATGTGTCGGCCGATCTGTTCATGGGCGGCGACCTGTTGTTCTCCCTGCGACTTTCCCTGGTCAACCTCGCCTTCGTGGCCAGTGGCCTGCTCTTGGTCCGGCTGATGCCCCGGCGTTTTCGCTCTCTGCGCAGGCCCAGCGGCCTGCTGGCGCTGTTTGCCATCTGTCTGCTGGCCTCGGGCTGTTCCGCGCTGGCCGCCGTGTTGCTGGGGCATCTCGTCAGCCCTCGGCTGTTCGCCACGGCGTGGGAGGCCGGGGCATCCTGGTTCAGTGCGGACCTGACCAATGCCGTGCTGATCCTGCCTGCCATGCTGTCGGCGCCGGAGTTTTTCTCGCGTCTGGCCAGCGGCAGGCATTCCCGGCGGCGGGACGACCTGTGGGAGTTCGCGCCGGTGGTGGCGCTGCTGGTCTCGCTGATGGTCTGTGTCGGTGTGGGTGGGCCGGCCTCGCTGGGCATCGTGGTGCCCGCGCTGCTCTGGTGCGCCCTGAGTTATTCCCTGTTTATCTCGGCCTTGCTGACCCTGCTGGCCTGTGTCTGGTTGTTCGTGGCGGTGAGTCTCGGGCTGGTGCCGCTGCTCGATGCGGGCAACGATTTCGCCCGGACGGTCGCGCTGCGCCTGGGCATCACGCTGTTCGCCCTGGGCCCGCTGACGGTGGCCAGCATCAACCAGGCTCGCAATCGTGAATTGCTGGCGCTGCGACAGCGCGCCGATCACGACATCCTGACCGGCGCCCTGTCGCGCCGGGGCTTTTTCAGGCGTGGCGAAGGACTGCTGCGCCAGCACAGGGGCACCGCAACCCCGCTGGTGGTGATGATGCTGGACCTCGACCACTTCAAGCGCGTCAACGACCGCCATGGACATGCGGTGGGTGACGAGGTGTTGCGTAGCTTTGCCGGCGGTGTCCGGCAGATTCTGCGTCAGAGCGATCTCTTCGGGCGCCTGGGCGGCGAAGAGTTCGCTCTCGTGCTGTCTGGCCTCACGGAGGCGGATGCGCTGGGCATGGCCGAGCGGATCCGCAGCGCGGTGGCGCGGCGCCCACTGCACGCGGGGACCGATCATGTGGTCGCGACGCTGAGCATCGGTCTGGCCTGGTATGCGCAAACGCCGGCTGGGACGCTGGATGAATTGCTGGCTGACGCCGATCGCGCGCTGTACCAGGCCAAGGATGAAGGGCGTGACCGGGTGGTGATGGTCACGCTGGCCGGGCGGGAAAGCCCCGAACTGTCAGCGTTGCCCCTGGCCTGAACGGGTGCGGCTGCCGCGCTCGGCGCGGGCGCGCAATTGGCCGCAGCCGCCGTCCACATCCTGCCCCGCCGAGTTGCGGACCTTGGTCAGCACGCCGTTGCCATGCAGATAGCGGACGATCTGGCGGATGCGTTCGCCATCCGGCCGCTGGTACTCATCCTGCTCCAGGCTGTTGTAAGGGATGACATTCATGATCGCGTACTTGCCCTTGAGTAGCCGGATGATCCCGTCCATCTCGTCCTGGCTGTCATTGATGCCCTTGAGCAGGGTCCACTGGTACTGGATCGGATAGCCGACCTCGCGAGCGTACGCTTCGCCGCGCTCGACCAGCTCCTCGGGTGCCAGGCGCGGCGCGCGCGGCAGCAGCTGTTCCCGCAGGGCCGCATCGGTGCTGTGCAGGGACAAGGCCAGCGCCGGCTTCACACGCTGCAGCGGCAGGCGCTCGAATACCCGGGGATCACCCACCGTGGAGAACACCAGGTTCTTGTGACCGATGCCGCCTTCACTGCCCAGCACGTCGATGGCGTCCAGCACGTTGTCGAGGTTGTGGGCCGGCTCGCCCATGCCCATGAACACCACCTTCTTCACGGCGCGCTTGCGCCGGGCCAGGGCGACCTGGGCGAGGATCTCGGCACTGCCGACCTGGCGCAGCAGGCCGCTCTTGCCGGTCATGCAGAAGGTGCAGCCCACCGCGCAACCCACCTGGCTGGACACGCAGAGCCCGTCGCGGGGCAGCAGCACGCTCTCGACCAGCTGTCCGTCATTCAGCGCCACCAGCAGCCGGGCGGAGTCATCGGCACCCGGGTGCTCGGAGCGCAGGCGGGCCAGGTCGTCGAGCATCGCCTCGAGGGCCGGGAGGTTGTCGCGTACCGCCAGGGGGAGGAAATCCTGGCTCTGCTGGCGCCGGGTGCCGGTGTCCAGCGGCAGCCCGTGCAGCCAGGCACGCAGGATACGGGTGATGTGCAGGGGCTTGGCGCCCAGCTCGGCGAGGTGTTGATGGATCTGCTGGATTCGCATGGGTCGAGTGTCTGGAAGGCTAGCGAGGCAGGCGTGTCGTGCTGAACAACATGCCCAGCAACAAAGCGGCGACCATGGCGAAGGCGATGGTCAGGGAGCTGTGGTGAGCCACGAAACCCATCAGCGCCGGGCCGGCCAGGACGCCGGCGAAGCCTACCGTGGTGGCGGCGGTGACCGCCAGGTGTACCGGCATGTCCTTCTGGTGGTTCAGGGAAGAAATCAGTACGGGGGATATGTTGGCGCAGCCCAGGCCACACAGGGCGTAACCGATCAGCGCGACGATCCAGTGGCTGGCCAGCAGGCTGAGCAGCAGGCCCGTGGCGGCCAGCACCGATCCGATCACCACCACGCGCACGGTGCCCAGGCGGGCGACCACCGGCCCGCCGGCCAGACGGGCGATGGCAACCAGCGCGGCGAAGCTGGCATAGCCCAGGCCAGCCAGGGACATGGCCATGCCTGTTTCCTGGGTGAGGTAGATCGCGCTCCAGTCCAGGATCGCGCCTTCAGCCAGGTAGACGACAAAGCACAGCAGGCCCACCACCAGCACCACGCCAGTGGGGCGGGCGAACATCACGCCGCCGGCGGGCGCACGGTCCGGCAACAGGCCGCTGCGGATGGCCAGTGTGGTGACGAGGATCAGGCCGACCAGCAGCAGGGTACTGAGCGCCGGAGACAGACCGAGCGTCAGCAGGGCGGTCAGGCACGCCGCCCCGGCGATGGTGCCCAGGCTGAACATGCCGTGAAACTGTGACATCAGCGGCCGTTGCAGGGCGCGTTCCACTTTCAACGACTGGATGTTGAGCAGGATGTCCAGCACACCCAGCGTGCCGCCGAAGGCGAACAGGGCAACCCCCAGCCAGGCGATCGAATCGGTAAGCGCCATGATCGCGAGCGCGCAGATCAGCAGCGCCAGGCTACCCAGGGAGGCCAGGCGAATGCCCAGACGCGCGGCCAGCATGCCGGACAGCGGCATGCAGGACAGCGAGCCGGCACCCACGCAGAGCAGCAGCAGGCCAAAGGTGGCATCGCTCATCGGAATGCGCTCGCGCACGTAGGGAATCAGTGGGGCCCAGACCGACAAGCCGAACCCGGCTAGGAAGAAGCCGCAGCGGGTGGCCCAGCGCACCCGGGGGGCGCTGATGTCGAGGGTGTGAGAAGCAGACATGAAAGAAAAACGAGCCTCGGTAATGCGGATGCCGGGTGCCGCCCCGGGGCGGCGCAACATACCGCAAAGCGGTGGCGGGTGGGAGATTTTTGGCGCCGCGTGGTATGGTGCGCGCCCCTCGTAAGATGCCTCGACCTGCCATGAAATTCATCCACCGGCGCGAATACCTCAACGAAGACGATCTGGTGATCATCGAATCTTCCCAGCCGTGCAACATCCGGCTGATGAACGACGCCAACTTCCGCAGTTTCCGTAACGGCGGACGGCACACCTACCACGGCGGCGCATTCATCCGTTTCCCCGCCCGGATCCGCGTGCCGAGCACCGGTTTCTGGAACATCACGCTGGATACCGTGACACGCAAGGCCATCAGCGTGACCCAGAAGCCCAAGCTGGATTTTCGCATTCGCTTCAAGCGCAACACGCCCACCGACCAGGGCTGATACGCGGAACCGCTGCGTCGTATGTGGGTCGCAGCCCTGTGGGTGGCCTTGCCCGCAGGAGATCCCATGCACATCCGGTGTCCTCGTTCATGACAGTGCGCAGCTCGTCTGTGCGGTTGCGTGCCCATGCGGGGATGCTGCTCTGGGCACTGCTGGTGGGACTGTCCTTCCCGGCGGTTGGACTCCTGGGTCAGCAGCTGCCGCCGCTCTGGCTGACTGCCCTGCGCTTCACCATCGCTGCCCTGGCGCTATTGCCTCTCTATCTCCGCCAACCCGGCTGGCCTTCCGCCCGGGGCTGGCTGCTGTACCTGCTGATGGGGGCTTCGCTAGGCGGATTCTTCGCCATCATGTTCTGGGCGGCCCATAGGGTCAGCTCGCTGTCCATGGCCGTACTGTTTGTCAGCGTGCCGTTGCTGGCCTATGGACTGGGGCGCGGCTTTGGCGTGGAGCGGCCGGTGCCTGCGCTGCTGGGCTGTCTGCTGCTGGGGGCAGTGGGAGCCCTCGGGCTGGCCTGGGCTGAACATCGCTCCAGCGACCAGCTACTGCAGCCCGGCATGGGCGAGGCGCTTTTCTTCCTCGGCTGCCTGTGTTCGGCGCTCTACCCGGTACTCAGCAAGTGGGGCCTGGCGCGGGGCTGGCTGGAGCAGGCGTCGGTGCCCCGTGCGTTCTGGAGCCTGCTGGGCGGTGCGGCGATCACTGCCGGGCTCGGCCTGTTGCTGGAGACGCCTGAAAACCTGCTGGGCATGAGTCAGCGGGAATGGCTGGTGGTGGTGTACCT
The DNA here is from genome assembly GCF_000806415.1 of Pseudomonas flexibilis. NCBI lineage: Bacteria > Pseudomonadati > Pseudomonadota > Gammaproteobacteria > Pseudomonadales > Pseudomonadaceae > Pseudomonas > Pseudomonas flexibilis. The sequence goes on from NZ_JTAK01000001.1 coordinate 718,779, forward strand.
CGGAATCCTGTCGACCAGCGCCACCTTCTGGCTGCAGCAACATGCCACCCGGCTGCTTTCACCCGGAGGGATCGCTGCCTACGGCTACCTGGTGCCCTTCGTGGCGATGCTGGTGATGTTTTTCCGTCAGCCTGAAGCCATCGGCTGGGCCTGGCTGCCCGGCAGCCTGCTGGTGCTGCTCGCCATGGGCCTGCTGTTGCGCGAGGACCTCCATGCTCACGCGCCGTTACACAAGTAGATGCCTAACCGATTGATTTTCCTTGCGTTGATTTTATGCTTGCCCACCATTGGAAGGCCGCAAGCCGGCCCCATATAGCGCCTATGTAGGCACAACCTCAGGAGTTACCCCCGCGTGAAATCCCTCAAGTTCTCCTTTACCAGCCTGGCTCTGGCCGGCCTGCTGGTTAGCACCACCGGTTACGTTGATGATGCGGAAGCCGCCCGCAAGCGCATGAGCGCCAAGCCGGTCCCGGCCGCTCAGGCCAAGCCGGCTACCCGTTACGGTTCCTCTCCCGCCGCCCAGGCCAAGCCTGCCGCTCCGGCACAGAACGCCGCTCCGGCTGCCGCCATGGCGCCGGCCCGTACCGGTACCGCGCCTGCCGCTGCGCCTGCCGCTCCGCAGGCCGCGCCGCAGTCGGCCGGCAGCGGCTTCATGGGCAGCATGGCTGGCGCTGTCGCCGGTAGCGTGATCGGTGGCGCAGTGGTCAACACCCTGTTTGCCGACGATGCGGTTGCCGAAGAGGCCCCGGTGGCTGAAGCCGTTCCGGCCCAGACCGAGGCCGTGGCGCAGTAATCGGCTCGTTACGAAGAAAAAACCGCCAGCTTGTCTGGCGGTTTTCGTTTCAGGCCAGGGTGGCGCAGAGGGTCTGGAAGTCCGGCCGGCTGGCGACCCGTTCGTCCAGGCAAGCCTGCTGGAGCTGGCGCAAGGCTTGCTGGCGCTGCGGCTGGTCATCGGCAGGGCAGTGGTCGAGCAGTTCCTCCAGCAGGCAGCCGAAGGCGCGGCTTTCCAGGCGCATCAGCCGCTGCCCCTGGGCGCTGTCTGGATCGATGAAGGTGGCGCCGCCGAAGTCGCTGAGCAGGGTGTGGCCGTCGCCGTCGACCAGCAGGTTATGGCCATACAGGTCGCCATGCAGAATGCCACGTCCGTGCAGGTGCGCCACGGCGGCCGCGGTGCCCTGGGCGATGCGCAGCGCCTGCTCCGTCGAGAGCGTCCAGCCGTCGGGGTAGCAATCCCGGGTGCAGCTGGCAAGCGACGGCGGCCCGGCCAGGGTGCGGTAGCGCGGCGGCAGGCGCTCCATCAGCAGCGCCGGCAACGGACTGTGTTTGGTGCGCAGGATGCCCTTGACGGCTATCAGATGCGGGTGCGCGCCGGCAGCCAGGCAGGCCGCCAGCTCGCTTTCCGGCAGGCCGTCGCTGGTGACCTGGCCCTTGAACAGCTTGGCCGCCACGGCGGCGCCGTCCTGTAGCAGCGCGGCATGGATCAGCCCGGAGGCGCCCTGGCCGAGCAGCTCGCCCAGTTGCACCTCGTTCCGGGAATAGACGCGCGTGTCCGGGACGGCGGGGAAGGGATTGCACGGGTTGCCGGAAAACGCCAGCCAGCTCAGGCGCGGCAGCTCGCCGAGCCAACCCGGCAGCGCCTCGAAGCGGTTGGCGGCCAGTCGTAGCAGTTCCAGGTTGGCTGCGTCGGCGAGGCTGTCCGGCAACGCCGACAATCGATTGCCGGAAAGCATCAGCTTCTGCAGGCGCGGGCGCTGGCCCAGCGCATCCGGCAGCCGGGCAATGCGGTTATCGGTAAGGATCAGCCAGCGCAGCTGTGGCGGCAGTGCGGCGCCGGCCACCCGCTCGATGCGGCAGGCCTTGAAGCCGACCATCTCCAACCGCGGGCATTCGCCCAATACCTCGGGAAGCTCGGTGAAGGGATTCTCCGAACAGAAGACGACCTTCAGGTTCTTCAGGCGCGGCAGGTCATCCGGCAGGCGCGACAGCCGGTTGCCGGACAGGTTGAGGACTTCCAGGCTGTCGGCCAGCGCGAAGATCTCGTCGGGGAATTCCGTCAGGTCGGCGGCCAGGTCCAGCCGACGTAGGCCGGCCAGCTCGCCACGGCGCAGTTGTTCGAGGGTATGCATGGGCGAATCAGGTGTCGAGGAAGCGTAGGGTGGACAACCGCTGTGCGTTGTCCACCGTGCAAGACCTGCGGTGGATGCGCAAAACGACATCCACCTACCGGGCCTCAGGCGTCGTAACCCAGGTTCGGCATCAGCCAGCGTTCGCTGACGTCGATGGCCTGGCCCTTGCGCCGCGAGTAGCTTTCCACCTGGTCCTTGTCGATCTTGCCGACGGCGAAGTACTGCGCCTCGGGATGGGCGAAGTACCAGCCGCTGACGGCCGCGGTGGGGAACATGGCGTAGTGCTCGGTGAGGGTCACCTGACTGATGCCGTCGGCGTCCAGCAGTTGGAACAGCGTGCCCTTCTCGGTGTGATCCGGGCAGGCCGGGTAGCCGGGCGCCGGGCGGATGCCCTTGTACTGCTCGCGGATCAGGTCGTCGTTGCTCAGCTGTTCGTCTGCCGCGTAGCCCCAGTATTCCTTGCGCACGCGCTCGTGCAGCCACTCGGCGCAGGCCTCGGCCAGGCGGTCGGCCAGCGCCTTGACCATGATCGAGTTGTAATCGTCGCCGGCGTCCTGGTAGGCCTTGGCCACTTCCTCGGCGCCGATGCCGGCGGTGCAGATAAAGCCGCCGACATAGTCCTGCTTGCCGCTGTCCTTCGGCGCGACGAAGTCGGCCAGGCTGAAGTTCGGCTTGCCGTCGGTCTTGATGGTCTGCTGGCGCAGGTGGTGCAGGGTCGCCAGCGGCTTGCCGTCCTCGCCGTAGACTTCCAGATCGTCATGGGCGACCTGGTTGGCCGGCCAGAAACCGACTATCGCCCTGGCGCTGATGAGTTTCTCGCTGATCAGTTTCTCCAGCATGGCCTGGGCATCGTTGTACAGGGCGGTGGCGGCTTCGCCGACCACTTCGTCCTGCAGGATGCGCGGATACTTGCCGGCCAGGTCCCAGGAGATGAAGAACGGCGTCCAATCGATGTACTGTGCCAGCGTGCGCAGGTCGATATCCTCCAGCACCTTGCGGCCAGTGAAGGTCGGCTTGGCCGGGGTGTAACCGGCCCAGTCGAACTGCGGCTTGGCGGCGATGGCCTGCTCGTAGCTCAGGCGCTCGGTGCGCGCGCTGCGGTTGGCGGTGCGCTCGCGGATCATCGCGTATTCCTCGCGAATCTTCGTGGCGTACTCCGGCTTCATCTCCTTGGACAGCAGGGTGGTGGCCACGCCCACGGCGCGCGAGGCGTCGGTGACGTACACCACCGCGTCGTTCTGATAGTGCGGATCGATCTTCACCGCCGTGTGCGCCTTGGAGGTGGTGGCGCCGCCGATCATCAGCGGCAGCCGGATGCCCTGACGCTGCATTTCCTTGGCCACATGCACCATCTCGTCCAGCGACGGGGTGATCAGCCCGGACAGGCCGATGATGTCGCACTTCTCCTCGAGGGCGGTCTTGAGGATCTTGTCGGCCGGCACCATCACACCCAGGTCGACGATGTCGTAGCCGTTGCAGCCCAGCACCACGCCGACGATGTTCTTGCCGATGTCGTGCACGTCGCCCTTCACGGTGGCCATGAGGATCTTGCCCTTGGCTTCCGGCTTGTCACCCTTTTCCGCCTCGATGAAGGGGATCAGGTGCGCCACGGCCTGCTTCATCACCCGGGCGGACTTGACCACCTGGGGCAGGAACATCTTGCCCGAGCCGAACAGGTCGCCGACCACGTTCATGCCGGCCATCAGCGGGCCTTCGATGACCTCGATGGGCCGCGCGCACTGCTGGCGGCATTCCTCAGTGTCCTCGACGATGAAGGCGGTGATGCCCTTGACCAGCGCGTGCTCCAGGCGCTTTTCCACCGGCAGGCTGCGCCATTCCTCGTTCTCGACTTCCCTGACCGTGCCGCCGCCCCGGTAGTCTTCGGCGATGGCCAGCAGCGCTTCGGTACCGCCGGGGTGGCGGTTGAGGATCACGTCTTCCACCTTATCGCGCAGCTCGGCCGGGATCTCGTCATAGATCTCCAGCTGACCGGCATTGACGATGCCCATGGTCAGGCCCGCCTTGATGGCGTGGTAGAGGAATACCGAGTGGATGGCCTCGCGCACCGGGTTGTTGCCACGGAACGAGAAGGACACGTTGGACACGCCGCCCGAGGTCAGCGCGTGGGGCAGGTGGTCGCGGATGAAGGCGCAGGCCTCGATGAAGTCCACCGCGTAGTTGTTGTGTTCCTCGATGCCGGTGGCCACGGCAAAGATGTTCGGGTCGAAGATGATGTCTTCCGGCGGGAAGCCCACCTCGTTGACCAGGATGTCGTAGCTGCGCTGGCAGATTTCCTTCTTGCGCGCGGCGGTGTCGGCCTGGCCGGCCTCGTCGAAGGCCATCACCACCACGGCGGCGCCGTAGCGCTTGCACAGTCGCGCGTGCTCCTTGAACTGCTCGACGCCTTCCTTCATGGAGATGGAGTTGACGATGCCCTTGCCCTGGATGCACTTCAGGCCGGCTTCGATCACCTCCCACTTGGAGGAGTCGATCATGATCGGCACGCGGGAGATGTCCGGCTCGCCGGCGATCAGGTTGAGGAAGCGCACCATCGCCGCCTTGGAGTCGAGCATGCCCTCGTCCATGTTGATGTCGATCACCTGGGCGCCGGCCTCGACCTGCTGCAGGGCGACTTCCAGCGCCTCGGTGTAGTTCTCCTCGCGGATCAGGCGGGCGAACTTGGCGCTGCCGGTGATGTTGGTGCGCTCGCCGACGTTCACGAACAGGGAGTTGCGGTCGATGGTGAACGGCTCAAGGCCCGACAGGCGGCAGGCCTTGGGGATCTCGGGAATCACGCGTGGCGCGTGCTTGGCCACGGCCTCGGCAATGGCCTGGATGTGCGCCGGCGTGGTGCCGCAGCAACCACCGATGATGTTCAGCAGACCGCTGGCGGCGAATTCCTCGACCACTTCGGCCATCTGTGCCGGGGTTTCATCGTATTCGCCGAAGGCGTTGGGCAGACCGGCGTTGGGGTGGGCGGACACATGGGTATCGGCCTTGGCCGCCAGCTCAGCCAGGTAGGGACGCAGCTCCTTGGCGCCGAGGGCGCAGTTCAGGCCCACGGAAATCGGCTGGGCGTGGCGTACCGAGTTCCAGAACGCCTCGGTGGTCTGCCCGGACAGGGTGCGGCCGGAGGCATCGGTGATGGTGCCGGAAATCATGATCGGCAGCTCGACGCCCAGTTCCTCGTACACGCCCTGCACGGCGAAGATCGCCGCCTTGGCGTTGAGGGTGTCGAAGATGGTCTCGATGAGGATCAGGTCGGCGCCGCCCTCGATCAGGCCGCGGGTGGCCTCGGCGTAGTTCTCCACCAGCTCGTCGAAGGTGACGTTGCGGTAGCCGGGGTCGTTGACGTCCGGGGAGATGGAGCAGGTGCGGCTGGTCGGGCCGATCACGCCGGCGACGAAGCGCGGCTTGTCGGGGGTTTCCAGGGTCTTGGCGTCGGCCACTTGGCGGGCCAGGCGGGCGCCTTCCACGTTCAGTTCATACACCAGCTCTTCCATGCCGTAGTCGGCCTGGGACACGCGGGTGGCGTTGAAGGTGTTGGTTTCCAGGATGTCGGCGCCGGCGTCCAGGTAGGCCTTCTCGATGGCCTGGATGACGTCCGGGCGGCTCAGCAGCAGCAGGTCGTTGTTGCCCTTGACGTCCTGCGGCCAGTCGGCGAAGCGTTCGCCGCGATAGTCGGCTTCGTCCAGCTTGTAGCTCTGGATCATGGTGCCCATGCCGCCATCGAGGATCAGGATGCGTTCCTTCAGGGCCTGCTGAAGAAGGGAGAGGCGGGTGCTGCGATCGGACATGGAAAAACCTGGCGAAGAGGGTGTGACAAAAGTGCGCGCATGATAGCAAAGCTGCACGGGGCTTGAGCCGGGCGTGGTTGTGCATGAGCGCGGCTCATGTTGCAGCCACGGGCCCGCCTTCCGGATAGAATGCGCGGCCTTCCTTCAGGAGCGCCGCCGTGATCCGTCGTGCCGTCCTTGCAGTCGCCGCGCTGGCGCTGAGCCCCCTGGCCATGGCAGAACCGCTGTCCTATCAGCGGGACATCCAGCCGATCTTCACCGCCAAGTGCGTGGCCTGCCACGCCTGCTACGACTCGCCCTGCCAGCTCAACCTGGGCAGTGGCGAGGGGGCCGAGCGCGGCGCGCACAAGCTGCCGGTGTACAACGGCACCCGCACCCAGGCGCAGGACACCACCCGGCTGTTCCTCGATGCCCAGGGCGAGGCAGCCTGGCGGCGCAAGGGCTTTCATTCGGTTCTGGAAGGTCAGTCCGACCAGGCGGCGCTGATGGCGCGCATGCTGGAGCTGGGCCGCAGCCAGCCCCTGGCGCCCAATGTCCGGCTGCCCGAGTCGCTGGATATTGGCATCTATCGCGACAACCAATGCCCATTGCCGGACGAGTTCGCGGCCTACGCCAAGGCCAATCCGCACGGCGGCATGCCGTTCGCGGTGACCGGGCTGAGCGACGAGGAGTACGCCACCCTGCAGCGCTGGCTGGCGCAGGGCGCGCCGCTGGACAGCCGCTCATGGCAGCCGAGCCCACGCGAGCAGGTGCAGATCAGCGATTGGGAAGGCTTCCTCAACGGCAGCAGCCTGCGCGAACAACTGGTGGGACGCTGGCTATACGAGCACCTGTTCCTGGCCCACCTGTACTTCGAGGACGGCGAGCAGACGCACTTCTTCCAGCTGGTGCGTTCGCGTACGCCGAGCGGGCAGCCCATCGACCCCATCGCCACGCGGCGTCCCAACGACGATCCGGGCACCGATTTCCACTACCGCCTGCGTCCCGTCACCGATGTGATCGTGCACAAGACGCATATCACCTATCCGCTCGGCGCGGCGAAGCTGGCGCGGGTGAAGGCGCTGTTCTTCGCCGAGGACTGGGACCTGGAGCAGTTGCCGGGCTATGGCGTCGGTCGGCGCGCCAACCCCTTCGCGACCTTCGAGGCGATTCCGGCGCGGGCGCGCTACCAGTTCATGCTGGATAACGCCGAGTATTTCGTGCGCACCTTTATCCGCGGACCGGTGTGCCGTGGGCAGATCGCCACCGACGTGATCCGCGACCAGTTCTGGGTGCTATTCCAGGACCCGGAGCATGACCAGTACATCGCCGATGCGGATTACCGGCGCCAGGCGACGCCGTTGCTGGCCATGCCCGGCCAGCTCGACAACCTCGGCGACCTCTGGAGCCTGTGGCTCGCCTATCTGAACAAGCGCAACCAGTACGAGGAATTGCGCCGGGAACGCTACAGCGGCGCAGCGACGGAATGGGCACAGATCTGGCGCGGCAACGACAATGCGCTGCTAAGCGTGTTTCGCCATCACGACAGCGCCTCGGTGCGCAAGGGATTGATCGGCGCCGTACCGCAGACGTTGTGGTGGATGGACTACCCGCTGCTGGAGCGCACCTACTACCAGCTGGTGGTTAATTTCGACGTGTTCGGCAATGTCTCCCATCAGGCGCAGACGCGGCTGTATTTCGACCTGATCCGCAATGGCGCCGAACTCAATTTCCTGCGCCTGTTGCCGGCCGATTCGCGCCAGGCGTTGCTGGACAGCTGGTATGAGGGCAGCGGCCAATTGAAGCTGTGGCTGACCTACACGGGTGTCGACACCCGCACGCCCAGCGGCCTGACGCTGCCACAAGAGGGCGTGCTGCCGGCGTTCGCCGCCGGACTGCTCGGACGCTTCGAGTCGATCAACGCCCTGTCGGATGACCCACTGAACCGTTGCGGCGGCGCTGCCTGTGTTCGTGCGGATGGTCCGCCGGCGTTGCGCGAGGCCGAGCAGGCCCTGCGCCGGCTGGCGGCGAGCCCGGCGGCCGGGCTGCCGGTCATCCACCAGATGCCGGATGTCACGCTGCTGCGGGTGTCGCTTCCGGATGGCTCGCGGGTGATCTACACACTGTTGCGCAACCGCGCGCACAGCAACGTGGCCTTCATGCTCGGCGAGTCGCTGCGCTACCAGCCGGAGAAGGACACCCTCACGGTCTATCCGGGCCTGCTGGGCAGTTATCCCAACTTCCTGTTTTCACTGTCTGCCCAGGAGGTGCCAGCCTTCGTGGCGGCACTGGAGCAGGCCGGCAGCGCCGAGGCGTTCGCCGACATCGCATCGCGCTGGGGCATTCGCCGCAGCCATCCGGCCTTCTGGGACTACTTCCATGACCTGAGTGCCTACCTGCGGGAGCAGGAGCCACGAGAGGCTGGCGTGCTGGACATGAACCGTTATCGGAACCTGTAGCCAGAGGGCGCTCAAATCCGACTTGAATACTTGGACTTAACCGCCAAAGCCCTTTGGCGTACACTGCGCCGCATGTACGCGAGGAGTTGCCATGAGCACCATCACCATCACCGAATCCGCTGAAAAGTACCTGGCCGAGCTGCTCGAGAAGCAGAACACCCCCGGCATCGGTATCCGCGTCTTCATCACCCAGCCGGGCACTCCCTATGCCGAAACCTGCATCGCCTATTGCAAGCCCGGCGAGCAGAAGGCCGAGGACACCGCGCTGTCGCTGGCCAGTTTCACCGCCTGGATCGATGCCGTCAGCGAGCCCTTCCTGGAAGACGCCGTGGTGGATTACGCCACCGACCGCATGGGTGGCCAGCTGACCATCAAGGCGCCCAACGCCAAGGTGCCGATGATCAGGGAAGATAGCCCGCTCAACGAGCGCATCAACTACTACCTGCAGACCGAGGTGAATCCCGGTCTGGCCAGCCATGGCGGCAACGTGAGCCTGGTGGACATCGTGGAGGAGGGCATTGCCGTCCTGCAGTTCGGGGGCGGCTGCCAGGGTTGCGGCATGGTGGATACCACTCTCAAGGATGGTGTGGAGAAGACCCTGATGGAGCGCATTCCGGAGCTGAAGGGTGTGCGTGACGTGACCGACCACAGCAATCGCGAGAACGCTTACTACTAGTCGGCAGGTAGCGGTTAAGGAGCCTCGCTTCGGCGGGGCTTTTTCATGCCTGCGCGTCAGGGGTCGTTCTCTGCAGCCAAGAGATCGCGACTGAAGTGGCTTCTACAGGTTTTGTGGGAGCGGTGTAAGCCGCGATGCGCTGGAAACAAAAGGGCCCGTGTCTTGCGACACGGGCCCTTGGTGTTACCGGCTAAGGCTTAGGCCTGAACGACCGGGATCTTCGCGTTGGCCGCGGCTTCGCGGAACTCGGCGATCTGGTCGAAGCTCAGGTAGCGGTAGATATCGGCAGCCATGCTGTCGATGTCCTTCGCGTAGGCCATGTACTCCTCGACGGTCGGCAGCTTGCCGATGATCGAGGCGACCGCTGCCAGTTCGGCAGAAGCCAGGTACACATTGGTGGCATCGCCCAGACGGTTCGGGAAGTTACGGGTCGAGGTGGAGACCACGGTGGAACCGGTCTGTACGCGCGCCTGGTTACCCATGCACAGCGAGCAGCCCGGCATTTCCATGCGGGCACCGGCCTTGCCGTAAATGCCGTAGTAGCCTTCTTCGGTCAGCTGGTGGGCGTCCATCTTGGTCGGCGGTGCCAGCCACAGACGGGTCGGAATGCCACCCTTGACCTTGTCCAGCAGTTTACCGGCAGCGCGGAAGTGACCGATGTTGGTCATGCAGGAACCGATGAACACTTCGTCGATCTTGTCGCCGGCCACGGTGGACAGCAGACGAGCGTCGTCCGGATCGTTCGGGGCGCACAGGATCGGTTCCTTCACTTCGTTCAGGTCGATCTCGATGACGGCCGCGTATTCGGCGTCCTTGTCGGCTTCCAGCAGCTCCGGCTTGGCCAGCCAGGCTTCCATCGCCTTGGCGCGACGCTCCAGGGTGCGGGCATCGCCGTAGCCTTCGCTGATCATCCAGCGCAGCAGGGTGATGTTGGACTTCAGGTACTCGGCGATCGAGTCTTCCGGCAGCTTGATGGTGCAACCGGCAGCCGAACGCTCGGCGGAGGCGTCGGACAGCTCGAAGGCTTGTTCCACGGTCAGACCGGTCAGGCCTTCGATTTCCAGGATGCGGCCGGAGAAGATGTTCTTCTTGCCCTTCTTCTCGACAGTCAGCAGGCCCTGCTGAATGGCGTAGTAGGGGATGGCATGCACCAGGTCACGCAGGGTGATACCGGGCTGCATCTTGCCCTTGAAGCGCACCAGCACGGATTCCGGCATGTCCAGCGGCATGACGCCGGTGGCGGCGGCGAAGGCTACCAGGCCGGAACCGGCCGGGAAGGAGATGCCGATCGGGAAGCGAGTGTGGGAGTCGCCACCGGTACCGACGGTGTCCGGCAGCAGCATGCGGTTCAGCCAGCTGTGGATGATGCCATCACCCGGGCGCAGGGACACACCGCCACGGTTCATGATGAAGTCGGGCAGGGTGTGGTGAGTGGTGACGTCGATGGGCTTCGGATAGGCGGCGGTGTGGCAGAAGGACTGCATCACCAGGTCGGCGGAGAAGCCCAGGCACGCCAGGTCCTTCAGCTCGTCGCGGGTCATCGGGCCGGTGGTGTCCTGGGAACCGACGGTGGTCATCTTCGGTTCGCAGTAGGTGCCCGGGCGCACGCCCTTGCCTTCCGGCAGACCGCAGGCGCGGCCGACCATCTTCTGGGCGAGGGTGAAGCCCTTGCCGCTGTCAGCCGGCGCTTCCGGCTTCTTGAACAGGGTGGACGGAGCCAGACCCAGCTCGGCGCGAGCCTTCTCGGTCAGGCCGCGGCCGATGATCAGCGGGATACGGCCGCCAGCGCGGACTTCGTCCAGCAGCACGTCGGTCTTCAGCTGGAAGGTGGTGACCAGCTCGTTGCTGTCGTGACGACGGACTTCGCCCTTGTACGGGTACACGTCGATGACGTCGCCCATGGCCAGGTTGGTGCAGTCGAATTCGATCGGCAGGGCGCCGGCGTCTTCCATGGTGTTATAGAAGATCGGCGCGATCTTGGTGCCGAAGCAGAAACCACCGGCGCGCTTGTTCGGCACGTAGGGGATGTCGTCACCGAAGAACCACAGCACGGAGTTGGTGGCGGACTTGCGGGAGGAGCCGGTACCGACCACGTCGCCGACGTAGGCAACCGGGAAGCCCTTGGCCTTCAGTGCTTCCATCTGCTTGATGGGGCCGACGGAGCCGGGAACGTCCGGGTTGATGCCGTCGCGGGCCATCTTCAGCATGGCCAGGGCGTGCAGCGGGATGTCCGGGCGGGACCAGGCGTCCGGAGCCGGGGACAGGTCGTCGGTGTTGGTTTCGCCGGTGACCTTGAATACGGACAGGGTGATCTTTTCGGCAACGGCCGGACGGTTCTGGAACCATTCGCCATCGGCCCAGGACTGCAGCACGGCCTTGGCGGCGGCGTTGCCCTTCTTGGCACGCTCGGCCACGTCGTGGAAGGCGTCGAACATCAGCAGGGTGTGCTTCAGTTGTTCGGCGGTCACGTTGGCCAGTTCGGCATCGTCCAGCAGCTCGACCAGGGTGGCGATGTTGTAGCCGCCCTGCATGGTGCCCAGCAGCTCAACGGCGCGCTGCTTGCTGATCAGCGGAGACTTGGCTTCGCCCTTGGCGATGGCGGACAGGAATCCGGCCTTGACGTAGGCGGCTTCGTCGACGCCCGCGGGAACGCGGTTGGTGATCAGGTCAACCAGGAAGGCTTCTTCGCCAGCCGGCGGGTTCTTCAGCAGCTCGACCAGGCCTGCGGTTTGTTCGGCGTTCAGCGGCTGAGGCACGACGCCTTGGGCGGCGCGCTCTGCTACGTGTTTGCGGTAGGCTTCAAGCACAGTTATTACCTCATCAGTGGTCCCATGGGCCGGGACACTCATCCCGGGAACCTCGAGCCTGCACTCCACCGCTTTATGGGCGGCTTTGCCTGGGCTGCGAGATTTCCCCTCAAGAAGCTGCTTTCAAAGTTTTACGCCAAGGGGGACGAAGCGAGGAAGCGCTGCGATGAGGTTCTCGTCCCGCTCGGTTCGACTGTGCTCGTGACGCTTTGAAAACAGCTTCCGGCGGTTGGTGATGCCAAAAACGGCGGATGGATTCTACTGGAAAGGCGCTGTGAAAGTAAGTCGCGCAGCCACTACAAGCCGGGGTGACCCGGGTTAGACAAAGGGCTAAGATGCCCGCCCCGCAAGCCGCCACCCGGTCTTCGCCATGTCCGATTCCCGCCTGCCCACACCCTGTGTCGGACGCTGCTCCACAGTGTTTGGCGACCTGGTGTGCCGGGGTTGCAAGCGCTTCCTGCACGAGATCGTCGACTGGAACGCGTACGACGAGTCCCGCAAGGCACAGGTATGGGGGCGACTCGAGCTATTGCTGGTGCGGGTGATGGAGAACAAGCTGGTGATCCAGGATGCGCAACTGTTGCGTCATCAGCTGGAGCGGCGGCAGATCCGCTTTGTGCCGCAGCTGTCGCCCTACTGCTGGGCCTATCAGCTGCTGGCCCATGGCGCCCGGCATATCCGCCGCCTGGACGCCTACGGGTTGGCGCTGCAGCCGGCTTACGGCGAATGGACGCTGACAGCGCTGCGCGATGCGATCGATGAGGAGTTCTATGCGCTCTCCGAGGCCCGCCGCCGGCAGGAAGCCGGTGGGCAGGCCTGAGGCTTCAGCGCTGCAGCAGGGTTTCCAGGTGCTGAATGATGTCTTCCGGCTTGAGTACCAGCACGTCGCTTTCCAGTGAGTCCAGCACCACCTCTGCGGTATTGCCCATCAGGGCGCCCGCCAGGCCGGTACGGGCCACGGTGCCGATTACGGTCACCGCTGCGTTGAGCGCGTGGGCGGTCTTGGGGATCAGTACGTCCGCCGGTCCTTCCTGGATATGCAGGTGGCTGTCCGGAACTTCGTATTCGTCCTGGAACCTGCGGCAGGCCTCGCGGTAGCGCTGCTCGATGGTTTCCTTGAGCTGGAAGGTCGGGTCGGCCGCCGAGAGCATGGGGGAGGGGTGGGCGCTGAGAACGTGCAGCTCGCCCTGGCACAGGCGGGCGATGTCGCTGGCATGGCCAACGATGCCGGTGTGCAGCGTCTGGTGCTCGCTGTCGGAGTTGCCGACATCCACGGCGGCGAGGATGGCACGGCCGGTCCAGGGCTGGTCGTTCTTGACCATCAGCACCGGGCAGGGGCAGTAGCGCAGCAGTTTCCAGTCTTCCGGAGTCAGGAAGGCCTTCTTCAACAGGCTGTCGCGGCGGTGCTGCTTGATCACCAGTGCGCACCCTTCGGCCTGCTGCACGGCGATCACGGTCTGGTGCGGGCCGTCCTGCCAGGCTTGTTGGGCGGTGACGGAGTATCCCTCGTCGGTGAGCGTTTTGGTCAGCGTGTCGAGCAGGGCGGCGTGGTTCTGAGCGGGCTCCGCGCAGATCAGCAGATGCAGATGCGACTGGGTCACGCTGGCAATCAGCTGGGCGCGCTTCAGCGCGAGCTGTTCCGGAAGATCGGGCTGGATGACGACCAGAATGCTGCGGATCGCTTGCATATGTGTGCTCCTTTGCGGTGTGCCTGGCTGAACTGTAGCCGCCTCGTCGGCCCATGCCGCTGACCTGGGTCAAGCGCGGGCGCTGGCTGGACGGGCGTGCGGTCGTATAATGCGCCGTTTTCGCTGTCGAGCCGAGCGTAATGTCCCCAAATCGAGTCCTGGATTCAGCTTTGTCCATCCCGCGCATGCCGAGCGGGAGGTGCTGATGAACTTGCCGGAAATTCATGCATTCCTGGGTTGCCGCACGCCGGATGCCTGGGTGGCGATGGCGCTGCAACACCAGGACATCCTGCTGATCGATCACAAGAACTGCGAGTTCAAGGCCGCTTCGACCGCGCTGAGCCTGATCGCCAAGTACAACCAGCGCCTGGATCTGGTCAACTACATGTCGCGGCTGGCGCGCGAAGAGCTGGTGCACCACGAGCAGGTGCTGCGCATCCTCAAGAAGCGCAAGGTCGAGGTCCGGCCGGTGTCCGCCAGTCGCTATGCCTCCGGGCTGCGTGCCGGGGTTCGCACGTCGGAGCCGCACAAGCTGATCGACACACTGGTAGTGGGTGCCTATATCGAGGCGCGAAGCTGTGAGCGCTTCGAGGCACTGGTGCCGCATCTGGACCCGGAGCTGGCCAAGTTCTACGCCGGCTTGCTGCAGTCCGAGTCGCGGCATTACCAGAATTATCTGAAGTTCGCCTATCAGTTCGGCGAGCCGGCCGATGTGGAGCGCTCGGTCGAGCGCTTCCGCGAACTGGAGCGGGAGCTGATCGAAAGCCCCGACGCGGAATTCCGCTTTCACAGCGGCGTGCCGGCTTAAGGGCAGCGGCCGGACGCAGGGTCCGGCTTACGCCTCCAGCGGGAAGGGCGCCTGTCTCCGTCCATTGCCGTCGATCTGCAGGGCCCAGCCCTGCCTGTCCCAGTCGCCCAGCACGATACGCTGAGCGTCCTGCCCATTCACCGAGAGCGTATGGACGTCGGGTCGGTGGGTATGGCCATGAATCAGCGTGCGTACGCCGTGCTCGGACATCACTCGCTCGACCTCCGCCGGTGTTACATCGGTGATTTCGGCGGTCTTCATGCGGGTCTGTGCCCGGCTTTCATTGCGCAGCTTGCGCGCCAGTTGGCGGCGCTTGCTCAGCGGCAGGTGGCGCAGGATGAATAACGCCAGCGGATTGCGCAGGATGCGGCGCATGCGCATGTAGGCTTCATCGGCGGTGCACAGGCTGTCGCCGTGCATGAGCAGCACCCGCTCGCTCTCCAGCGTGATGACGCTGGGGTCCTTCAGCAGCGTGCAGCCCGCCTCGCGGCAGAACGCCCGGCCGATCATGAAGTCGCGGTTGCCGTGCATCAGGAAGATGCGTGTGCCGGTTTGGCTCAGCTCGTACAGGGCGGCGGCAATCTGGTGCTGGAAGGGCGTCATGCCGTCATCGCCGATCCAGACCTCGAAGAAGTCGCCGAGGATATACAGGGCGTCGGCCTGCACCGCGCGTTCCCGCAGAAAACGCAGAAACGCCCGGGTGATGTCCGGGCGTTCCTCTTCAAGATGCAGATCGGAGATCAGCAGGATCATTCGGTGACTTCGGCACGCTCGATGATCACGTCGTCGACCGGCACGTCCTGGTGGCCGCCACGCATGGTGGTTTGCACTGCCTTGATCTTGTTGACCACATCCATGCCCTCGACCACTTCACCGAAGACCGCATAGCCCCAGCCCTGTACGGTCGGCGCAGTGTGATCGAGGAAGTCGTTGTCCTTGACGTTGATGAAGAACTGCGCGGAGGCGGAGTGCGGCTCCATGGTGCGTGCCATGGCGATGGTGCCGGTCTTGTTGGAAAGACCGTTGTTGGCTTCGTTCTTGATGGGGGCGCGGGTGGACTTCTGCTTCATGCCGGGTTCGAAGCCGCCGCCCTGGATCATGAAGTTGCCGATCACGCGGTGGAAGATGGTGTTGTCGTAATGGCCATCCTTCACGTACTGGATGAAGTTGGCTACGGTTTCCGGCGCCTTGTCGGCGAACAGTTGCAGGGTGATGGTGCCGTGATTGGTGTGCAGCTTGATCATGACAAGGGCTCTCTGTCGCAGGGGAGTGAGGTCTGTCAGGTGTATGACAGCTCGGCTATGATACGGCGTTTATTTTGCTCGGCCTACCCGGGGCCGCGCAGCAGTCAGTCCAAGGATCCCATGAGCAAGCCCGAGATTCCCGCCGCCGCGAATTTTCTCCGTCCCATCGTTCAGGCTGACCTGGACAGCGGCAAGCACAGCACGATCATTACCCGCTTCCCGCCGGAGCCCAACGGTTACCTGCATATCGGTCATGCCAAGTCGATCTGTCTGAACTTCGGCCTGGCCGAAGAGTTTGGCGGCCAGTGCAACCTGCGCTTCGACGACACCAACCCGGCCAAGGAAGACCAGGAATACATCGATGCGATCAAGGAAGACGTGCGCTGGCTGGGCTTTCAGTGGGCCGGCGAGGAACATTACGCGTCGGACTACTTCGAGCAATTGCACGACTGGGCGATCCATCTGATCAAGGCCGGCAAGGCCTATGTCTGTGACCTGTCCCCCGACGAGGCCCGCGAATACCGCGGCAGCCTGACGGAGCCGGGTCGGAACAGTCCGTTCCGTGAGCGCTCGGTGGAGGAAAACCTCGACCTGTTCGCGCGCATGAAGGCTGGCGAGTTCCCGGATGGCGCACGTGCGCTGCGTGCGAAGATCGACATGGCTTCGCCGAACATGAACCTGCGCGACCCGATCCTCTACCGCATCCGTCATGCCCACCACCACCAGACCGGTGACAAGTGGTGCATCTATCCGAGTTATGACTTCACCCACGGCCAGTCGGACGCCATCGAAGGCATCACCCACTCGATCTGCACCCTGGAGTTCGAGGATCACCGCCCGCTCTACGAGTGGTTCCTGGACAACCTGCCGGTGCCGGCCAAGCCGCGCCAGTACGAATTCGCGCGCCTGAACCTGAACTACACCATCACCAGCAAGCGCAAGCTCAAGCAACTGGTCGATGAAGGCCACGTGAATGGCTGGGACGACCCGCGCATGTCCACGCTGTCCGGCTTTCGCCGCCGTGGCTATACCCCGGCCTCGATCCGCAACTTCTGCGACATGATCGGCGTCAACCGCGCGGGCGGCCTGGTGGACATCGGCATGCTGGAATTCGCCATTCGTGAAGACCTGGATGCCAACGCTGCGCGCGCCATGTGTGTGCTCAAGCCACTGAAGGTGGTGATTACCAACTATCCGGAAGGCCAGGTCGAGAACCTCGAGCTGCCGCGCCATCCGAAGCTGGACATGGGCGTGCGCGTTCTGCCGTTCTCCCGCGAGATCTACATCGACGCGAGCGATTTCGAAGAAGTGCCGCCGGCCGGCTACAAGCGCCTGATCCCGGGCGGCGAGGTGCGCCTGCGTGGCAGCTACGTGATCCGCGCCGACGAGGCGATCAAGGACGCTGAGGGCAACATCGTCGAACTGCGTTGCTCCTACGACAAAAACACCCTGGGCAAGAACCCGGAAGGCCGCAAGGTCAAGGGCGTGATCCACTGGGTGCCGGCCGCCGAAAGCGTCGAGTGTGAGGTGCGCCTGTACGACCGCCTGTTCCGTTCGCCGAATCCGGAAAAGACCGAGGAGGGCGGCAGCTTCCTGGACAACATCAACCCGGAATCCCTGGTGGTGCTCAAGGGCTGCCGCGCCGAGCCGTCGCTGGCCAGTGCGGTGGCGGAAGAGCGTTTCCAGTTCGAGCGTGAGGGCTACTTCTGCGTGGACCGTCGCGACTCGACGCCTGGGGCGCCGGTCTTCAATCGCACCGTGACGCTGCGCGACTCCTGGGGAGCCTGATATGGCGTTGTCGATCTACAACACCCTGAGCAAGACCAAGGAGCCGTTCAAGCCGCTGGTCGACAACCAGGTGCGCATGTACGTTTGCGGCATGACGGTCTATGACTTCTGTCACATCGGCCACGCCCGGGTGATGGTGGCTTTCGACGTGGTGGCCCGCTGGCTGCGCCACCGTGGCTACGACCTGACCTATGTGCGCAACATCACCGACATCGACGACAAGATCATCCGTCGGGCCAACGAGAACGGCGAGCCGTTCGAGGCGCTGGTCGAGCGCATGATCGCGGCGATGCATGAGGATGAAGCGCGCCTCGGCGTGCAGCGCCCGGATCTCGAGCCGCGGGCGACCCGGCACATCGACGGCATGTTCGCGATGATCCAGACGCTGATCGATAAAGGCTATGCCTACGCACCGGGCAATGGCGACGTGTACTACCGGGTCGGCAAGTTCGAGGGTTACGGCAAGCTGTCGCGCCGCAAGATCGAAGACCTGAAAATTGGCGCGCGCATCGAGGTGGACGAGGCCAAGGAGGATCCGTTGGATTTCGTGCTGTGGAAGGGCGCCAAGCCCGGCGAGCCGAGCTGGCAATCGCCGTGGGGTGCGGGGCGCCCTGGCTGGCATATCGAATGCTCGGTGATGTCCACCTGCTGTCTGGGTGACACCTTCGATATCCACGGCGGTGGTCCGGATCTGGTGTTCCCGCATCACGAAAACGAGATCGCCCAGAGTGAGGCGGCGACCGGCAAGCCCTACGCAAATGCCTGGATGCATGCCGGTGCAGTGCGTGTGGATGGCGAGAAGATGTCCAAGAGCCTGGGCAATTTCTTCACCATCCGTGAGGTGCTGGAGAAGTATCACCCGGAAGTGGTGCGTTACCTGCTGGTGTCCAGCCACTACCGCAGCCCGATCAACTACTCCGAAGATAGCCTGCGCGAGGCCAAGGGTGCTCTGGAGCGTTTCTATAACGGCCTGAAGGGGCTTCCGGATGTACAGCCGGCGGGCGGCGAGGAATTTGTTGCACGCTTCACAGCGGCGATGGACGATGACTTCAACTCGCCGGAAGCCTGCTCGGTCCTGTTCGAGATGATCCGCGAAGTCAACCGTCTGCGTGAAAACAACCTGAATGCTGCTGGCGCGTTGGCTGCTCGCCTTCGGGAGCTGGCCGGTTTGCTAGGGGTGCTGCAGCTGGAGCCGGACGCCTTCCTGCAGGCTGGCGCCGAAGGAAAGGTGGATGGCGCCGAGGTGGAAGCGCTGATCGCCGCCCGCCTGCAGGCTCGCGCCGAGAAGAACTGGGCCGAATCGGACCGTATCCGCGATCAGCTCACCGCCATGGGTGTGGTCCTGGAGGATGGCAAGGGCGGCACCACCTGGCGCCTGGCTGAGTAACTCGCCGCTGCAATGCAAAAGGCCGCTCTCGTGAGCGGCCTTTTTATGTCATACACAAAGCGGGCCTCGGCGGAGGTGCCCGGCAGTAATTCAATTATCAGAGGAGGGTGCCCGGTCAGCCTGATTCTCAGGCTTTGGGCAAGTGTTGCGAAAGGGAGATGGTGCGGACGGAGAGACTCGAACACAGCGACATTCGCTCCTAAGTCATTGATTCATAGAGATATTTTTCTCATCGCTCGGCCAATGTGACCAGAAATGGGACCAGCCGGGGCGAAACGGCAAAAAAAAGCGGCCAGATCCTGGTGATCGTGGCCGCCGTGAAATGCCGTTCGGATTACAGATTGAGCGCGCGCTCCAGGACGCTGACGAAGTCCGGGCCGTCCCCGCTGATCCATTTGCCGTAGTGCTTGCGGATCATGTCAGTCGAGGTGTGGCCCATCTGGTCCGCAATCCATTCCAACGGCACTGCGCCGCTGCTGAGCAACTGACTGGCGAAGGTATGCCGGCAGTTGTTCGGGCCGCGAAAGCGCACCCCGGCCGCCTTCAGGTGCGGCCGCCACCAGCCCTTGAGCAGCATGTCCGAACTGGTATGCGCCGCGCCGGTGCGGCTGTTGTGGAACACGAAGCGCAGCTTGCGCTCGCGCACCGTCTTGTTGTCTCGCTCGGTTACCGACACGAGCACCGGCGGCAGCTCGCGGGTAAACCGCGCCTGGGCCTGCAGCGCTTCCCGTGCGGGACGCAGCAGCTTCAGCTCACGGGTGGAGCGGCGTGTCTTGGTTGCCTTGTAGTGCCCACGCACCTGCGACCGCTGCAGGCGCACGATGCCTGTCTCCAGATCCACCACGTCCTCCCAGGCCAGCGCAATCGCCTCGGACACCCGAGGCCCCGCCCAGATCATGAACTGCGCCAGGTTGCGTTCCTGCTCGCGCTCGGTCGGCGTATTCAGGATTGCCGCGATCTCGCGCCGGTCGAACGGGTCGGGATCATCCGGGTCCGGCAGCAGCACGCGCAGCCCCTCGGTGGGGTCGTGTGCCATGCGATTGCGCATGCGGTACAGCAGGAAGATCTGCTTCACCAGGCTGACGATCTCCTTCACCGTCTTGTTGTGCAGGATGGGCATCAGTTCGGTCTGCACCCAGTGCTGCAGATCCAGGTGATCGATCTGGTCGGCCTGCCGGTCGCCCCATTTCGCACGGATGTACCGTTCGGCACGGCCCCTGTAGATCCGGAAGCCAGAAGGGGCCAGCTCGTTGCGTTTGATGTCCAGCCACAAGTCGATGTAGTGGCCAAGTGTGTTGGTCTTCACCCTGGGCGAGTTGGGGAAATGCCGCGCGTAGCTGAACGTGCCGTGCTTGATTTCGTAGGTAATCAGGCCCACCAGCCGTTCGGCATGGGCCAGATTTTCGGGAGTAGGTAGGCCGGGGAAGGGTTCGCGGCAACGCTCGCCCTGGTAGCGGAAATACACGCGGATCGAGTTGCCGCGTACTTCAACGCCTTCGTACTTGATCATGAAAACAGCCTGAACAGGAAAAGGCGGGGGAGTCTATGCCCCACGGAAAAAGGCGCCCCGAGGGGCGCCCTAGAACCAGGCGGCGCGCTTTCTAGCGCAGTCTCACAAACACATAGGCGCCTGGTCGCGCCCCTCGAACTCCAGGTCCACCCGTTCCCAGGCGGACAGCGGTTCGCGCATTGCTCCCTGCCAGCGCGCTTCGGCCCGGGCGAGCTTCGCCTCGTCATCCGCAGTCAGCTGCAGCGGTGCCGAGCGGTCCGCGCGGCGCAGCATGGCCAGGGTATTGAGATAGGCGCGGTGGTCGCTCGGTGTGCTGCTGGTGAACACCGGGCCACGGCCGGGCTTGGTGAGGCGCAGGTGGCCGCCTCGGGTCAGGCTGATCTGCCAGCCGTGGTCTGCGGCATAGATCAGCAGCTCCCAGACTCCCTTCCCGCAGCGGCGGGAGAGGGAGGCCATTTCCACGGGCTTGTGATGGCTGGTCATTGCAGGCACCCCCGCACCAGTTGCCAGTCGGCATCGCTGATCGCGCCCAGAGCCCGGGCCATTTCGGCTAGGGCCTGCACGCGGGCGCGCTGCTCCGGGGTACGCTGGATGCGGTGCTGACACAGCGCGGCGCCCAGCAGGGCGGTGGCGCGAGCGGCCGCAGGGATTGCAGCGTGCTGATTAACCACGGCGAGCCTCCTTGTTCAGGCGGCGCACCGCTTCCTGCTCGGCCATGATCGCCGCCCAGGTGGCGTCCTTGCGCTTCTGGCGCAGCTTGCTGCAGCGGGCATGCTTGCCGGTCGAACGGGCGTTGCCGCAGATGTCGCAGATATAGGGCAGGTCCAGCCGCTTGCTGGCCATCGGGGGACGGGTGCGCATGTTCATACCCCCACCCCCGGATGCACGAACAGCGATTGCTGTTTGCCGAGCAGATCCGGCTGTTCCTGGAGCATTGCTGCGTCCAGCCCGAGCTTGGCGCACACCGCCTCGGCGGCCTGGCGGGCGCCAATGGTGTTGCTGGCCGAGCATTTGCGGCCGATTGCCCTGGCCACGTAGGTGCCGGTGGTGAACCGAGCGATGATTTCCACGGGGCCGGCTGTGTTAGCCTTGGCGCCGCTTACCTTGGGTTGATTCATGGTGTTTCTCCTTGGGTAGGTTCGGCGTCGGGGAGTTGCCGCTCCCCGCGCCACTTCTCTCGAACGCCTGCCGATTACGCGACCACGTAGCCGGTGGGCGTTTTTCGTATGGCCCCGCGCTCCAGCGCGAGACCGAATGCCGCCACCGCGCGGCTGTTGCCGATGCGCAGCGCCTTGGCGAAGTCGCGGGTGCCGTAACGGGTTCCCGGCTCCAGCTTCCCGACGATGGCCAGCAGCTCGCCCAGCAGGGCGTTCTCGCCTTGCTCGCCTGCCTCTTCCTCGACGCGCTCCAGCGCCGGTTCCCGGTGCTGGGGAACAGGTCTGGCCGAGCGCAGCGCCGCGAAAATCAGCGCGGGAACGATCTCCAGTGCCGCCGCGAATCCCAGACAGAGGAGGGTGGCCAGTTGCGCCGGCAGGCTGGCCGCCTTGGCCGGCTGCGAGCGCAGCGCGGTCAGCTCGCGGGAACTGGCCTCCAGTCGAGCCCGGGCCTGCTCCCGCTGGTCATCCAGCCGGCGCAGGGCCGAGGTCTCCAGCAGCAGCGCCTTGCTGACCATTCCGCGCTCGCGCATGGCTGCCGCCTGTTCCTGGACGGAACGGGCCTCGGCATCCAGCGCGGTCAGGCGGGCCTCATCGGCACGGCGGGCGGCCTCGATGTCGGTGATGCGCTGCTCCTGGATCGCCTGGTGCTGGGCACGACCGGCGAGCATCGAGGACATCAGCCGGTCATAGGTCGCCCAGCCCGACACGCCGCCCAGGATTAGGGCGCAGACCATCATCAGCACCGCGCTGCCGTGGCGCCCCAGGGCGAGCAGCCCCAGGGCCAGCGGCCAGGCCGCGTACTTGATCAGGTCCAGGACCACCGCCGCGCCGGCGAACAGCCCGGCCAGCAGGCGGTCCTCGATCAGCGCAAGCATGGCCAGGCAGACCGATACGGCCGTCACGCCACACAGGGCAACGGCCATCAGGGTCAGCAACTGGGCAACGGGTGCGCCGATGGGTTGTGTGTGCATGGCTGGCTCCTCAGCGCGCAAACAGCATCAGCAGATCGGGCACGTAGTTGGCGGCTGTTACCAGCGCGCCGAGGCCGAGGCCCTGGGCGATCCAGCCGGTGAAACGATTCAGCAGGTTCATGGTGTTTCTCCTTGGGTAGGTGGCCGGGCGTTGCCGCGCCCGGTGGGTTTCAGCTGATGCGGATCTGGGTGCCGTCTTCGTGCAGGACGATCAGGTGCACGTCCTCCAGCCGGTACTGGCCGCCGTACCCGCCCTGCACCACGTAGCCGTCGCACTCCGGGGCGAGGGTTACCGGGAAGGGGTAGGGGCCAGTCTCGCGTTGCCGCTGCGCCTGGTGGGCGTACCGGCTGTTCTTGCGGATCTCGGCGTAGAGCTGTTGGGGCATGGTGCTTCTCCTTGGGTAGTTGGGTCGGGCGTTGCCGCGCCCGGGGTTCACTTCTTGAATACCCAGCACTTCACCGTGGTGCAGCGCGGGCTCAGGGGGTTCTTCAGGTTCCAGTGGGCGCGCACGGCGCTGTCCACGCTCTTGTTGGCCTCGATCAGCTTGTGGCGGCGGCTCTCGCGCAGCAGGTCGCGCAGGGTGTTCACGTCGGCCAGCTTCTGGCGGTGCTCGGCGGCGCGCTCGCAGAACTCGTTGAGGTTGATGGCGATCAGCTCGTCCTTCTTGCTGTGGTTCACCATCGGGCCGTCGCCGAGCGATTCCAGGTACTCGTATACCTCCCAGAACTCGGCCACCTGCGGGTGGTCGGCGTTGATCGCCGCCTGCCGCTCCAGGGCCATGCCCATCAGGGTCTGCTGCACGCTGGCCAGCTGGTGATCGGTGAGAGGCACGATCAGGCGCAGGGCGTCCACCAGGGCCATCATCTGCGCGTGGTTCTTGATGATTCGCTCCACGCGGATCTGCTGCAGGCCGCGCAGGGTCGTCTCGTGGACCTTCACCCGCTCGCGGAACAGCTCCAGGACGGCGGCCTCCTTCTTCGCTGCCATCAGCAGGAAATGGGAAACGTCCTTGGTGCTCAGGTGGTTGAGGTTGTCCGCCGCCGCGCGACTGGTGCTGGTGACCTCCGGGCGCACGAAATGCAGCT
The DNA here is from genome assembly GCF_000806415.1 of Pseudomonas flexibilis. Classification (NCBI taxonomy): domain Bacteria; kingdom Pseudomonadati; phylum Pseudomonadota; class Gammaproteobacteria; order Pseudomonadales; family Pseudomonadaceae; genus Pseudomonas; species Pseudomonas flexibilis. The sequence continues at coordinate 742,262 of NZ_JTAK01000001.1, forward strand.
TCACGATGCGGGTCATGATGGCCTCGGAGGCCTGCACCGCCGCGTTCTGGCTCATCACCAGCGTGCCCCGGAAGGGCGGCTCGTGGGTTTCGTTGCCGGCGGTCTTCACACCGGTCACGCCCAGCGAGCCGCCGTTGAACATCGGCTTGAACTCGTCCCAGTCGAACGCCTTGCCGTGGCCGCTGCCGGCCACGTCGCTGCGGTCGGCTTCCAGCATCACCAGCGGCATGCCGCTCACCTGGGCGAGCCAGCGGCGCAGACCGGCCTTGGACATCTTCGAGGGGTCCTTGCCTTCCTCGTCCGGGCGGCCGAACAGCTTCCACAGGAACATCAGCAGGGTGGATTTGCCCGCGCCGGCCTCGCCGGTCACTTCCAGGAACGGGAAGGACTGGAACTCCGCGCGGATCTGCTCGGCGAACAGCGAGCCGAACCAGAAGGCCAGCGCGATCACGCCCTTGGCGCCGAAACAGGTCCACAGCCAGTCCAGCCACTCGCTGCGGTAGCCCTCGTCGGACAGGGCCAGCTCCAGGCGGATGGACTTCTGCAGCGTCTTGAGGCGCAGCTTGCCGAACTCGAAGTAATCCTCGTCGTTGGCCTTCTCGACGATGCCGCCGCGCACGGCCAGGTCGCCGAACACGTAGGCGCCGTGGTTCTTGCTGTAGCCGATGAAGTCGATGGTCTCGACGGTTTTCAGCGCGTAAAGCTGTTCCTTCATGATGCGGTCCAGCTGCGAGCCGGTACCGGTGAACACCGCGCCGGCCGCCATGCCCAGCAAGCGCTTCTTGAACTCCGAGGCCGCCGCCACCTGGCCACCCGTGAAGGTGTTACGCACGCTGGGCGCGTCATGGGGAAAGTCGATGCGGAAGTAATACCAGCTCTCGTCTGTCACCTCGTTGCGTTGGAAATACAGCGCCTGCGGGTAGCAGTTGGCGATCTCCACCACCGCGCCGGCCTGGCGTAGCGCCTTGGCGCGCATCTGTCGGTCGGTGAGCGCACGGTCCTCGGCTTCGTCGCTTTCTTCCAGGGCCTGCAGGGCCTTGTTGAAGCGCTCCAGGTCGAGCTTGAACCAGTACAGGCGGCTGTCGAAGCCGAAGTGAAATTCGTGGCGCTCGCGCCATTGGTACATCAGCACACCCTTCTCTTCGGCGCTCTCAGCCAGCAGCAGCGCACCGTGGTGACGGGCCTCCTTGAGGTCGCGCTCGATCTGCTCAGTGCGCTTCTCAGCGTCCTCGATGAATTGCCAGCGCTGATGCAGGTCGTTCCAGTCGTGCTTGCGCTCGCGCTGGGGAATCTGCGCGGCCTCGCAGTGGAAGCCCAGCTCGCGGGCCAGCTTGGCGTGCTTACGGGTGAAGCGGTGTGCGCCCGGCTCGTTGTCCAGCGCCCAGACCAGCTTCGGCAGCTTGCTGTCGGGCTCGGCGCGCAGGGTGCGGAGCGCCTTGAGGGATTCCTCGGGGTAGTAGCCACTGCCCATAGCCGCTACGGCGGCGATGCCATGGTGGAGTAGGGCGATGGCGTCGAAGATCCCCTCGACAATCCACAGCTCATCCACGGCCAGCAGATCCACACAAGGCGGACACCACCAGTAGCCGCGTGGACTCTGCCCAGGCGCAAAACGCGCCTTCTTCTTGCCGAAGCGGTGCGGCCGGTCGATCAGGCGTTCCCAGTAGCCGCCTTTCTCCAGGGCGAAGCGCACCGTGGCGCTGCCGATGCTAAGGTCACGGTCCCAGTAGTTTTCCTGGGTAAACCAGCCATTGATCAGGCTCAGATCGAAGCCGCGGGCAAAGGTCAGGTAGGAGCGGGCAGTGGCGAGCGGATCCTGCTCGGTGGCCGGGGCGCGCTTGCTCCAGTCGTCGAACAGATCCTCGAACAGTTCCTTTACGTGCCACATCTGGCCGCACTTGCTCTCGCGGCCGCACTTGATGAACCAGGGCTCGTCCTGACGCGCATACAGCTCCCGCTTGCCGCAGGCCGGGCATTCACCCTTGCGCAGGTAGTGGGTGCCAGTGACGGGGCGCAGGCCGTAGTCGCTCTCCAGCCGGCGCAGCACCTCGGCGCGGATCTCTCGGTCCATGCTCTTCATGCCCGCACCTGCTTGCGCAGCTCGCGCGCCGTGCGGTTCAAGCCGGCGATGTAGGGGTGGTCGCGCAGCACGGCCGGGCCGCGCATGCCTTCCGGCACCTTGCGGTAGCGGTCGGAATACCAGACTTCGGTCATGGCCAACTCGTACTGGCGAACCACCCAGGCCAGGTAGGCCTCGGCCTGGGTGGGCGAGAGCTGGATTGAAACGGTGATTTGCGTACTGCTCATGGGTTGCACCTGAAATTCGGGCGTAGCAATCCCCTGCCCACGGAAAGGCGGGCATGGGCTCAAGGGGTTCGGATTAAGCGGTGCCGATGTCCCAGCCCAAGAGGACTGGCTTTTCCGGCGGCGGGCTCATGGCCAGGTGCGCCAGGCGCGGCGCCATGAAGGCCGGCACGTCCAGCGAGGTCACCAGGTAGTCCGTGGTGCGCTCGAACAACTGCTGGTCGTTGCCCAGGTGTTCGTCGCGGTGGCGGGCCACGAACTGCCGGGCCGCGTCGGTCATCTGCTCCTGGTAGTCGTTGTGGTTATCCATGGGCGGCCTCCAGTGTGTCGATCAGGTCCAGTTGCTGTTCGTCGTCCCGCTGCATGGCTTGCCGGCGCAGGGTGGTGGGCGCCACCGGCAGGCGCACGGTCGGGTTGGCCATGCCGGAAGGGCTGAGCTCGTGGGTCATCTGGAACTCGGCCCGCACCGACCAGCCGCACGCCTCATTGGTGCACTGCAGGTAGGCGATGCGCAGGAATATGTGTTGACCATCGCTGGTCCTGATCCGCATGCGCCCGTGGCAATGCGGGCATACGAGTTTGTAGGTACTCAAACTGCTCTCCCCAACGGCTCCGGCCGGGCCGGTAAAACAGGGGCGCCTTGGCGCCGGATTTATTGGTCGTTCTGTTTGCGGTGCAGGGTGATCACGGCGCCGATTTCGGAATGCCGCGCCGCAATGTGTACCCGGTGGGCGGCCACGATCTCGGCGAGCTCGGCCTCGTCGATCAGGCCGTCATCCAGCGCCTGGACGATCAGCTGATCCACCCGGCCGCGCTTGGCCTGGGTGTTCAGGGCGCGCTCGAACAGCTCCACGTTGTCCAGCTCGCCCTGCTCGGGCATGGGCACGAACACGCCGCCATACAGCGCGCAGATGTAGTCGGGCAGGTGGGTGGTGCCGGTGGTCTGCTCCAGCAGGTGCAACTGGGCGTCATTCAGCGGCTGGGCGCCGGCGTTCTCATAGACCTGGTTGTCCAGGCGCTTGAGCGGCAGGCCCAGGCGGGCGGCGGCGCACTCGCGGCCGCCGGGGTAGGTACACACCACGGCACTCATGACTTGGCGGCGGGTTTCAAGGATCGGGCGCTTCATCTTCTCGTTTTCCCGGTAATGGCCAAGGGCTAGGTTCAGCAGGCCTTGGCGAAGGGGTGATCCAGCAGGCCGGGGATCAGCTCCACGCCGATCTGAGTCGAGAGGTCGCGCATGACGGAGAAGGCGATGCGCCCATTGGGCAGGGTTTCAGAGCCGGCCCAGCGTTCGACCGTCTGGGTCACCGTGCGCGGCTCGTAACCTTTGGTCAGCGCGAACTGACGAAAACTGAGGCCTTGCTCAATAAGTCGGGCTTGGATCTGGCGCTTATTCATGGTTCCAAGGGTCTCGCTTGGCTAATATGTTCCCAATGCGACGCACCTTAGATTCCCAAATGGGATTCGTCAAGAGGAATTTTCCCATATGGGAATTGGAAAGCGAATTAGAGAAGCAGTTGATGCGCTTGGACTAAGCCTGAAACAGGCCGCAGATCGCTGCGGAATCTCCTACAGCTCCCTTCAGAACTGGGCCGGTGGTCATCGAGAGCCACGGCCTGATGCACTGATCACCCTTGGGTCCCAATTGGGAATTTCGATTGACTGGCTGCTGACAGGCGAGGGTCCGATGCTGCGCGGCCAAAGCGCGCAGGCCACCGCCGCATCATCCGAGCCTGCGAACCCCCGTGAGCAGGCAATCCTGGAGCTGTACCGCGCCCTGGATGAGGACGCCCAGCGAGAGATACAGAGCGCTGCTGAGGAAAAGAAACGGCTGAAAGCCCTTGAGCAGCGCCTCCAGGAGCTTGAGGCCGTTGTCGCTGATATCAAAAGGCTGGCATGATCTGTTCCCGTTAAGAACATGTGCCAGCTTGTCGAGCTCTTGGGTTGTCGCTTTTCGCTAGGTAAGAAGTACAGGGAGTGTTGTGTGAAAGAGTTTCTTGCCGCTGCCTCGGTCATAGGTAGCTTCGCTAGTGTGTGGTATGCGAACTACTGGTTGATGTCGGTTGATGGCTCCGGGAAGTTGCGCCGGCATGGGGTTTCAATTGGTATTGCCGTGCTCATCTCATCAGCTCTCGTGTGGATGCTTTTCCCAGGCGAAGGTGCCGACGGAATTGGCTGGGGGTGGGTCCTACTGGCTTGCTTGCTTTCGCTGGCAATGGCTGCTTATGCCGCCGCAGTGCCCGGCGCGATAGAAGAAACCCTCGCCAAGCAGTCTGCTTCTTCGGTTAAGCCAGCCTCTCCTAAAGCCAAGACCCGCGCCATTCGCACCGGATGGAGCATTGGAGAAGTCGAGTTCAAATATCGTGATGCTGACGGCGTTGTCACTCTGCGCCGCGTTACCGTTCACTCCGTTACGCCAACTTATCTTAAGGGCGAGTGCCACGAGCGTGGTGCTGAGCGGACGTTCCGTCTGGATCGGATTATTGATGATCTTGTGGATTGCCAGACTGGTGAAGTTCTTAGTGCCTTGCAGTGGGTTAAGAGAGGCTGAAGGAATTTCTCTTTTAATTCAAAAAAATGCACTGATGGGTAGGCTAGCTTTTTTTAATGGAGTGGTAGTTTATGGGTTATGAGACTTGGGAAACATTTTCACTCTCTCCTTCAAGTATTGATCTTGATCCCAAGAATCCTCGCCTTCCGGGCCTGCCCGACGATGCTACGCAAAGTCAGGTGCTGGAAGAAATATTTAATATGGGCAAGGTCAGGGAAATGATTAAGTCGATCGCCAAGTCTGGATTTTATCCGGACCAGCGCATTGTCGTAATCAGGAAGGGAGTCAGAGGATATATTGCAATCGAAGGCAACAGGAGGCTTGCAGCGTGCAAGGCTCTGCTCGACCCTGAGAAGGCTCCGGACAAGCATCTTCGCTACGTAAAAAAGTGGGCTCTCGCTGCTCAGCCATATAAGGCTAGCTTTGAAAAAATCCCGGTTGTGGTTGCTCCTTCTAGGCAGGCTGCAATGCAGTTACTTGCATCGAGGCACCTTAATGAGGCACCGGTGATAAGCTGGTCAAGGTATGCTCAAGGTCGCTTCGCGATCAACGCGTTTGCAGAAGGCCAAGAAATGGCTGACGTTATGGAGGACACTGGGCTTGCCGAGCTGGATCTGAAGGATTGTATTCAAGAGGCTCGCATGTTTGACCTTTTCCTTGGTCTGAGTTGGGGTAAAGAGGAAAGGGAAATAATTGAAAGCAATATGGACAAGTTCCCTATTGAAGCCTTGAGAAGGCTCCTCCAAAGCAAGGTTACGAGCGATGAGCTGGGTGCTGTGTCCATTGGTGACGATGGGTGGGTTAGTTTCTGCTGGACAAAGGAGACTATTGAGCCTGTACTCAAGCGTTTTGTATACGACTCAATACCGCAGCTTTCTGGGCAGGACAAGGCTCGCCTTACCAGTCGTACTCTAAATGACGCTGATGGCGTAAGGCACTATTTGTCTGAGCTTCCTCAGGAGCTTAAACCCGCGCGTACTGAGAGTTCTGTTTCGGCAAAAGAGTTGGTTCCGGAAATTCCGGCTCTGCCAAAACTTCCACAAAATCCTCAGCCCAAAGCCCAGGCTAAGAGGCAGCCGCCCAAGCCTAAGAAAAGGCCGCGAGAGTCGGCGCTTCCGGACGATATCTCATCTAATATCGGAAATGATAAGGCAACAGCCTTGCTGGAGGAGCTTCAAACTATTAGGCCTGAAGACTTCCCATACGCAACGGGGCTGCTTCTCAGATCGCTACTAGAGATAGCTCTTATTTATAGAATGAAAAGGGTTGGTAGCTGGGGGTCTTGCATTTCGAAGTATGCTCAGCAGGGTGCGGTTCCTTCGCTTGATAAAATATTGAAATTTGCAGTGGATTGTGAAAAAACCATATCCGACATCCAGCTGCGTACGTCATTATCAAATCAAAATTCCGTGCCAAGAATCCTGCTAAATCTTGTTGCTCATAATGACCAGCATGTATTTGTTCAGCTCGAAGCGCGTGATGTCGCAAACAAGCTTTCTCCTTTGATCAGGTACTTGCTTGCGGATGATGCGTCTAGCGCCTAAGTGTGGGGGCGGAGTGCAGACGGAGATTTCCGTAGAACATTGCCTCGGTAGCTTTAGGTCTCAACATGTTGGTGGAGTAATGCAGGGAGAACTCCACCCCTTGCGCCTCGCTGTATAGCCCCTTGATCTCGTCGCAGTTGTCATATGTGACGAGCCAAGGCGTTTCGATGGCCATTACAGCCTGCGCAATTTCTTGATGGTCGTCGGGCTTGTAATGGTTTCGGTACAACTGGCTGCCCTTTTCGTAGTAGGGCGGGTCCAGGTAGATCAGTGATCGGTTGTTCAGATCAAGCTCGGGGTGGCGGAGCAGTTCGAGAGCGTCGATGTTGAACAGCTGGATTCGGTCCCGCATCGAGCCAATCCGCGCAATTCTCTCTGCCAACTGCTCTTTCTTGTAGCGAGCGTCGATCAGGTATTTTCCCGTCTGCTTCTGCCCGCCAATCACGCCACCCTTGATCATGCCCGAGCGGTTGGTGCGGTTCAGAAAGAAGGTGGCGAACCCTAACGTCGTAAGGTCATGTGTGGCTGCGTTGGCAATCACTTCGCGCTGCTGATGCCAGGTCTCCATGGTCACGGGCGTGTCCAGGACCTTGTCCACGAGGCGTTCCGTATCGTTGAGCACGGCCCACCAGAAGGCATGCACCACGGGATCGATATCATTGATCGCAATGCGCTCAACATGATTGTTCGCCAGCAGGTACATGGCGGCGCCGGCGCCTCCGGCATACGGCTCGACGTACAGTCCACCCGTCAGCCCGTTGTGCTCCAGGAGCTCGGAAAGCCAGGCTCCCAGACGGCCTTTACCGCCGGGGTAGCGCAGAGGTGTAACGAAAGAAGGGGCAATAGACATGGGGCATCCGTTCAAATAGGGGGCCAGTTTATCGAGGCGGAAGGGACATGGCCATCTCTATTTGCTCAGACGCTAATCGATGTCTGGGTAAGTCCACCGGCCCAATATCCAAGGCTCCACGATCTCCGCCAAGATTGTCCGCAGGTAGGAGCCCCATTCCTTGCGATTGTGCGCATCTGGACCTGTGATAGTCAGGAGCAGGTATTCCTCAGCGACGTCGTCGTAGGCATAGATGAGCCAGTAATCGTTTTCTGGCTCACCGATGGGGGTGGTTCGATTGAATTGCCGTTTCTCTCGTGACCACCGGGCCTGAATTTTGGCTGTCCTGGCGAGGTGGATATGGCGCATGTCGGCCAAATCGAGAGGTTCATCTCGTCCGAAAAAATCGGGGAGATCACCGAAAAGTTTGTAGTCGTGAAAGACCGTGTAGAACGCGTACCAGTCGGAAACTTCCTTGAAAAGATCCGAAACCTTTACCGACGGCATTGATTCCTACTTGTCGACAGGTAGTTTTCCGGTCGCGACGAAATGCTCGAAGGACTTTTGCCCGTCTTGAGCAGCGCGAACCACGTCCTTGTAGGTGAGCACCTTGCCGATTGCCTTGCGCTGCGGCTGGACGACTTTCTTTGCAGTGGCCATGAGGGAGCCTCCTGTTCTCATGGGCGACAGGATACGCCGTTGATCTTTTTTGAGCTAGCTCCGACTAGTGTGTTCCTCGTCGTTTTGCAGTCTTGACCACTCCCGCTCCACCGCCCTCCGTGCCGCCGCCTGCCCGCTGTACAGCTGCTTGAGCCGCAGCACATTCCCGCCCCGTCCCGACATTTCGTATTTCTGCTGCCCGCTGGCGTCGCGGTAGTAGGCGCGCACGCCCGTGTAGCCCTCGCCGCTGTCCAGCAGGTCGGCGATCTGTTCGTCCGGCAATTGGGACTCCAGCTCCAGGCTGGTGGTGTACGCCTCGGGCCGGTAGCTGTGGATCAGGCTGCGACCGAGCCAGATGAGGGCGCCGATCTCGTCCTTCACGCCGGTGAGGCTGAACGTCTGGTCCGGTACCAGGTCCGGGCGGCCCTTGGCCAGAGTGTAGCTGAGCGTGGCGGTACCGCGTTGCAGGCGGGTCCATTCGGCGCGGGCGGCGCTCAACGCCGCCTCGCGGTCGGCGTAGCTGTGGCGCAGGTCCTTGAGGTTGCCGTCGGCGCCGGCGATGGCCTCCTGCTTCTTGGTGCTGCCGGGGTTGTAGTAGTAGGCGCGCGCGCCGCTGTAGCTGTCGCGGTCGGCTTCCAGGTAGCGGTGCTGGTCGCCGTCTTCACGGGTCAGGGTGACGTGGGGCAGGGCCAGCCCGCCGGCGGTACTGGCGCCGCCCACCGGCATGAACAGCAGGCGCCCGGCCTTGATGGCGGCGATGGCGTCATGCTCGTGGCCCAGGCGGGTGAGCAGGTTGGCGTCGGATTCGTTGGCCTGGTCCAGGTGCGCGATGGGCACGGCGGCCAGGCTCGCTTCCACCTGGGGCTTGAGGTTGTGGCGCGACGCGATGGCGGACAGCACCGCGCCCAGGGTGGTGGCGTGCCAGCTCTGTTCGCGGCGGGTTTTCAGGTCGCCGCGCAGGTCGGCCGAGCGGGCGCGAATGCTCAGGGTATCCGGCGCGCCGCTGTGCTCCAGCTCGTCCACGGTGAAGGTGCCCTTGTCCACCAGGCCGCTGTCGCTCCAGCCCAGCCACAGGCGCAGCTCGGCGCCGCGCGGGGGGATGGCCAGCTTGCCGTCGTGGTCGCTGAGGGCCACGTCGAGCTGGTCTGCCTCCATGCCCCGGTTGTCGGTCAGGGTCAGCTCGACCAGGCGCTTTTCCACCGCGGCGGTGATGTCGGTGCCGTTGACCACCAGACGGCAGAGGGGCCGGGCGTAGGCCAGCTGCTTGCGGGCGGCCTCGATCATAGCCGGCGGCCCTGCAGCAGGCCGAAGCCGGCCTGGGTGGCGGTGCCCAGCAGGTCGATGCTGCCGTCATCGATGCGCTGCAGGGTGAGGGTGAACTCGATGCGGCGCGCGGCGCCGTCGCGGAAGAACAGCGTGCGGGTTTCCTGCATGCCCTCGATGATCCACACGCCGTAGATTTTCCCGGTGCCCTCGATCAGTGGCCAGGCTTTGCCGGTGTCGCCCATAGCGCGCAGCGCGTCGAGGCTCAGCGCGGTGCCGGCGAGGCCCGGCAGCAGCACGCCGGACAGGGTGATGGTGTCGTCGTCACGGCCCTGGAACTGCCGCGCCGGGTTGGTGCCAACGCGGCTGGTCTTGCCGTGGACCCAGGCGGTTTGTCGCTGAAAATCCTGATAGGCCAGCGTCTCCAGCGAGAAGACGAACAGGCCGAGGGCCATCATCATGGGTCGGTTACTCCTGGTCGTGCAGGCTGCTGCGGCTGCGGGCGGCCCGGGCGCGTTCGCGGCGGTCCAGCTCGGCGGCCACGGCCTGGGCGATGGCCTGGGCATCCATGCCGGGCGCGGCGTGGATGGTGATCTGGTAGGTGTTGCTCACCGTCGTCGGCGCCGGTGCGCTCAGGCTGGCCGGGCTCAGCGGGGCGCGGTTGTCGATGCGGATCGGCTCGTCGGCCAGCAGCGGACCGGAGGCGGCCAGGGTCAGCGCGCCGGCGGCGGCCAAGCGCTTGCTCATGTCGCCCACGGCCGATAGCGGGCCGCCTTCGCTCTGGACGATGCCTTTCTGCAGGCCGTCCATGGTGTGGCCGCCCAGTTCGGCGAACACCCGCGAGGGTGAGTGAATGCCCAGGGTTTCCTTGAACCAGCCGATGGCCGAGCTGGCCGCGCCGGTGATGGCCTCCTTGACCGCGCCCAGCCGGCTGGTGATGCCGTTGACCATGCCGTCCAGGAGCATGCCACCGAACTCGGTGAAGCGCCCCGGTAGCTCGATGCCGAACCAGTCCAGCACGCCGGCGAACGCACTGTAGAACGCGCCCAGCGGGCTGAAGTTGACGATGGTGGCGGCGATGCCGGCCAGGCCGCCGCTGAAGCCTGCCTTCAGTTCCTCCCACAGGCCCAGCGCGCCGGCTTTCAGGCCCTCCCAGAGGGCGGCGAACTTCGGCCCCAGGGTGCCCCAGTTCTTCCAGATCAGGTAGGCGCCGCCCGCGATCAGAGCGATAGCGCCGATGATCCAGCCGAGCGGGGTCATCAGCAGCGCCTTGCCGAGCAGCAGCACGCCCTTGGCGGCCATCGGCAGCGCCGTACGGCCCAGGCTGATCAATGGGCCGAGGAAGCGAGCAGCGCCGAAGCGCAGCACGCTCATGCCGTAGCTGACCATGGCGATGGGGCCGAGCACGCTGGCCAGCACCAGGGCCAGGCCACCGCCGGCGGCCATCAGGATGCCCAGCCCGGCAGCGGTCTTGACGATGTTGGCGGCCAGGGTGGGGTTCGCGGCGATCCACTCGCGGACGCGGCCGACGATGCGGGTGATGCCCTGGGTCAGCTGGCGCAGTGGGCCGTTCTGGTCGCGCATCATGGTCGAGGTGAGGTTGGTCCAGGCGCCGCCCAACTTGGCGATGTCGCCGCGCAGGTCGTCGCGCAGCACGGTGCCCAGTCCTTCGGCGGCGCCTTCCACCTGCCCGAGGTTGTTCCTGGAGCGCGACAGGGCTTTCAGGAAGTCGGGGATCTGGTCGACGGCCAGGTCTTCGACCGGCGTGCCGAACAGGGCGATGGCGGCATTGGCGCGCTCGGCGGGGTCGGTGATGGCCAGCAGCGCCTTGGCGGTGGTTTGCAGGGCGCGCTGGGCACCATCACCGCCGCCTGCGATGGCCGAGGACATCGCCTCGGCGTCCAGGCCGATGCTCTCGTAGGCCTCCTGGCTGGCCTTGCTCATGTCCGAGCCGCGGATGCTGAATTCCTTGATGGCGTCGCCGGTCTTGTCCAGGGCGAACTTGCCCTGCTTGGCCATCTCCACCAGCAGGCTCATGGCCTCCTGGCCGTCGAAGCCCATGCCCCGGAAGTGCGTCGAATACTCGTGCAGGATTTCGGGCAGCTCGCCGCGCATCTGCGTGGAGACGGACTGCATGCCCCGGGTGAGCAGGTCCAGCGCCTCGTCGCTGTTCTTGGCCAGTCCGTTCTGCATCATGATCGCGGCCACCTGGATGTTCTCCGCCACGTCGCCGCCCAGCACGGCGCTCATGTCCAGGGCGCGGCGGCTGATGCGTTGCAGTTCGTCATCCCCCACTTCGCCCAGGGCGCCCAGGGTGCTGCGCACCGCGCCCACGGCGGCACCGATGGCGGCCATGTCGTCGCTGACGCCCTCGGTGCGGATGCTCTGGATGATCTGGGTGTAGCGGGTGGCCTGCTCGCGGCCTTCGCCCGTCTGCGCGGCGATGATCCCGCCCTGCTGATCGGCGGCCATCTGCGGGGCCATCAGACGGGCGCCCGCGTACAGAATGCCGGTGCCGCTGGCCACCCCGGCGGCGCCGGTGGCGGCTATGCTGCCGGCCAGACCTTGCGCTTTCTCATAGCTGGCCTTGGCCTCGGCCAGGCGCTTCTGCTGCTGGCCGAGCTTGCGCAGGCGTTCGGTCTGGTCGGTGATGTCCTGGTTGGCCTCGGCCATCTGCCGGCGCAGCCGCTGCTCATGCTCGCCCAGGTTGCGCGTGCCGATGCCGGCCTGTTGCAGTCGGGTGCGCAAGCCGTGCAGTTCCTGCTGCTGGCCCTGGTGCTGCTGCTTGAGGCGTTGCGCCTGACGCACCGCCTGCTGGAATTCCTGGCGCATCTGCCGGGTGGGCTTGTTGGTCGCGGCCAGCTGTTGGGACAGCCGGCGCACCTCGGCCTGTTGCTCCTGGAGCGCGTGACCGGTCTGCTGCGCGGCGCTCTTGAGCTGCCGGAAGCTGCTGATGTCCCGCTGCTGCCCCTGTAACCCCTTGAGCGCTTCGCGGCTGGCCTTGAGTTGCCGGGCCATGCCTTCGCTGCCCTGCATCACGTTGCGGATCGGGCGGGTGGCCCGGTCCACGGCCTGCAGCACGACTGCCAGTTTCAGATCACGCGCCATCGGGGTCGACTCTCCGGCGGGCCTGTTCCCGCCATTCCATCAGTTCGGACAGGGGCAGCGGATTGAGGTCCGCCGGCCCCCAGTGAAACACCAGGGCGATGTCCGCCATGGCGTCTTCTACGCGGTGAGGGAGGCCTCCTCCTTGAAGCGCTTCTGCACCAAAAAACCGGTCACCGCGACGCCCAACTGAGTCAGGTCTGCCGGGTCCATGCGGCTGATTTCGTTCTCGGTCAGGGTGGGGATGGTGATGCGCGGCAGCACCCGGCGCAGGGCCAGCACGTCCATCTGGAGCAAGTCCTGGAGCGAGACGCCGCGCAGTTCGCCGGCCATGGGCTTGCGCACCAGGACCTCATTGATGGTCTGCTCGCCGCGCTGGATGGGGCTGTCCAGGGGCACGGTTTCCTGGTTGGGGTTCTTCTTGGCCTCGGTCTGGTCGAGGGCGGCGGTGGTTTCTTGCTTGGCCATGATTGGATTCCTTGAGTGGGTAGGCCGCCGTCGCCGGCGGCGCCTGGGTGGGGTTTACAGGCCGAGGGCCTGGCGGTGGGCGGCCAGACGGTCGTCGCCGCCGACGTTGAAGATGAAGTTGAGGAGGTCGATTTCGATCACCACTTCGCCGCCGATGGTCAGCTTGTAGTAGCTGCAGGTGGTGACGTACTTGTGCTCGGTGTCCTCGCCGGACTTGCTCTCACCGAAGTCGATCTCCTCGTGGCGACCACGCACTACCACTTCCACGGCGCTCACTTCGCCGGTGTCGTCGCGTTGCACCGAGCCGCTGAAGCGCAGCATGGCGCCGTCGATCTTGGTAGCGCCGAACTGCTTGAGGGCGGTCAGGTCCCAGCCGCCGAGGGTCCATTCCAGCTGGATGCCGTCGTCGCTGTGGCCGAGGTCGACCTTGACGGGGCCATCCATTCCCGCGCCGCGCCAGGACTCGAACTTGCGGCCGAGCTTGGGCAGCGTGACGGAAGCGCACTGCCCGACGTAGCTGTTGCCCTCGTTGAAGAGCAGCATGGATTTGAGTTTCTTGGGCATAGCCATGGGCGATCTCCTGTCAGGCCTTGATGCCGGCCGCGAAGTTGATGAGGTGGCGGTCGGTGATGCGCTGACGCAGGGTCAGGTCTTCCAGCGGCGGCACGGGGGTGTAGTCGTAATCCAGGAACAGCTTGCCGGCCTTGAGGGTGTCCTTGTCGTTGGCGGACTCATCGAACCAGGCCTCGCCGCCGATCAGGTACCCACCCCGGACCAGCTCGCGGAACTTGGCGTTGATGCTTTCCAGCATGTCCTTGACCAGCGACGGGTGCATGGGCTTGTCCATCGCCCAGAACTGCGCCTCGGCCATGGTGTCGGCCAGCACCTGGGCGGTGCGGGTGTAGTTCTCGAAGGCGAACAAGGGGTCAGCGCTGCAGGTACGCGAGCCCCAGAAGCGGAATCCATCGCGGCGGATCAGGGTGGTGACTTCGCTGCCGTTGAGCAGGCCGGCGTCGGTGGCGGGGTTCTGCAGGTCCCAGAACACCGGCTTGCTGATGCCGGTCACGCCGTTGACCGGCATGTTGGAGAGGGTCTTGTGCCAGCCGATCTGCTGGTCGAGCTGGGCGCGCAGGCCCAGGGCGCGGGCCACGGCGCTGGCCGGCATGTCGGCTGCCAGGGCGGTGTCGAAGGCCATGAAGTCCGGCCAGAGCAGCATCAGCTCGCGGGCGCCGAAGCCCTCGCGGTAGGCAATGGCGTCGGAGACGGTCTCCGCGCCCATGCAGCTGGCATAGGCGAAGCCGCGCAGCTTCTGGGCGATGCTGATCAGCTCGGTGGTGACCGGCAGGGTGTCCAGACCCGGCACGCCCAGGATGCGCGGACGCACGCCCAGCTGCGATTCAGCCGCCAGCAGCGCCTTGAGGCCGGTGTACTCGCCGGTGGGCGTCACGCCGCCGATGATCTTGACGGCCTGGTCGGCGGCCTTGGCTTCGTCGTCGGCGCCTTCGCCGTCCGCCACGCGCACCACCACGGTGACCGGGCTGGCGTTGTCGGCGATGGCATCCAGGCTGCGGGCCAGGGTGCCCATCTCGCCGGCCGAGCCGGACGCGCGCAGCACGTCGGTGAGCAGCACGGGCTTGTTGAGGGGGAAAACGGTTTCGTCGGCGTCGGAGCCGGTGCAAATCATGCCGACAGTGGCGGTGGAGACGGTGCGGATCGGGCGCGAGCCCTCGTTGATTTCGAGGACCCGGACGCCGTGATGGTGATCGGTCATTGGGCAAACCTGCGCAGGAGTGGGTAGTCCTGCGCAGGGTGACGCGCGCGCGTGGCGGGAGCGACTGGCGGGGGTTGTAGCGGGGGTGGTTACAACTCGGGCAGCGGATAGCGGGCCTTGATCGCCTCGACCGCCGCCATCCAGGCGGTGTAGTCGGGTTCGGTGCCGCTCACCAGGGCGTCATAGTCGGCCTCGTTGCGGAGGGGGTCGGACTCGGCGGCGTAGGCGGCGCGGCGCAGGTCCTGGATCTGCCCAAGCGTCGGCGGTACGGGATCAGGCTCGATGTAAGGTTCGATATCGCCGAACTCCCCAGCCAGGATGCGTGCATGGAGGTCGCGTCCATGCGCCTCGGGATCATCTGGCGAGGTAGTGAATGGAATCCAGCCATATGCCGGGTCGTAAACTTCGCAATCAAAAGTTCCATGACTGTTGAATCGTGGAGACCGTACTTCCATCAGGCAATCCTCAAGTACAGGGTGGCATCAAATTCCAGTCCATAACCCATCGCCCGCCAAGTGCCGGGCAACGGGGTGTTGGACCCCGATTCCGAGGTGCTTGAGTACTGCAAGACCGACCCCGCCACAGTCGCTCCCGGTGCGGTCGTCCCCGCGGTCCGTATGGCGAAGGCATACGTTCCCACCCCGCCTATCCCCGCCGCTGCCATAGCGGCCAGCACCGAGGCGGCAGTCGCATCCGCGCTGATGCTGACATTCGACCCAGCGTTTACTGGTACCCCGTTGATAATGATGCTGGAGGCCAATGCTGCCGCTTTGGCGGCCGTTTCGGTTTTGCCCAGTTTTCCGGCCAGGGCATTGGTCATGGTGGTCGCGAAGTTGGGATCGTTGCCCAGGGCGGCCG
This sequence comes from Pseudomonas flexibilis, assembly GCF_000806415.1. Taxonomy (NCBI): domain Bacteria; kingdom Pseudomonadati; phylum Pseudomonadota; class Gammaproteobacteria; order Pseudomonadales; family Pseudomonadaceae; genus Pseudomonas; species Pseudomonas flexibilis. The sequence continues at coordinate 757,615 of NZ_JTAK01000001.1, forward strand.
CTAGTTCGTTGAGGGTATCGAGTGCCGCAGGCGAGGAACCGACCAGGGCGGCAATGGCCGCGCGCACAAATGCCGTGGTGGCGATCTGTGCACTGTTCGTTCCGGCCGGTGCAGTTGGCGCAGTCGGCGTGCCGGTAAATGCCGGTGAGGCCAACGGCGCGTAAATCTCGGCAAGCTGGCGGGCGCACTTGATCTCTTCCCATGTCGACCAGGTGTTCTGGTAACGGCTACGAAACCAGAATCCATCGACCGTTGCCCGGTAGGGGAACGCCACCTGCAGCACCGAGGTTGTCCCATCGCTTGCTGTGCGGAGGTGCTGGTGGAGATACCAGAAGAACTCACCGGCCTTTGGACTGTTCTTTGCGGTGACGCCACCATACAGATTCGGCAGTCGGCCGCTGTAGGGGTATTGCGTCGGCAGGTTGTTGAAGTCCACCTCGTTGACGGGGCCGGTCATCTGGCCAAACCCGAGGTCGCCCATGCGCACTGCCCGGCCCACCGTCCGGTCTGTCACCGACGTCGTGGCATCCAGTAACGCAGCGCTGCGCAGTTCCAGCTTTGCGCGTGCCTTCGCCGGGGTGTCAGCCGCGATCAGCTCGCGGGCGAAGGTCGGGAATGCCGTCATTCCGAACTCGTCCGGCCCGGTCGAGTAGATCAACTGATTCGCAGCCATCACCTGCTGGGCCAAGGTAGTCAGCCGGGCATTGAGGGGCTGACGTTCGCTGTCTCGCCTGTCGACATACTCCCGCGTCGCCAGCACGATCGACGGGTCGATCTTCAGCTGCACATTCGCCGTGTTCCCGAACACCACGTGCATGCGGATGGTCTGGGTCCGACCACTGCCCTGGTTGAGCTGCGGCTTGTAGCTGGGCGCCGGTGCAGCGACGGCGATCAGGTCGCCATCGGCATCGCGCAGCGCGGTCTCCCGAATCCAGAACCCACCGATGTTGGGCGGCAGCACCAGTTCTGCGATCAGCACGCCGGGATCGTCCGGCGACGGGTAAAGGGCATTCAGCGGCGCGTCGTGCACCACACGGATCAGCGCGGTCTGGTCGGGGCGTGGCACCGGGTCGGGCGCCTGAGTCGGCTCCCCACCGCCATCACCCAGCTGCATGCGGGTGATTTTCCAGGGAATCTGCAGTGCGTTGGCGTTGGTCTGCTTGGCGACCCCCACGTTGGTGAGGAACCCGCCGAACTGGGAGTTCGCGTTAGCCATTGAGGTACACGTCCAGGATGTCGTTGGTGTGGTCGGTCACCGCGTGGTAGGCGGTGACATGAATGTCGAGATCGGCGGATTGCCAGGGGAGAATGTCCAGCACGTCACCGTCGGTGAGCGCGCAGCCGTAGAAGGCCGGCACGCGGGTGTCGAGGGCGATGTCCAGGCGGGTGATGTGGCGGCTGGCCGGCTTGGCGTCTTCGATGAACAGCACCAGGGCGTCGTACAGCTCCTCGCTGATGCCGTTCCCCAGCGTGCCGATCTCCAGTTCGAAGGTGCCGCGTGGGCCGGGCGGATCGGTCTGCCACCACTCGACGATGCGGATCAGGTAGCCGAGCGGTTCCACCACGCGGCGCAGGGCGCCGATGGTGCCCTTGTGGCGGTGGATGTACGGGCTGGCCTTGATGACCTCCCGCTTGGTGCGTTCCGGCCAGGCGTCATCCCAGCGATCCACCGAACGCTCCCAAGCCAGGTACGGCAGCAGCGGCTCCGGACAGCGGTCCGGGTCGTGCAGGTCGCGGACCGGGATCGGTACCCGCTCGATCTGTGCCAGGCCCTGGGCTGCGCGGTGCTCCAGTGGCGTGGCGTTGGGTGGCAGCAGGTCGGCGGTCATGTCCGCACCTCGATGCTGTACCCCGTGCAATAGGCGGCCTGGGCATAGGTGGGCGCTATGTCGGCCCAGTCCACCAGTTCCACCCAGCTCACGCCCTCGACGTGCAGGGCGGCCTTGAGCAGCGAATCGGATACGCGCGCGCCGATACGCCTACGTGGGTTGATGACGGCCGCCAACCTGGCCTCAGCCGCGGCGCGAGCGGCAACGGCTTCGGGGCCAGCAGTGTTCATGTGCAGCACGGCGGTGATGCTGTACGGCAGCACCTCCACGCCTTGCACCGTCAGGCGGTCGCCCACCGGCCGGCGGTCCTCGTCGGACAGGTAGTCCGCCACGACGGCCAGCAGCTCGGCATCGGTGCCGCCATCACCCAGGGCGGACTGCACTGTCAACACCACCTCGGCGCCGGCCGGGCTGTGGACGCTGGCATCGGCGACCCGGCCGGAGGCGCTGCGGGCGTGGAAGATGTAGGCGTTGCGTGCACCGGCGGAGCTCAGGCCCTCCCAGGCCATCTGGGCGCGCTCACGCAGGCTGTCGTCATCCTCCATCACGGCCGGGCTGTTGGCGGTGGCCGGGGTGATGACCAGGCGCTCTACCTCTACGCGAGCGGCGGCGTGCTCCAGATCCTCGCCCTCTGCGAATGCCAACATCGTGGCCAGGGCGGCTTCGTTGACCCGTTTGCGCAGCAGCAGCTCGCGGTAGGCGTTCTCCTGGAGCAGCTTGTTCAGCGGCTCGGATTCCAGCTCCAGTTTCGCGGCGATGTCCGCCTGCTCGGCGGCGGGCCAGAGCGAAACCATGTAGGCCTTGCGCTCGGCGAGGATCTGTTCGTAATCCAGCGCCTCCACCACCTGGGGCGGCGGCAAGCGGGACAGGTCGATGGGCGTGTAGGTGCTGCTGCTCATGCCATCGCCCCCATCTGCAGCGGCACCCGCAGGTTCAGCCGCTCGTTTGTGTCGACGCGCTGGCCGTCCAGGTCGAGTAAGGCCTGGCCGGGGCGCTCGCCCAGGCTTAGCGCCACGGCGCTCAGGCTGATGCGCGGCTCCCAGCGCATCAGGGCCATGACGATGGCGGCATAGGCCTGCAGCGTGGTCTGACCGTTGAGGGGCCAGTCGATGAGATCGGGCAGCAGGCTGCCGTAGTCGCGGCGCATGATGCGGGTGTTCAGCGGAGTGGTGAGGATGTCCGCGATGGACTGGGCCAGGTGCTCGCGCTCGGTCAGGGCGCGGCCGGTGGTTGCGCTCATGCCGGTCATGGGATGGGGACTCCCGACGTGCCATTGCCGGGCAGAACGCCACTGGTGCGGTGCTTGGTAAGGCTGATGTCACCGGCCAGCACATCCGCGTCGGTGGTGATGTCATCAACGGCGGTAACGCCGGCATCGGTGCTGATGGCGTCTGTCGCGTGCAGGGTGCTGTCGGTGCTCACCGCTTCGGTGGCGTGCAGGGTGCCCTCGATGCGCACCGGCCCGACGATGCGCGAGCCGCCAGTGGCGATCAGCTCGAAGGTGCCGCCTTCGGGCAGTTCGGCGCGCAGGGCGTGGGCGGCGGTGTCGTACTCGATGACAGCGCCGTCGCGGTAGGTGCGGCGGTGGCGGGTCGGGCTGTCGTCTGGGGCCGGGAAATCGTCGCCGTACAGGCCGACCAGGGCGAATGCCTGTTCCGGGTTTCCGGAGGGGCACAGCACCAGGCATTGCTCGTTGACGCTGGGCGGGTCCCAGGTGCGGTCTTCGCCTGCGCGCTGGGCGAACACCATCAGCCAGCCGGTGAGCAGGCCGCCGGTGGCCACGCGCACGCGCAGGGGCGTGTGCTGGACCTCGGCGATGACTCCGGGACGGATCAGGTTTTCGATGCGGCGGATGACGTCGGCGATATTCATGCCGGCGATGCTGCCGCCCGCGCGCGCAGGGCGCACGGGCCGGGGGTTGTAGCGGCGGGGTTTACAACGCGAGGTGGTGCAGCAGGCGGTCTCGGATCATTTCCAGCTCGGCCTCGGTGAAGCCCAGCAGTTCGCGACGGGCGTAGCGGATCTCGGGGCCGTTGCGCTCCGGCCGATCCGTCAGGCCGTGCTGGTGGGTGTGGGCGATGCGCCCGGCGCGGCCAGTGATGACAAGGGCGATGCTGTCGGCGTCGCTCTGCAGCTTGAGGTGCTTGGCCTGGCGCAGCTTGGCGAACATCTTGATGCGGCCTTGTCGGCGCAGGTTCTTGCGAGGCTTGCGCGGTGCGTAGGCGCTGCCGTCCGGGTTCTGCTGGGCGGCGATGCGCTGCTGCTGGCTGCGGCGCAGCTCGCGGGCGAGGGTCTGGTTCAGCTTGCGCCGCTCGGTGGGCTGGAGCTTGGCCAGCAGCGCGCCGGCCCAGTCTTCCAGGGCGTTGAGGTTGTCGCTCATGCCGGGGCCTCGGGGCTGTCCCAGTCGGCCAGCGGCTCGCCGTTGGCGATCAGTTGCCAGTGCCTGGCTTCAAGGTAGGGCTCGGGTTGCGGCTCGTCCGGGTGGGTGACCTGCAGGGTGCCATCGGCCTGCTTCTTGACGATGACGCGCTCGGTCAGCGGCAGGGTGATGGACAGGTCCACTGACTTGTTCGACAGGATCTCGGCCTCGAACTTGATCGAGCCGTTGGCCTTGTCCAGGTTCTCCAGCAGCTCGCGCTGGTGAGTACCCACCCAGGCCAGCAGCGGGATCATCACCGCGTCCGGGTGACCGGGGAAGTCGGTCAGCACCACGTTGAGGTCGTACTGGTATTCGAACGACAGACCCGGCGCGGCGGTGCAGCGCAGCGAACCGGAGTCGATGAACACCAGCAGGCTGTCCTTGCGATGGCGCAGCTGGGGGACGGCTGCCTGCAGGTGGTCGCGCAGTGATCCGTGCTTGTTCATTGGGCGGCTTCCTTGGGCTGAGCAGCGATCACCGTGTCGACCTTGGCCGCGCACTCGGCCCAGGCCAGTTCCAGGGCGTCGGCGTCCTGGAACAGTGCGCCGTTATTGTCCGGCGCCGTCGCTGGCAGCACGCACGGCGTCACGGCGGGACAGCCAGTCACGATAAGCGTCGGCGCCGGTGAGGGCGGGGCGCTCGCGCAACCGGCGAGCAGCAGCAGGCAAAGGCTGGTCAGCCCAGCGGCGCAGGTCTTCGTTCTCACGTTTCAGCTCCTCGATGTCGCGCTGGCGGGCGGCCAGCAGGGTGCGCAATTCGGTGGTGCGGGTTTGCAGCTGGGCCTGGGCGGTGCGCTCGGTGGCGAGGGTGGCGGCCAGGGTGTCGGCGTTGGCCTGGTGCTGCGCGGCGGTTTGCTCGGCCTGTTCGGCGCGCTTGACGGCGAGTTCCTTGCCGGACTGGGCGGCGTCGATGCGGGTTTGCTGATGCCAGATCAGCAGGGCCAGCGCGGCGACCAGGGCGAGCAGCCAGCGCGTCATGCGGCGGCCTGCAGTGCGTCGCTGAATTGCTCGAATGCCCGAGCCAGCTTCACGTCGTACAAATTGCGGGCGTAGGCCGGGCCGTTGTAGCGGCGGGCGAACTCGGCCCACTTACGGCCCTTGAGTGCCTTGTGCAGTGCCGGATCGGCTTCGATGAAGCGCACGAACGCTTCCAGGTGCTCGGCTTCGTGGCGGGCCATGCGCTCGGTGAAGTCCTGGGTGGTGTCGTAGCCCAGGGCCTGCCAGTGGTAGCCCATCACCTGGAACAGTCCCCAACTGGCGGATTCCAGGGCAGCGGTGTCATGCAACAGGCGGGCATTGGCCAGGCGCTGATGCTCGGCGGTGTCGCCGACGTAGCCGCCTGGCCGGCGACTCACCAGGCCGGGGTGGCGTGCCGCCAGGGCGTCCGCCTCGGCTTCGCTCAGGCCGTTGACCTGCAAGCGTTCGTGCATCACGTGCCGCTCGAACAGGATCACCGGCCGGCCATTGGCGGCGAAGCCCTCGCCGCGACTTTCCACGGCATTGAGGGCCATGACGCTGGCCAGCGGCACGCCCAAGCGGTCGGCGGCGCGTTGCAGGTCGCGCTGGCCGAGCAGGCGGCTGGTGGAATGGCCGGACAGGGCGGCCATCGTCTTGGGTCCGGCCACGCCATCGACCACCAGGCCGGCACGTTGCTGGAAGGCCCGCACGGCGCGCTCGGTGACCTCGCCGAACTGGCCATCGGGCAGCAGCCGCGGATTCGCGCCCAGCTCGTTGAGGCGCTTCTGCAGATGGAGCACGTCGAGGCCGACGTCATCGAGGCGCAGGGTCATAGGGTGTCCGCCTTGCGGTTGTAGAAGCGCTTGAGGCCTTCGCGGATGCCCTCGGCGCCAATCAGGCCGATGAAGCCCCCGAAAAGCGGCGAGTAGGAGGCAGGAATGCCGAGCAGCCCGAGGCCGTTACTGGCCGCCAGGGTGATGAGGCCGCAGATCAGAGCCTCCAGCGCGATGCGGCGCCAGGTGCTGCCGCCATTCAACAGGCGGGCAGCGGCGATGGCGGCGGCGAGCAGGGCGGCGTACAGCGCGGGGAAGTTCTCCTGCAGCCAGGCTGCGAAGAACGCCCAGGTTTCAGGACGGTCAGGCATGTTGTTCATCTCGTTGGCCCTCGGAGAGGGGGTGGTCGGTCAGTCCCATAGGTTCACCACGTCGCGCTGGGTGGCCTGGGTGGCCACGGCGGGCATCCGCACCAGCGTGCCGATGGGCAGCACCGGCCCCAGGCTGGCCAGCCCGGGGTTGGCCTCCAGCACCTGCTCGACCACGCCGGCCGTGCGGCCGTAGTACCGCCAGCAGATCGCGTCGAGGGTGTCGCCCTGGGTGGCCCGGATCGTGTCCATCAGATGAGCTCCACCGTGCTGTGGGTGATGCCCAGCAGGTCGCGGATCGCGTAGCGGGCGTCGCGGCGGTATTCGTCGATGCTCGGGGTCAGGTCGTCGGCGCGCTGGTTGCCGGCGGCGGTGGCGTCGAACGTCCGGTAGCGCTCGGCCAGCTCGGCGCCGGCGGTGCAGTAAATGGCGCGGCGGTAGAGGTGAATCAGCCCGCTCAGGCCTTGCAGCTCGGCGGCCGGAACGTCGGCCAGCGTGGCGTAGCCATCGGCCTGGTATTCGGCCTGCAGATGGGCCAGCTCGCGGTTGACGCTGAGCATGGCGTTGACAGCCGCCAGTTCCAGGCGGGCGTTGCTGACGGTACCGTCCATGCGCAGCGAGGCGCGCAGGTGGTCGGCATCAATGTCCGGCCAGAAGCCGTCGTTGGTCAGGGTGAAGGCCTCGGCGGTGCCGGTGGCGATAAATCCGCTCATCAATGCCTCGGAGTCAGGTCGGCGGTGGTCGGGGCTTCACAGCGAAGGATTCAACCTGCTGATCCGCCCCGAGCCGCCGGGGTCGCGGGGACGCTCGGTTATGCCTCGGTGGTGACCGTGGCGTGTTTCTTGAGGAGGCGCGTGGCGCGCTCCAGGTCTTTCTTGCCGCCGCAGTTTTGGTGCAGCTCGATGGCGCGCAGCACGTGGGAGTGGGCAGCGTTCAGCTGGATCAGTTGCTCAAAGGTTGGAGACTCGTCCGGGACTAGACCCAGCAGCACGCGGGCGAGGGCCAGGTGCAGCTTGGCGCGCGCCTGGTCGGGCATGTCCTGCTCACGGGTGAGCTCCTCGGTCTGCTCCAGCACGGCCAGCTCGAAGGGCTGGCCGAGCTTGAGCGCCTTGAGCGCGGCCTCGGCGATTTCCTCGGCAACCAGGGTGCCGGGCGTACGCGCGAAGCGATCCGGCATCGGCAGCTTGTGCTCCAGGACGTAGCGGGCGAGGGGCAAAGCGCTGTGCCAGTCGCCAATGTCGAAGCACCAGACCATCAGGGTGGCCAGTACCTCGTCCTGGGCGCCGACGCCGGCCGAAAGCACGCCGTCGATATACGGGGCGTAGTGCGGGACCAGTTGCCGCTTGAGCTCGATCTTGCCCTCGGTCGATTGGATCTGTTTCAGACGGTGGCGGTCCTGGTGCAGCTGGGCCAGCTGCAGCTCGTAGGACGTCGCACCCGCCATGGAGGTGGCCGGCGCAGCGGCGGCGGCCTCCTGGGCCGCGCGTTTGCGCAGCTGTACGCGCTGGGCGGGAGAAAGAGGCTTGAGCATGATTAGACGGCCTCGATGTTCTCGACCAAGGCCACCAGACCGAAGTCCTCGACCACATAGGCCTCGTTGCTGGACTGATAGTCGGCGATGCGGTCGAATTCGGGCTCGTCCTTGATGTGCCGACGGCGGGCGCCTTCCTGCCAGTAAATGGACAGGTTATCCAGAGTGGTGATCAGGACCGTGCCATCCGGGAAGAACGGGGCATCCTCGATGGGCAGGCCAGCAAGGCGGGCCTTCGCGATGATCTCGTCACCAGCCAGCTCCTCCTCGTTGGAGCTTGCGCCCTTTTCCAGAGCCTTCAGCAGCTTGTTCTGCAGCAGGTTCCGGGACACGAAGACGCGCAAACCTGGTTGCTTGCGGTGCCAGGGCTCCAAGAGCTGCAGGGCGTCGAATACCAGACCTTCCAGAGTCTTGTAGTCACCCGCCGCGCCGATGGTCACCTTACCGGAGGTCTCGACGACTTCGTCGATTACCCGGTCGGGCGCGCTGGTGCGGATCTTCTGCAGCCAGCCGATGTTCACGTCCTGGAGCAACGGATACTGTTCGAGATTGGTCGCAGTAGCCGCGTGAGTGCCGTTGAAGCCGATCATGATGCGGTCGAGTGCTTGCTGACCGGCGACAGCGTTAGCAATACGCGCTTGGAAGTCCTTGAATTTTGCCCAAGCATCCAACTTTGCATAAGGAACGGAGCTGTCGAAGTCCGTCTTCTTGCAGACGTAGGAATCCTTGGTCAGCTTGGTGCGATCGGCAGGGTTTCGGCGGTTGCCACCTGCTGTGTTGGTGCGGCTGGCGATCGGGCTATTGGTACCCAGATCCAGGGCTTCGCCTTCCTGCTCGTTCACGCCCATGATGTTGATGCGCTGCAGGAATTCGCTGGATTCCTGGATGGCGGTTTCCAGCTTTTGCTGCACCGACGGGGTGACATTGAACTTCTCGGTGGCGGACTCGACGCCGTTGAGTTTGGCCACCTGCTGCAGGTAGCCGTTGAACGCTTTGCGGGTTTCGTTACGCATGGAGTGCTCCGGGGAAAAGAGTCAGAACTGGGCCAGTACGACGCCGTCGCCGCCGGCTACCGGCGGGCGCTGTTGTTGGCTGTGGTCTTGGGTGTTGCCGAGGGTTTCTTTGAGGGAGGCCAGGTCACCCGACAGCGTGGACAGTTGGGTTTCCAGCCTCTGGCGGGCGGTCTTCTCGGCGTTCAGCGCTTCGGCTTGCTCTGCCGAGTGCTTGGCGATGGCTTCCAGGGTCTCGGCCAGCTCGCCGAACTGCTCGTCGGTCTGCTTGCCCTTGCCCAGCAGCTCGCTGACTTTCTTGAACAGGCCGGCGACCTTGGACGGGGTGTCGTCCACTTCCTCGAACTCGAGTTCGGTTTCTTCGGCAGCGGTAAACAGGTTGTCCGCGTGCAGCTTGCGATTGGCCAGGGTGCCTTTCTGGGCGCTGAACTCCAGGGCTTCGGTGCCCAGGCTGGCCGGGCTGTCGGTCACGGCCAGGCCGACCAGGTAGGCCTTGCCGGTCTTGGCGAAGTTGGGCTGCACCTCGATGGAGGTGTAGATCTTCTGGCCCTTCTTGTTCAGGGCGATCAGCGCTTCGGTGGGCTCGATCTGCGCGAACAGGGCCAGCTTCTTCTCGCCGGCGATGTCGACTTCCTTGGCTTCCAGGGAAAGCACGTCGCCATAGCTGCCGAACACGGAATCCGGGGCCAGGCCCTTGATGTGTTCGCAGTTCAGACGGGCACCATAGGTGTTGCGGTTGTAGGTGGCGGCCATGTCCTCGATCCAGCTGCGCTGGATCTCGCGGCCGTCCGTAGTCGCGCCTTCGACGGCGACACGGAACAGCTTGGAGCGGAATTTCTTGCTCATCGGTGGATGTCCTCAATCCGGTCTGCGGGTGTGCAGTGGGTTGAGGGCATGGTCGGCAGGCGCGCGATGAGCGGCAACGACGGGGAGTTGTAGGGCGGGGCGTTACAACCCCCCGTGCTAGGGCGGTTCGCGCGCGGGCGGCAGCATCGCTGCCATTGCTGAATGCCAGAGCCCCGCCATGACTGAGACCGTAGCAATCCCCATCCGCGATAACCGCCGGCAGGCCAAGTTCCTGTACTGGCTGGGTTGGCGCATCACCGACATCGCCGACTTCCTGGGCGAGCCGGAGAAGACCGTCCATTCCTGGAAGGGCCGGGACGAATGGGACCGGGCCGATACCCTAGAACGAATCGGCGGCGCCCTGGAAGCCCGGCTGGTGCAACTGCTGCTCAAGGACCCGAAGACCGGGGCGGACTTCAAGGAAATCGACCTGCTGCACCGCCAGTTGGAGCGGCAGGCGCGCATCCAGCGCTACCAGGGCGGCGGCACCGAAACCGACCTGAACCCGAACATCGCCGCGCGCAACGAGGGGCCGAAGAAGGCGCCCAAGCGTAACGAGTTCAGCGAGGAGGACATCGAGAAGCTGCAGGAGGCGTTTCTCGATACCTGCTTCGACTACCAGAAGGACTGGTACCGGGCGGGCAATCAGCGCACCCGCATGATCCTGAAGTCGCGCCAGATCGGCGCCACGTACTACTTCGCCCGCGAGGCGCTGCTTGATGCGGCGATCACCGGACGTAACCAGATCTTCCTCTCGGCCAGCAAGGCTCAGGCGCACCAGTTCAAGAACTACATGCAGGACATGGCGCGCGAGGTCCTGGACCGCCAGCTGACCGGCGACCCGATCATCCTGGCCAACGGCGCCGAGCTGCACTTTCTGGGCACCAACTACCGCACCGCCCAGGGGCGGTCGGGAAACTTCTACTTCGACGAATTCTTCTGGACCCACAAGTTCGAGGAGCTGAACAAGGTCGCCTCGGGCATGGCGCTGCACAAGAAGTGGCGCAAGACCTACTTTTCGACCCCCTCCAGCAAGGGGCACGAGGCCTACAAGTGGTGGACCGGCGAGCGGCTGAACAAGGGCAAGCCGAGCGCCCAGCACATCAAGCTGGATGTCAGCCACGACGCCCTGAGCCAGGGGAGGCTGTGCGACGACAAGATCTGGCGACAGATCGTGACCATCCTCGACGCCGAGGCCCGCGGCTGCGACCTGTTCAACCTGGACGAGCTGCGCTTCGAGTACAACGCCGAACAGTGGGCCAACCTGCTGATGTGCGAGTTCGTCGACGACGGCGCGAGCATCTTCCCGCTGACGCTGCTGCAGCCCTGCATGATCGACAGCTGGGAGGCCTGGGCCGAGGACTACAAGCCGTTCGCGCAGCGCCCGTTCGGTGATCGTGCGGTGTGGATCGGCTATGACCCGGCCGAGTCCGGCGACAGCGCCGGCCTGGTGGTGGTCGCGCCGCCCATGGTGCCCGGCGGCAAGTTCCGCGTGATCGAGCGCCACCAGTTCCGGGGCATGGATTTCGCCGCCCAGGCCGAGTTCATCCGCCAGGTGACTCAGCGCTTCTGGGTGACCTACATCGGCATCGACACCACCGGCATGGGCACCGGCGTCGCCCAGCTGGTGCGCCAGTTCTTCCCCGGCCTGACCACCTTCAGCTACTCGCCCGAGGTGAAGACGCGCCTGGTGATGAAGACCTGGGACGTGATCAAGAGCGGCCGCCTGGAGTTCGACGCAGGCTGGACCGACATGGCCTCCAGTCTGATGGCCATCCGCAAAACCATGACGGCCAGCGGCCGCCAATTCACCTACACCGCCGGGCGCACCGACGAGACCGGCCACGCCGACCTCGCCTGGGCGCTCATGCACGCCCTGCACAACGAGCCGCTGGAGGGCCGCACCGCCCAGAACAGCAGCTTCATGGAGATCTATTGATGAGCACTGAAACCGCTGCGGCGCAGCCCGGCATCGAGGCCTTCACCTTCGGCGACCCGGTACCGGTGCTCGATGGCCGCGAGATCCTCGATTACCTGGAGTGCTGGCAGAACGGCCGCTGGTACGAACCGCCGCTGTCGCTTGACGGCCTGGCCAAGTCCACCCGGGCCAGCGTCTACCTGCAGAGCGGCATCGGCTTCAAGCGCAACATGCTCGAGCGCACCTTCATCCCGCACAAACTGCTCAGCCGCGCCGCGTTCGGGCAGTTCGCCCTGGACTGGCTGTGGTGCGGCAATGCCTACCTGGAGAAACGTCGCAACATGCTCGGCCAGGCGCTGGGCCTGCTGCCGCCGCTGGCCAAGTACATGCGCGTGGGTGTCGAGGCGGGTGAGTACTTCCAGGTGCGCGGCTGGAAGGACGAACACGCCTTCGAGGTTGGCACGGTGCTGCACCTGCGCGAGGCCGACATCAACCAGGAGATCTACGGCCTGCCGGAGTGGCTGGCCGCCCTGCAGAGCGCGCTGCTCAACGAGTCGGCGACCCTGTTCCGGCGCAAGTATTACCAGAACGGCAGCCACGCCGGGTTCATCCTCTACATGACCGACGCCGCGCAGAACGAGGGCGACGTTGCCGCGCTCCGCACTGCGCTGAAGAACGCCAAGGGGCCAGGCAACTTCCGCAACCTGTTCATGTACGCCCCGGGCGGCAAGAAGGATGGCATCCAATTGCTGCCGGTGAGCGAGGTGGCGGCCAAGGATGAGTTCGGCAGCATCAAGAACATCAGCCGCGACGACCTGCTGGCCGCGCTGCGCATCCCGCCGCAACTGATGGGCATCGTCCCGCAGAACGCCGGCGGCTTCGGCAGCCTGCGCGAGGCAGCCGAGGTGTGGGCCATCAACGAACTCGAACCCATCCAGGCACGCCTGCAGCAGGTGAACGACTGGCTGGGCGAGGAGGTGATCCGGTTCAGGCCGTTCGAGTTGCCGGCAAAGGGTTGAGCCAGACCCGGAAACGAAAAAGCCGCCTCAAGGGCGGCTTTTTTGTGATCGAAGATCCGGTGGCAGCGGTGGCCTTACGCTGCGTCGAACTCCTCTTGCTCTTCGAGCTCCTCTTCAGCATCCGGTCCGGGTGCGGCAGGAAGTTTCTTCGTTGAAACCAGGGTGGTGACATCACTCCACTCTTCCATGCGGAATACGTGCACCCGACGCACGTATTCGCAGAAGCTCGGCGCCTGCGTTTTCAATGTGGACTGAAGCTGCATGATCGCAGTGATAGGGTTTTGCTCGGCCTCTGTGTGGTAGAGCGACCCTTGGGGGTGTGCAGTGAAACCACACTGGGCGAGGGCTTGAGGAATCTCAGTTTGGTAGATCCGAGTCCTCTGAGCGGCGCTCAAGCCGGCTGCTTTCATAGCTTTTGTGTCGAGATCAAAGGCAATCGCGTAATGAGCCATTTGGGCTTTCTCCATATGCAGCCGGTACCCGGTGATCCTCGCGAATTCATCAGCCATTGTCTAGGGGTTCGCTGGCTAAGGGCGGCGCGCGCAATCGTCCCCCCGCCACGCCTGCGGGCTTAATGTGTCGCTTTTTCTGCGCCCCTGCGGGCAGGCGTGAGCCGCGCTAATGCTGGTGGGTTGAGGAGGTTTGGCGGTGCCGATTTCCCTGCGAATCCCTGCACGGTGGGGTGGTTTAGCGGTACAGGGGGAGTAGGGCAGGGGAGCGAGGTTTGGGTGGGGGGATGCTGGAGAGGTAATTTCAGTTAGCCCTACCCCAAGCCGTGGCTGTAACCCGCATGAACACTGGGTTAGGGCAATTACCTTGGATGGTGATTTTAGGTAAGGGTAAAGGTTAGGTTTTCTCAAGCCCTTGATTTACAAGGCTTCCAGCTTCTTGGGTGGCAACCTGAAAAAAGGTAATCAGATAACCATTACCTAACCGTTTCCTAACCTTGGCTGGAACGACCGCAGCCCAAGCGCCGCAAGGGTTTCAGCGGGCCGGTCGCCGGACATAACCGAAATTACCCCAGATTGAGGGGTCAACATAAAACGGCGGAAACCCCATCCGGCCGCCCCGGATGACCTGATCCGTGCGCTTTCTCTGGGAACACTCTGGGAACAAAACAGAGAGGGAAACAAACGCTCTCGCCTGGATGACATCCGCTGAAAGCCTTGAACCACGCGGCTTTGCGGAGGAGGGGAGCTTGAGAGATGGTGCGGACGGAGAGACTCGAACTCTCACACCTTGCGGCGCCAGAACCTAAATCTGGTGTGTCTACCAATTTCACCACGTCCGCGTGGTTGAAACGAAAACGCCAGACTCAGGGTCTGGCGTTTTCTCGAATATGGGGTGGACGATGGGAATCGAACCCACGACACCAGGAGCCACAATCCTGTGCTCTACCAACTGAGCTACGCCCACCATATTGCGTTTGCTTGTGCCAAAGCTGCCTTTATGGCGCACCCGGCAGGACTCGAACCTGCGACCATCCGCTTAGAAGGCGGATGCTCTATCCAGCTGAGCTACGGGCGCCTATTTCTGCTATCTCGAAAGAGCGCAAATGTTGGCTTTGATTGCAGTTAGCCTTTGGTGAGGCTTGCTGCCTTCATGCCCAGCGACTAGCTGTGCTCGACAAGCGGGGCGTATGTTATTCATGTCGCCATACCTCGTCAACAGATTTTTTAAAAAAATCCTGTGAGATAAATGGGTTACGTCTGTCTGGCCTTCGCTGCTTTTGCCTTCGGGGGCTGGCGTGCGAGAATGCGCGCCTTCTATTTACCCTTTGTGATGGTTGACCAAGCGTAATGACCGCTCAATTGATCGACGGCAAGGCGATTGCCGCCCGTCTCCGCCAGCAGATCGCCCAACGGGTTGTCGAACGTCGTCAGCAGGGGCTGCGCGCACCTGGTCTGGCTGTGATCCTGGTGGGCTCTGATCCCGCGTCCCAGGTTTATGTGGCGCACAAGCGCAAGGATTGTGTCGAGGTCGGTTTCGAGTCCCGTGCCTACGACCTGCCGGAAACGACCAGTCAGGAAGAGCTGCTGGCATTGATCGACCAGCTAAACGCAGATCCTGCAATTGACGGCATCCTGGTGCAGCTGCCTCTGCCGAAGCATCTGGATGCGTCCCGGTTGCTGGAGCGTATCCGTCCTGACAAGGATGTGGATGGTTTCCATCCTTACAATGTGGGTCGCCTTGCGCAGCGGATTCCATTGCTGCGCCCTTGCACGCCGAAAGGCATCATGACGCTGCTGTCCGAGACAGGCGTCGATCTGCACGGCCTGGATGCCGTGGTGGTTGGGGCATCCAATATCGTTGGGCGTCCCATGGCGCTTGAGCTGTTGCTGGCTGGATGTACCGTTACGGTCACCCATCGCTTCACCAGGAATCTGGAGGAGCACGTCAGTCGTGCCGACTTGGTGGTGGTTGCCACGGGGATCACTGGATTGGTGAAGGGGCACTGGATCAAGCCGGGTGCCATCGTCATCGATGTAGGTATCAATCGCCAGCCGGACGGGCGTTTGGTTGGTGATGTCGAGTTTGAGGCGGCCAGCAAGCGTGCCGGTTGGATTACGCCGGTTCCCGGCGGGGTGGGTCCTATGACCCGTGCCTGCCTGCTGGAAAATACGCTTCATGCGGCGGACAAGTTGCACGCTTGAGCCTGTGTCGCGAGAACGGCACCCTGCGGGGTGCCGTTTTTATTGGTGTGCTAGTGAGACAAGTGCTGCCCGTGTGCCCGGTCGTAGTGCTTGGGCTGCCCGATGCCATTGCAGGAGAGTTTATGAATCGTTGTCAGCCGGCCATCCTCGAAGCGCCGGTCCCTTTGCAAGCTCGCCATTTGTTCTTCTCGTTGCGTTCGCCGGATGAGTTGCGTGGGGCTCTGGATCGCCTTGTGCCATGGGTAGATGGCCGGGCTGTGGTGGTAGGGCTGGGGCAGTCTCTTGTGACGGCGATGGGGTGCTGTGTTTCGGGGCTTCGTGAGTTCCCGGCCTTCGAGGGTTCGCTCGTTGAGGTTCCTGTCACTCAGTTTGCGCTGTGGTGCTGGTTGCGGGGGAGTGATCGCGGCGAGCTGCTGCACTTGTCCCGGCGATTGGAGGTGGCGTTATCCCCTGCGCTGTCTCTTGATCACGCTGTTGAGGCCTTTCGCCATCAGGCGGGTCATGATCTGACGGGCTATGAAGATGGCACTGAAAACCCGCTTGGCGAGGCGGCAGTCAAGGCGGCGATTGTTGTCGACGGTGAAGATGGGGAGCTGGGTGGTAGTTTTGCCGTCATCCAGCGGTGGGTTCATGATCTCGACTATTTTGAAAGCCTCCCTGGTTCTGAGCAGGACGACATTTTCGGGCGTCGCAAAAGTGATAACGAAGAGCTGGATGAGGCTCCGGAGTCGGCGCATGTGAAGCGGACGGCTCAGGAGAGCTTCGCACCGGAGGCGTTTATGGTGCGTCGCTCCATGCCGTGGGTCGAGGGTGCGCGGGCGGGGTTGATGTTTTTGTGCTTCGGACGGAGTTTTGATGCATTTGAGGTGCAAATGCGCCGGATGGCGGGAGTCGATGATGGGATTGTGGATGCGCTTTACCGTTTCAGTCGGCCGGTAAGTGGCGGTTATTATTGGTGCCCGCCGCTGCGTGAGGGTGTGCTCGATCTGTCCGGGGTACGGGTTGGTTGAAGTTATATAAAAGAAGCCTTGACCTTTGGCTGAGGCTCCTTATAATGCGCCCCACTTCCAGCGCAGAGCTGCTGAAAACTCCTTGTAAATCAACGAGTTGGATGTTCGGATCTGCTTGGGGGGGGGGCTCGCTAGAGGAAGCGGGCTGCTGGTCGAGGCGGGGTTGACAGTGTCGTTTGGCGCTGTATGATTCGCCTCCCGCTGCAGAGTCTGGTTGAACCGGCTCTGGGTGGTAAGCAGTTGAGATGAAACGAAAAAGTTCAAATCAACGCTTGACAGGCAAAACGGCCGCTGTAGAATGCGCGGCCTCGGTTGAGACCTTCGGTCAGATCGAAACGCTCTTTAACAACTGAATCAAGCAATTCGTGTGGGTGCTTGTGGGTGCATCGAGTGATAGTCGCCAGTTTAACAGCATCACACGTAATACTCGTGAATCACAGTGTTTTCTGATATTGCTGAACCACGTTTAGGGTTTTATAAAAACAAGATTAGGATTTTAATTGAGAG
>NZ_JTAK01000010.1:0-1280 GCF_000806415.1 Pseudomonas flexibilis
GTAGATACCGTCTTGCTCCCTACCGCGCAAGCGCCAGTTTGGGGTCGAAGGGCTGGCCGGATTTGAGCACCCCATAGGCGATGTGCAGCAGCTTGCGCATCGCCGCGCAGACGATCTGTTTGCCGCGCTTGCCACGGCTCCTCAGGCGCTCCGCCAGGGCCTTGATGGCGGGATTGTGCTGCATGGCCGAGATGGCCGGCATGTACAGCCGGCTGCGCAGGAAGCCCGAGCCGATGCGCGAGATGGGCGTCGGCCCTTGATGCTCCCCCGATTGGTCTGGCCTGGGCGTCAGCCCGGCAAAGGCCGCCACGGCCTTGGCGCTGCGAAACGCCAGCGGATCCCCCAGTTCGCCCAGTAGCAGGGCGGCTGTCTGGTCGCCGAAGCCCTTGATGCTGGTCAGCAGCTCCTTGCGTTGGCGCAGGCCCGGATCGTTGTCGATGTGATCCTCGATGGCCTTCAGGGTGCGGCGGATTTCCTCCTCGATGTGGCGCAGCACGGTGTGGATCGAGTCCTGGATATTCGCGTCGGCGCTCTCCAGGCGATTGCGCTCCATCTGTTCCATCTCGCGCAGGTCCGCCAGACGGCGCACCAGCGCACGCAGGCGCTTCTGGGCCGGCGGTTCAGGTTGCCAGAGTCGCAGCCGCGATTTGGCCAGTTGGTCCTGACCGAAGCCGGCAATCAGCTTGGCATCCGTCTTGTCGGTCTTGCCCCGCGACAGCTGAGTCTTGGCATAGGCGGCGGTCTGCGCCGGATTGACCACGCTGACGCGATAGCCCCGCTCGAACAGGCCGGTGGCTAATGCCTCGTGGTAAATGCCGGTCGCCTCCATGACGATCCAGGCATCGGGTCCGGCGTGTTTCTCCAGCCACTCGCACAACTGGGCGAAGCCGCTGGGATCGTTGGCCAGCCTGCTGCGTGTGCGGTACTTGCCGTTGGGCTGGAGGGTGGCGATATCGAAGGTGTGTTTGGCAACGTCGATGCCCACAACGGCGACCATGTTGAACTCCTGGAATGAAACGATGACAGGATCATCACTGCATACGGTCCAACCTTGCTTATGCGAGCTCACGCCACGGGCAGGCCCTGGATACCGTTCGGACTTGGAGGATGAGTGTGGAAGGGGGCCGACCCCTCTACGTCGCAGGCTCGTAGCCCAACGGCGGGCGCGTGTTGCACTCCCTTCCCCCCATGACCAGTCGGCGTCATGACCATTATAAACACCTATCGCCCCCGATGACCACACACGCATTCACCCCGTGCCTCACTCTTGCCACTACACA
>NZ_JTAK01000011.1:0-83421 GCF_000806415.1 Pseudomonas flexibilis
TATTTCGATCTGACCGATTGTATAATCCAAGGCGTCGCATTCTACACCGCCGGTTATGCCTGACAAGCGTTGAATTGAACTTTTTCGTGTCATCTCAACCGCTTACCACCCAGAGCCGGTTCAACCATACTCTGCAGCGGGAGGCGAATCATACAGCGCCAAACGACACTGTCAACCCCGCCTCGACCAGCAGCCCGCTTCCTCTAGCGAGCCCCCCCCCCAAGCAGATCCGAACATCCAACTCGTTGATTTACAAGGAGTTTTCAGCAGCTCTGCGCTGGAAGTGGGGCGCATTATAGGGCGCCATAATCTGCCGTCAACGGTTATTTGTAGTTTTATTACAAAAGTTCATTCGAAGACGCCTAAGGCGCTCTCACAGCATGAGGTTGCTTGCAAAGCGCTCGGCAAGCGCGGGAATGGTCAGGCTGGGATCACACCCGCATTCACCGGAAGGGCAGTTCCATCGACCACATGCGATCCGAGATAGCCAAGCATCTGGCGGTCGCGATCAATGACGCGTGCTCCGGCACTCCCTGGTGATCGATACTCGCCCAAGCACCTATCTATTGCTTGGAAATGCAAACTGCGCCGCTTCGTGACTGGCCCGTTGCGGCCATTTCTGGGTGATCGCCTTGCGCCGTGTATAGAACCGCACGCCATCCGGGCCGTAGGCATGCAGGTCGCCGAACAGCGAACGCTTCCAGCCACCGAAGCTGTGATAGGCCACCGGCACCGGCAGCGGTACGTTCACACCGACCATACCGACCTCCACCTCCTCACAGAACAGCCGGGCCGCCTCGCCGTCGCGGGTAAAGATGCAGGTCCCGTTGCCGTATTCGTGAGCGTTGATCAGCTGTATGGCCTGCTCCAGACTGCCGACCCGCACGATGCACAGTACCGGCCCGAAGATCTCCTCCCGGTAGATGCGCATGTCAGGCATGACACGGTCGAACAGGCAGCCTCCCAGGAAGAAACCCTGCTCATGTCCAACGACCGACACATTCCGCCCATCAAGCACCAGCTCCGCCCCGGCCGCGACACCGTCTTCGATATAGGAAAGCACCTTCTCCCGTTGAGCCGCGGTTACCAAGGGTCCCATGTCCATGCCGCATTCCGTGCCGGCCCCCACCTTCAGCGCTTGAATCTGCGGTACCAGCTTTGCCACCAGCGCATCGGCGACCTGATCGCCGACACATACCACCACCGAGATGGCCATGCAGCGCTCGCCGCACGAGCCGTATGCCGCGCCCATCAGTGCGCTAACCGCATTGTCCAGATCCGCATCGGGCATCAGCACCGCATGGTTCTTCGCCCCACCCAGCGCCTGCACCCGCTTGCCGCGCCGAGTACCCTCCGTATAGATGTGCTCGGCCACCGGCGTCGAGCCGACAAAGCTCAAGGCCTTGATTTCCGGTGCCTCGATCAGCGCATCCACCGCGGCGCGATCCCCGTGCACTACATTGAGGACGCCTTTGGGCAATCCGGCCTGCAGCATGAGCTCGGCCACATACATAGCTGAGCTGGGATCCCGCTCGGAAGGCTTGAGGATGAAGCAGTTGCCGCAGGCGATGGCCAGCGGATACATCCACAGCGGCACCATGGCCGGAAAGTTGAACGGCGTGATGCCCGCCACGATGCCGAGCGGCTGAAAGTCGCTCCAGGCGTCGATGTTCGGCCCCACGTTGCGGCTGTATTCACCCTTGAGCAGCTCCGGCGCGCCACACGCATACTCGACATTCTCGATGCCGCGCTGCACTTCCCCGGCGGCATCCTCGAGAGTCTTGCCATGTTCCTCGCTGATCAGCCGGGCGATCTCGTCGCGGTGCTCGTCAAGCAGTTGCTTGAAACGGAACAGCACCTGGGCCCGTCGAGCAGGGGGCGTATTGCGCCACACCGGAAAGGCCGCCGCGGCAGCCGCAACGGCCTGCTGCACCGTGGCGTGATCAGCCAGCGAGACCCGGCGAATTGCCAGCCCGCGTGACGGGTCAAAAACCTCCGCGGTGCGTTCGCCGAGCACCCGTTCGCCGTTGATCAGATGTGCAATGACTGACATGAGCGGCTCCTAATCCAGTCCATTGAGGGTTTCGCCGACCGCGTCGAACAACCGGTCGAGGTCGGTCGGACGGGCATTGAAGGTCGGGCCGAACTGCAGCGTGTCGCCACCAAAGCGCACATAGAAGCCCGCCCGCCACAGGCGCATGCCGGCCTCGAACGGGCGCACGATGGCATCGCCGTCGCGCGCAGCCAGCTGGATCGCCCCGGCCAGGCCGCAGTTGCGGATATCCACCACATGCCGGGCACCCCTTACGCCGTGCAACACCTGTTCAAAGTGGGGCGCCAGCTCGGCAGCCTGCTGGACCAGGTTTTCACCCGCCAGCAGGTCCAGGGTGGCCAGCCCGGCGGCGCAGGACACTGGGTGGGCCGAATAGGTATAGCCATGGGCAAACTCCACGGCGTGCTGCGGCAACACCTGCTCCATGAAGGTCCGGTAGACCTCCTCGCTGGCCACCACCGCGCCCAGCGGCACCGCACCATTGGTGAGCTGCTTGGCAAGGTTCATCAGATCCGGCGTCACGCCGAAGTACTGCGCACCACTGTAGGTGCCCAGGCGGCCGAAGCCGGTGATCACCTCATCGAAGATCAGCAGGATGTCGTGCTGGTCGCAGATCTCGCGCAACCGCTGCAGATAACCGGTGGGCGGCACCAGTACGCCGGCGGAGCCGGACATCGGCTCGACGATCACCGCCGCGATGTTCGAGGCATCGTGCAACTCGATCAGCTTGAGCAACTCGTTGGCCAGTTCCACGCCACCGCTGCCGGCCATGCCCCGGGTGAACGCCAGGTGCGGTTGCAAGGTGTGCGGCAGATGATCGGCTTCCAGTAGCTGGCCGAACATCTTGCGATTGCCACCGATACCGCCCAGCGAGGTGCCGGCGATATTCACACCGTGGTAGCCGCGCGCTCGACCGATCAGCCGCGTCTTGCTCGGCCGTCCCTTCAGCCGCCAGTAGGCGCGCGCCATCTTCACCGCCGTGTCGGCGCACTCGGAACCGGAGTTGGTGAAGAACACATGATTCAACGGGTCGGGCAGGCGCTCGGCGATCCGCTCTGCCAACTGGAATGACAGGGGATGGGCGAACTGAAAGCCCGGCGAATAGTCCAGGGTGCCCAGCTGGTGCGCCACTGCGGCCTGGATCTGCGCCCGGCAGTGGCCGGCCCCGCAGGTCCACAGGCCCGACAGACTGTCATAGACCTGCCGACCCTCGCTGTCGGTCAGCCAGCTGCCCGAGGCGCCGACGATCAGGCGCGGGTCTTGGTGGAACTGACGGTTGGCGGTGAACGGCATCCAGTGGGCATCCAGTTTCAACTGGCTGGCTACCGGGGCGGTGACGCTTTGATGGAGATTCATCGCAAGCCTCGCAAAGGACCAGAACCGCCTGAACAGCATGGCGCTTGCCGCCGACATTGCCAGCGACCTAAAGTCCGTTAAATACCGATATTCCGGAGCTCACTTCACTCATGGCTAAACAATGACTACCGTTCGGTCCCTCCCCCTGGCCCAGGTCACCGATTTCGATCTGCGCCTGCTGCGACTGTTTCGCAATGTGGTGGAGAGCGGCGGTTTTTCGGCCGCGGAAAGCGTGCTGGGCATCGGCCGCTCGGCGATCAGCCAGCAGATGGCCGACCTGGAGCAGCGGCTCGGACTGCGCCTGTGTCAGCGCGGCCGTGCCGGCTTCGCCCTGACAGAAGAAGGCCGCGAGGTCTACCAGGCGGCCCTGCGCCTGCTGGGGGCTGTGGAAGGCTTTCGCGACGAGGTCAATGCGCTGCATCGCCAGTTGCGCGGCGAGCTGCACATCGGCCTGCCGGACAACCTCGTGACCCTGCCGCAGATGCGCGTAACCCATGCATTGGCCCGTCTCAAGGCGCGCGGTCCGGACATACACATCCACATCCGCATGATCCCGCCGGCGGAAGTGGAACAGGGGGTGCTGGATGGACGCCTGCAGGTCGGCGTGGTGCCGCAGGCCGGCGCGCTGGCCGGGCTCGACTACCAGCCGTTGTACGCGGAACGCTCCCTGCTCTACTGCGCCGCCGGTCACCCACTGTTCGCCCTGGAGGATACGGCCATCGACGACGCCCTGCTGGAGCGCCAGGAAGCCATCGCCCCGACCTTCCGCCTGCCACCGGATGTGCAGCCCCACTACCGCGCGCTGCGCTGCACCGCCAGCGCCTCGGATCGCGAGGGCATGGCCTTCCTGATCCTCACGGGCTGCTACATCGGCTATCTGCCGGAACACTATGCCCGGCAATGGGTGGAAGCCGGTCGGCTGCGGGCACTCAAGCCCCGGGAACGCTTCCACGATCTGCCGCTGGCGGTGGTCACCCGCAAGGGGCGACGCCCTCAGCTGATTCTCGACGAGTTTCTCGCGGCACTGGCCGCCACCGGGGACACGCCCACATGACCTGGACCCTGAGTGCACCCTGCGATTACCAGGAAGACATCCGCAAGAGCCGCTTTGTCGCCCTGGCCGCGCCAGTCACCGACGCAGCTGCCGCGCAGGCCTTTATCGCGGCACACAGTGCCGCGGATGCCACTCACAACTGCTGGGCCTGGAAGATCGGTCAGCAGTACCGCTTCAACGATGACGGAGAGCCCGGCGGCACCGCCGGGCGACCGATCCTGGCCGCCATCGAGGGGCAGGATTTCGATCAGGTGGCGGTGCTGGTGATCCGCTGGTATGGCGGCATCCTGCTCGGCACCGGCGGTCTGGCGCGCGCCTATGGCGGCTGCGCTGCGAAGTGCCTGCAGGCGGGCCTGCGCCAGCCGCTGATCGAGCGCATCGACCTGCGCTGCCGCTGTGAATTCGCCGAGCATGCCCGCGTCCGCCAGCGCCTCATGGATTGCGGCGCGCTGCTCGATGGGGAGGATTTTCTGAGCGAGGGGGTGGAGCTGCGCTTCCGGCTGGCGCCCGACCGGCGGGAAACCCTGCAGCGGCAATTGGCCGACCTGAGTCGTGGCCGCATCCACCTGCAGGAAACATGACCTGAGTCGGGTGCCGCAACGCTGCCCACGCTGCGGCACCCGGCCCGTCAGTGGCCGTGGTGGTGGCCGCCCTGCATGGCGGGCGCCATGTGCCGTACCGGGACTTCCACGGTGAGCTCGCCGGCCTTTTCGAAACGCAGGGTCAGTGGGAACTGCTCGCCGCCCTTCAGTTGGCGGGGCAGTTCGAGCAGCATCACGTGGTAACCGCCCGGCTGAAAGCTCACCTCGGCACCCGCCGGCAGCGGAATCCCGCCGGCCACTTCACGCATCTGCATCACGCCGCCGACGTGGGCGTGCTCGTGCAGTTCGGCCTTCCCCGCGATCGGAGTGGCGGCGCCGACCAGGCGATCGGCACCGGCACCCGTGTTATGCAGCACGAAGTAGGCGGCGGCCGCCGGGGCGGTGGGCGGCATGGCCCGCGACCAGGGCTGCTCGACCCGGATATCCTGAGCCTGCGCCCAGGCGGTGGATAGACAAAGCGCCGCACCCAGCAGCGCGCGTTGAAATTTCAGCATGTGAACACCTTGATCGAATGAAGGAGAGGTAATGACCGGAAGTAAGAGGTCGCGATCAAGGTGCGCGGGGACACGCCAGGGTGTAACGGCGACGTGAACGCCGAACGGCACGCCCCGCCAGCAGGAGAAGCCCGGTTCCCGCCAGCATCGGTCCATCCGCGTTCCAGCCGCCATCGCTCGCCCCGGGGTTCTGACACAGCGGACAGCTCCAGTCACCCAGCGGTTCGGCGTCCTCTGCCGGAGACGCATCGAAGCCCGCGCTGTCACTGGAGCAGAAACCGCCCGCCAAGCCACTCAGTGCCAGTGCGCTGGACTGGCCGTGACGCAAGCCGCACAAATGCAGGCTCAGCAGCACGCTCAGGCACAGCGTCCAAAGCAGCAGGGGATGAGGTCGACGGGTGGCAATCATGCGCGCGACTCTACCAGCCACGGGCGCGACTGCAAGGCCACCCCTGAGCGACGTGATGTCACGGGGCCTCGGCCGACAGCTCGCCCCGGAGCACCCCGGCCAGCTCTTCGAGGATCGCCGGATCGTCGATGGTGGCCGGCGGCGCGTAAGGCTCGCCAGCCGCGATCTTGCGCAGCACCGCACGCAGGATCTTGCCCGAACGCGTCTTCGGCAGCCGGCGCACCACCCGCACCTGCTGGAAACAGGCCAGCGCGCCGAGCTCCTCGCGCACCCTGGCCACCAGTTCGGCCTGCAGAGCAGCCGGATCGATCGCGACCCCTTCCTTGCAGACCACCAGCGCAAGGGGCAGCTGTCCCTTGAGGTCGTCCGGCACACCGATCACCGCGCATTCGGCCACTGCCGGATGACGCGCCACCCGGTCCTCCATCTCCCCGGTGGACAGGCGATGGCCGGCCACGTTGATGACATCATCGGTGCGGCCCATGACGTAGACGAAACCGTCGGCGTCCAGGTAGCCGCCATCACCAGTCAGGTAATGCCCGGGCACCGCCTGCAGATAGGCCTGCCGGTAGCGCTCAGAATCGTTCCACAGCGTCTGCGCGCACCCCGGCGGCAACGGCAGCGAGACCACGATGGCGCCCTCCTGACCTGCGTCCAGCAGCTCGCCCTCCTCGTTCACCACCAGCACGTGGTAGCCCGGTACTGCCGCGTTGCTCGAGCCGGCCTTGCGTCGATAGTCGTCCAGCCCCACGCAGGGCGCGGTCACCGGCCAGCCGGTCTCGGTCTGCCACCAATGGTCGTGTACCGGCCGGGCGGTCTGCTCCTCGAGCCACTGGTGCGTGCTGGAATCCAGCCGCTCGCCGGCCAGGAACAGCGCGCGCAACGAACTCAGGTCGTGGCGCGCGAGCCGTTCGCCAGACGGGTCTTCCTTGCGCACTGCGCGAATGGCGGTCGGCGCACAGGTCAGCGCATTCACCCGGTACTCCTCGATCACCCGCCAGATCGCCCCGGCATCCGGCGTGCGCACCGGCTTGCCTTCGTAAAACACCGTCGCGCAACCGGCCATCAGCGGGCCGTAGACGATCATCGAATGGCCGACCACCCAGCCGATGTCCGACAGCCCCCACCAGACGTCGCCCGGCCGCATGCCGTAGACCCGTTCGAAGCAGTAGCGCAGCGCCACCGCGTGGCCGGCGTTGTCGCGCACGATGCCCTTCGGCCGCCCCGTGGTGCCCGAGGTGTAGAGGATGTACAGCGGATCGCCGCCGAGCACCGGCACTGGCTCCACAGGCGATGCCTGTGCCACCTGTTGCGCCCAGTCCAGATCGCGCCCCCCGCGCAATTGCGCCGGCGCCTGCGGACGCTGCAGCACCATCACCCGTTGCGGCGGATGCTCGGCCAGCGCCAGCGCCGTTTCCACCAGCGGCTGGTAGGGAATGACCCGGTCGAACTCGATGCCGCAGGAGGCCGTGAGCAACAGCTTCGGCCGCGCATCGTCGATGCGCACCGCCAATTCCTGAGGCGCGAAGCCGCCGAACACCACCGAATGCACCGCCCCCAGGCGCGCGCAGGCCAGCATGGCCATGGCCGCCTCCGGCACCATGGGCATGTAGATGACCACCCGGTCGCCCTTCTCCACTCCCAGTGCGCGCAACGCACCGGCCAGCCGGGCGACCTCGTCGCGCAACTGGCGGTAGCTGTACTGACGCTTCACGTCGCTGACCGGCGAATCGTAGAGCAGCGCGGGCTGTTCACCCCGGCCGTTCTCGACATGCCGGTCCAGCGCCAGATAGGCAGTGTTGAGTAGCGCATCGGCAAACCAGCGGTGCGTCCCATCGTCCAGCGCACGCAGGGTTTCGCGCGGCGCCCGGAACCAGTCCAGATCACGGGCCTGCTCGGCCCAGAAGTCGGCGGGCTCCGCCAGTGAACGCCGGTAATCCTGTGGGTAACTCATGGATGTCTGCCTCGCCGCCACGCCCTTGATGGCTTCGAGTATGGTTCGCCTGCCACACCTCGCCAGAACCTGCCGAGATGGGAAAGCGCTATCAGCGGGCCTCCACCTGGCCGCTGTACCAGGCCAGCAGCGCCGCCAGCAGCGCGCAGCCGGCGATCACCAGGGCCATCGGCAGCGCACTGCCATCATGCAGCACGCCAACCAGCGCACTGGCCAGCGCCGCCACGGCAAACTGCAGACTGCCCATCAAGGCCGAGGCACTGCCCGCCTGGCCGCCCTGGCGCGCCATCGCGCAGGCGGCGGCGTTGGGCAGGATGCAGCCCAGGCAGCCCATGGCGAGGAACAGCGGCAGCATCAGCAGCCAGAGCGGCGCGCGCCAGGCCGCAAACAGCAGCAGCAACAAAGCGCAGAACAGGAACAGAGCGCTCAGCCGGCGCAGCCAGAATCCCGGGCCGCGGAAGCGCATCAGCCAGGCGTTCACCTGGGCGGAGAGGATGAAGCCGGCGGCATTGACGCCGAACAGCCAGCCGTAGTGCTCGGCGGGCACGCCGTACAGTTCGATGAACACGAACGGCGAGCCGGCCACGTAGGCGAACATGGCGGAGATCGACAGCCCGCCTGTCAGGGCGAAGGTGAGGAACTCGCGGTCACGGAACAGTCCCAGGTAACGGCCCAGGCTACCGCGTAGCGGCAAGCGCTCGGCGCCGGCCGGCAGGGTTTCCGGCAGCCAGCGGTACAGCGCCAGGCCGACCAGCGCACTGAACAGCGTCAGGCTGTAGAAGATCGACTGCCAGCCGAACAGCTGCAGCAATAGACCGCCGGCGAGCGGTGCGAGAATCGGCGCCACCCCCATGACCAGCATCAGCTGCGAGAACACCTTGGCGGCGTCGCGTGGCTCGCAGAGATCGCGCACCACCGCGCGTGACACCACCATGCCGGCGCAACCGCCCAGTGCCTGGGCCAGGCGCGCGGCGATCAGCGCGTCGAGGCTCGGCGCCAGCGCGCAGGCCAGCGACGACAGCACGAACAGCGTCACGCCGAACAGCAGCGGCCCGCGCCGGCCGTAGCGGTCGGCCAGGGGCCCGTAGATCAGCTGGCCGAACGCCAGGCCGATGAAATACACCGCCAGCGACTGCTGCACATGCTCGACGTCGGTGCTGAACGCCTGAGCCAGGGCGGGAAAACTGGGCAGATAGAAATCGATGGCCAGCGGCCCGAAGGCCGACAGGGCACCCAGAATCAGCAGCAGACGAATGGGCATGAGCTACATATTCCTGACTGGAGCGCGCCGCGAGGCTGCGACTCTCTTACATACATTGACGTTTGTAAATCATGAATCGACAATGCCGCCTCCTTTCCTGCTGCCGAGGCCCCGGACCCACCCCATGCGTCGAACCAAAGAAGATGCCGAGAAGACCCGCGCCGCCATTCTGAACGCCGCCGAACAGCTGTTTCTCGAGCGCGGGGTGGCGCACACCAGTCTGGAGCACATTGCCCGGGCCGCCGGGGTCACCCGGGGCGCCGTCTACTGGCACTTCCAGAACAAGGCCGACCTGTTCACCGCCATGCTTAACCAGGTGCGCCTGCCGCCCGAGCAGATCGCCGAGAAACTCAGCGCCGATCCGCAGCTGTCGCTGGGCTCGCTGCGCGACATGTGCGTCGGCGGCCTGCAGATTCTGGTGCAGAACGAGCAGAAGCGACGCATCCTCACCGTGCTCATGCAGCGCTGCGAGTTCACCGACGAGTTGCGTCCGGCCGAGGAACGTCACAACCAGTTCGTCAATCAGTTCATTGCCATCTGCGAGCGTCTGCTGGAGGACTGCGAACGCCTTGGCCAATTGCATCCGGGCATCAACGCCCACCAGGCCTCACGGGCGGTGCATGGCCTGCTGATCGGCCTGATCGGCGACTGGTTGCGCGACCCGCAGCAGTTCGACCCGGAGACCGATGCCGGGCCCATGTTCGACGCACTGTTCCGCGGACTGATTCGCGAGCGCGCCTGAACGGTGGAACGCTTGACCTTGCCACGAGGTCAAGGTCGAGCATAGGGTCACTCGCAAGGAGGAACCCATGTCCGCCACCCTCGATTTCCCCATCAGCGGCATGACCTGCGCCAGCTGCGCCGGCCGGGTCGAACGCGCCCTGAACAAGCTCACCGGCGTGCGCCACGCCGAAGTCAACCTGGCCAGCGAACGCGCCCGCGTCGAAACCGACGGCGCCACGCTGGACGAGCTGATCGCCGCCGTCGAGCGCGCCGGCTACCAGGTGCCGGCGCGCAGCCTGGAGCTCGCCATCACCGGCATGACCTGCGCCAGCTGCGCCGGGCGCGTCGAACGCGCGCTGGGCAAGGTGCCCGGCGTGCGCGCCGTCAGCGTCAACCTGGCCGGCGAGCGCGCCCATCTGCAACTGGTCGGCGAGGTGCGCGACGCCGCGCTGATCGCCGCCGTCGAGAAGGCCGGCTACCAGGCCAGCCTGGCGGCCCGCGACAGCACCGACGGGGCAGACGCCGAGCGGCGCCTGCGCCGCGAACGGCTGGCGGTGATCCTCGCCCTTTTGCTGGCCGCGCCGCTGGTGATCCCGATGTTCGGCGATCTGCTGGGCCAGCACTGGATGCTGCCGGCCTGGGCGCAGTTCCTGCTCGCCACACCGGTGCAGTTCGTGCTCGGTGCGCGCTTCTACCGGGCCGCCTGGAAGGCCGTGCGCGCCGGCAGCGGCAACATGGACCTGCTGGTGGCCATGGGCACCAGCGCCGGCTACGGCCTGAGCCTCTACCAGTGGTGGGCCGCCCCGGCCGGGCAGATGCCGCACCTGTATTTCGAAGCTTCGGCGGTGGTCATCGCCCTGGTGCTGCTCGGCAAGTACCTGGAAAGCCGCGCCAAGCGCCAGACCAGCGCGGCCATCCGCGCCCTGGAAGCCCTGCGCCCGGAACGCGCCCGGCGCCTGGTGGACGGTCGCGAGGAGGAGGTGCCCCTTGCCCAGTTGCGGGTCGGCGATCTGGTGGTGGTGCGCCCGGGCGAGCGCTTCCCGGTGGACGGCGAAGTGGTCGAGGGCGAAAGCCAGGCCGACGAGGCGCTGATCAGCGGCGAAAGCCTGCCGGTGGCCAAGCAGCCCGGCAGCACGGTCACCGGCGGCGCCATCAATGGTGACGGTCGCCTGCTGGTGCGTACCCAGGCCGTCGGGGCGGAAAGCGTGCTGGCGCGCATCATCCGCCTGGTGGAAGACGCCCAGGCCGCGAAGGCGCCGATCCAGCGCCTGGTCGACCGCGTCAGCGAGGTGTTCGTGCCGGCCGTGCTGGTCATCGCCCTGCTCACCCTGGGCGGCTGGCTGCTGGCCGGCGCCGCGCTGGAAACCGCGCTGATCAACGCCGTGGCGGTGCTGGTCATCGCCTGCCCGTGCGCCCTGGGCCTGGCCACCCCGGCGGCGATCATGACCGGCACCGGCGTGGCGGCCCGCCACGGCATCCTGATCAAGGACGCCGAAGCCCTGGAGCGCGCCCACGCGGTGACGGTGGTGGCCTTCGACAAGACCGGCACCCTGACGTCCGGCCGACCGCGCGTCGTGCACCTGCACGCCGTGGACGGCGACGGGGCCGCGCTGCTGCGCCAGGCCGGCGCCCTGCAGCGTGGCAGCGAACACCCGCTGGCCCGCGCGGTGCTCGACGAGTGCGCCGAGCGCCAGCTGCAGGTGCCGGAGATCCGCGCCAGCCAGGCCCTCGGCGGACGCGGCATCGCCGGCGAGCTGGACGGCCGGCGCCTGGCCCTGGGCAACCGCCGGATGCTGGAGGAACAGGGCCTGCAGCCGGGCGCCCTGGCCGCGCAGGCCGCCGACTGGGAAGCCGAGGGGCGCACCCTCTCCTGGCTGATCGAAACGGCGCCGCAGGCGCGCGTGCTGGGCCTGTTCGCCTTCGGCGACACACTCAAGGACGGCGCTGCCGCCGGCGTGGCCGCCCTGCAGCAACGTGGCATCCACACCCACCTGATCAGCGGCGACAACCGCGGCAGCGCCCACAGCGTGGCGAAGCAGCTGGGCATCGAGCAGGTGCACGCCGAAGTGCTGCCGGCTGACAAGGCCACCGAGGTCGCGCGCCTGAAGGCGGGCGGTGCGGTGGTGGCCATGGTCGGCGACGGCATCAATGACGCGCCGGCGCTGGCCGCCGCCGACGTGGGCATCGCCATGGGCGGCGGCACCGATGTGGCCATGCACGCCGCCGCCATCACCCTGATGCGCGGCGACCCGCGCCTGGTGCCGGCGGCCCTGGAGATCAGCCGGCGCACCTACGCGAAGATCCGCCAGAACCTGTTCTGGGCGTTCATCTACAACCTGATCGGTCTGCCGCTGGCAGCGCTGGGCTTCCTCAGCCCGGTGGTGGCCGGCGCGGCCATGGCGCTGTCCAGCGTCAGCGTGGTGAGCAACGCGCTGCTGCTCAAGCGCTGGAAACCCGAGGAGTAAGGCGATGAACATCGGTCAGGCGGCAAAGCACAGCGGGTTGTCGGCGAAGATGATCCGCTACTACGAATCCATCGGCCTGCTGCGCCCGGCCGGGCGCAGCGCCAGCGGCTATCGCACCTACGGCACGGACGACCTGCATCGCCTGGGCTTCATTCGCCGCGCGCGGGATCTGGGCTTCTCCCTGGAGGAAGTGGGCCGCCTGCTGAGCCTCTGGCAGGACCGCCAGCGCGCCAGCGCCGACGTGAAGGCCCTGGCCAGCGCCCATGTGCAGGAACTGAACCGCAAGATCGCCGAGCTCAGCGAGCTGCGCGACACCCTGCAATCCCTGGTGGAGCATTGCCACGGCGATGACCGGCCGGACTGCCCGATTCTCAGCGAGCTGGAATCGGGCCCGTGCTGCTCCACAAAACAGGCGAGCTGATGCTCAGCCGCGCAGCCAGGGCGGCGTAGGTTCTTCCAGGCCGACCGGCGCGTCCGCCTCGGCCAGCGCCGCCTGGCGCCGGGCCTGATCGGCCAGGGCCGCCTTGATCTCGCGCAGCACGGCATCCAGGTCGGCTTCCTCCTCCGGCTCGGCGAACTCGCCGGTCAGCATGCTCTGCGGGGTCAGCTCACCCTGTTCATAGAGCGCCCACATTTCCTGGGCGTAACGGGTGTGCAGGAGTTCAGGCGCGTATTGGCCGAAATACTCGGCCATGTTGGTGACATCGCGCTCCAGCATGCGGAAGGCGTGGTTGTTGCCCGCGGCATCGACCGCCTGGGGCAGGTCGATGATCACCGGGCCGTCCGGGTCGAGTAGCACGTTGAATTCAGACAGGTCGCCATGCACCAGTCCGGCGCAGAGCATCTTGACGATTTCGCCGATCATCACGCCATGCAGCTCGCGGGCGTCCTCGGCGCTCATGTCGACATCGTTCAGGCGCGGTGCGGCATCGCCCTCGCCGTCGCTGACCAGCTCCATCAGCAGCACGCCATCGACGAAGTCGTAGGGCTTGGGCACGCGCACACCGGCGCTGGCCAGCCGGAACAGGGCGGAGACCTCGGCGTTCTGCCAGGCCTCCTCGCGCTCGCGCCGACCATGCTTCGAGCCCTTGGCCATGGCACGCGCGTCGCGGCTGTTACGCACCTTGCGGCCTTCCTGGTATTCGGCGGCCTGGCGGAAGCCCCGCTTGTTGGCCTCCTTGTAGACCTTGGCGCAGCGCAGCTCGTCGCCACAGCGCACCACGTACACGGCGGCTTCCTTACCGCTCATCAACGGGCGCAGGACCTCGTCGATCAGGCCATCTTCCAGCAGGGGTTCGAGACGTTTCGGGGCTTTCATGCGCAGGCGGCGGGCTCGGTGAAAAGATGGGCCGACTTATACGGCATTGCGGGAGGCTGCGGCTATTCGCAGCCTCCCGGCGGTGGCACACAGGTTCGTCAGGACAGACTCAGCTGGCCTGGGACTGCAGGTAGTTCTGCAGGCCGATGCGGTCGATCAGCCGCAGTTGCTGCTCCAGCCAGTAGGCGTGGTCTTCCTCGGTGTCGTGCAGCTGCGCCACCAGCAGGTCGCGGCTGACGTAGTCGCCCGCCTGCTCGCACAGTTCGATGCCCTTGGCCAACGCGGCGCGCACCTTGTATTCCAGCGCCAGGTCGCTACGCAGCATGGCCGGCACGTCGGCGCCGGGGTGGATGGCTTCCGGTGTCATATCCGGGCTGCCTTCCAGGAACAGGATGCGCTGCAGCAACACGTCGGCGTGCTGGGTCTCCTCTTCCATTTCGTGATTGATGCGCTCGTACAGTTTGGTGAAGCCCCAGTCGGCGTACATGCGCGAATGCAGGAAATACTGATCACGCGCGGCCAGCTCGCCCTTGAGCAGGACTTTCAGGTAATCGACGACGTTCGCTTGGCCTTGCATGGTTCAACTCCTCGGGCGTCCACGGCTCTGACTGTCCCGGCAAGCTTCGGCTTGTGCCGCCCCCAGGTCAAGCCGCGCTTACCCACAAAGCCTGGGGATAACCCCGTGGAGAAGCTGTCCACCCTACCCGTGCAGCCCGTAGGCTGCGAGGGCCGCCAGCAAATCGTGCACTTATTGCCCAAGTGCTTGTTGGACAAGGGAAAATCACAACGCCGGATTGGCTCGGAGCAGCCGACCTTACCCACAAAGCCTGGGGATAACTCCGTGGAGAAGCTGTCGACCAGGGCGGTGCGGGCCCGTGCTGGCGGGCCCTTGCCTCAGATTGTGCAGGTTTTCGCCAGGTCAGCTTTCCAGGATGGCGACCACCCCCTGACCGCCAGCGGCGCAGATCGAGATCAGCCCGCGCTTGCCGGGGCCGGCCTGGTGCAGCAGTTTGGCCAGGTTGGCGACGATACGCCCACCAGTAGCGGCGAACGGGTGACCCGCGGCCAGCGAGCTGCCCTTCACGTTGAGCTTGCTGCGGTCGATCGCGCCCAGCGGCGCGTCCAGCCCCAGGCGCGTCCTGCAGTACTCGGCATCCTCCCAGGCCTTGAGGGTACACAGCACCTGGGCGGCGAAGGCTTCGTGGATCTCGTAGAAGTCGAAGTCCTGCAGGCGCAGGCCATGGCGGGCCAACAGGCGGGGTACGGCATACACCGGCGCCATCAGCAGTCCTTCGGCACCCTGCACGAAATCCACCGCTGCCGCCTCACCGTCACAGAACCAGGCAAGGATCGGCAGGCCGTGCGCCTTGGCCCATTCCTCGCTGGCCAGCAGCACCACCGAGGCGCCATCGGTCAGCGGGGTGGAGTTGGCAGCCGTCAGGGTGCCCCGCCCGCCCTTGTCAAACACCGGCCGCAGGGTGGCCAGCTTGTCCAGGTCGATGTCCGGGCGCAGGTTCTGGTCGCGGCTCAGACTGGCGAACGGCGTGAGCAGATCGGTGTGCCAGCCCTCGTCATAGGCGGCGGCCAACTTGCGGTGGCTGTCATAGGCCAGGCGGTCCTGCGCGTCGCGGGGTATTTCCCAGTGCTGGGCCATGCGCTCGCAGTGCTCGCCCATCGACAGCCCGGTGCGCGGCTCGCCGTTGCGCGGGATATGCGGCGCCAGGTGGCGCGGGCGCACCTTGAGCAGGCTTTTCACCTTGTCGCCGGTGGACTTGCCGCGATTGGCCTCCAGCAGGATGCGCCGCAGGCCCTCGTTGACACCGATCGGCGCGTCCGAGGTGGTGTCCACACCGCCGGCGATGCCGCAATCGATCTGCCCGAGAGCGATCTTGTTGGCCACCAGGATGGCCGCTTCCAGGCCGGTGCCGCAGGCCTGCTGGATATCGTAGGCCGGGGTCTGCGGCGACAGGCGTGAGCCGAGCACGCATTCGCGGGTCAGGTTGAAGTCCCGCGAGTGCTTGAGCACTGCGCCGGCGACCACCTCGCCGAGGCGTTCGCCATGCAGGTTGAAGCGCTCGATCAGGCCTTCCAGGGCGGCGGTGAGCATCTCCTGGTTGCTGGCGGTGGCGTAGACGGTGTTGGAGCGGGCGAACGGGATGCGGTTGCCGCCAACGATGGCGACCCGGCGCAGCTGGGCCATGAACGGACTCCTGGAGAAGGTGAAAGGCGGCTGTAGGCTAGCGGCCCGGACAGACGTCGCATTGGCCGCCTCGCCGGCTGACCGGTCAGTCCGGTCAATGCGGGCTGCGCGCCAGCCGGTAGAGTGCACGCCATTCTGCCTTCTACCGGAGTCTTTCCCATGTCCGACCGCTACCTGGAATTCGCCAACTCCACCCTCGGCCGCCGCCTGGTCGGTGCTGTCGGCCTGCCGCGTCCGATCCGTCTGGAGCGCTGGGCCAGTGGTCGTTCGCGGCCGGTGGACGGGGCGATCCTGCTCGGCGGCGGCTTGCTCGCCAGCACGCTGGCCGGCAGCCTCAAGCGCCTGAGCAGCGAGCTTTACGCCGACCGCGATGGCCTCGGCGAGCTGCCGCGCTGGCCGGGCGCGAGCCCGCTCAAGGCACTGGTGTTCGATGCCAGCGACCTGGACAGCCCGGAGCGCCTGGGCGAGCTGCGCCGCTTCTTCCAGCCCGCGCTGGCCCAGCTCGACAGCTGCCCGCACATCCTCGTGCTGGGCCGCGCCCCGGAAAGCCTCAAGGACCCGTTCGCCGCCAGCGCCCAGCGCAGCCTGGAAGGCTTCACCCGCTCACTGGGCAAGGAAGTGCGCCGGGGCGGCACCGTGCAGTTGCTATACGTCGCCGAGGGTGCCGAGGATCAGTTGGAAGGCGCGCTGCGCTTCTTCCTCTCACCGAAGAGCGCCTACGTGTCCGGTCAGGTGGTCCGCCTGCAGGCCAATCGCGCCCAGGTAAAGGACTGGAGCCGCCCGCTGGCCGGCAAGCGCGCGCTGGTCACCGGCGCCTCGCGCGGCATCGGCGCGGCCATCGCCGAAACCCTGGCCCGTGACGGCGCCGACCTGCTGCTGCTCGACGTGCCGCAGGCCGGCACCGCGCTGGAGGCCCTGGCCGCGCGCCTGGGCGGGCGCTCCCTGGCGCTGGATATCTGTGCCGAGGACGCCGCGCAGCGCCTGACCGAAGCGCTGCCGGATGGTGTGGATATCGTGGTGCACAACGCCGGCATCACGCGCGACAAGACCCTGGCGAAGATGAGCGAGGAACAATGGGATGCGGTGATCGCCGTCAACCTGCGCGCACCGCAGCGGCTGACCCAGGCGCTGCTGGACGCCGGGACCCTGCATGACGACGGTCGCGTGGTGCTGATCGCCTCGATCAGCGGCATCGCCGGCAACCTCGGGCAGACCAACTACGCGGTGAGCAAAGCCGGGCTGATCGGCCTGGCACAGGCCTGGGCGCCGCTGCTGGCGCCGCGCGGCATCACCCTCAACGCGGTGGCGCCCGGCTTCATCGAAACCCAGATGACCGCCGCCATTCCGCTGACCATCCGCGAGGCCGGCCGACGCATGAACGCCCTCAACCAGGGGGGCCTGCCACAGGACGTGGCCGAGGCGGTCGCCTGGCTGGCCCAGCCGAGCAGCGGCGCGGTCACCGGCCAGGTATTGCGGGTCTGCGGGCAGAGCCTGCTGGGCGCCTGAGCGAACCTGCACGGCGTGGCGCTGCGCTCGGCTGACTTTCGAGATCAGGACACCCGGGCGGCGGCCTTGCCGCGACGGCGGAACTCCACCGGGGTTTCGCCGACCCAGCGCTTGAAGGCGCGGTAGAAGGTGCTCGGCTCGGAGAAGCCAGTGCGTTCGACGATCACCTCGATACGCTCGTCGGTCTTGAGGAGCAGCTCCTTGGCCAGCCGGCAGCGGTAGTCGGTGACCAGGTCATTGAAGCGCACCCCCGCCAGCGACAGGCGCTCACGCAAGCGCCGCGTCGGCATCTGCAGGCGCGTCGCCACCTGTTCAAGGGTCGGCCCGCCGTCCAGCAGCAGCTCGCCGATCAGTTCACGCACCTGGCGCACCAGGTCCAGACGCTCGACTTCGTGCAACTGGCGACGCGCCAGCGACTCGTGCATGCGCAGCAGATCCGGTGCGGCATGCCGCGAAGGACGTTCCAGCACCGCGGCGTCGAACACCAGTGCATAGCGCGACGCGCCCAGACGGGCCGGGCAGCCATACACCTCGGCATACCGTTCGGCGGGAGCGCCCTGCCCATGCATGAACTGCACCTCCAGCGGTCGGAACTGGCCGTCGGTCAGCGCCGAGAACAGACGGATCGCCGCCCCCGCCAGCATTTCCGGGAAGTGACGGGAGACGTCGGGCGTCCCCCCCATCACCAACACGGCCTGGCCGTCAGCAGCTTCCAGGCCGGCGGACAGGGTGTCGGAAAGCAGCCGTGCATAACGCAGCGCATGGCGCAGGCCATCGCCAAAGGTGGGACTGGAGAGAAACAGATATTCGAGCAGCAGGCCGTGATAGGGCGCCAGGTGCGCCACCAGATGCAGGCCCACATGCTCTTCGCCACAGGCTTCCGCGCAGGCCTGCCAGAAGGGTGCCTGGGCACTGTGGGGAAACCGCCCCTGTGGCAGGCCTTGCGCGGGCAGACCCAACTGGGCCAGAACCGGAGCCGGATCGACACCACTGGCACGCAGGGCCTCGATCACCGGGCGCAGCAGCGCCGCGTCATCGGTCAGATCTCGCATCGTCATTTTTGGTTTTTCTTGTGAGGCGTGACGCCCGCATCTTAGACAGCTTTTTGCCAGCTGCTCAAGGCGACGGCACTGCGGAATGGCTGCTGCGTCACCGTTGCGCGACAGCCTGGCCAATGCCACCACCGGCAAAGCCCGGGAACCTGTGCGGTCATCGGATTCAAGGAGAGCCCCGATGCTGACCGACTGGCAAGAATTGCCCCGTGCCCCCGCCCTGCCCGGGCTGTTCGCTCGCGCCGCCCTGCGCCGGGGCAACCGGGGCCGCACGCTGCCCGGGCTTGGCCTGGCCTGTAGCCTGAGCGTGGACCCCGACAACCTGGCCCGCTACCGCACGCTGTGCGGTTTCGCCGACGACGGCCGTCTGCCGCCCACCTACCCGCATATCCTGGCCTTCGCCCTGCAGATGAGGCTGCTGACCGCCAGGGATTTTCCGTTCCCGCTGCTCGGCCTGGTCCATCTGGAAAACCGCATCCGTGTGCTGCGCACCCTCGGCGGACTGGGCCCGTTCCGCGTCAGTGTCCACACCGAGCGGCTGCTGCCCCACGAAAAGGGCGTCACCTTCAGCATCATTACCCGCCTGGAAGACCAGCTCGGCCTGCTCTGGGAAGGCGACAGCCGCATTCTCTATCGCGGCCTGCGCCTGGACGGCACGCCGCCAGCACGGGTCGAGCCGCAACCCCTGCCTCTGGAGGAGATCGCCCATTGGCGGGCACCGGCGGACATCGGCCGGCGCTACGCGCGCGTCGCCGGCGACTTCAATCCGATCCACCTCGCCGCGCCGACCGCCCGGCTGTTCGGCTTCCCCCGAGCCATCGCCCACGGCCTGTGGAACAAGGGCCGCGCGTTGGCTGCCCTGGGCGAACGCTTGCCGGACAGCGGTTACGAGGTGGAGGTGCGCTTCCAGAAGCCGGTGCTGCTACCGGGCGAGGTGCGCCTGCTGGCCAGCACCCCGGCACCGGAGGGCCAGTTCGCACTGCGTGGCCGTGATGACCTGCCACATATGAGCGGCGCCTGGCGGCCCATCGAAACGCCAAGGTAGCGTGGGCCGGACCGCGCCTTCCTATCCGCGGCGAGCAACCCGCAAGCAGCGTGCCCACCGCCTGGCGGCCAGATGAAGCGTTGTCCACCCTACGAAACCCAGCCAGGTACTGGCCCTGTAGGGCCGGCTTTACGCCGGCCGGGGGATCCAAAACCCGAACCACCGCATCTCCGGCCGGGATAAACCCGGCTTCACCAACAGCCGACGGCGCTCCGCGGCGCCGGGCTTATCCCCGCCGGCATCTTCCGGGATAATCCCCGGCTCGCACTCCGGAGCCGCCATGAACCTCGACGCCCTCACCGCCCGCCTGCACGCCATCCGCGACGCCAACGACTGGCGGCGCTTCCACAGTCCGAAGAACCTGAGCATGGCCGCCAGCGTGGAAATGGCCGAGCTGGTGGAGATCTTCCAGTGGCTGGGCGAGGACGAGTCGCACCACCTGTCGCCACAGCAACTGGAACACGCCGGCCAGGAAATCGGCGACGTGGTGCTCTACCTGCTGTTGCTGTGCGCCGAGCTCGGCCTGGACATGGACCAGGTGGTGCGCGCCAAACTGGCCGATACCGAACGGCGTTACGGAAAATGAGCGACCGCCACTTCGACGAACTGGCGACGCGCTTCGCCGAGAAGATCTATGGCGGCGCCAAGGGCGCCATCCGCCTCGCCGTGCTGCAGGCCGATCTGGCCGAGGTACTGCCGTCCTGCCCGCTGCGCGTGCTCGACGTCGGCGCCGGGCTCGGCCACATGAGCCTGTGGCTGGCCGGCCAGGGCCACGCGGTGACCCTCGCCGAACCGGCCGCGCCGATGCTCGACGGCGCCCGCGAGCGCTTCGCGGCGGCGCAGCTGCCGGCGCAGTTCCTCCAGGCCTCCTGGCAGGAGCTGGCGACGCAGGCCCACGAGCCCTACGACCTGGTGCTCTGCCACGCCGTGCTGGAATGGCTGGCCGAGCCGGCCGCCATCCTTGCGCCGCTGCGCCAGCTGACCGCCGAAGACGGCTGGCTGAGCCTGGCGTTCTACAACCGCGACGCGCTGATCTACCGCAACCTGCTCAAGGGCCACTTCCGCAAGCTGCGCAAGGAACAGTTCGCCGGAGAGGGACAGAGCCTGACCCCGCAGCGTCCGCTCGACCCGCGCGAGCTGGAGGCGCAGCTGGCACCGCACTGGCGCATCGAGGCGCGCAGCGGCGTGCGCGTGTTCCACGACTACATGCCCGCCGAGTTCCAGGGCAAGGCCACCCTCGAAGACCTGCTGGAGATGGAGCTGACCTATCGTCGCCATCCGGCCTTCGCCGGGCTGGGTCGCTATCTACACT
This sequence comes from Pseudomonas flexibilis, assembly GCF_000806415.1. Classification (NCBI taxonomy): domain Bacteria; kingdom Pseudomonadati; phylum Pseudomonadota; class Gammaproteobacteria; order Pseudomonadales; family Pseudomonadaceae; genus Pseudomonas; species Pseudomonas flexibilis. The sequence continues at coordinate 20,805 of NZ_JTAK01000011.1, forward strand.
GGATGTGTCGCCCCGTTGTATGACCGTGCGGGGCCCGGGAGTCGTGTATGCCCCGTTCAGTCCTGCTGGTCCTGTATGCGCTGCTGGTCGCCTGCCAGACAACCAGCAGCACCTCTCCCACCTCATGGCCGGCGCAAGCCGGCGCCGACAGCCCGGATGTCGTCCAGCCCGCCCCCGGGGCGTATTACCCGGCGACCCAGCGTGATTACGCTGCCTACCGCACCTGGCGATGGCAACAGGAGCCGACCGGCAGCGCCCACTACAGCGCCGCACAGGTCCGCGACGCCGTTACCGCCGAGCTGGAACGGCTCGGGCTGCGTGAACGCCACGACGCCAGCGCCGACCTTACGGTCTGGGCCGAGCTGTTCCAGACCAGCCGCCTGCAACAGGTCGTCGAGCCTTACGGCGGCAGCCAGGGTTTTGCACCTCACGTCGGCGCCTTCGGTGGCGGATGGAACGCCATGCCCAGGGTCTACGCCTATCGGCGCAACATACTGGTCTTGAACCTGGAGCTGCGCGACAGTGACGACGGCCAGGCGGTCTGGCGTGGCCATGGCGAGTCCCCCGTCGATGGCGCCGACCGAACCAGGCTATACCAGGCCGCGCGCAGAGCGCTGTCCGGCTTTCCGCCGTAGACTGACCGGCGTCACCGAACCGGAGGTTACCGCCATGCCGTACCGCCTCTTGCTGATTCCGCTGCTTATGGTGCTCGGCGCCTGCCAGAGCACCATGGAGCTGGATTACGACCCCACCCGCGACTTCGCCGCCTACCGCAGCTGGAGCTGGCAGGAGCCCGCGGTGCGCTACCGTCCGGACGATCCGGTGATCAAGAGCGACCTGACCGAGCAGCGCATTCGCGAAGCCGTCGGCCAGCAACTGGAACAACGCGGCCTGCGTCAGGCGACCAGCGGCCAGGCCGACCTGAAGGTGCAGGCCTGGTTCAGCGTCGAGCGTCGCCAGGACAGCTACACCACCTACTACGGCGGCATGTTCATGGGCTACCCGAGCGGCTGGTGGGGCGGCCCGTCCTACGCCCAGACCAACACCTACGACTATCGCGTCGGCATCCTGCAGGTCGACCTGCTGGATGGGCGCGATGGCCGGCTGGTGTGGCGCGGCAGTGACGAGCAGGTGCTGTCGCGCGGTCAGCAAAGCCCGAGCGAGCGCGCCACGCTGATTCGCGAAACGGCGGCGCGGGTGCTCAGCCAGTATCCGCCGCGCGCCCGCTGACGGAGGCGACATGGACAGTCGCGACATACTGATCCTGGTCACCAGCGGACCGAGCACCCCGGCCCGCTGCGCCGCCCCCTTCCACATCGCCACATTGCTGGCCTGCATGGATGCGCGGGTCACGCTGTTCCTCACCGGCGAGGCCACGCAACTGGCCCGTCGTGAAATGGCCGAAACGGTACGCCCGATGGCCGATGGTGAATGCGTGCTGCACTTCATCCGCCAGGCCAAGCAGGCCGGCGCGCGTCTGCTGATGTGTCGCCAGCCGGGCGTGGCGCTGGACGCGGCGCTGCTCATCGAGGAGCTGGACGAGATCTCCAGCGGCGGTGAACTGGCCCGGCTGATCCTCGAAACGGAAAAGGTACTGAGCCTGTGAATATCCAAGGACTGGAGTTCCCCGACGACTTCCAATACGCCCCGGCGCTGGGCCTGTGGCTGCGCGAGGAGGCGGACGGACAACTGACCCTCGGACTGAACGCCTACGGCTGCGCCCTGTACGGCGAAATCTTCGCCTTCACGCCCAAGCGCCTCGGCGCACGCATCGAGGAAGGACGCAGCTTCGGCGTGCTGGAATTCGCCAAGGCGGCCACCTCCTCGCGCAGCCCGCTGGGCGGCGAACTGAGCGCGATCAACGAGGCCCTGGAACAGCGCCCGGCGCTGATCCATCGCGATTGCTACGGCGCCGGCTGGCTGGTGCGCCTGCGCCCGGAGGACTGGCCCGCCCAGCGCCAGCGCTTCCCCCAGGGCGAAGCGGCGCGCGGCGCGCTGGAGGCGCAGATGCGCCTGGACGGCTTCGACCCGGACAACCCGGCGGTGCAGGCGCTGAAGTGGAAGAAGTAGCGGGACGGCGCAACCGCGTTGCCGGCCGAACCCAGAAGCTCGCGGATAAATCCGCTCCCACAGGCCGCGATCAGAGATCAATGGCGGAAGGCAGTAGGAGTCGAACCTACCCGGGAGCGGCTGCCGCCCCCAACTGAATTTGAAGTCCAGCCGCGCCACCGGACACGCTTGCCTTCCAGGCTCGGTAACCCTAGTTGCCCACCAGCCCGCTGTCACGCCGCACCCGGCGTTCGTTGCCGAAGCGGCGGGTCAGGCCGACGCGGTCGAAATGCTCCAGCAGCTGGATGCTGCGCTTGCGGCCCAGGCCGATGCGGTCGCGGAAGGCGGCGGCGCGCACGGCGCCCTGCTCGGTTTCGAGCGCCAGCAGGATGCGCGCCGCGCGCCGCAGCGTGGCTTCCGGGTAGAACAGATCGCGCACCACCTGCTGCAGCTGCCCCAACCGTGCCAGCTTGCGCAGCAGCAGGCGCATGTCCGCTTCGGTCGTGCCCGTCTCACGGGCCAGATCGCGCACCCAGGGCGGGTCGAAGCCGCCGGCGTCCAGCAGCGGCCAGATACGCGCCTTGAGCGCTTCCTCCGTCTCGCCCAGGCGCACCTGGTGGTCGGGCCGATGCAGCCAGGGGCCGCTGCTGGCCACCGCGCCAGCGGCCAGGCTCTCCTCCAGCCGGGCGATGAATACGGCGCGCTCCAGCTGCGGCAGCGCGTAGCGACGCAGGCGATCCCGGTCCGGGCCCAGCTCGTCCGGCTGTTCCTCGTGAAAGCGCTGCAGGCCGGTCACCAATGTCGCGCCCAGTTGCCGCCAGCGCTCGGCCAGCAGCAACCGGGGGCCGACGCGGGTGGCAATGCGCAGCACCCCTGCGGGCAGCGGCCAGCTGTCCGGCAGGCGGTTGAACTGCCGCTCCAGCATCGCCGGCTCCAGGCCGTTGGGCGCATGGGCCAGCAGCACAGGCAGGGCGCTTTCCAGTCCGCCATCGACCAGCGCCCGCAGTTGCGCCAGACGCTCCGGGCTGCGCCGTTGGCGACTGGGCGCAAACGGGTCCAGCACCCGGCCGCCGCCCAGGGTCTGGCGGGCGCTCTGGTCGCGCAGCACCAGGGCATCGCCGTGCCCGGCGTGCAGCGGTGCGTTCAGCACCAGTTGCGCCAGGCCCGGCGGGCCCGGCTCCAGTACCTCGCCGTCCAGCAGAGCGACGCGTCCGCTGACATCCTGCGCGCCGAGGTGCACATGCACTGGCGTCCAGTGGCGCAGCGGGCGCGCGCCGGGCAGCAGGCGCACCTGTACATCCACACGGCTGGACGGCGCATGCAGCGCCGGCGCCAGCAGCCAGTCGCCGCGCCGGATGCGCTCCGGGGACACGCGCTCGCCGGCCAGGTTCAGCGCCACCCGCTGGCCGGCCCAGGCCTGCCGGGCCTCCCGGTTCTGCGCGTGCAGGCCGCGTACCCGCACCTTGAACCCGGCGGGACTGAGCACGAGCTCGTCACCCACGCTGACCGTGCCGGCAAAAGCCGTGCCGGTGACCACCGTGCCGGCCCCGCCGATGCTGAACGCGCGGTCGATGGCCAGGCGGAAGTGGCCATCGGCACGCTGGCGGCGACAGGTGCCGGCTTCATCGGCCAATGCAGCACGCAACAGGTCCACGCCTTCACCGGTGAGCGCCGACACCGGAAACAGCGGCGCCCCGGCATACGGCCCCGGCGCCAGCAGCCGACGCACCTCCTCGGCCGCTTCGGCGACCCGCCCCGGCTCGACACGATCAATCTTGGTGAGAGCCACCAGGGCACGCGGAATGCCCAGCAGCTCGACAATCGCCAAGTGCTCGCGGGTCTGCGGCATCACGCCGTCATCGGCGGCCACCACCAGCAGCACCCGATCAATGCCGCCGGCACCGGCCAGCATGTTGTGGATGAAGCGCTCGTGGCCCGGTACATCGATGAAACCCAGCGGCTCGTCCAGCCCGAGCTCCAGGTACTGGTAGCCGAGGTCGATGGTCATGCCGCGCTCGCGCTCCTCGCGGCGGCGGTCGCCGGCCTGGCCGGTGAGGGCCTGCAGCAGCATGGTCTTGCCGTGGTCGATATGGCCGGCGGTCCCGATGATCATTCGCGCAGCAATGGCCACTGGGCCAGGAAGGCCGGTTCGTCATCCAGCTGCCGCAGGTCCAGCCACAGGGCGTCGTCGTCGATGCGCCCGAGCACCGGAATCGGCAGGCCGCGCAGGGTCTCCTCCAGCTGGCGCAGGGCGCGGCTCCTCAGGCGGCGCGGCTGTTGCGGCGTGAAGCGCAGCGCCGCGCTAGGCAGCCGTGCCACCGGCTGGGCACCGCTGCCGATCATGCCCAGGGCGTCCACCGCCTCCAGTTGCCAGTCGGCCGGCAGTGCGTCGCTCAGCGTCGGCAGCAGGCGCAAGGCCTGGGCGCGGATCTCCGCCTGCGGGCGGGTGAGCAGGCGCAGCGTGGGCAACCGCTCGGCCAGCCGCTCCGGGTCGCGGTACAGACGCAACACCGCTTCCAGGGCGGCGAGGGTCAGCTTGTCGACGCGCAGGGCGCGTTTGAGCGGATTCTTCTTCAGGCGCTGGATCAGCTCGCGCCGGCCGACGATGAGCCCGGCCTGGGGGCCGCCGAGCAGCTTGTCGCCGCTGAAAGTCACCAGCCCGGCGCCGTCGGCCAGCGCCTGGCGCACCGTGGGCTCCTGGGGCAGGCCCCAGCGCGACAGGTCCAGCAGGCTGCCGCTGCCCAGGTCCTCCAGCAGCGGCAGGCCGTGCCGGGCGGCAATGCGCGCCAACTGGTCGGTCGGCACGCTGGCGGTGAAGCCCTGCACGCTGTAGTTGCTGGTGTGCACGCGCATCAGCAGCGCACTGCGCGGGCCGATGGCAGCCTCGTAGTCGCGCGCATGGGTGCGGTTGGTGGTACCCACCTCGACCAGCTTCACGCCGGCGCGGGCCATGATGTCGGGGATGCGGAAGGCGCCGCCGATCTCGATCAGTTCGCCCCGCGAGATGATGCCTTCCTTGCGCGCGCCCAGGCTGTTGAGCGCCAGCAGCACGGCGGCGGCGTTGTTGTTGACCACGGTGACCGCCTCGGCGCCGGTCAGCTCGCACAGGAGTTCCTCGACCAGCGCGTCGCGATCACCGCGCCGGCCGCTGGCCAGGTCGAATTCCAGGTTGCCCGGATGACGGGCCGCCAGCGCCACCGCCTCGATGGCTTCCTCCGGCAGCAGGGCACGCCCCAGGTTGGTGTGCAGCACCGTGCCGGTCAGGTTGAACACCCGGCGCAATTGGCTGCGTTCCCGGCTGGCCAGCCGCTCGCCGACGCGGCCGGCCAGCACGGCGGCCTCCAGCTCCACGGCGGACAAGCGGCCCTGCAGGACGGGTTCGCGCAGCTCGTCCAGCAACTCGCGCAGACTGTGCAGCAGCGCCGCGCGCCCGTGCCGCTCCTGCAACGGAGCCATGGCCGGCGCCTGTAGCAGGCGCTCCACCGAGGGCAGGCGCACCGCCTCGTTCATCCCTCGCCTCCCGGCGCCAGCAGCAGGTTGGGCGCCAGGCGGTGAAAGCCCTGCTCATTCATCAGCATGTCCAGCTCCAGGCTGGCCAGGTCGGCGGACAGGCATTCCCCATCGGAGCGACGCTCCAGGTAGAGCAGCTTGAGGTAGCCATGGCAGCTCGGGCAGGCCTCGGCCTGCACATCGCCGGGCGTGCCGTCGCGGCGCACGTAGTCCAGCTCGCGGGTGGACAGGCACTGGCTGCACTTGAGGCGCACGAAGTGCCACTGCGCCGAGCAGAGCGAGCAGACCAGGTAGCGCAGGCCGTTGAACACGCCCCGGTGGCGGATCACCCCGGCCATGGGCGGCGCGCCGCAGCACGGGCAATGGGTCAGCTCGCCCGGTTCGGGCAGGGCTTCGAGGCGCTCGCGCAGACCGAGCAGCCAGTGGGTCCAGGCCAGTTGCAGACCGGCGCCGAGAAACGGCACCAGCGCCGCCGGCAGGCCTTCGTACTGGCCGGCCAGCAGCGCCACCGCCCAGGCCTTGCGCTGCGACTCGTCGGCGCGGTGCAGGCGCGCCAGCGCGGCGCGCACCGTGGGGTTGTCCGCGGTGTAGAAGATGTCCAGCCAGGCATCCAGCAGCGGCTGCCAGCCCCCCTCACGCACCAGGGTATCGACCGACAGCGGCGGCAGCCCGTGGCGCAGGGATTCCTGGATGCGCCGTTCGCTCAGCGCCGGCAGGGCGGGCGGCTGGTCGAGGACCTGCTGCTGGGCCCGGCAGACGCCGGCCAGCAGGCGCAGGTATTCGCCCAGCGGGTGATCGGTGGCCAGTGTGTCGAACTGCGCGGCACGCAGCGCGAAAAGGTCATGCGGTGGCAGCTGGATGAACGGCGGCCGTTCGGCCGCCGCCTCGATCTGCCCCGGTTCGAGAAGTTTCCCTGTCACACGACTGTCCTTTTCCGGGTTGGCGCATTCAGCCTAGCTGCGCGGCGGGCGATGCACGGTGCGTGTCGTCGGCGTTTCCTCGCCGGTGAGGTGCCGATACCAGAGGTAATGGTGCTTGCGCGCCCAGGCGCGACTGACGGTGCCGAACAGCATGGCGTCCATCGAGCCTTTCACCCAGATACCGGCATACACGTGCACGATGATGCTCATCACCAGCAGCCAGCCGGCCGCCGCATGAATCACGCTGGCCAGGCGCAGGCTGGTGAGGTCGAACAGGTGGCTGAACCAGGCGCGCCAGATGACCAGGCCGCTGAGCAGCAGCACCAGCATGAGCACGATCAGCACCCAGAACAGCAGCTTCTGGCCGGCGTTGTAGCGACCCACCTCCGGCAGCCGCTCCTCGCGGTTGGCCACCACGTCGTTCATCTGCCTGAGCCATTGCCAGTCGCGCCGCTCCATGCCGTTGTGGCGGGCGAAGCGGATGACCAGGAACAGGAAGAACACGAACATCGCCACGCCGAACCAGGGGTGCAGGATGCGCGTCCAGGTCCCGCCGCCGAACAGGCCGGACAAGCCGAACAGCCACGGGTGGAACAGCGCCAGCCCGGACAGGCCGGCGGCCAGGAACAACAGCGCCACCAGCCAGTGGTTGACGCGCTGACCGGCGGTGTAGCGAACGATGGGTCTGCTGCGGATCATCTCGGGGTTCCTCCGCTTCGCGGGTCGCGGGGATCGACCTGGTGCACACCGGGGTCGACCTGGTGCACTACAGGCTCGCCAGAAGGCGGCAGCGGATCGCCTGCCTCGGGGTCGTAGTCCTCCTCGACGCGGTTCGGGCCGATTCCCACGTAGTGGAAGAAACCACCGAGCACCGCCGCGCCCATGGCCAGCAGCGCCAGCGGCTTGGTGACGCCCTTCCACAGGCTGACCAGCGGACTGATGGTCGGGTCCTGGGCCAGACCGCTGTACAGCTGCGGCTGGTCGGCGTGGTGCAGCACATACATCACGTGGGTGCCCCCAACACCGGCCGGATCGTACAGCCCGGCCTGCTCGAAGCCGCGCTCCTTGAGGTCGGCGATGCGTCCGGCGGCGTGGTTGCGCATGTCGTCCTTGCTGCCGAAGACGATGGCGCCGGTCGGGCAGGTCTTCACGCAGGCCGGCTCCAGGCCCACCGCCACGCGGTCGGAACACAGGGTGCACTTGTAGGCCTTCTTGTCCTTGGCGGACAGCCGCGGGATGTTGAACGGGCAGCCGGTGATGCAGTAGCCGCAGCCGATGCAGTGGTCCTGGTTGAAGTCGACGATGCCGTTGGCGTACTTCACGATCGCGCCGGGGCTCGGGCAGGCCTTCAGGCAGCCCGGCTCGGCGCAGTGCATGCAGCCGTCCTTGCGGATCAGCCATTCCAGGTTGCCCGAGTCCGGGTTCTCGTACTCGGCGAAGCGCATCAGCGTCCAGGACTCGGCGGTCAGGTCCATGGGGTTGTCGTAGATGCCGTGGTTCTCGCCCACCTCGTCACGCAGGTCGTTCCACTCCGAGCACGCTACCTGGCAGGCCTTGCAGCCGATGCACTTGGAGGTGTCGATCAGCTTGGCCACCTCCATCGTGTCGCGCACCGAGGGCGGTTGCGTGGTGGTGGCGGAGCGGGCAATCAGGTCTTGGGTCGCCATGTCATGCCTTCTCCACGTTGACCAGGAAGGACTTGAACTCCGGGGTCTGGGTGTTGCCGTCGCCCACGAACGGAGTCAGCGTGTTGGTGATGAAGCCGTTCTTGGCCAGTCCCGAGAAGCCCCAGTGCAGCGGGATGCCCACGTGGTGCACCGTGCGCCCGTCCACGGTGAGCGGGCGGATGCGCTTGGTGACTACCGCCACCGCCTTGATGTAGCCGCGGTTGGACGACACCTTCACGCGGTCGCCGGCGGCGATGCCCAGCTCGCTGGCCAATGCCTCGCCGATCTCCACGAACTGCTCCGGCTGGGTGATCGCATTCAGCCGGCAGTGCTTGGTCCAGAAATGGAAATGCTCGGTGAGGCGGTAGGTGGTGGCCGCGTAGGGAAATTCCTCGGCGGTGCCGAACAGCTCCATGTCGTTCTTGAACACCCGCGCCGCCGGGTTGCTGCGCGCCAAGGGGTTGTCCGGGTGCAACGGGTTGCGGCCGATGGGCGTCTCGAACGGCTCGTAGTGCTCGGGGAACGGGCCCTCGGCCATCATGTCCACGGCGAAGAAGCGCGCCGTGCCCTCGGGGGTCATGATGAACGGGCTCATGCCCTCCTCCGGCGGCGAGTCGAGCTTGAAGTCGGGGACGTCCGTGCCGGCCCAGCGCGTGCCGTTCCACCACACCAGGCGCTTCTTCACCGGATCCCAGGGGTGGCCGTCCGGCCGCGCCGAGGCGCGGTTGTAGAGAATCCGCCGGTTGGCCGGCCACGCCCAGGCCCAGCCCAGGGTCTGGCCCATGCCGAAGGGGTCGGCGTTGTCGCGCCGCGCCATCTGGTTGCCCTGCTGGGTCCAGGAGCCGGACCATATCCAGCAGCCGCAGGCCGTGGAACCGTCGGCGCGCAACTGGCCGAAGCCGGCCAGCTGTTCGCCGGCACGCACCTCGACCGCGCCGGTGTTCGGGTCCGTCAGGTTGGTCAGCGCCTTGCCGCTGTACTCCATGGCGATTTCTTCGGCGCTGGGCTCGTCGGGGCGTGCGTAGTTCCAGTGCAGGCCGAGGATCGGATCGGGGAACACGCCGCCCTCGCTCAGGTAAAGCTCGCGCAGCCGGTGATACAGGCCGGCCATGATGTGCACGTCGGTGCGCGCCAGCCCTGGCGGGTCACCGGCCTGCCAGTGCCATTGCAGCCAGCGACCACTGTTGACCAGCGCGCCATTCTCCTCGGCGAAGCAGGTGGTGGGCAGGCGGAACACCGTGGTCTGGATGGCGGCGGTGTCCACATCGTTGTGCTCGCCGGCGTTGCGCCAGAACTCGGCCGTCTCGGTCTGCAGGGGGTCCATGACCACCAGGTACTTCAGCCGCGACAGCGCAGCGCTGACCTTGGCCTTGTTGGGGAACGAGCCGATGGGATTGAAGCCCTGGCAGAAGTACCCGTTGATCTGCCCCTCGTACATCATGTCGAACACTTTCAGCACGTCGTAGCCGGGGATATCCAGCTTCGGCAGCCAGTCGTAGGCCCAGTTGTTTTCCACCGTGGCGTTGGGTCCGAACCAGGCCTTCATCAGGCTGACGTGGAAGCGCTCGTAGTACTGCCAGTAGGACAGCTGGTTGGGCCGCAGCGGCCGCGGCGCCCGCCCGGCGATGTAGGCGGCGTAGTCCTGCTCGGTGTCCCGGGGCAGGGTCAGGTAGCCGGGCAGCAGGTTGGAGAGCAGGCCCAGGTCGGTGAGTCCCTGGATGTTGGAGTGACCACGCAGGGCGTTCATGCCGCCGCCCGGCATGCCGATGTTGCCCAGCAGCAGCTGCACCATGGCGCCGCAGCGGATCATCTGCGAGCCCACGGTGTGCTGGGTCCAGCCCAGGGCGTACATGATGGTCATGACCTTGCCGGGCGCCGAGGTTTCCGCCACGGCCTCCCAGACCTTGAGCATCAGGTCCTGCGGCGTGCCGCAGATGCTGCTGACCAGTTCCGGCGTGTAGCGGCTGTAGTGGGCGCGCAGCAGCTGGTAGACGCAGCGCGGATGGCTGAGCGTCGGGTCGGTCAGCGCGTAGCCGTCCGGGCCGATTTCGTAGTTCCAGGTCGACTTGTCCGGATAGCCGCGTCGCTCGGCGTCGTAGCCGTCGAACAGGCCGTTCTCGAAGCCGAAGCCCTCGCGCACGATCAGCGGCAGGTCGGTGTAGTTGCGCACGTACTCGTGCTGGATCTTGTCGTTCTCCAGCAGGTAGTTGATCAACCCGCCCAGGAAGGCGATGTCGGTGCCGGTGCGGATCGGTGCGTACAGGTCGGCCACCGAGGCCGAGCGGTTGAAGCGCGGGTCGACCACGATCAGCCGGGCCTTGTTGTGAGCCTTGGCTTCGGTCACCCACTTGAAGCCGCACGGGTGGGCTTCGGCGGCGTTGCCGCCCATGATCAGGATCAGATCGGCATTCTGGATGTCACTCCAGTGGTTCGTCATGGCACCGCGGCCAAACGTCGGGGCAAGACCTGCCACCGTCGGGCCGTGTCAGACACGCGCCTGGTTATCGAACCCCAGCATGCCGAGGGCGCGCACCACCTTGTGGGTGATGTAGCCGGACTCGTTGGACGACGCCGAGGCCGCCAGGAAGCCGGTGCTCAGCCAGCGGTTGACCGTCTGCCCCTGTTCGTTGCGCTCGATGAAGTTGGCGTCGCGATCGTCCTTCATCAGCCGGGCGATGCGATCCAGGGCGTCGTCCCAGCTGATCGGCGTCCACGTGTCGCTGCCGGGCTCGCGCACCTCCGGCTGGGTCAGGCGGTGCGGGCTGTGGACGAAGTCCAGCAGGCCGGCGCCCTTCGGGCACAGGGTGCCGCGATTGACCGGATGATCCGAGTCACCCTCGATGTGGATGATTTCCTGGCTGACGTTCTTGCCACCACTGCCCTGGCTGTACAGGATCAGCCCGCAGCCGACCGAGCAGTACGGGCAGGTGTTGCGGGTTTCCCGGGTGTGGGCGAGTTTGAAGTGGCGAATCGATTCGGCGTAGGCGGGTGGCGGAGCCATGCCCAGCGCCGCCAGGCTGGACGCCCCAAGGCCGACACCGCAGACCTTGAAGAACTGCCGACGGTTCATGTCCATCACGCATCTCCTGCTCAGGCTGGCCGGTCCCTGCGGTCGTGCGGTGCCGCAGGCTGTGCCGGCAGGCGCGACCTCTGCCAAGGTCGTCACCTCTGGTTAAACAGTAGCCAATGCCGGCCAGTTGGCAATCGACCGGCCCGACGGCCACCCCACAGGCTCGCAAAGTCACGCCGAGAGCCCCTACACTGCGCGTCCATTCAACGGAAGGTCGATGCGATGCGGGTTGAAGGCTTTTTCGAAAGCATGGGCGAGGCGCTGGGCACCCTGCTGCGCTGGATCATCGATGGCCTGTATGGACTGTTCGAGGCGATCGCCGATGCCGGCCGCGGCTTTCTCAACGGCCTGGCCAGCGCCCTGGGCATGGACGCCTCGCTGCTCAGCCTGGCGGCGCTGGTCGTCGGCCTGCTGATCCTGGTGTCGGCGGTGCGCGCCCTGCTGCGCCGCGCCTTCATTTCCGGCGTGCTGCTGTTGCTGCTGGGCCTGTGGCTGCTCAGCCTGTTCATTCACTGAACAGCCGATTGGGCAGCCTCACACGCTTCGAGTAAACTGCGCCGTCTTTTACCCCGATGAAACGATCAGTCTGATGCCCAAGACGTTCCATGAAATCCCCCGCCAGCGTCCCGCCACGCCCCTGCTCGACCGCGCCGCAACGCCCGTCGAGCTGCGCCGTCTGAGCGAAGCGGAACTGGAACAACTGGCCGACGAACTGCGCCAGGAGCTGCTCTACAGTGTCGGGCAGACCGGCGGCCACTTCGGCGCCGGGCTCGGCGTGATCGAGCTGACCATTGCCCTGCACTACATCTTCGACACCCCGGATGACCGGCTGGTGTGGGACGTGGGCCATCAGGCGTATCCGCACAAGATCCTGACCGGTCGTCGCCAGCGCATGGGCACCCTGCGCCAGAAGGACGGCCTGGCCGCCTTCCCGCGCCGCAGCGAGAGCGAGTACGACACCTTCGGCGTCGGTCACTCCAGCACCAGCATCGGCGCGGCGCTGGGCATGGCTATCGCCAACCGCCTGCGCGGTGAGAAGCGCAAGGCCATCGCGGTGATCGGCGATGGCGCACTGACCGCCGGCATGGCTTTCGAGGCGCTCAACCACGCCCCGGAAGTCGGCGCCGACATGCTGGTGGTGCTCAACGACAACGACATGTCGATCTCGCGCAACGTCGGCGGCATGTCCAACTACCTGGCCAAGATCCTTTCCAGCCGTACCTACGCCTCCATGCGCGAGGGCAGCAAGAAGGTGCTGTCGCGCCTGCCCGGCGCCTGGGAAATCGCCCGCCGCACCGAGGAATACGCCAAGGGCATGCTGGTGCCCGGCACCCTGTTCGAGGAACTGGGCTGGAACTACATCGGCCCCATCGACGGCCACGACCTGCCGACCCTGATTGCCACCCTGCGCAACATGCGCGACCTGTCCGGGCCGCAGTTCCTGCACGTGGTGACCAAGAAGGGCAAGGGCTTCGCCCCGGCCGAGCTGGACCCGATCGCCTGGCACGCCATCAACAAGCTGGAAGACGCACCCAAGGCCCCGAAGAAGCCGGCCGGCCCGCGCTATTCCAACGTGTTCGGCCAGTGGCTGTGCGACATGGCCGCCCAGGACGCGCGCCTGCTGGGCATCACCCCGGCCATGAAGGAAGGCTCCGACCTGGTGGCCTTCAGCGAGCGCTTCCCGGACCGCTACTTCGACGTGGCCATCGCCGAGCAGCATGCCGTGACCCTCGCCGCCGGCATGGCCTGCGAAGGCGCCAAGCCGGTGGTGGCGATCTACTCCACCTTCCTGCAGCGCGCCTACGACCAGTTGATCCACGACGTGGCGGTGCAGGACCTCGATGTGCTGTTCGCCATCGACCGCGCCGGCCTGGTCGGCGAGGACGGCCCGACCCACGCCGGCAGCTTCGACCTCTCCTACCTGCGCTGCATCCCCGGCATGGTGGTCATGACCCCCAGCGACGAGAACGAGTTGCGCCGCATGCTGACCACCGGCTTCCTGCACAACGGGCCGGCCGCCGTGCGCTACCCGCGCGGCACCGGCCCGAACGCGCCGCTGGAGCCGGGCCTGCAGCCACTGGACATCGGCAAGGGCGTGATCCGTCGCCAGGGCCGGCGCGTCGCCCTGCTGGCCTTCGGCGTGCAGCTGGCCGAAGCCTTGAAGGTCGGCGAAACCCTGGACGCTACCGTGGTCGACATGCGTTTCGTCAAGCCGCTGGACGAGGCCCTGGTGCGCCAACTGGCGGCCGAGCATGAGCTGCTGGTGACCATCGAGGAAAACAGCATCATGGGCGGCGCCGGCAGCGCGGTCAGCGAGTTCCTGAGCAGCAAAGCCATCGTCAAGCCGCTGCTGCACCTGGGACTGCCCGACCGTTACGTCGAGCACGCCAAGCCCAGCGAGATGCTGGCCGAGTGCGGGCTGGACGAGGCGGGGATCGAAGCGGCGGTGCGAAAGCGGCTGGACAGCCTGTAGGGCGGACAACGCTGTTTTGTCCGCCGGACACGGCTTCGGTTGGGAACCATCGGCGGACAGGAAAGCGCTGTCCGCCCTACATCCGGTCGGTGCAGCTGTAGGGCGGACAACGTTGTTTTGTCCGCCGAACGCGGCTTCGGTCGGGAACCATCGGCGGACAGGAAGGCACTGTCCGCGCTACGCCCCTAGCCCCCCTGATGCTTGTCCCGCCCCGCTCCCGGCAGTAAGGTTCCGGCGGCCCCCTTTTTCATTCCTTCCGCACCGGCCCGCCCCGGTGCTATCGAGCGCCTTGATGTCTTCCCTGCCCTGCTTCAACCTTTCTGCCCCCGACACCGCCATCCTTCCGGCCCTGCGCCACAAGATCGATCGCAAGACCAAGCCCCTCGGCGCCCTTGGCCAGCTGGAGGCGCTGGTCTTGCAGATCGGCTGGGTACAGCAGACCCTCAGCCCCGAGCTGAACCGCCCGAGCCTGACCATCTTCGCCGCCGACCACGGCCTGGCCCAGTCCGGCGTCAGCGCCTATCCGGCCGAAGTCACCCCGCAGATGGTGTACAACTTCCTGGCCGGCGGCGCCGCCACCAACAGCTTCGCGCGCCAGCATGGCTTCGCCTTCCAGGTGGTGGATGCCGGGGTGAACCACGACTTCCCCACCGACCTGCCGCTGCGCCACGAGAAAATCGCCCACGGTACCGCCAACTGCCTCGAAGGCCCGGCCATGAGCCGCGAGCAGGCGCTGCGCTGCCTGGAAACCGGCCGACGCATCGCCCACGAGGAAGTCGCCCTGGGTAGCAACGTGCTGGCCTTCGGCGAGATGGGTATCGGCAACACCTCCGCCGCCACGCTGCTCAGCCACCTGCTGGCCGACCTGCCGATCGCCGCCTGCACCGGACGCGGCACCGGCCTGGACGACGCCGGCCTGGCGCGCAAGGTCGCCACCCTGCAGGCGGTGGCCGAGCGCGTCGGCCCCGGCCCGCACGACGCCCTGAATGCTCTTGCCGAAGTCGGCGGCTTCGAGGTGGCGATGATGACCGGCGCCATGCTGGGCAGCGCCGAGAAGGGTGCGCTGATCCTGGTCGACGGCTTCATCGCCACCGCCGCGCTGCTGGCCGCCATGCAGATCGCGCCGGCGGTGCGCGACTACGCGGTATTTGGCCATCGTTCCCAGGAAGGCGGTCACCCGCTGTTGCTGGCGCACCTCAAGGCCACGCCCCTGCTGCAGCTGGACCTGCGCCTGGGCGAAGGCAGCGGCGCGGTGCTGGCCTTCCCGCTGTTGCAGGCCGCCTGCGGCTTCCTCAACGAGATGGCCTCGTTCGAATCCGCCGGCGTCTCCGACCGATGAGCGAGCGTTCCGCCCTGCGCCGGGAGACCGACCGTTTCCTGTTGTCCCTGCAGTTCTTCACCCGGGTGCCGATCCCCGCGCGGGTGCCCTATTCCGAGGACGAGCTGAACAGGGCGGCGATTTACTTCCCGCTGATCGGCACGCTGATCGGCGCGGCCTGCGCGCTGGTCTACTGGGGCGCCAGCTTCCTGTGGGATGCGCCGATCGCCATCTTCCTGAGCATGGTGTTCGGTCTGCTGCTCACCGGCTGCTTCCACGAGGACGGCCTGGCCGACTGCATGGACGGCATGGGTGGCGGCTGGGACCGCGAGCGCATCCTCACCATCATGCAGGACTCCCGGCTGGGCACCTACGGCGCCGCCACGCTGCTGGCGGCGCTGGGCGGCAAGTTCCTGCTGCTGGTGTCGCTGCCCGCCGCACTGGTGATTCCGCTGATGATCCTCGCCCATGCCGTCGGCCGCCTGAACGCGGCGACCATGATGCTCACCGAGTCCTATGCGCGCCCGGAAGGCAAGGCCAAGCCGCTGGCGGTGCGCATCTCGCTGCTCGGCCTGCTGATCGCCGCCGCGCTGGCCCTGGCGCCATTCCTGTGGATCGAACTGCCGCCCCTGCTGTGGCTGGCGGTGCTGCCGCTGATTCCCCTGCGCCTGTGGTTCGCCCGCTGGCTGCGCAAGTGGATCGGCGGGTTTACCGGCGACTGCCTGGGTGCGCTGCAACAATTGAGCGAGCTGACCTTCCTGCTCGGGGCGTTGGCGCTGTGCCGCTTTATCTGATCCGCCACACCCGCGTCGGCTGCGCGCCGGGGCTGTGCTACGGCCAGCTGGATGTACCGCTGACCGACAGCTTCGCTGCCGAAGCCCAGGCCGTGCGAAATGAGCTGGCCCAGACCTTTCCCGACGGCCTGCCGCCGGTGTGGAGCAGCCCCAGCCTGCGCTGCCGCACACTGGCCGATGCGCTGGAAGTGCCCTACTGCGCCGATGCGCGGCTGATGGAGCTGAACTTCGGCGCCTGGGAAGGCCGCACCTGGGCGGAGCTGGATTCCCCCGAGGCGCGCCACTGGGGCGATCACTGGCAGAGTGCCGCGCCGCCCGGCGGCGAATCCCTGCCCGAACTGCTGGCCCGGCTGCGGGAGTTCCTCGACGAGATCGAAACCGGCGATGCCCTGCTGATCACCCATGCCGGGCCGATCCGCGCGCTGCATCACCTGCTGCTCGGCGAACCCCTGGAAACGGCGTTTCGCCGGCCGGTGGGCTACGGCCAATTGCTGCGCCTGTAACAGAAGCGCGGCCTGCGCACTGACCTGTGGGAGCTCATTCGCGAGCTCTTAGTGCGCTCCGCAGCCAGAAGCTCGCGAATGAATTCGCTCCCACAAGCACAAAAGCGGCGCCGCGCATCGGACGCCGCCACCCGCAGGCGCCAGGCCATTCTTAACCCCGGTCATTGCCTCCACGCCCCCCGCCCGTTATGGTGCGCGCGTTTTTCTTGTCGGTGCGCAAGCGTTTTTGCGTTAAACGGGAAGCCGGTGGCGCTCTTTGGAGCCATCCCGGCACTGCCCCCGCAACGGTGAATGACCGCCCCTCGGGCGGCGACTCCAACAGCCACTGGGAATTTTCCCGGGAAGGCGGAGTCGTCAGGGTCATGAGTCCGGAGACCGGCCGACAGGAAGCGACTGGTGTTGCGGAGGGCGGCACCGTCAAGCGCTGTCTCCCGTATGCCGCGCTTGTGTTCCTGCCCTCCTCAAAAGCATTGATCTTTTGAGGAATTCTTCTGATGAAACTGTCCCGCCTGGCCCTGGCGATTGCCCTGGCCTCCCCTGCGGCATTCGCCGCCAATGAAACCCCACGCTTCGATGAACAGCTGAAGCTGCCGGAGGTGGTGGTAACGGCCTCGCGTACCGCCGAAAGCAAGGGCGACACCTACAGCGCCGTAACCGTGTTTACCCGCGATGACATCGAACGCCTGCAGCCGAGCACTGTGCCCGATCTTCTGCGCCGCACCCCAGGCGTGCAGGTCATGCAGAACGGCGGACGCGGCTCAACCGTTGGGGTGTTCGTCCGCGGCACCAAGACGGCACAGACACTGGTGCTGATCGACGGCCAGCGCGCCAACGACACCAACCTCGGCGGTGCTCCACTGAACACTCTGAGCGTGGATCAAATTGAACGGGTCGAAATCCTGCGCGGCCCGCGCTCAGCCATCTACGGTTCCGATGCCATCGGCGGTGTCATCCAGATCTTTACCCGCCGAGCCGAAGGACCCGGCCTGTCTCCGCGCGTTCGGGTTGCCTACGGCAGCCACGACACATGGGAGCAATCCCTAGGCCTGTCCGGCGGCAACAACGCCACCCGCTTCAACCTGAGCCTTAACCACGAGCAGAGCAATGGCTTCAGCCGCTCCAGCCTGCGCACCGGAACGGATGCCGACAACGACGGGTTTGAAAACTCCTCGATTGCCCTGAATCTCAATCATCGTTTCAGCTCGCAGACCGAGGCCGGGCTGAACATCAGCCACACGGATAGTGAGTACGAATACGATGGCTTCGGCTGGAGCCAGTTCCCCTACGACGAGGTCAAGAACAGCTTCTATTCCGCCTACCTCAGCCACCAGTTGACTCAACTCTGGAGTACACGCCTGGAACTGGGTTACTCGGAAGGCGAAATGCACAACCTCGACAGGGCGGCGGTGACCGACAGCTTCAACGAAACCGAGCGCGAAAGCCTGAACTGGACAAACAGCCTGTCCCTGAGCGATGCACAGCGCCTACAGGTCGGCCTCGACTGGTACCGCGACCATATCCACAACTCCGGACGCTACACGGAAGACTCCCGCTACAACGCAGCCGCCTTCCTCCAGCACAGCTACAACGGCGAGAATTTCGGCACCGAAGTGGGCGTGCGCCACGATGACAACCAGCAGTTCGGCACTGAGAACTCGTGGAACGCCGCATTCAAATTGCCCCTGAATGACCGGCACCAGGTCACGCTATCGTATGCGGAAGGCTTCCGGGCTCCGCTGCTCAGCGACCTTTACTACCCAGTGAACTGTTATCCCGGCTGGGGATGCTCCGGCGGCAACCCGGACCTACAGCCGGAAACCTCGCGAACCTACGAACTGCGCTGGACCGGCCTGGTCAGCCCGCAGGTGGATATCGAGGCAGCTGCCTATCGCACCGAACTGGAAGACGCCATCAACGGTTGGCCGCCGGCCAACCTGGACGAGGCCCGCATCGACGGCATCGAAGTCACGGTGTCGGCAGACCTGCTGGGCTGGCAGAACCACCTCAGTCTGAGCCTGCTGAACGCCGAGGACCGTGCGACCGGCAACGACTTGGTCAACCGCGCCCGGAAGACGCTGAGCTGGGACATCGATCGCCACTTCGGTCAGTTTGCGGTAGGCGCCAGCTGGAGCGCCTCCGGCCGGACCTATTTCGACCCGGCAAACACCACCGTTATCCCGGGCTATGGCTTGCTGGGACTGCGCGCCCGCTGGCAGGCGCATCCTGAGCTGGAGGTGGCGGTAAAGGTCGATAACCTCTTGGACAAGGCGTACTACACCACCACCAACTTCGGAGTCCCCTATCAGGAAGATGGTCGCTCCGCGCAGCTGGCTTTTACCTGGACTCCCTCCCTGTAACCCCCTAGCGGTTGCCGGCACGCCGGCAACCCGCCATATTCCGCGGGCGCCGCCGATGCGGTGCGTCCCCCTGATTCGACGAGGCGGTATTTCTTGCTGCGAGCCCTGTTCCTGCCCCTGCTCCTGTCGCTTGCCCTGCCGGCACAGGCGGGCGACGCGCCGCAGCGTGTCCTCTCCCTCGACCTGTGCCTGGACTGGATGGTCGTCCATTACCTCCCGCCTGACCGGGTGCTGGCCCTGTCGCCCATGCAGCAGCGCTACCCCATCGCCTGGATCGGCCCGCAGTGGCCGACCCACGACGGCAGCCTCGAACAGATCTACGCGCTGCAACCGGACCGGGTAGTGGTCGGGCAGTTCACCAATACCCTGTTGCGCCAGCGGCTGCAGGCGCTCGGCCTGTCGGTGGAGGTGCTGCCGCTGCCGACGACGCTGGCGCAGGTGGCGGCCTATGAGCGGCAGTTCCTGCGCGCCGTTCAGCTACCCGAAACCCTGGCCAGTGCGCCACCCGCGGCGCTGCCGGCGCCGGCTCGCCCGCAGCGTCTGCTGCTGCTCGGCGCCAACGGCATCGGCACCGGGCGCGGCACGCTGGAACACGAAATCCTCGAACGCGCCGGCTGGCGCAACTACCTGACCGCCGAGGGCTACCAGCGCCTGGACCTGGAGCTGGTGGTGGCCGACCCACCGGACGCGATCCTCTGGGCCGCGCCGGAACACCAGGCGCTGGCCAACCAGTTCGCCGAACACCCGGCGCTCAAGCACGCGGTACCCGCCGACCGCTGGCTCACTACCGATTACTGGCGCTGGCAATGCCCCGGCCCCTGGACCTGGGAACTGATAGGACAACTGCACCGATGGCTCGACTGATCACTCCCCTGCTCGCCCTGCTGGCGCTGGGCCTGGCGCTGCTGTCGCTGGGCCTGGGCTCGACGCAGGTGTCGGTCATCACCGGCCTGCTCGACTGGCTGAGCGGCGGCAACGGCGCGGACGCCATCGTGATCGGCGAGATCCGTTTGCCACGCACGCTGCTGGCGCTGGCGGTGGGCGCCGCACTGGGGCTGGCCGGTGGGGCGCTGCAGGGCCTGCTGCGCAACCCGCTGGCCGATCCGGGGCTGACCGGCGCCAGCCAGGGTGCGGCGCTGGGCGCGGCCACGGTGTTCTATTTCGGTCTGCTGCCGTGGGCCGGCGCCTTCGCCCCGGCGCTGGCCGGCCTGTGCGGCGCGGCCATCGCGCTGGTGCTGATGCTGGCGCTGGCCGGTTCCAGTGGCGCCGGCATGGTGCTGCTCGCCGGTCTGGCGATCAGCACGCTGAGCGGCGCGCTGCTGGCGGCGGTGCTCAACTTCGCGCCCAATCCCTATGCCATGCAGGAGCTGGTGTTCTGGCTGCTGGGCTCGGTGTCCGAGCGCGGCCTGGAGCATCTGCTATTGCTCGGCCCGGCGCTGCTAATCGGCTTCGGGCTGATCTGGAGCCAGCGCCGCCTGCTGCTCGGGCTGAGCCTCGGCGAGCAGGTGGCGCAGAGCCTGGGCCTGGCCCACAAGCGCGGCAGCCGGCTGATCGTGCTGGGTTGCGCGCTGCTGGTCGGCGCCTCGGTGGCGGTCGCCGGCGGCATCGGCTTTGTCGGCCTGCTGGTCCCGCACCTGGTACGTCCGCTGGTGCGCCATCGCCCGGACCGTCTGCTGATTCCCTCGGCGCTGGCCGGCGCCAGTCTCGTCTGTCTGGCCGACATGGCGGTGCGCCTGCTGCCGCCGGGCCGCGAACTGAAGCTGGGCGTGCTGACCGCGCTGATCGGCGCGCCGCTGTTCATCTGGCTGGTGTGGAAGGAACGCAAGCAATGGATCTGATTCGCCTCGACCGGCTGGCCGTGCCCGGCCGCCTGCAGCCGCTGCGCCTGGCCCTGGCGCCTGGCGAGATGCTGGGCGTGATCGGTCCCAACGGCGCCGGCAAGTCCACGCTGCTCAACGCCCTGGCGGGCGTGCAGCCCTACACCGGCACGCTGGACTACTTCGGTTTCGATGCCCGCCGCCTGGGGCCGAAGCAGCGCGCCCAGCGCATCGGTTTTCTGCCGCAGAGTCATCACAGTGCCTGGTCGCTGTGCGTCGAGGACGTGGTGGCGCTCGGCCGTTTGCCGTGGGGCGACGAGGACACCGCGCTGATCGAGTCGGCGATGGCGCGCACCGGCGTGCTGCCCTGGCGGCGGCGCAAGGTGGCGCAGCTGTCCGGGGGCGAGCAGGCCCGCGTGTGGCTGGCCCGTGTGCTGGCCGGCCAGCCGGTGCTGCTGCTGGCCGACGAGCCGGTGGCCAGTCTGGACCTGCTGCATCAGCGCAAGGTGATGGAGCTGCTGCGCGAGCATGCTCGCCAGGACCGCGCGGTGGTGCTGTCGATCCATGATCTGGGCCTGGCCGCGCGCTACTGCGACAAGCTCTGCCTGCTGGCCGAGGGGCAGTTGCTGGCCTTCGGCACCCCTCGGGAAGTGCTGACCGAGGCCCATGTGGCGGCCGCCTTCCAGGTCGAGGTGCATGTGGACCTCGACGCCCAGCCGCCGATCATCCTGCCCAAGTGAGTTCGCCATGGTGCTGAAACTGAGCAAGAACCTCGACGAGGTCTGCTACCCGTTCATCCAGGACACCTCGTACCTGTGCGACTTCGAGGTGGTCACCGACGAGCTGTGCGCACTGATCGGCGGCGCGCTGGCCTACCTGCCGGACGACATGCCCGACCTGCGCGCCGACCTGGAGCAGCTGCAACCGCTGGCCTTTCACGTCAACGGCTCGGTGCGTGGCCGGCTGGCCGTCGAGGAGGCGGATATCGCCTGGCTGAGCGCGCGCCTGGCCCATTACCGGGAGGAAGTGGCGGAACGACTGAAGGGCTTCGTGCTGCCGCGCGGCCTGCCGCCGGTGCCGCAGCTGCACCAGGCGCGCTCGGCGGCGAAGAAGGCGATTCGCGCGCTGGTGAGGGTCGATCAGGAAGGCATCGAGGTGCCCCTGATTCTGCCGCGCATGTGCAACCTGATGTGCAACTTCTTCTTCGTGCTGACGCTGGTGGTGAACCAGCGCCGCGGCTTCGCGGAGCGCTACTTCGCCAGCAAGAGCTACGGCAGGAGCACCTGACGCGGGATGCGGTAGACGAGGGAAAACAGCGCGCTGCCGGTCACCAGCAGCAGGCCCGCCACGCCTTCCAGGCCCAGCGGACTGGCCAGCGCGGCCTGCCAGGCCGGCAGGCTGGCCCACAGCATGCCGTTGCGCTGCGCGCGGGCCAGGACGGCCCAGCGCTGGTCTTCCAGCGCCGCATCGAACGGCGGTTTGAGCGCCCAGAGCGCACGCTTGAAGTGCGGGAAGATCTTCAGGGTCGGCAGCAGACCGCACAGGCCGATGACGAACAGCGTCATCGGCGGCAACTGCGCCACTTCCGGCACGTTGACCAGCAGCAGCCAGGGCAGCACAGCGGCCAGCAACATAAGCCACCACACACGATTGAGCCGTCGATGCCGTGTCATGCGCTCCATCAGGTGTCCGACTCGTCCTGATGCAGGTTGCCGAGCATGTGGCCGAGCTTGCCGGCCTTGGTGCGCAGGTAGTTGCGGTTGTGCGGGTTGAGGCCGGTGAGCAGCGGCTTGCGCTCGGCAATGCGGATGCCGAAGCCTTCCAGCGCATTCACCTTGCGCGGGTTATTGGTCATCAGCTTGAGCGAATGGATGCCCAGGTGGTCGAGCATCGGCAGGCAGATGCTGTATTCGCGCTGGTCGGCGGCAAAGCCCAGGCGCTCGTTGGCTTCCACGGTGTCGGCGCCGCCGTCCTGCAGGTGATAGGCGCGGATCTTGTTCAGCAGGCCGATGCCACGGCCTTCCTGGCGCAGGTAAAGCAGCACGCCGCGCCCTTCCTTGGCGATGGCCTGCAGTGCCGCTTCCAGTTGGTAGCCGCAGTCGCAGCGCTGGCTGAACAGCGCATCGCCGGTCAGACACTCGGAGTGCACGCGACCGAGCACCGGGGCGCCGTCCTCGAAGCTGCCCATGGTCAGCGCCACGTGCTCCTTGCCGGTGGCCTCGTCGAGGAAACCGTGCATGGTGAATTCGCCAAAGGGGGTGGGCAGTTTGGAAGCGGCGACGAAAACGACGGACACCGGAGGCGCTCCAGAAAAGGAAAGGCCGGGATTATAACCCCAGTCAAGCGGCTTGCGGGCGACGCCCGGCCGCTACAGACGCGACTCCAGCACCAGCACGCCGTGCTCCTCACGCCAGCGCACACGGTTGAGGAAGCTCATGCCCAACAGCGCCTGGTTGAGCGCGTTGCCCTGCAGCACCACGGCCTCCACGCCGGGCACTTCCAGGCCGCCGACGTTGACCCGGTCCAGGTGCACGCGCCAGCCATTCACCACGCCGTTGGCGGTGTTGGCCCGCATCGGTGTGCCCTTCTGATAATCCAGGCCAAGGCGTCGCGCCTGCTGCTCATTGATCGCTAGACTGGTGGCGCCGGTGTCCACCAGCAGCGGCAGCGAAACGCCGTTCACCGCGCCGATCACCCGGTAATGGCCACCCTCGCCCCGGGCGATGCTGACCTGCTGACGGGTCGGCGCGCTGAAGCCGGCGGACTGCTCGCGACCCAGCTCGACACGCCGCGTATGACCATCAATGCGCAGCAACGCGCCCTGCGCATCAGCGGCCACCAGCACCACCCCGCCAGGACCGGTCTCGCCGACCCGCACCAGCTTGCGCTCGCCGTCCACCGTCAGCACGGCGGCATTGGGAAACAGACCGACCACCTGCACGTGACCCGGCGCGGCTTGGGCGAGCGAGGCAGCCAGCATCAGGCTGGCGAACGGAAGGAAACGGAACATCGGCACTCCCTGCGCGGCATCGGAAAAGGATGGGCAGGATAGCCAGCTTCATGCACGGGGACGCGGGGATGGGTCACAGCGCAGGCGGCAATCGTCAGCCGGAGTCGGCAAGCGTTGTCTGCGAATCGTTACCCATTCACTGGCCGCGGCCACAGCCCACAAGGGTTGCGTGGAATTGGCATGCATGCTGCTAAATCCTCGTTGTGCATTAGCAACCCTGCGAAATGGAGATCCAGCATGCAAATTGCCTCGCCCTCGGCTTCACCCATCCAAGCCTTCACTCCCAGCGCTGCCAGAGCGACGCAAACACCAACCGAAGCCACGCCCCAAGCGTCCAATCGCCCGGCTGATCGCGTCACGCTGTCCGATGCCGGTCTGCGGGCAGCCAAGGCGGCGCAAACACCTGATCATCCGCTAGAGATGTACCAGTTGCCTGCCTGGATGGCCGGCAGCTATATCGAGGCGCCCAATACCCTGGGGGCAAGCGCCAATTGGTTGGATGAGCGCTATCCCCAGGTTGCGGCGGCCTCGTCCGCCGAGCGCACCGAATACTCCCAGCTGCTGCAGAGTACCTACCAGGCGCTGCTGAAGGACAACGGCATCCAGAGCGTGGAGGATCACTACCAGGCCGTGATTCTCGACCGCGAATCCAGCGAGTCGCTGCGGCTGCAGATGCGGGAGCGAGTGGCGGCTGATCCCCGATTGCTGGAGCTGATGAATCGGCTGGGGCTGGGCAAGGAGTGGGCCTAGTCCTGTGCGAGCTTCGTAGGGCGGACAGCGTTGTCCTGGCCGCCGTCGCGCCGGAACGGCGTGCCTAACGGCCCGCTTGGTGGCTCGGTGAAGCGCGAGCCACCCTACGACTCGTGCCGTGGGAGCGAATTCATTCGCGAGCTGTTAGACACGCCGCGAAAAGCTCGCTGGCAAGTCCGCTCCCGCCGCGGCGTTCAGCCCACCAGCCAGACCAGCCCCTGCATGCCCAGCCAGGCGAACACGCCGGCCAGCACGTCGTCGAGCATGATGCCGACGCCGCCGTGCACCTGGCGGTCGATCCAGCGGATCGGCCAGGGCTTGAGGATGTCGAACAGGCGGAACATCAGGAAGCCGGCGAGCAGCCAGTACCAGCCCTCCGGCACCAGCCAGAGGGTGATCCACATGCCGACCATCTCGTCCCAGACGATGCCTTCGTGGTCGTGCACGCGCAGGTCGTTGGCCACCTTGCCGCACAGCCAGACGCCGAACAGCATGGTGACGCCGAGCATCAGCCAGTAGCCCCAGTCCGGCAGCATCTGCCAGAGCGGCACGAACGGCAGCGCCACCAGCGAACCCCAGGTGCCCGGCGCCTTGGGCAGGGTACCGGAGCCGAAGCCGAAGGCCAGGAAGTGCCAGGGGTTGCGCCATACCGACGGCGGCACGGGGGCGGAATGTTCGGTCACGGGATCATCCAAAATGTTGGTAGCCACGGGCAGCGAGGGCCAACTCGCGTCCCTGCTCATCGTAGAGGTGCACGCCCTCGCCCGCTTCGACGCGACCGATGACGGCCATCTCCGGGAACTCGGTCTGCAAGGCAGCCCGTTCGCTCGCCGGCAGGGTGAACGCCAGCCGGTAATCGTCGCCGCCGGACAGCGCACAGCGCAGCGCCTCGTCCGCAGGCAACCGCTCGTGCAGGGCGGCCGACAACGGCAGGCGGGCCCGTTCGATGCACAGCGCCACGCCGGAAGCCTGGGCGATATGCCCGCAATCGGCCAGCAGGCCATCGGAGATGTCCAGTGCCGCCGTGGCGCGGCCGCGCAGCGCCTGGCCGAGGGCCAGTTGCGGCTGTGGCTGCCAGTAGCGCGCCAGCAGGTACTCCGCCGCCTCGCCGTCGGCCGGCCGCTCGCCCAGCACCAGCGGCAAGGCGCCCGCGCCGTCCCCCAGGCTGCCACCGACGCACAGCAGATCGCCCGGGCGAGCGCCCGCACGGGTCAGGGCCAGCCCCTTGGGCACGCGGCCGAACACCGTCATGCCGAGGGTCAGCGGGCCGCGCGTGGTATCGCCGCCCAGCAGGGTCATCCTGCACTGCGCGGCCATGCGCTGCAGGCCGTCGGCGAAGCGCCGCAACCAGGTTTCGTCGGCGTCCGGCAGGGTCAGGGCGAGGGTGAAGCCGATGGGCGTGGCGCCCATGGCGGCCAGGTCGCTGGTGGAAACCGCCAGGGCGCGCTGGCCGAGCAGGAAGGGATCGTGTTGCAGGGGAAAATGGCTGCCGGCCACCAGGGTGTCGGTGGACACCGCCAGTTGTTCGCCGGGCGGCAGTTCGAGCAGGGCACAGTCGTCGCCGATGCCCAGTGCCACGCCTTCGCCACCTTGCGCACAGGGCGCAGTGGCGAAGAAGCGGCGGATCAGCTCGAACTCACCCACGGATCAGCGTTTGCCGGCCCGCAGCTCGGCGCTGCGCAGCTTCGGCGCCAGCTTGTCGAGCACCCCGTTGACGAACTTGTGGCCGTCGGTGGCGCCGAAGGTCTTGGCCAGCTCGATGCCCTCGTTGATCACCACGCGGTAGGGCACGTCGAGGCGCTGCTTCAGCTCATAGGTGGACAGGCGCAGGATGGCCAGCTCCACCGGGTCCAGGTCGTCCATGGGACGGTCCAGGCAAGGCGCGATCAGCTCGTCGATCTCGCCACGGTTGCTGAGCACGCCGTTGAGCAGTTCATGGAAATAGGCACCGTCGACGCCGACGAAGGCGTTGTCGACGCGGAACTGGGCTTCGATCTCGTGCGGAGCCTGGCGCGCCATGTGCCACTGGTAGAGGGCCTGCATGCCCAGGGCGCGCGCCGCGCGGCGCGCGCCACCCTTGGTCGGCTTGCCGGCCGGCTGCGGGGCGTCCTGACTGTCGTCGTGGTGCAGGCTCACTTGACCTCCAGGGCGGTCAGCAGGCTGACCATTTCCAGTGCGGACAGGGCTGCTTCGCCGCCCTTGTTGCCCGCCTTGGTGCCGGAGCGCTCGATGGCCTGCTCGATGGAATCGACGGTCAGCACGCCGAAGGCGACCGGCACACCGTATTCCATGGACACCTGGGCCAGGCCCTTGGTGCATTCGCCGGCCACGTACTCGAAGTGCGGGGTGCCGCCACGGATCACCGCGCCAAGGGCGATGATGGCCGCGAATTCGTCACGCTGAGCGACCTTCTGGGCCACCAGCGGCAGTTCGAAGGCGCCCGGGGCGCGGATGATGGTGATGTTGTCTTCGCTCACGCCGTGGCGAACCAGGGTGTCGATGGCGCCGCTTACCAGGCTTTCGACGACGAAGCTGTTGAAACGGCCTACCACGAGGGCGAACTTGCCCTGGGGTGCAACGAAGGTGCCTTCGATGGTCTTGAGGGTCATGAAAAGGGTCTCTTTCGAAAAAGAACAAAGGCGCCGCGATCCTGCGGCGCCCTGAGCATCATTCTGCGGCGACGTATTCTACAACTTCCAGGTCGAAACCGGATATCGCGTTGAACTTCATCGGCGCACTCATCAGGCGCATCTGACGAACGCCCAGATCGCGCAGGATCTGCGAGCCGGCACCGACGGTGCTGTACATCGCCGGAGTCGGCGCCTGGGTGCGGTTGAGCTGCGCCAGCAGCTCCTGGCCGCTGAACGGCTTGCCGAGCAGCAGCACCACGCCCTTGCCGGCGCTGGCCACCTCGGCCATGGCCGCACGCAGGCTCCAGCGGCCGGGCACCTTGACCTGCAACAGGTCGCGCAGCGGCTCCATGTTGTGCACGCGCACCAGCGTCGGCACTTCCGGAGTGATGTCACCCATGATCAGCGCCATGTGCACGTCGTTTTCCACGCTGTCGCGGTAGGTGACCAGCTTGAACTGGCCCAGCTCGGTGTCCAGCGGCTGTTCGGAAATCCGCTCCACGGTGCGCTCGTGGATCATGCGGTAGTGGATCAGGTCGGCGATGGTGCCGATCTTCAGGCCATGCTGTTCGGCGAACACTTCGAGTTCCGGACGGCGGGCCATGGTGCCGTCGTCATTCATGATCTCGCAGATCACGCCGCTGGCATCGAAGCCGGCCAGGCGCGCCAGGTCGGTGGCCGCCTCGGTATGCCCGGCACGCGCCAGCACGCCGCCAGGCTGCGCCATCAGCGGGAAGATGTGCCCGGGGCTGACGATGTCCTCGGCCTTGGCCTCGCGGGCGGCGGCGACCTGCACGGTGCGTGCGCGGTCGGCGGCAGAGATGCCGGTGGTCACGCCTTCAGCCGCCTCGATGGAGACGGTGAACTTGGTGCCGAAGCCCGAGCCGTTGCGCGGCGCCATCAGCGGCAGGTTCAGGCGCTCGCAGCGCTCCTTGCTCATCGGCATGCAGATCAGGCCGCGGGCATGGCGGGCCATGAAGTTGATGTGTTCAGCCTGGCAGCACTCGGCGGCCATGATGATGTCGCCTTCGTTTTCGCGGTCTTCGTCATCCATGAGGATGACCATCTTGCCCGCGCGGATGTCGGCAATGATTTCTTCGATCGTGTTGAGAGCCATCGGGCCCGCTCCTTACTTGGTCAGGTAGCCGTGCGCGGCCAGAAAGCTTTCGGTGATGCCGGTGCTGGTCGGCTCGGCAGCCTTGTCACCCAGCAGCAGGCGTTCCAGGTAACGGGCCAGCAGGTCCACTTCCAGGTTCACGCGGCGACCGGCGCGGTAGTCGGCCATGATGGTCTCGGCCAGGGTGTGCGGCACGATGGTCAGCTCGAAGTCGGCGCCGTCGACGCCGTTCACCGTCAGGCTGGTGCCGTCCACGGTGATCGAGCCCTTGAGGGCGATGTACTTGGCCAGCTCGCGCGGCGCGCGGATGCGAAATTGCACGGCGCGGGCGTTGTCTTCGCGGCTGATGATCTCGCCCACGCCGTCGACGTGGCCGCTGACCAGGTGGCCACCCAGGCGGCTGGTAGGCGTCAGGGCCTTTTCCAGATTGACCCGACTGCCGGATTTTAGGTCGGCAAAGCCGGTGCGGGCCAGGGTCTCGCGACTGACGTCGGCCCAGAATCCGTCGCCGGGGAGCTGCACGGCGGTCAGGCACACGCCGTTGACGGCAATGCTGTCGCCGAGCTTGACGTCGCCCAGATCGAGCTTGCCGGTCTTCACATAGACACGGACGTCGCCACCCTTGGGGGTGATGCTCTGGATAGTGCCGATGGCTTCGATTATGCCGGTGAACATGTCGCCTCCCGGCCGGAGCAAAGAACGCACTGCATGGAACGAACTCCTGTTTTCGTGGAAAAACAGGGCGCTGCTGATCGAAGGGGAAACGGACGCGCGCACGGACCGCACGCGTCGAGGCGTCCCGCTCTCTCTCATCCGGACTCTTACCGTCGGCTCCGGAATCACACCGGATCTGCTGACCCCGCCGAAGGCGGGCGCTCGCGGGCTTGGGCCATTCAGGCCATCACCGCCGGTGGGGAATTTCACCCCGCCCTGAGAACGTTGGATCGGAGGGCCGATCCGCCGGCGTTTTTACCACAAATGGCTGCGGCATGCAGCCACAGGGGGAGTAGGGGCTTTGCGAGGGTCGTGTCAGTCCGTAGGGTGGTCAACGCGCCGCGTTGGCCACCATGGGGGTTGGGTGCACCGCCGGCGGCGGCCAGATAAAGCGCTGACCGCCCTACGCAGGTACCGCGATGATTCGCCAGTCATCGCCCACGGCGCGGATCTCGCGAATGCGCAGCTCCGGCACCTCGGCCATGCGCTGCAGCGGCCAGTCCAGCAAGGGCCGCGCGCTGGAACCGAGGAACTTGCCGGCCATGAAGATCTGGAACTCGTCCACCAGGCCCTGTTGTGCGAAGGCGCCCGCCAGACGCGGACCGGCCTCGATCAGCACCTCGTTGGCACCGCGCCCAGCGAGCGTGCGCAGCAACGCCGCCAGGTCCACGTGTTCGCCCTCGCCCGGCAACGCCAGGCACTCATGCCCAGCCGCGACGTAATCCACCGGGGTATCCAGCGCGGTGACCACCAGCGCCGGACCCGCCTGGAAGAACGGCGCCGACAGCGGCACGCGGCCCCGGCCATCCACCAGCACGCGCAGCGGTGGGCGACCCAGCGCCAGCGCGGCCTGCTCGGGCGAAACGCCCAGCTCGTCGCTGCGCACGGTCAACCGCGCAGCGTCCATCAATACGGTATCGGCGCCGGTGATCACCACACTGGAGCGCGCGCGCAGCCGCTGCACGGCAGCGCGCGCCGCCGGCCCGGTGATCCACTGGCTTTCGCCGCTGGCCATGGCGGTACGGCCGTCCAGGCTCATGGCCAGTTTCACCCGCACATGGGGCAGGCCGCTTTCCATGCGCTTGATAAAGCCCACGTTCAGCTCGCGGGCTTCCGCTTCGAGCACGCCGGAGCAGACCTCGATGCCCACGCTGCGCAGCCGCTCCAGGCCACGCCCTGCCACTTGCGGATTGGGATCCTGCATGGCGGCCACCACCCGGGCAACACCGGCCTGGACCAATGCTTCGGCGCAAGGCGGGGTGCGGCCGAAATGGCTGCAGGGCTCCAGCGTCACATAGGCGGTGGCGCCACGCGCCAGCTCGCCCGCCTGGCGCAGGGCATGCACCTCAGCGTGCGGTTCGCCGGCACGCACGTGCCAACCTTCGCCGACGATCTGGCCGTCACGCACGATGACGCAGCCGACCCGGGGATTGGGGTGGGTGGAATACAGGCCCTGCCGCGCGAGCTCCAGGGCCCGTGCCATATAACCCTGATCGTTCATTGCCGGGCCGGCTCGCGGGACAGGCGCTCAATTTCCTCGCGGAATTCGTTGAGGTCCTGGAAACGGCGGTATACCGAGGCGAAGCGGATATAGGCGATCTCGTCGAGCTTGCGCAGCTCGTCCATCACCAGTTCACCCACCATCAACGCCTTGACCTCGCGCTCGCCGCTGGCACGCAGCTTGTGCTTGATATGGGCAATGGATTCTTCCAGGCGCTCCACGCTTACCGGGCGCTTTTCCAGCGCGCGCTGCATGCCGGCGCGCAGCTTTTCCTCGTCGAACGGCTGACGGCTGCCGTCCTGCTTGATGATCCGCGGCAGCACCAGTTCGGCAGTCTCGAAGGTGGTGAAGCGATCACCGCAGGCCAGGCATTCGCGCCGGCGGCGCACCTGGTCGCCCTCGGCGACCAGACGCGAGTCAATAACCTTGGTGTCGTGCGCACCACAGAAGGGACAGTGCATGGGAAGCGCCCGTATGGCTTGAAAGTGCGGCCATGGTACTCGATAGCCCGGGCGAGACAAATTGCCCGGCTTTGCGCTATACAGGCGCGCCTTTTATCACCGAACGCCGTTGCCATGCTGCCGCCCGCCTCCCTGCAAACCGCCCTCGATTCCCTGCTGGGGGATGCCCGCCTGACCGCCACGCGGCTACCCGGCACGGACCTGTCCCTGTGGCTGATCGACCCGGCCAATATGGAGCGCGCCTTCAGCCCCGAGGAAACCCGGCGCATCCTGGAAGAGCCGCCCTACTGGTGCTTCTGCTGGGCCAGCGGCCTGGTGCTGGCGCGCTGGCTGGCCGAGCGCCCGGAGTGGGTATGCGGCAAGCGGGTGCTGGATTTCGGTGCCGGTTCCGGCGTGGCGGCGATCGCCGCGGCCAAGGCTGGCGCCGCCGAGGTGGTGGCTTGCGACCTGGATCCGGTTGCCCTGGAGTCCTGCCGCGCCAACGCCGAACTCAACGGCGTGACGCTCGGCTATTCGGCGGACTTCTTCGCCGAGGAAGACCGCTTTGATCTGATCATCGTCGCCGACGTGCTGTACGACCGCGCCAACCTGCCGCTGCTCGACGCCTTTCTCAGCCGTGGGCAAGAGGCACTGGTGGCCGACTCGCGGGTAAAGGATTTCCAGCATCCGCTGTATCGCCACCTCGGCCAGGAGGACGCCTGCACCTGGCCGGACCTGGCGGAGCCGGCGGAATTCCGACACGTGAATCTGTATCACGCCCAGCGCAACGAAAACGCCCCGCATTGAGCGGGGCCTTTTCATGCAGCGCACGTTCGGCTTAGAAGGTCAGGCCGACGTTCATCCGTGCGCCATCGAACTCTTCCTTGTCGTGGCTCTGATAGCTGGCACCCACGAAGAACTGGGTGTTGGTGGAAGCCCAGGCCGACCAGCCGAAGTTGACGCCGTATTCCCTTACCTGTTCGGAATAGAGCGCATCGCCCGAGTAGCGGGTGTCGCGCACGAACACCTGGGTCGCCAGCTTCCACGGCAGGGCGATGTGCCAGGCCAGCCCGTTGGTCATGGCCTTGTTGCTCAGGTCGTAATCGATCGCGTAGGTCACCGGATCTACATCGTCGTCGTCCTCGTATTCGAGGCGCTCACTGTCGATCTTCGCCATGCTGTTGCTCAGGGTGAATTCCTGGCCGAACAACGAGAAGTCGTAGCGGGTGGTCAGCGACAACGCACGCAGCACGCCCACGCTGAGGATTTCAGCGGAACCGGCGACGCCGTAGTCAATGGCCGGCGTAATCTCCAGGCCATCGATCAGCGGAATGGTCCAGCCGAAGCCCAGCTGCAGGCTGTAGCTCTTGGCATCTTCGTTGATGGTGGTGTAGCTCATCGGCAGGCGGAACTGCAGACGGTGGCCGGGGAACCAATCCAGCTTGAAGGTGTAGGCCAGCGGCAGTTGATAGTTGACCACGTCCTGGTTATCCAGGGTGGTGTAGCTGCTTTGGCGCAGGCCGATATCCCACTGGTTGTCGATATTCTGGCGATCGGTGCCGGTGATCGAGCTGTTGGTCAGGAAATAGATGTTGTCGACCATGGTCGACATCAGGCTGCTGGGGTTACCGGCAACCGGGTCGAAACTGGTGGATGCGGCGGCGGCCTTGTTGATCTGGGTGAGAATCTCGTTCTCGCCTTTCTCGACCAGAAAGTCCTTGAGTTGGTCGAGGGCATCGTCGCCTTGCGGGTCGTCAGTGAATTCCTGGTAGATCCCCAGGCTGGGAATGTCCAGGATCAGCTTGTTGCCTTGCTGGTAGGTCAGTTGAATGGGCACGCCGCGGAACTTGATGTCGGCGATGGCGGTGTCAGTAGTCTCGTTGAAGCCGCTCTGACCCCACTTGTCGATAATGAAATCGATGTCGACGACATCGATGGCCTCCTCGGCATCGTTGAAACTGAAGTTCTCCGTGACGAGCGTGCCGTTGTTATTCCAAGACAAAGTGACATCAAACAACTTTGCCTGCGCAGGCGTAGCCGCCAGCGCAATGGCCGAAGCCAGCACTACTTTACGAAACATGGTTTTCCTCCCCCGTTGATAATCCCTGCCCCGGCGTTGGCAGATTCCGTTCGGCAGGGTGCCATTATTTTGCCTTTATTCCCGAATGCCGGCTAGAAGCGGTCTACGGGAATCTGTCAAGACCGGCACGGTAAGCAAATGTCGCGCCGCCCGATCGAATGCCTTCAAACCGTTCGTCTGGATAAGCGGCTGGCTTTCCGCCGGCGGCGGGCCGTCTTACCATTCCACCCAACGAACATCCCCCGAGAGAGCCCATGAGCGCGACTCCGTACATCTTCGATGCCACCGATGCCAGCTTCGAACAACTGGTAATCGAGAACTCCTTTCACAAACCGGTGCTGGTGGACTTCTGGGCCGAATGGTGTTCGCCCTGCAAGGCGCTGATGCCGGTGCTGGCGAAGATCGCCGAGGACTACCAGGGCGAGCTGCTGCTGGCCAAGGTGAATTGCGATATCGAACAGGGCGTGGTGATGCGCCTGGGCATTCGCAGCCTGCCGACCGTGGTGCTGTTCAAGGACGGACAGCCGGTGGACGGTTTCGCCGGCGCGCAGCCGGAATCGGCCATCCGTGCCATGCTCGAGCCCCACGTGCAGCTGCCGGCCGCTCCCGAGGCCGATCTGCTGGACAGCGCCCGGGCGGCCTTTGCCGAGGGCCGCATCGGCGAAGCGGAAGCGCTGCTCAAGCAACTGCTTAGCGAGGACAATCAGAACGCACCGGCGCTGATCCTGTATGCCCGCTGCCTGGCCGAGCGCGGCGAGCTGGGCGAGGCCGAGACGGTGCTCAACGCCGTCCCGGCCGGCGACGACCACAAGCAGGCCCTGGCCGGCGCCCGCGCCCAGCTGACCTTCCTGCGCCAGGCAGCCGACCTGCCGGAGGTCGCCTTGCTCAAGTCACGCCTGGCACGGGATGCCAGCGACGACGAGGCGGCCTACCAACTGGCCGTCCAGCAACTGGCCCGCCAGCAGTACGAGCCGGCGCTCGACGGATTGCTGACGTTGTTCATGCGCAGCCGACACTATGCCGATGGCCTGCCGCACAAGACCCTGTTGCAGGTATTCGACCTGCTGGGCAGCGATCACCCGCTGGTGACCCAGTACCGCCGCCGCTTGTATCAGGCGCTGTACTGAGGCGCTGGGCGATTCGGAAGGGGCTGCAGCCATGACGCGCGGTACCACCAACGCCACACCGCGCCTCAGCCGACCCAGCGATAAAGAGGCGCACCGCCCACCGGTTCGACTTTCACCTGGGCGCAGTGGCGCAAACGCACCAGCAGCCGCTTGCCGGCCTGGGGGCTGCCGGCAAGCGCGGCCAGTTGATCCAGCAACTGCGGCCCGGAGAGCTCCCCGGCTTGGCGTAACAGCGCACGGGCTCCCTCCCAGTGCCCATCCCAAGCGTCGACGACCGGCTTCGGCGCGGTGCTCGGAGCGGTTTGCGCAGCGGCGTCACGCAGGTTCTGCCAATCCTCGCTGCCCAGTTCGATCTCCAGCTCCACGGGGAGGTCGCCGATGCGACCGCGTACTCGAATCATGCCTGTGTCCTTGAATGTCAGCCGTGCTTCAAACGCGACCTGCGAAGCGGTGGTCAGCACAGCGGGAAATTGGTTATAAGGTAACAAGAATTCCGTAAACGCCAGCAGTGCTGGCATCGTCTGCACATTCCGTTCTGGGAGGTTTCATGCATTACCTTCTGTTTACCTTCGCCCTGCTGCTGAGCGGCGCCACCCTGGCGAACGAACATCGCAGCCACGAGCACGACAGCCTGGACGCGCATGTTCATGGCGAAGCGCAGCTGGATGTCGCGCTGGAGGGCAAGCTGCTGGAGTTGCAACTGCACAGTCCAGCCATGAACCTGGCGGGCTTCGAGCGAGCCCCCGCCAATGCACGTGAACAGGCACGCCTGAACGCGGTGCGGGACTTTCTGACCCAGCCGGAAAAGGTCTTTATGCTAGCCCCCGAGGCCGGTTGCGCGCTCGAGCGGGAGGCCGTAAGCAGCGAGCTGTTCGGCGTGGCCGCCGGCGACGAGGACCACCTGGCCCTGCATGACGAAGCCTCCGAAGCCGAGCCTGCCGACGATCACCATGACATCCATGCCTATTACCAGTTCACCTGCGCCAAGCCCCAGGCCCTGCGCTCGATTGACCTGCGTAATCTGTTCCGTCAGTACCCGGGACTGCATGAACTGGACGTTCAACTGATCGGCCCCCGCGGGCAGAAAGGCCAGACCCTGAACGCTCGCAATCCGATACTGCAGTTCTGAACGTGACGACCGATCCCTTGCTCGACATTGTCCAGCTGGGCTTCGCCTGGCCCGGCCAGCCGGAGCTGCTGGACATCCCCGTTTTCCAGCTTTCTCGCGGCGAAAGCCTGTTCCTGCGAGGCCCGTCCGGCAGCGGCAAGACCACTCTGCTCGGCCTGCTCGGCGGCGTGCAGTTGCCTGGGCGTGGCCAAGTGCGACTGCTGGGGCAAGACCTGGCCAGCCTCGGATCAGCCGCCCGGGATCGCTTCCGGGTCGATCACACCGGCTATGTCTTCCAGCAGTTCAATCTGCTGCCCTTTCTGTCGGTCGCGGAGAACGTCGCCCTGCCCTGCCGTTTTTCTGGCCTGCGCCAGCGCCGAGCCCATGAGCGACACGGCAGCGTCGCCGCTGCGATCGAGCGCCTGCTGGGTGATCTGGGACTGCCTGCCGAGCTGCGTCAGCAGCCGGCGTCGTCGTTATCCATTGGCCAGCAACAGCGGGTCGCCGCCGCCCGCGCGCTGATCGGCCAGCCCGAGCTGGTGATCGCCGACGAGCCCACCTCGGCCCTGGATGCGGACAGTCGCGAGGCGTTCCTGCGCCTGCTGTTCGCCGAGTGCCAGGCGGCCGGGTCCAGCCTGCTGTTCGTCAGCCACGACCAGAGCCTGGCGCCGCTGTTCGATCGCGCCCTGTCACTGGCGGACCTGAACCGCGCCGCACCCCGCACGGGAGTCTGATATGCCTCTGCTTCGCCTGGCCCTGGCCAGCCTGGCCAACCGCCGCTCCACCGTGCTGCTGACCGTGTTTGCCATTGGCCTGTCGGTCTGCCTGCTGCTCACCGTGGAGCGCACCCGGCACGAAGTGCGCGCCAGCTTCGCCAGCACTGTAAGTGGCACCGACCTGATCGTCGGCGCGCGCTCCGGGGCGGTGAACCTGCTGCTCTATTCGGTGTTCCGCATCGGCAACGCCACCAACAACATCCGCTGGGAAAGCTTCCAGCACTTTGCCGAGCATCCCCGGGTGAAATGGGCGATCCCCTTGTCGCTGGGCGACTCGCACCGGGGCTTCCGCGTGCTGGGCACCAGCGAGGCCTATTTCGAGCACTTCCGGCACGGCCGGCAGCAGGCCCTGCAACTAGCCGAAGGACGGCCGTTCGGCAGCGAGCCTTTCGAAGTGGTACTGGGTGCGGAAGTGGCCAGCAGCCTCGGCTATCGGCTGGATCAGGAGATCGTGCTGGCCCATGGCGTGGCCCGGGTGAGTCTCACCCACCATGACGACAAACCGTTTCGCATTGTTGGGATTCTCAAACGCACCGGCACACCGGTGGACCGCACCCTGCACGTGCCGCTGCAGGGCATCGAAGCCCTGCACGTGGACTGGAGGAACGGCATGCCGGCGCGCGGCGCCGGACGCGTGAGTGCCGAGCAGGCGCGCCAGCTCGATTTGCAGCCCAGGCAGATCACCGCTTTCCTGGTCGGCCTGCACAGCCGGGTGAGCACCTTCGCCCTGCAGCGGGAGATCAACCAGTACGGCGGCGAACCGCTGCTGGCGATCCTGCCCGGCGTCGCCTTGCAGGAACTGTGGAGCCTGATGGGCGTTGCCGAGCAGGCACTGTTCGTGGTGTCGCTGTTCGTGGTGCTGATCGGCCTGGTCGGTATGCTCACCGCCATTCTCTCCAGCCTCAACGAGCGGCGCCGGGAAATGGCCATCCTGCGCTCTGTGGGCGCGCGGCCGTGGCATATCGCCGGCCTGCTGGTAATGGAGGCCGGCGCTCTGACCCTAGCCGGCATCCTGCTCGGGCTGGCACTGCTTTACCTCGGCCTGTTCCTGGCACAGCCACCGTTGCAGAGCCATTTCGGCCTGTACCTGCCGCTCACGCCACCCGGCGTCTATGAATGGGGACTGCTGGGCGCTATCTTCGCCACCGCCCTGCTGATGGGCGCCCTGCCAGCCTGGCGCGCCTATCGCCAGTCACTGGCCGATGGCCTGTCGATCCGACTATGAGGTTCTCCATGCTGCGTCGCCTGCTTGTCCTGCTGTTCGTGGTTTCCCTGCCGCTGCAGGCAGCCCAGGTACGGGTACTGGGCTGGAACGATCTGGTACCGGCCGACGCGCCGCCACCGGTCTTCCCCGAACTGCCGATGCACGACCTGGCCGAGCTGGGCGATGTGCTGATGGGCGAAGCCGAGGCGACCACCAGCATGCCCCAGGCCACCGGTCAGCCGGTGGTGCAGGCGCTGGATGGCCAGCGGGTGCGCCTGCCGGGCTATATCGTGCCGCTGGACATGAACGAGCGCGGGCGCGTTACCGAGTTCCTGCTGGTACCGTTCTATGGCGCCTGCATCCATGTGCCACCGCCGCCCTCCAACCAGATCGTGCATGCG
The DNA here is from genome assembly GCF_000806415.1 of Pseudomonas flexibilis. Classification (NCBI taxonomy): domain Bacteria; kingdom Pseudomonadati; phylum Pseudomonadota; class Gammaproteobacteria; order Pseudomonadales; family Pseudomonadaceae; genus Pseudomonas; species Pseudomonas flexibilis. The sequence continues at coordinate 58,141 of NZ_JTAK01000011.1, forward strand.
GTCAGCGAGCTGGGCGTTCCGATCCAGGAACTCTGGCAGCCGTTCTGGATCGAGGGTCCCATGCAGGTGGAGGCCGTCAGCAGCGAATTGGCCGAAGCGGGGTATCGCATTCAGGCGCAGAAGATCTATGCCTATGAGGAAGGGGACCTGTAGCCCCCCCCTCCCCCACAGAAAGGCACATTGATAGCAGGGACAAGCTGTCGCAGGTACGACACACCGACTATTGCGCCAGATCAAAAATCGCGAAAAACCCCAGGCGCACCATGGTTGCCACTAAACACGACAATCCATGGAGTTACCCCATGCGCAAGACTCTGTTCGCCGCTTCCGCCCTGGCCCTGGCCATTGCTGCTCCGCTCGCTCACGCCCACAAGGCCGGTGACATCATCGTTCGCGCCGGTGCGGTGACCGTGGATCCGCGAGAAGAGAGCAGCGGGATCAAACTGGGCGCGGCCGACCTCGGCGGCAAAGCAACCCTGGACAGCAATACCCAGCTGGGCCTGAACTTCGCCTACATGGTCTCCGACAAGGTGGGTATCGAACTGCTGGCCGCCACGCCCTTCACCCACACCGTCGGGGTGGCTGGTTCGCCGGCCGGCCTGGATGCGCTCAACGGCGAGCTGGCCGAAATCAGCCACCTGCCGCCGACCCTGAGCGCCGTGGTCTATCCCATGAACAGCAATTCCGCCTTCCAGCCCTACCTCGGCGTGGGTATCAACTACACCGTGTTCTTCGACGAGGAAGTCACCAGCAGCGCCAAGACCAAGGGCTTCCAAAACCTGTCCCTCGACAGCTCCTGGGGCCTGGCTTACCAGGTCGGCGCGGACTTCATGCTGAGCGATAACCTGATGATCAACGCCCAGGTGCGCTACATCGATATCGACACCACCGGCAAGACCACCCTGGCCGGCGTCGGTCGCCTGAATGTCGACGTCGATGTCGACCCGATGGTCTACATGGTCGGCCTGGGCTACAAGTTCTAAGCCACTTGCCACCTGAGAACGCCCCGCCCAGCGGGGCGTTCTCGTTTATGGATCGTTACACACCACACCGCTCTACAGAGTCGTGGTGCCCGCGAGGGCAGGAGCGATACCCCGCGGTGGGAGTCCGCTTCGCTGGCCGGCGTAACGCCAGCCCCGAGACTTCGCAGAAATCCGTTCAGCTCGCCCCGTGGCGGAAATAGCGGTCCAGCAGCGCCGGCAGGCCCGCCCGCCAGGCGCGTGGCTTGACGCCATAGGTGTTGAGGATCTTCTTGCAGGCCAGTACCCCATGCTGGGGCTCCGCCGCTGCGTCGGCGCAGGCCGCGTGGGCCAGCGGGATGATCTCGGCCGGCGGCAGGGTGCGCAGGTTGCGCGCCTCGGCGACCATGCACTGCCCCAGCGCCAGCACGGTGGTGGCCTCCTGGGCGCCGTAGTGGTAGGTGCCCCAGAGCGGCGCGGCGCAGTCGAGCTGCTTGAGGATCGCCAGGATCACCCGCGCCACGTCGTCCACCGGGCAGGGATTGCCGCGTCGGTCATCGGCCAGCTCCAGCGGTTCGCCGGTTTCCAGGCGGCGCAGGAAGCGACCGAGCACGCCATCGCGACTGTCGTCGAGGATCCAGCCGGTGCGCAGGATCACATGGCGCGGGCACAGCGCGCGTACCACCTGCTCCATGTCCAGCAAGGCCTGGCCCAGGGGGCCGAGTGGCTGCGGCTCGTCCGCTTCGCCATAGGCGGTCACCCGGGCACCGTCGAAGACACGATAACTGGACGGCTGCAGCAGGATGATGCCGTGGTACTGGCAAAGCTCTGCCAGACGTTCGACGGTTTCCTTTTGCGCGGCCAGCCGTGATTCGTCCACTTTGCTGTTCTGGAACCAGTCGTAATAGAAGGCCAGGTTCACCACCGCGTCGGGGCGGGTATCGTCGAGCAACTGGGTTAGGCTGGCGGCATCCCAGCTGGCACCCGGAGGGCGCGGGGCGAGAAAGCCGATGTCTTCCTCGGCGCCCTTGGCGATCAGCGATTGCCCCAGCGCGCTGCCGCCGCCGAGCAACATCAGGCGCATGCGCATGGAATCGACTCGCTATGGGAAGAATGACTGAATAACTGCATGGTGGCCGGAATAAGGATCAGGTTGAACGGCACGCGATGCGGGCGATGACCTTCGGCATTCTGCGGGTTTGCTATCGGATCGTCACTAGCGATCTTGCGTCCTGAAAGCAAAAAGCGCAGCCGAGGCTGCGCTTTTTGTCTGTGACGCACTTCTCAGAACGGAATATCGTCATCGAAGCTGTCGTAATCGGGCGCCGGTTGCGCCGGTGCCTGCTGCGGAGCCTGGCGGGCAGCCGGAGCCTGCTGCTGCGGCTCGCGCTGCGGGCGGGCCGGACGCTGGGCATAGTCGCCACCGCCTTCGGCGTTGCCACCACGGCCGCCGAGCAGTTGCATGGTGCCGCCCATATCTACCACGATCTCGGTGGTGTAGCGGTCCTGGCCCTGCTGATCCTGCCACTTGCGGGTCTGCAGGCGACCTTCGATGTAGCACTGCGAGCCCTTGCGCAGGTATTCGCCGGCGATTTCGGCAACCTTGCCGAACAGCACCACGCGGTGCCATTCGGTACGTTCCTGCAGTTGGCCGGTCTGCTTGTCCTTCCAGCTGTCAGTGGTGGCCAGGGTGATGTTGGTCACCGCGTTGCCGTTGGGCAGGTAGCGGGTTTCCGGATCTCCACCCACGTTGCCGATCAGAATGACTTTGTTAACCCCACGGGCCATGACGCTTCTCCCAGGTTCAGCACGCCGGCGCCGGGTCGATCAGACGCTCGAGCGACGCGCGGTCCAGTTGTTCGGTATCCACTTTGATGTACAGGGCGGCTTCCTCAGCCACCACCATGACGTCTGCCACGCCCGGCACCGCCAGCAGGCGCGCGGTCAGCCCGGTATCGGCCAGCGCCGCGCGCGACAGCGACAGGCGCAGGCTGGTGACATAGGGAGGCTCGCGCATGGTAGCAGCAATTGCCAGCCAGATCGCGCACAGCAGCGCACAGCCGATGAAAACCGCACCCAGTCCGCCCTGCTCCAGCAGCCAGCCGCCGAAGATGCCGCCCAGCGCCGCGCCGAGGAACTGGCTGGTGGAATACACCCCCATCGCCGTGCCCTTGCCGGCCGCCGGCGAGACCTTGCTGACCAGCGAGGGCAACGACGCCTCCAGCAGGTTGAAGGCCATGAAGAACAGGATGGCGCCGATCACCAGCGCGGTCAGACTGTGGCCCAGCTGCCAGAAATACAGCTCGCAGACCAGCAGCAACGCCACCGCGCCGAGCAGCACGCGCTTCATCTGGCGCTTCTTCTCGCCATAGATGATGAACGGCACCATGGCGAAGAAACCCACCAGCATGGCCACCAGGTATACCCACCAGTGCTCGTCGCGCGGCAAACCGGCCTGTTCGACCAGCGTCAGCGGCAGCGCCACGAAGCTGGCCATGAGGATCGCGTGCAGCACCAGGATGCCCACATCCAGGCGCAGCAGCTCGCCATGGCGCAGGATGCTGCCCAGCGCCTGGCGGGCCACGCCGGATTCGCGATGGCGCAGCGTAGCGCTGGCCTTGGGTACCATGCCCGCCACGATGACCATGCCGAAGAGCGCCATGCCGGCGGTGATCCAGAACAGGCCGGACAGGCCGAAGGCCCGGGTGACCAGCGGCCCGGCCACCATGGCCAGGGCAAAGGACACGCCGATGCTCATGCCGATCAGCGCCATGGCCTTGGTGCGATGCTGCTCGCGGGTCAGGTCGGAGAGCAGGGCCATCACGGCAGCGGAAATCGCCCCGGCGCCCTGCAGCACCCGCCCGGCGATCACGCCCCAGATGGAGTCGGCATTGGCGGCCAGTGCCGAGCCGGCGGCAAAAATCAGCAGACCGGCATAGATCACCGGGCGCCGACCGATGCGGTCCGACAGCACGCCGAAGGGAATCTGCAGCAGCGCCTGGGTCAGGCCGTAGGCACCAATGGCCAGGCCGATCAGCGCCGGCGTGCTGCCGGCCAGCTCCTGACCATAGGTGGCCAGCACCGGCAGGACCATGAACATGCCGAGCATGCGGAAGGCGAAGACCATGGCCAGCCCGCCGGCGGCCCGGGTCTCGGCAGGGGACATGCGTTCGCTGGATGAATCGTGCATGAACGAACAAGCCTCGTGAAAAGGGCCGCAGATTCTAGCAGGACGACACCGGCTTGGACGGATAAGCGCGCTTGTGACGCGCCTTTCTCCTGCCCGTATACTTCCGCCTTTCCGCCCGCCATGCGAGGCCCGCTGTACGTGGACCAGATCCTGATCCGTGGGGCGCGTACCCACAACCTGAAGAACATCGACCTGACCCTGCCGCGCGACAAGCTGATCGTCATCACCGGCCTGTCCGGCTCCGGCAAGTCCTCCCTGGCCTTCGACACCCTGTACGCCGAGGGCCAGCGCCGCTACGTGGAATCGCTGTCCGCCTATGCCCGGCAGTTCCTTTCGATGATGGAAAAGCCCGACGTGGACACCATCGAGGGCCTGTCGCCGGCGATTTCCATCGAGCAGAAGTCCACCTCGCACAACCCACGCTCCACGGTGGGCACTATCACCGAGATCTACGACTACCTGCGTTTGCTCTACGCGCGGGTCGGCACGCCGCGCTGCCCGGATCACGACATTCCGCTGGAGGCGCAGACCGTCAGCCAGATGGTCGACCAGGTGCTGGGCCTGCCCGAGGGCAGCCGCCTGATGCTGCTGGCACCGGTGATCCGCGAGCGCAAGGGCGAGCACCTGGCGGTGTTCGACGAGCTGCGCGCCCAGGGCTTCGTGCGCGCTCGGGTCAACGGCCGGCTCTACGAGCTGGACGAGCTGCCGGCGCTGGAAAAGCAGAAGAAGCACACCATCGAGGTGGTGGTGGACCGCTTCAAGGTGCGCGCCGACCTGCAGCAGCGCCTGGCCGAATCCTTCGAGACCGCGCTGAAGCTGGCCGACGGCATCGCCCTGGTGGCGCCGATGGACGAAGACGCCACGCAGGAGGAGCTGATCTTCTCCGCGCGCTTCGCCTGTCCGGTATGCGGCCACTCGATCAGCGAGCTGGAGCCCAAGCTGTTCTCGTTCAACAACCCGGCCGGCGCCTGCGGCACCTGCGATGGCTTGGGCGTCAAACAGTTCTTTGATGCCCGCCGGGTAGTGACCGGCAACCTGAGCCTGGCCGCCGGGGCGATTCGCGGCTGGGATCGACGCAACATCTATTACTTCCAGATGCTTGGCTCGCTGGCCGCGCATTATGGATTCGACCTGGATGCGCCGTTCGACAGCCTGAGCGCCGAGAACCAGAAACGCATCCTCTACGGCAGCGGCAAGGAAAGCATCGCCTTCCGCTACCTGAACGACCGCGGCGACATCGTCAGCCGCTCGCATCCCTTCGAGGGCATCCTCAACAACCTGGAACGCCGCTACCGGGAGACCAGTTCCGACAGCGTGCGCGAGGAACTGGCCAAGTACCTGGGCACCCAGCCCTGCCCGGACTGCCTGGGCACCCGCCTGCGCCGCGAGGCGCGGCACGTCTGGGTGGGCGAGAAGACGCTACCCGGGGTGACCGGCCTGCCGGTGGGCGACGCTTGCGACTACTTCGCCGGCCTCAGCCTGCCCGGCCAGCGCGGCGAGATCGCCGCCAAGATCCTCAAGGAAATCCGCGAGCGCCTGCAGTTCCTGGTCAACGTCGGCCTCGACTACCTGACCCTGGACCGCAGCGCCGAGACGCTGTCCGGGGGCGAGGCGCAGCGCATCCGCCTGGCCAGCCAGATCGGCGCCGGCCTGGTGGGCGTCATGTACATCCTCGACGAACCGTCCATCGGCCTGCACCAGCGCGACAACGAGCGCCTGCTGGGCACCCTCACCCACCTGCGCAACCTGGGCAACACGGTGATCGTGGTGGAGCATGACGAGGACGCCATTCGCCTGGCCGACTACGTGGTGGACATAGGCCCCGGCGCCGGCGTGCATGGTGGGCGCATCGTCGCCGAAGGCACGCCCGACGAGATCATGGCGCATGCGGATTCGCTGACCGGCAAGTACCTGTCCGGCCGTGAGTGCATCCGCTATCCGGCCAAGCGCACCCCTCGAGACAAGAAGAAGCAGCTCATCCTCAAGGGCGCGCGCGGCAACAACCTGCGTAACGTCACCCTGGAGATACCGGTCGGTCTGCTGACCTGCGTCACCGGGGTGTCCGGCTCAGGCAAGTCGACGTTGATCAACAACACCCTGCACCCGATCACCGCCACGGCGCTGAACGGGGCCACCAGCCTGGAAGTGGCGGCCTACGACAGCTTCGACGGCCTGCAGCACCTGGACAAGGTGGTGGATATTGACCAGAGCCCGATCGGCCGGACGCCGCGCTCCAACCCGGCGACCTACACCGGGCTGTTCACACCGATCCGCGAGCTGTTCTCCGGCGTGCCGGAAGCGCGCGCCCGCGGCTATGGTCCGGGGCGGTTCTCCTTCAACGTCAAGGGTGGGCGCTGCGAGGCCTGCCAGGGTGATGGCGTGCTCAAGGTGGAAATGCACTTCCTGCCGGACATCTATGTGGCCTGCGACGTGTGCAAAGGCAAGCGCTACAACCGCGAAACCCTGGAAGTGAAGTACAAGGGCAAGAACATCTATGAAGTGCTGGAGATGACCATCGAGGAAGCGCGTGAGTTCTTCGACCCGGTGCCAGCCGTGGCGCGCAAGCTGCAGACGCTGATCGACGTCGGTCTGACCTACATCAAGCTCGGCCAGAGTGCCACCACGCTGTCCGGCGGCGAGGCCCAGCGGGTCAAGCTGGCGCGCGAGTTGTCCAAGCGCGACACCGGCAAGACCCTGTACATCCTCGACGAGCCCACCACCGGCCTGCACTTCGCCGACATCCAGCAATTGTTGGACGTGCTGCACCGGCTGCGCGACCACGGCAACACCGTGGTGGTGATCGAGCACAACCTGGATGTGATCAAGACCGCCGACTGGCTGGTCGACCTGGGCCCCGAAGGTGGCTCGCGGGGCGGCCAGATCATCGCCACCGGCACGCCGGAGCAGGTCGCCGCCAATCCGGCGTCCCACACCGGGCGCTTCCTCAAGCCCCTGCTGGAGCGCGACGCACAACCGCTCGGCGCCTGAGGTTGCCGATACGTCGCCCGTCAGGCGTATCCTGAAAACAAAAAAGCCCGCAGCATGCTGCGGGCTTGTTTTTTCCGGCCTCGATCAGACCAGGGCTTCCTCCACGGGAATCTCCAGCGCCTTGGCGATACCGCTGCCGTAGGCCGGGTCGGCCAGGTAGCAGTGGCGGATGTGGCGCAGCTTGATGTGCCGCTCCACCCCGTTCATGGCCCGGGCGGTGTTGCCGAACAGACGCTCCTGCGCGTCGCTGTCCATCAGACGGAACAGGTCGCCGGCCTGGGTGAAGTAATCGCTGTCGTCCTCGCGGTAATCGTAGCGATCGGCCGCACCAGAGAGCGCCATCGGCGGCTCGCTGAAGTCCCGCTGCTCCTTCCACTCGCCATAGCTGTTCGGCTCGTAGTGCAAACGGCTGCCGTGGTTGCCGTCCACGCGCATGGCGCCGTCGCGATGGTAGCTGTGGAACGGGCAGCGCGGCGCGTTGACCGGGATCTGGTGGTGGTTGACCCCCAGGCGGTAACGCTGGGCATCGCCGTAGGAGAACAGACGACCCTGCAGCATGCGGTCCGGCGAGAAGCCGATGCCGGGCACCACGTTGGCCGGGGTGAAGGCGGCCTGTTCCACGTCCTGGAAGTAGTTGTCCGGGTTGCGGTTCAGCTCGAAGTAACCGACCTCGATCAGCGGGTAGTCCTTCTTCGACCACACCTTGGTCAGGTCGAACGGGTGGAAGCGGTAGGTCGCCGCGTCGGCCTCCGGCATGATCTGCACGTACAGCGTCCAGCGCGGGTAGTCGCCCCGCTCAATCGCCTCGTAGAGATCGCGCTGCCCGCTCTCGCGGTCATTGGCGACGATCGCCGCCGCCTCGGCATCGGTCAGGTTCTTGATGCCCTGCTGGGTCTTGAAGTGGAACTTGACCCAGTAGCGCTCGTTCTGCGCATTGATGAAGCTGTAGGTGTGCGAGCCGAAACCGTGCATGTGCCGATAGGAGGCCGGAATGCCGCGGTCGCCCATCACGTAGGTCACCTGGTGCAGCGCTTCGGGCAGGCCGGTCCAGAAGTCCCAGTTGTTGTTGGCGCTGCGCATGTTGGTGCGCGGGTCGCGCTTCACGGCGTGGTTGAGGTCGGGGAACTTCAGCGGGTCGCGGAAGAAGAACACCGGCGTGTTGTTGCCCACCAGGTCCCAGTTGCCTTCCTCGGTGTAGAACTTCAGCGCGAAGCCGCGGATATCACGTTCGGCATCTGCCGCGCCCCGCTCACCGGCCACGGTGGAGAAACGGGCGAACATCGGGGTCTGCTTGCCGATCTGCGAGAACACCTTGGCGCGGGTATAGCGAGTGATGTCGTGGGTGATGGTCAGCGTGCCGAAGGCTCCGGAGCCCTTGGCGTGCATGCGCCGCTCCGGAATCACCTCGCGGTCGAAATGGGCAAGCTTTTCCAGGAACCAGACGTCCTGCAGCAGCATCGGCCCTCGCGGGCCCGCGGTCATGACATTCTGGTTCTCGGCTACGGGGGCACCGGCGGCGGTCGTGAGTTTCGGCTTGTCGGTCATCGTCTGGATCCCTCTGGTTTCTTCTCTGTGGAACTGGCAAGCCAGTTCGTTGAAGCGACTATACGTAGCCGCTTCGATAGAAACCCATGACATGACTCAAAGCATTCAATTGAGAAAAACTAACGAAGCATGCGGTCAGTCTTCCCCGAACCGATACTCCAGGCTCAGCCCTGCGTACCAGGTGCGCCCGGCGCCGGGTTCGTAATAGCGGGCGTTGCCGTCGCCGATGATCACCGAACCGATGTACTCGCGCCCCGCGAGATTGTCGATCCGCAGCGTCTCGCGCAGTATCCACGCCCTGTGTCGCTGCTCGAACTGCACATAGCTGCTGAACAGCGCATACCCCGGCGCCGCGCGATCACGGTTCAGATCATGGACCTCCATGGCGCTGCGCGCGGCCGCCTCCAGCCCCAGCTCCACATCATCGCGTGGCTGCCAGGCCAGCGTCGCGGAAAAACTGTGCTCCGCTATGCCGGGTAGCCGGTTGTCGCTCGCAATGACCTGCCCCTGACTGCTGAAGCGTTTGCTGTACCGCGCATCCAGCCAGGTGTAGGCCAGGCGCGCCTGCAGATAATCCCCCAACGGCTGTTCCAGCCCGATCTCAAACCCGCGTCGTCGCGTTTGGGCCGCGTTCTGGTAGGCCGTGCGACCACCACTTGCCGCAGCCACCACCAACTCATTGTCGGTCCGGATATTAAACCAGGCGGCCTGCAGGCGGCCGTGGCCGGGCAAGGCCGCACGCAGACCCAGCTCGTGCTGCTCGCTGGTGGCCGGACGCAGACCAAAGCCGAAACGACCATCCTCGCCCGAGTACGCCAGCTCACCCAGGGTCGGCGTTTCGAAGCCTTTAGACCAGCCGGCATAGGCCGTCAGCCCAAAGGGGAGCGCATAACCGGCGCCGACGCTGGGGGTGAGTTCGCGGTACGTAACCGCGCCGCTGTCATCGCCGTTTCCGGCGACCACGTAGTGATCGTCCACTTCGAACGCCACTTCGTTGTGGCGCAGACCCACCTGGACATTCAGCTGCTCTCCGTGCCAGGCCAGCTGCAGGTACGGCGCCAGGCTGCGTATCTCGTCTCGCTCATCTCGCCGCAAGGTACCCCGCACGCCCAGCAGATCACCGACAAAATTCTCGTAACCCTGGCGATCATCCACCGATACGTCGTAATCCAGGCCGCCGGTAAGGATCAGCTCGCCGGGCCCAACCAGCCATGGCTGGATCCAGCGGCTATGCAACCCGTAGTAATCGCGCTCGAAATCGACCACGCCACCAGCCTGCGTCGCACTGGCCTGCTGCACCACTCGGGGGATCGACAGGAACTGCACGACGCGGCGTTTTCCGCCGTACAGCGTGGTCTGCCATTGCGCAGTCCAAAGATCTTGCTGGTAGTTGATGCCCACCTGCTGCTGGTCAACGGACTTTCGCGTGTTGTACAGCAGCGTATTGGCCGAGTTGCTACGTGGGTCCCGCCGATAGGCTGCCCAATCGAGCCCCTGCGGATCCTGGGTGTCGTCCTGCTGCAGATCGCTGTAGATCAAGGCCAGCCGGCGGTCCGCCGGCGTGACAGTCAGCTTGGCGAAGCGCTTGTCGACGCGCGCCGAGCTGTGATGGCGGAAGCCATCCAGATCGAGACTGGACTGGTTGAACACGAGGCCGCCCCAGTCCGTGCCAGACTCCACGCCCACGTGATGCCGCCGCGTACCCCAGCGTCCGAAGGTACTGCCTGCCAGAAGGCGTGGGTCGCCCGTGCCGTCGCGGGAGAACAGCTGGATCACCCCGCCCGAGTTGCTGCCATACACACTGGCGAAGGGACCACGCAGGACTTCGATGTGATCGAGGGTATCCAGATCGAAACTCGAAGCCTGCCCCTGGCCGTCGGGGATACTTGCCGGTATCCCGTCGCTGAGCAGCTTCACACCGCGGATCCCGAAGGCCGAACGTGCCCCGAAGCCGCGGATCGACAGCTGCGGTTCCTGCGCGAGGTTATGGCGCTGTTGAACGCTGAGACCCGGTACGCCCTGCAATGCTTCCGACAAGTCGATGCCCGGGTGGCCCTGGCGGGCATCGCCAAGGTCGATCCGCTCGACCGAGAAAGGCTGGGTATCCACCGGCGCTTCAAAACGCGTCCCGCTGATCACCATGGGGGCAACTTCAACGGCGGCCAGGGCGGGGGAACTGGTGAGTACAAGCAGAACGGCGGAAGCGGCTCTGGGCATCCATTCTCCAAGGCAGGTGCAATGATGTGGCGCGCTGTCAGCGTAGCCGCAAGGAGACCACAGATGGCCATTCGGTTTCGCACAGGCGAAAAAAAACCGGGCCAGGGCCCGGTTTCTTTCTGGATCACGACTTACTCAGCCGCGGCTTCCACGGTACCAGCGACCGGACGGTCAACCAGTTCAACGTAAGCCATCGGGGCGTTGTCGCCAGCGCGGAAACCGCACTTCAGGATGCGCAGGTAGCCGCCCTGACGGGTGGCGTAGCGCTTGCCCAGGTCGTTGAACAGCTTGCCTACTGCAGCCTTGGAGCGGGTGCGGTCGAAAGCCAGACGACGGTTGGCGACGGTGTCTTCCTTGGCCAGGGTGATCAGCGGCTCGGCAACGCGGCGCAGTTCCTTGGCTTTCGGCAGGGTGGTCTTGATCAGTTCGTGCTCGAACAGCGACACCGCCATGTTCTGGAACATGGCCTTGCGGTGGGCGCTGGTGCGGCTCAGGTGACGGCCACTTTTACGATGACGCATGATTGAAATTCCTTACCAAACGTGAAAGTTCGGTGACTGGGGACGATCAGGCGGTGGCCTTATCGTCCTTCTTCAGACTTGCCGGCGGCCAGTTATCGAGGCGCATACCGAGGGACAGACCACGAGAAGCCAGAACGTCCTTGATTTCGGTCAGGGACTTCTTGCCCAGGTTCGGCGTCTTCAACAGCTCGACCTCGGTGCGCTGGATCAGGTCACCGATGTAGTAGATGTTTTCTGCCTTGAGGCAGTTGGCCGAACGGACGGTCAGCTCCAGGTCGTCAACCGGGCGCAGCAGGATCGGATCGATCTCGTCTTCCTGCTCCACCACCACCGGCTCCGCATCACCCTTCAGATCGACGAACGCGGCCAGCTGCTGCTGCAGGATGGTCGCGGCGCGACGGATGGATTCCTCGGGATCGAGGGTGCCGTTGGTTTCCAGGTCGATGACCAGCTTGTCCAGGTTGGTACGCTGCTCGACGCGGGCGTTTTCCACCACGTAAGCGATACGACGGACCGGGCTGAAGGAAGCGTCAAGCTGCAGACGACCAATGCTGCGGCTTTCGTCTTCGTCGCTCTGGCGGGCATCGGCCGGGACGTAACCACGACCGCGCGCCACCTTGAGCTTCATGTTCAGGGAACCGTTGTCCGCCAGATGAGCGATCACGTGGTCGCCGTTGACGATTTCGACATCGTGATCCAGCTGAATATCGGCGGCGGTGACCACGCCCGGGCCCTTCTTGGAAAGGCTCAGCGTTACTTCATCGCGGCCGTGCAGCTTGATAGCCAGGCCCTTCAGGTTCAGGAGGATCTCGATGACATCTTCCTGAACGCCTTCGATGGCGCTGTACTCGTGGAGCACGCCATCAATCTCGGCCTCGACCACTGCACAGCCAGGCATGGAGGACAACAGGATGCGACGCAGCGCGTTGCCCAAGGTATGGCCAAAGCCACGCTCGAGAGGCTCGAGCGTGATCTTGGCGCGGGTCGGACTGACCGCCTGAACGTCAATATGACGCGGGGTCAGGAACTCATTTACCGAACTCTGCATGGATGCACCTATTTTCTAGCCCTTACTTGGAGTAGAGCTCGACAATCAGGTTTTCGTTGATGTCGGCGGACAGGTCAGAACGGGCCGGAACGCTCTTGAACACGCCCGACTTCTTCTCTGCGTCTACTTCAAGCCATTCGGCACGGCCACGCTGAGCCGCCAGCTCGAGAGCTTGGGCAATACGCAGCTGGTTCTTGGACTTCTCGCGAACAGCAACCACGTCACCGGCTTTCACCTGGTAGGACGGGATGTTCACGGTCTGACCGTTGACGGTGATGGACTTGTGCGACACCAGCTGACGGGATTCGGCGCGGGTGGCACCAAAGCCCATGCGGTAGACGACGTTGTCCAGACGGCACTCGAGCAGTTGCAGCAGGTTTTCGCCGGTAGCGCCCTTGCGACGGGCAGCTTCCTTGTAATAACCGCTGAACTGACGCTCGAGAACGCCGTAGATGCGACGCACTTTCTGCTTTTCACGCAGCTGGGTGCCGTAATCGGACAGACGACCGCGACGCAGGCCGTGCTGGCCGGGAGCCTGTTCGGCCTTGCACTTGGAGTCCAGTGCGCGAGCACCGCTCTTCAGGAACAGGTCGGTGCCTTCACGGCGAGACAGTTTGCATTTGGGACCAATGTAACGAGCCATTTCTCACTGTCTCCTATTACACGCGACGCTTCTTCGGCGGACGGCACCCGTTGTGCGGGATGGGCGTCACGTCGGTGATGCTGGCGATCTTGTAACCGCAGGCGTTCAGTGCGCGGACTGCGGATTCGCGGCCCGGGCCCGGGCCCTTGACGTTCACATCGAGGTTCTTCAGACCGTACTCCAGCGCAGCCTGGCCGGCGCGCTCGGCAGCCACCTGGGCAGCGAACGGAGTGGACTTACGGGAACCACGGAAACCGGAACCACCGGAGGTGGCCCAGGACAACGCGTTGCCCTGACGGTCAGTGATGGTCACGATGGTGTTGTTGAAAGAAGCGTGGATGTGGGCGATGCCATCAACCACCGTCTTTTTGACCTTCTTGCGAGGACGAGCAGCAGGTTTTGCCATGATCAAATTCCTAAGCGATTACTTGCGGATCGGCTTACGCGGGCCCTTACGGGTACGCGCGTTGGTCTTGGTACGCTGACCGTGTACCGGCAGACCGCGACGATGGCGCAGACCGCGGTAGCAACCGAGGTCCATCAGACGCTTGATGTTCATGTTGATCTCACGGCGCAGGTCACCTTCAGTGGTGAGCTTGGCGACTTCGCCGCGGAGCTGCTCGAGCTGCTCGTCGGAGAGATCCTTGATCTTCACCGCCGGATTCACGCCGGTGGTGGCACAGATTTGCTGTGCAGTGGTGCGACCAACACCGTAGATGTAGGTCAGCGAGATAACAGTGTGCTTGTTATCTGGAATGTTGACGCCTGCAATACGGGCCATTCAGTGTGGACTCCAATTGACAGCTACCGACGCCCCGGAAGCCAAGAAATAGGGCGCGCGATATTAGCGCTGTAATAGCAAATGTTCAACCCGGCAGCACACTAGCTGCCGGGCTATTGACGCTGGATCACAATCAGCCTTGGCGCTGCTTGTGGCGCGGCTCCGCCTTGCAGATCACGCGCACGACGCCGTCGCGACGCACGATCTTGCAGTTACGGCACAGCTTCTTGACCGATGCACGAACTTTCATCAGTAACTCCTAGAACCTTACGGCAACCAGGTCAGCGGAGCATGCCGCTGCCATAGCCCTTCAGGTTGGCTTTCTTCATCAGGGAATCGTACTGGTGCGAGACGAGATGGGACTGGACTTGAGACATAAAGTCCATGACCACCACGACCACGATCAGCAGCGAGGTCCCGCCAAGGTAGAACGGCACGTTGGCGGCCACCACCAGGAACTGGGGCAGCAGACACACAGCCGTCATGTACAGAGCACCGAACATGGTCAAGCGGGTCAGGACGCCATCGATGTAGCGCGCCGACTGCTCACCCGGACGGATACCCGGGATAAAGGCACCAGACTTCTTCAGGTTCTCCGCTACGTCCTTCGGATTGAACATCAGCGCCGTATAGAAGAAGCAGAAGAAGATGATCCCTGCACTAAACAGCAAGATGTTCAGCGGCTGGCCCGGAGCGATCGACTGAGAAACATCCTGCAGCCAGCCCATGCTCTCGGACTGACCGAACCACTGACCCAGCGAAGCCGGGAACAACAGGATGCTGCTGGCGAAGATGGCCGGAATAACGCCCGCCATGTTCACCTTCAACGGCAGGTGGCTGGTCTGCGCGGCGAAGACCTTGCGGCCCTGCTGACGCTTGGCGTAGTGCACCGCAATACGGCGCTGGCCACGCTCGATGAACACCACGAAACCGATGATCAGTACGGCCAGCAGGCCGATGACCAGCAGAGCGAAGATGTTGATGTCGCCCTGCCGAGCCGACTCGAACGACTGACCGATGGCCGACGGCAAGCCCGCCACGATGCCGGCGAAGATCAACATGGAGATGCCGTTGCCGACACCCCGCTCGGTGATCTGTTCGCCGAGCCACATCATGAACATGGCGCCAGCTACGAACGTGGTGATGGCCACGAAGTAGAAGCCGAAGTCGGTCGCGAAAGCCACACCCTGGCTCGCCAGGCCAACGGACATGCCAATGGCTTGCACGATGGCCAGCACCAGGGTGCCGTAGCGGGTGTACTGGCTGATCTTGCGACGGCCAGATTCACCTTCCTTCTTCAACTGCTCCAGCTGCGGGCTGACAGCGGTCATCAGCTGCATGATGATCGACGCCGAGATGTACGGCATGATCCCCAGCGCAAAGATGCTCATCCGCTCCAGCGCACCGCCGGAAAACATGTTGAACAGGCTAAGAATGGTCCCCTCATTCTGACGGAAGAGCTCCGCCAGACGGTCAGGATTGATCCCGGGAACCGGGATATGCGCACCAATTCGGTAGACGATGATCGCCAGGAACAGGAAGCGCAGCCGAGCCCACAGCTCGGACAACCCGCCGTTGCTTAGCGCAGAGAGAGCACCTTGCTTAGCCATTTAGTCCTCGATCTTACCGCCAGCTGCTTCGATAGCCGCACGCGCACCCTTGGTGGCGGCGATGCCCTTCAGGGTAACAGCGCGACCAACCTCGCCGGACAGCATGACTTTGACACGCTGCACGTTCTGGTTGATGACGTTGGCATCCTTCAGCGCCTGCAGAGTCACGACGTCACCTTCCACCTTGGCCAGCTCGGAAGTACGCACTTCAGCGCGATCCAGGGCCTTCAGGGAGACGAAGCCGAACTTCGGCAGACGACGGTGCAGCGGCTGCTGGCCACCCTCGAAACCGGGAGCGATGGTGCCGCCGGTACGGGAGGTCTGGCCCTTGTGGCCGCGACCACCGGTCTTGCCCAGGCCGCTACCGATACCACGACCGGGGCGGTGCTTTTCGCGACGGGCGCCGGGCGCGGAGCGCAGATCATTCAGTTTCATGGTTAGCCCTCCACACGCAGCAGATAGTAGGCCTTGTTGATCATGCCGCGGTTTTCAGGAGTGTCCTGGATCTCGACGGTATGACCGATGCGACGCAGACCGAGGCCCTTGACGCACGCCTTGTGGTTGGCCAGGCGGCCGTTCACGCTCTTGACGAGGGTGACTTTGACAGTGTTAGCCATGGTTAGAGGATCTCCTCGACACTCTTGCCACGCTTGGCTGCAACGCTGGCCGGAGCCTGCATGGCCTTCAGACCCTTGAAGGTGGCCTGAACCACGTTCACCGGGTTGGTGGAGCCATAGCACTTGGCCAGGACGTTCTGCACGCCCGCGACTTCCAGGATGGCGCGCATGGCACCACCCGCGATCACACCGGTACCTTCGGAGGCCGGCTGCATGTACACCTTGGAGGCGCCATGAGCAGACTTCAGCGGGTACTGCAGGGTGGTGCCGTTCAGGTCGACCTGGATCATGTTGCGGCGAGCCGCTTCCATGGCCTTCTGAATGGCGGCCGGTACTTCGCGGGACTTGCCGCGACCGAAACCGACACGACCCTTGCCATCACCAACAACGGTCAGCGCGGTGAAGGTGAAGATGCGGCCACCCTTAACGGTCTTGGCAACGCGGTTCACCTGAACCAGCTTCTCGATGTAGCCTTCGTCGCGTGCTTCTTCGCGGTTGTCGCGGTTGTCGCGATCGCGCTTTTGCTCGTGATTTGCCATAACTTAGAACTCCAGCCCGCCTTCACGAGCAGCATCAGCCAGCGCCTGGACGCGGCCGTGGTACTTGAAGCCAGAACGATCGAACGCCACCTGGGTGACACCAGCGGCCTTGGCACGCTCGGCTACCAGCTGACCAACCTTCTTGGCCGCCTCGACGTTGCCAGTGGCACCGTCGCGCAGTTCTTTGTCCAGGGTCGAGGCGGAAGCCAGGACCTTGCCGCCATCGGCCGAGATGACCTGGGCGTAGATGTGCTGGGAAGAGCGGTACACGCAGAGGCGTACGACTTCCAGTTCGCGCATTTTCAGGCGTGCCTTGCGAGCGCGACGCAGACGAGTTTCTTTCTTTTCGCTCATTTGCTATGCCCTACTTCTTCTTGGCTTCTTTGCGAAGGACGACTTCGTCTGCATAACGCACGCCCTTGCCCTTGTACGGCTCGGGACGACGGAAGTCGCGGATTTCGGCGGCAACCTGACCGAGCAGCTGCTTGTCGATACCCTTCAGAACGATGTCGGTCTGGTTGGGGGTCTCGGCAACGATGCCTTCCGGCAGCTCGTAGTCGATCGGATGCGAGAAGCCGAGCGCGAGGTTGAGCACCTTGCCCTTGGCCTGAGCCTTGTAGCCCACACCAACGAGCTGGAGCTTGCGCTCGAAGCCCTGGCTGACACCGAGGACCATGTTGTTGACCAGCGCACGGGTGGTACCGGTCATGGCGCGAGTCTGCTGATCGCCATTGCGAGCAGCAAAGCGCAGCTCTCCGGAATCCTGAATGACTTCAACCGACGGATGCAGCTTCAGCTCGAGAGCGCCCTTGGCACCCTTGACCGACAACAGCTGACCGTTCAGCTTGACTTCAACACCCGCAGGCAGCTTGACGGGGTTTTTAGCAACGCGAGACATGCTTAAACCCCCTTAGAATACGGTGCAGAGGACTTCGCCACCGACACCGGCAGCGCGAGCAGCACGATCAGTCATCACACCCTTGTTGGTGGAAACGATCGAGACGCCCAGACCACCACGCACTTTCGGCAGCTGATCGACGGACTTGTACTGACGCAGGCCGGGACGGCTGGTGCGCTTGAGCTCTTCAATGACCGGACGGCCTTCGAAATACTTCAGCTCGATGGTCAGCAGCGGCTTGGCTTCGCTGCTCACCTGGAAACCCGCAATGTAACCTTCGTTCTTCAGAACGTTGGCAACTGCCACCTTCAGCTTGGAGGACGGCATGCTTACGACGGACTTTTCAGCCATCTGGGCATTACGGATACGAGTTAGCATGTCCGCTAACGGGTCCTGCATACTCATGGGCTTGATGCTCCTAAACAAAAAAACGGCCTTTCGGCGCCTGGAGCGCCAGAGACCGTAACGGCTAAATGCCGGGCTCTGGCGAGCCGGCAATTCTAGAGATTGCTCAAAAACAAATCAAGCCCCGAGAGGGGCTTGATCTGAGAGCCAGAGCGAGGAGCGAACTCCTCGCAGACTGCTTACCAGCTGGCCTTGACCAGACCAGGTACGTCACCGCGCATGGCCGCTTCACGCAGCATGTTACGGGACAGACCGAACTTACGGTACACACCGTGCGGACGGCCGGTCAGACGGCAGCGATTGCGCAGGCGAGCAGCGCTGGCGTCGCGCGGCTGCTTCTGCAGGGCTACCTGGGCTTCCCAACGCGCTTCCGGAGTGGAGTTCGGGTTGGCGATGATAGCTTTCAGCTCGGCACGCTTCTTGGCGTACTTGGCAACCGTTTGCTGACGCTTCAGCTCACGGTTCTTCATGCTCTGTTTGGCCATTGCCTACTCCAGATCAGTTGCGGAACGGGAACTTGAAGGCACGCAGAAGCGCGCGACCTTCGTCGTCGTTACGGGCAGTGGTAGTCAGGGTGATGTCCAGACCACGCAGAGCATCGATCTTGTCGTAATCGATTTCCGGGAAAATGATCTGCTCTTTCACACCCATGCTGTAGTTGCCACGACCATCGAAGGACTTGGCATTCAGGCCGCGGAAGTCACGCACACGCGGCAGGGAAATGGACAGCAGACGGTCCAGGAACTCGTACATGCGATCGCTGCGCAGGGTGACCTTGACCCCGATCGGCCAGCCCTCGCGGACCTTAAAGCCGGCGATGGACTTGCGAGCGTAGGTGACCACCGGCTTCTGGCCGGTGATCTTTTCCAGATCAGCTACCGCGTTCTCGATGACTTTCTTGTCGCCGATCGCTTCGCCCAGCCCCATGTTCAGGGTGATCTTGGTGATGCGCGGAACTTCCATCACGTTGGCCAGCTTAAGGTCGTCCTTCAGCTGAGGCGCAATCTGGTTCCGGTAGATCTCTTTGAGTCGTGCCATTGGTTTCTACCTGCTCTTCTCAAGCGCCAACCGGCTTCTGGGTGGACTTGAAGACACGAATTTTCTTGCCGTCTTCAACCTTGAAGCCAACGCGGTCAGCCTTGTTGGTTTCAGCATTGAAGATTGCAACGTTGGACACGTGCAGCGGCGCTTCTTTCTCGACGATACCGCCTTGAACGCCCAGCATCGGGTTCGGCTTGGTGTGGCGCTTCACCAGGTTGACGCCAGCGACGACCAGACGGTCGTCTGCCAGCACCTTGAGCACCTTGCCACGCTTGCCCTTGTCTTTGCCGGCGATGACGATGATCTCGTCGTCACGACGAATCTTTTGCATGACGGCTTCTCCTTACAGCACTTCGGGGGCGAGCGAGACGATCTTCATGAACTTCTCGGTACGCAGTTCACGAGTCACCGGCCCGAAGATACGGGTGCCGATCGGCTCCTGCTTGTTGTTCAGCAGAACCGCGGCGTTGCCATCGAAGCGGATGATCGAACCGTCGGGACGACGCACACCATGACGGGTACGCACGACCACGGCAGTCATGACCTGGCCTTTCTTGACCTTACCGCGCGGAATCGCTTCTTTCACGGTGACCTTGATGATGTCGCCAATACCGGCATAACGACGGTGCGAACCACCCAGGACCTTGATGCACATAACACGACGAGCACCGCTGTTGTCAGCGACGTCGAGCATGGATTGAGTCTGAATCATAAAATTTCTCCGACCCCTAGTCCTTAGACTTCCGCTGCGCGCTCTACGACTTCAACCAGCGCCCAGGACTTGGTCTTGGAAACCGGACGGGTCTCGCGAATGGTGACCAGGTCGCCGATGCGGCACTGATTGGTTTCGTCGTGGGCGTGCAGTTTGGTCGAACGCTTCACATATTTGCCGTAGATCGGGTGCTTGACGCGACGCTCGATCAGAACGGTGATGGACTTGTCCATCTTGTCGCTGACGACACGGCCGGTCAGCGTACGGACGGTTTTCTGAGCTTCAGCCATGATTACTCACCTGCCTGCTGGTTGAGCACAGTCTTGACGCGAGCGATGTCGCGCTTCACTTGCTTGAGCAGGTGAGACTGCCCCAGCTGACCAGTTGCCTTCTGCATACGCAGATTGAACTGATCGCGCAGCAGGCCGAGCAGCTGCTCGTTCAGCTCCTGCGCCGTTTTTCCACGAAGTTCGTTCGCTTTCATCACATCACCGTCCGCTTAACAAAGGTGGTGGCGAGGGGCAGCTTTGCAGCGGCCAGTGCGAAAGCCTCGCGCGCCAACTCTTCGGAAACACCCTCGATCTCGTAGAGCACCTTGCCCGGCTGAATCTGGGCTACCCAGTACTCGACGCTACCCTTACCTTTACCCATACGAACTTCGAGGGGCTTCTTGGTAACAGGCTTGTCGGGGAACACGCGGATCCAGATCTTGCCGCCACGCTTCACGTGACGAGTCAGTGCACGACGTGCAGCTTCGATCTGACGTGCAGTCAGGCGACCGCGGCTCACGGATTTCAGTGCAAACTCGCCGAAGCTGACTTTGCTACCGCGTTGAGCCAGGCCACGGTTGTGACCGGTCATCTGCTTGCGGAACTTCGTACGCTTGGGTTGCAACATGATGCGTACTCCTTATTTCTTGGCAGCTTTACGAGGAGCGGGCGCTTGCGGCTTCAGCTCTTCGGTGCGGCCGCCAATGACCTCACCCTTGAAGATCCAAACCTTGACACCGATCACACCGTAGGTGGTGTGCGCTTCGTAAGTGGCGTAGTCAATGTCGGCGCGCAGGGTGTGCAGAGGCACACGACCTTCGCGATACCATTCGGTGCGCGCGATTTCCGCACCACCCAGACGACCGCTCACCTGGATCTTGATGCCCTTGGCACCAATACGCATTGCGCTCTGCACCGCACGCTTCATCGCGCGACGGAACATGACACGACGCTCCAGCTGCTGAGCCACGCTCTGTGCAACCAGCATGGCATCGAGTTCCGGCTTGCGGATTTCCTCGATGTTGATGTGCACGGGCACACCCATTTGCTTGGTCAGGTCCTGACGCAGCTTCTCAACATCCTCACCCTTCTTGCCGATCACGATGCCGGGACGAGCGGTGTGGATGGTGATGCGTGCGGTCTGAGCCGGACGAGCGATGTCGATGCGGCTAACGGACGCGTTTTTTAGTTTGTCCTGGAGATACTCACGAACCTTCAGGTCGGCCAGCAGATAGTCGGCGTACTGACGCTTATCTGCGTACCAGACGGAGGTGTGCTCCTTGACGATGCCCAGGCGAATGCCAATGGGATGTACTTTCTGACCCATCTGATCGACCCCTTACTTGTCCGCAACCTTGACAGTGATATGGCAAGACCGCTTGACGATGCGATCAGCACGGCCCTTGGCACGCGGCATGATACGCTTCAGCGAACGCCCTTCGTTGACGAAGACGGTGGAGACCTTCAGGTCGTCCACGTCGGCGCCTTCGTTGTGCTCGGCGTTGGCCACGGCCGACTCCAGCACTTTCTTGATGATCTCGGCGGCTTTCTTGTTGCTGAAAGCCAGCAGGTTGAGCGCTTCGCCCACCTTCTTCCCGCGGATCTGGTCGGCGACCAAGCGGGCTTTCTGGGCGGAGATGCGAGCGCCCGACAGCTTAGCGGCTACTTCCATCGTTCCTTACCCCTTAGCGCTTGGCTTTCTTGTCCGCAGCATGCCCGCGGTAGGTGCGGGTAGCGGCGAACTCGCCCAGTTTGTGGCCAACCATGTCCTCGTTGACGAGCACCGGCACATGCTGGCGGCCGTTGTGGACAGCGATGGTCAGACCAACCATTTGCGGCAGAACGATGGAACGGCGCGACCAGGTTTTCACCGGCTTACGATCGTTCTTTTCCACCGCCACTTCGACCTTCTTCAACAGGTGAAGATCGATAAAAGGACCTTTTTTCAGAGAACGCGGCACAGTCGTATCCCTCTAGTTACTTACGGCGACGGACGATCATGTTGTCGGTGCGCTTGTTGGTACGGGTCTTCTTACCCTTGGTCGGGAAGCCCCACGGCGACACCGGATGACGACCACCGGAAGTACGACCTTCACCACCACCATGCGGGTGATCAACCGGGTTCATGGCCACACCGCGAACGGTCGGACGGATACCCTTCCAGCGCTTGGCGCCGGCCTTACCCAGCGAACGCAGGCTGTGCTCGTGGTTCGAGACTTCGCCCAAGGTCGCGCGGCACTCGGCCAGAATCTTGCGCATTTCACCGGAGCGCAGGCGGACGGTGACGTAAGCACCTTCGCGAGCGACCAGCTGAACCGATGCACCTGCCGAACGAGCGAGCTGAGCGCCCTTGCCCGGCTTGAGCTCGATGCAGTGGATGGTGGAACCCACCGGAATGTTGCGCAGCGGCAGGGTGTTGCCGGGCTTGATCGGCGCATGGGCGCCAGAGATCAGCTGGTCACCGGCACTGATGCCCTTCGGCGCGATGACGTAGCGACGCTCACCGTCGGCATATTTCAGCAGCGCGATGTGGGCAGTACGGTTCGGATCGTATTCCACGCGCTCGACGATGGCAGGAATGCCATCCTTGTTGCGGCGGAAGTCGACCAGACGGTAGTGCTGCTTGTGACCACCGCCAACGTGGCGAGTGGTGATACGGCCGTTGTTGTTACGACCGCCGGACTTGGACTGCTTTTCGACCAGCGGAGCGTACGGAGCGCCCTTGTGCAGATCCTGGTTGACCACCTTGACGACAAAGCGGCGACCAGCAGAAGTCGGTTTGCATTTAACGATTGCCATGATGCACCCCTTTACTCAGCGCTGCTGGCGAAATCGAGATCTTGACCCGGCTGGAGAGCGATGTACGCCTTCTTCCAGTCGTTGCGCTTGCCCATACCACGCATGGTGCGCTTGGTCTTGCCCTGCACGTTGACAGTGCGGACACCAGCGACCTTGACGTTGAAAAGGACTTCGACGGCCTTCTTGATTTCCAGCTTGGTTGCATCGGTGGCAACCTTGAAAATGAACTGCTTCTTGCTGTCAGCCAGGACAGTGGCCTTCTCGGAGATGTGCGGGCCGAGCAGTACTTTGAATACGCGTTCCTGGTTCATCCCAGCAGCTCCTCGAATTTCTTCACCGCCGACACGGTGATCAGCACCTTGTCGTAGGCAATCAGGCTGACCGGATCGCTGCCCTGGACGTCGCGAACGTCGACGTGCGGCAGGTTACGCGCAGCCAGGTACAGGTTTTGATCGACCGCATCGGTAACGATCAGCACATCGGACAGGTTCAGACCGCCCAGCTTGCTCAGCAGACCCTTGGTCTTCGGAGCATCGACCGAGAACTCTTCAACCACGACCAGGCGATCGGTACGAGCCAGCTCAGCAAGGATGGAGCGCATGGCGGCGCGGTACATCTTCTTGTTGAGCTTCTGGGAGTGATCCTGCGGCTTGGCAGCAAAGGTCACGCCGCCGCTGCGCCAGATGGGGCTGCGGATGGAACCGGCGCGAGCACGACCAGTACCCTTCTGACGGAACGGCTTGGCACCGCCACCAGAAACTTCAGCACGGGTCTTCTGGGCGCGGGTGCCTTGACGGCCACCAGCCATGTAGGCCACGACTGCCTGGTGTACCAGGGTCTCGTTGAACTCACCGCCGAAGATACGATCGGAAACTTCGATCGCCTGAGCGCCATTTACATTCAATTGCATCTCAGTTTCTCCCCTTACGCCTTGACAGCCGGACGGACGATAACGTCGCCACCGGTAGCGCCCGGAACGGCACCCTTGACCAGCAGCAGGTTACGTTCGGCATCGACGCGCACCACTTCCAGGGACTGCACGGTCACGCGCTCAGCGCCGAGATGACCGGACATCTTCTTGCCCTTGAAAACACGACCAGGAGTCTGGCACTGGCCAATGGAACCCGGAACGCGGTGGGAGACGGAGTTGCCGTGGGTGTTGTCCTGACCACGGAAGTTCCAGCGCTTGATGGTACCGGCAAAGCCTTTACCCTTGGACTGACCGGTGACATCCACCAGCTGACCAGCCTGGAAAATTTCCGCCTTGATCTCATCACCAGCCTGGTACTCGCCGTCTTCAAGACGGAATTCCAGGACGGCACGACCAGCAGCGACATTTGCCTTGGCGAAGTGACCGGCTTGAGCCTTGGTCACGCGGGAAGCGCGACGCTCGCCGACAGTCACCTGCACGGCACGATAGCCATCGCTCTCTTCGTTCTTGAACTGGGTGACGCGATTCGGCTCGATCTCGATGACCGTAACCGGAATAGAGACACCTTCCTCGGTGAAAATGCGGGTCATGCCGCACTTACGACCGACTACACCAATAGTCATGTTGTAAAACCTCATGAGTGTACGGGGCTTTCACCCGCTATGGCCGCCCATTTCAGAGCGTTACACGACTAAAACCGGGAGGTTTTAGCCGAGGCTGATCTGCACTTCCACGCCAGCCGCAAGATCGAGCTTCATCAGCGCATCGACGGTTTTGTCGGTCGGCTGAACGATGTCCAGCACGCGCTTGTGGGTACGAATTTCATACTGATCGCGCGCGTCTTTGTTGACGTGCGGAGAGATCAGCACAGTGTACCGCTCCTTGCGGGTAGGCAGAGGAATCGGACCACGCACCTGAGCCCCAGTACGTTTCGCGGTTTCCACGATTTCCTGGGTGGATTGATCGATCAGGCGATGGTCAAAAGCCTTCAACCGAATACGGATTTGTTGGTTTTGCATTTTGACCTCAGACTCCAATTTGCCATCCCCAACGGACGGACTACGCCCGTTAAAAGGAGGCGCAATTGTACGGATGCCCCCAGGGGGTGTCAATCTTTGATCAGTCAAACAAAAAGGGCCCCGAAGGGCCCTTTTTGCGCAGTTCCCCGATTACTCGAGGATCTTGGCAACCACGCCGGCGCCAACGGTACGGCCGCCTTCGCGAATCGCGAAACGCAGGCCATCTTCCATGGCGATCGGAGCGATCAGGGTGACGGTCATCTTGATGTTGTCACCCGGCATCACCATCTCGACGCCTTCCGGCAGCTCGCAGTTACCGGTCACGTCAGTGGTACGGAAGTAGAACTGCGGACGGTAGCCCTTGAAGAACGGGGTGTGACGACCACCTTCTTCCTTGCTCAGCACGTACACTTCGCCTTCGAACTTGGTGTGCGGCTTGATGGTGCCCGGCTTGGCCAGAACCTGGCCAATCTCGCCGTCTTCACGCTTGGTTCCACTCAGAAGCACCTCAACGTTTGACACTGTAATAAAATTGGGGAAGAAAATTAG
>NZ_JTAK01000012.1:2500-5803 GCF_000806415.1 Pseudomonas flexibilis
AAATTTGCGAGTTCAAGCGCGAATTTTCGGCGAATGTCGTACTTCACTGATCGATCCAAGGCTGTTGTCGAGAGACAGATTGCTTGGGGTTATATGGTCAAGTGAATAAGCGCATACGGTGGATGCCTTGGCAGTCAGAGGCGATGAAAGACGTGGTAGCCTGCGAAAAGCTCCGGGGAGTCGGCAAACAGACTTTGATCCGGAGATGTCTGAATGGGGAAACCCACCTGTCATAAGACAGGTATCTTGTACTGAATCCATAGGTGCAAGAGGCGAACCAGGGGAAGTGAAACATCTCAGTACCCTGAGGAACAGAAATCAACCGAGATTCCCTTAGTAGTGGCGAGCGAACGGGGACCAGCCCTTAAGCTTCTTTAAATCTAGTAGAACGCTCTGGAAAGTGCGGCCATAGTGGGTGATAGCCCCGTATACGAAAGGTTTATAGAAGTGAAAACGAGTAGGACGGCGCACGTGAAACGTTGTCTGAAGATGGGGGGACCATCCTCCAAGGCTAAATACTACTGACTGACCGATAGTGAACCAGTACCGTGAGGGAAAGGCGAAAAGAACCCCGGAGAGGGGAGTGAAATAGAACCTGAAACCGTATGCGTACAAGCAGTGGGAGCCTACTTTGTTAGGTGACTGCGTACCTTTTGTATAATGGGTCAGCGACTTATATTCAGTGGCGAGCTTAACCGAATAGGGGAGGCGTAGCGAAAGCGAGTCTTAATAGGGCGTTTAGTCGCTGGGTATAGACCCGAAACCGGGCGATCTATCCATGGGCAGGTTGAAGGTTAGGTAACACTGACTGGAGGACCGAACCGACTACCGTTGAAAAGTTAGCGGATGACCTGTGGATCGGAGTGAAAGGCTAATCAAGCTCGGTGATAGCTGGTTCTCCTCGAAAGCTATTTAGGTAGCGCCTCATGTATCACTCTGGGGGGTAGAGCACTGTTTCGGCTAGGGGGTCATCCCGACTTACCAACCCGATGCAAACTCCGAATACCCAGAAGTGCCGAGCATGGGAGACACACGGCGGGTGCTAACGTCCGTCGTGAAAAGGGAAACAACCCAGACCGTCAGCTAAGGTCCCAAAGTCCTGGTTAAGTGGGAAACGATGTGGGAAGGCTTAGACAGCTAGGAGGTTGGCTTAGAAGCAGCCATCCTTTAAAGAAAGCGTAATAGCTCACTAGTCGAGTCGGCCTGCGCGGAAGATGTAACGGGGCTCAAACCAGGCACCGAAGCTACGGGTGTCATCTTTGATGACGCGGTAGAGGAGCGTTCTGTAAGCCTGTGAAGGTGAGTTGAGAAGCTTGCTGGAGGTATCAGAAGTGCGAATGCTGACATGAGTAACGACAATGGGTGTGAAAAACATCCACGCCGAAAGACCAAGGGTTCCTGCGCAACGTTAATCGACGCAGGGTTAGTCGGCTCCTAAGGCGAGGCTGAAAAGCGTAGTCGATGGGAAACGGGTCAATATTCCCGTACTTCTAGTTACTGCGATGGGGGGACGGAGAAGGCTAGGCCAGCACGGCGTTGGTTGTCCGTGTTTAAGGTGGTAGGCCGAGATCTTAGGCAAATCCGGGATCTCAAGGCCGAGAACTGATGACGAGCGTTCTTTACGAATGCGAAGTGGTTGATGCCATGCTTCCAGGAAAAGCCTCTAAGCTTCAGGTAACTAGGAACCGTACCCCAAACCGACACAGGTGGTCGGGTAGAGAATACCAAGGCGCTTGAGAGAACTCGGGTGAAGGAACTAGGCAAAATGGCACCGTAACTTCGGGAGAAGGTGCGCCGGTGAGTGTGAAAGACTTGCTCTGTAAGCACACGCCGGTCGAAGATACCAGGCCGCTGCGACTGTTTATTAAAAACACAGCACTCTGCAAACACGAAAGTGGACGTATAGGGTGTGACGCCTGCCCGGTGCCGGAAGGTTAATTGATGGGGTTAGCGAAAGCGAAGCTCTTGATCGAAGCCCCGGTAAACGGCGGCCGTAACTATAACGGTCCTAAGGTAGCGAAATTCCTTGTCGGGTAAGTTCCGACCTGCACGAATGGCGTAACGATGGCGGCGCTGTCTCCACCCGAGACTCAGTGAAATTGAAATCGCTGTGAAGATGCAGTGTATCCGCGGCTAGACGGAAAGACCCCGTGAACCTTTACTGTAGCTTTGCACTGGACTTTGAGCCTGCTTGTGTAGGATAGGTGGGAGGCTTTGAAGCGTGGACGCCAGTTCGCGTGGAGCCATCCTTGAAATACCACCCTGGCATGCTTGAGGTTCTAACTCTGGCCCGTTATCCGGGTCGAGGACAGTGTATGGTGGGCAGTTTGACTGGGGCGGTCTCCTCCTAAAGAGTAACGGAGGAGTACGAAGGTGCGCTCAGACCGGTCGGAAATCGGTCGCAGAGTATAAAGGCAAAAGCGCGCTTGACTGCGAGACAAACACGTCGAGCAGGTACGAAAGTAGGTCTTAGTGATCCGGTGGTTCTGTATGGAAGGGCCATCGCTCAACGGATAAAAGGTACTCCGGGGATAACAGGCTGATACCGCCCAAGAGTTCATATCGACGGCGGTGTTTGGCACCTCGATGTCGGCTCATCACATCCTGGGGCTGAAGCCGGTCCCAAGGGTATGGCTGTTCGCCATTTAAAGTGGTACGCGAGCTGGGTTTAGAACGTCGTGAGACAGTTCGGTCCCTATCTGCCGTGGACGTTTGAGATTTGAGAGGGGCTGCTCCTAGTACGAGAGGACCGGAGTGGACGAACCTCTGGTGTTCCGGTTGTCACGCCAGTGGCACTGCCGGGTAGCTATGTTCGGAAGAGATAACCGCTGAAAGCATCTAAGCGGGAAACTTGCCTCAAGATGAGATCTCACTGGAGCCTCGAGCTCCCTGAAGGGCCGTCGGAGACTACGACGTTGATAGGCTGGGTGTGTAAGCGTTGTGAGGCGTTGAGCTAACCAGTACTAATTGCCCGTGAGGCTTGACCATATAACACCCAAACAATTTGCTGACAAAGCAGATTGGGTGATGGTGAAGTCGACCAAACCGAAAATTTGCAACGAACCGCAAAGCCAGACTCATATCACATACCCGTTTCGGGGTAGCGCCTTAACCGCGATGCCCCAACCGAATTGCTTGACGACCATAGAGCGTTGGAACCACCTGATCCCATCCCGAACTCAGCAGTGAAACGACGCATCGCCGATGGTAGTGTGGGGTCTCCCCATGTGAGAGTAGGTCATCGTCAAGCACCTAAAACCAAAACCCCAATCCGCAACCGCGGGTTGGGGTTTTGTATTTTTC
>NZ_JTAK01000013.1:0-15598 GCF_000806415.1 Pseudomonas flexibilis
CGTTCGAATTTTTCCTTAGCCACGACAGTAAACCTCTTACTTAAAGGGCTGAATCAACCTTGTTTTTTGACGATAGCGTCGACGATGTTGCTCGGCGCTTCCGCGTACTTGGAGAACTCCATGGAGTAGCTCGCACGACCCTGCGACATAGAGCGAACGTCGGTAGCGTAACCAAACATCTCGCCCAGCGGAACCTCGGCGCGGATCACCTTGCCGGAGACGCTGTCTTCCATGCCCTGGATCAGACCGCGACGACGGTTCAGGTCACCCATCACGTCGCCCATGTAATCCTCAGGGGTCACCACCTCGACCTTCATGATCGGCTCAAGCAGTACGGCACCGCCCTTCTGGGACAGCTGCTTGGTGGCCATGGAGGCCGCGATCTTGAACGCCATTTCGTTGGAGTCGACGTCGTGGTAGGAGCCGTCGAACACGGTGGCCTTCAGACCGAGGAGCGGATAGCCGGCGAGAACGCCGTTCTTCATCTGCTCTTCGATACCCTTCTGAATCGCGGGGATGTATTCCTTCGGAACCACACCACCAACGACTTCGTTCTTGAACTCCAGTCCTTCCTGGCCTTCGTCGCACGGCGCGAAGCGAATCCAGCAGTGACCGAACTGACCACGACCGCCGGACTGACGAACGAACTTGCCTTCGATTTCACAGGTGTTGCGAATGGTTTCGCGGTAGGCCACCTGCGGCTTGCCGATGTTGGCCTCGACGTTGAACTCGCGGCGCATACGGTCGACGATGATGTCCAGGTGCAGCTCGCCCATACCACCGATGATGGTCTGGCCCGATTCTTCGTCGGTGCGCACGCGGAAGGACGGGTCTTCCTGAGCCAGACGGCCCAGCGCAATACCCATCTTCTCCTGGTCAGCCTTGGTCTTGGGCTCCACGGCGACGTGAATTACCGGCTCCGGGAAGTCCATACGCTCAAGGATGATCGGCTTCTCGATGTCGCACAGGGTGTCACCGGTGGTGACATCCTTCATGCCGATCAGCGCAGCGATGTCGCCCGCGCGGACTTCCTTGATCTCGTCACGCTGGTTGGCGTGCATCTGCACCATACGGCCAACGCGCTCTTTCTTGCCCTTGACCGAGTTGATCACGGAGTCGCCCGAAGACAGCACACCGGAATACACGCGGGTGAAGGTCAGCGTACCGACGAAGGGGTCAGTAGCGATCTTGAACGCCAGCGCGGAGAACGGCGCTTCGTCGGAGGCAACGCGCTCGTCGGTCAGCTCTTCGTTATCCGGATTGGTACCCTGGATCGGCGGGATGTCGGTCGGTGCCGGCAGGTAGTCGATCACGGCGTCGAGAACCAGGGGTACACCCTTGTTCTTGAACGAGGAACCGCAAACGGCCGGAACGATTTCACAGGCGATGGTGCGCTGACGCAGACCGGCCTTGATTTCTTCGACGGACAGGTCACCCTCTTCCAGGTACTTGTTCATCAGCTCCTCATTGGCTTCGGCAGCAGCCTCGACCATGTTGGAGCGGTATTCCTCGGCCTTGGCCTGCAGTTCAGCCGGAATGGCTTCGTAACGGGGAGTCATGCCCATGTCGGCTTCGTCCCAGTACACGGCCTGCATGGTCATCAGATCGATCTGGCCAATGAAGTTCTCTTCGGAACCGATCGGCAGCTGCAGCGGCACCGGGGTGTGGCCCAGGCGCTTTTTGATCTGGGCGACTACGCGCTCGAAGTTGGCACCCTGACGGTCCATCTTGTTGACGTAGACGATGCGCGGTACACCGTACTTGTTGGCCTGACGCCATACGGTTTCCGACTGCGGCTCAACGCCGGAGGTACCACAGAACACCACCACGGCGCCGTCGAGCACACGCAGGGAGCGCTCCACTTCAATGGTGAAGTCCACGTGACCGGGGGTATCGATCACGTTGACGCGGTACTTGTCGAACTGCTTCTGCGAGCCCTGCCAGAAGGCGGTAACGGCTGCCGAAGTAATGGTGATACCACGCTCCTGCTCCTGCACCATCCAGTCGGTGGTGGAAGCGCCGTCGTGGGTCTCGCCCATCTTGTGGTTCACGCCTGTATAGAACAGGATCCGCTCGGTCGTAGTGGTCTTGCCTGCGTCCACGTGGGCGCAGATACCAATGTTACGGTAGCGGTTGATCGGTGTAGTACGGGCCACGATAAGGTCCTCGTGTGGTCGCTTGAATTAGAAGCGGTAGTGCGAGAACGCCTTGTTGGCCTCGGCCATGCGGTGCACGTCTTCACGCTTCTTGACCGCTGCACCCTTGCCTTCGGAGGCATCCAGCAACTCGCCGGCCAGGCGCAGTGCCATGGATTTCTCACCACGCTTGCGCGCGCTTTCAACCAGCCAACGCATGGCCAGGGCGCTGCGACGAGACGGACGAACTTCGACCGGAACCTGGTAGGTAGCACCGCCGACACGGCGGGACTTCACTTCGACCAGCGGAGCGATGGCGTCGAGAGCTTTTTCGAAGATCTCCAGGGGATCGCTGTTCTTGCGTGCTTTGACAGTATCCAGGGCACCGTAAACGATGCGCTCGGCCACGGCCTTCTTGCCGCTTTCCATCACGTGGTTCATGAACTTGGCGAGAATCAGGCTTCCGTATTTCGGATCGTCCAGAATCTCACGCTTCGCTGCTACACGACGTCTTGGCATTGATAAGCCCTCAAACGGTCTTCAGGTTAGCCCGGGACCATGACACAACGTCACGCCCGACCTTACTCTTATCGACCCAGATAAAAAAAGTTACTTCGGACGCTTGGCGCCGTACTTGGAACGACCCTGCTTACGATCCTTGACGCCAGAGGTGTCCAGGGAACCGCGCACGGTGTGGTAACGCACACCCGGAAGGTCCTTTACACGACCGCCACGGATCAGCACGACGCTGTGCTCCTGCAGGTTGTGGCCTTCACCACCGATGTACGAGGAAACCTCGAAACCGTTGGTCAGACGCACCCGGCAGACTTTACGCAGTGCGGAGTTGGGTTTTTTCGGAGTGGTGGTGTACACGCGAGTGCACACGCCACGGCGCTGGGGGCAGTTCTGCAGCGCGGGCACGTCGGACTTGTCGACGATGCGCTTGCGCGGCTGACGCACCAGCTGGTTGATAGTTGCCATCTACTAGCTCCACTGTTTTGTCTTTCGACACAATCGCTTTCCGAAGAAAGCAAAATGGCAGAGCAACACGCCCTGCCAAATTTAGGGGTGCGTGAGTTTAAAGAGAGCTCAACGCCCCGTCAAGGCTAAGCCCGGGCGACTGGCGCCCGGGCTCTTCCTCAGCCGGCGCTGGAGTTCAGCGCTTCGGTCAGTGCGGCTTCGACTTCGTCGGCACTCACACGCATCGGCTTTTCGGCATCGCGACGGCGCTTGCGCTCGCTGTGATAGGCCAGACCGGTACCCGCCGGGATCAGACGGCCCACCACCACGTTCTCCTTCAGACCACGCAGGTAGTCGCGCTTGCCGGTCACGGCAGCCTCGGTCAGCACGCGCGTGGTTTCCTGGAAGGAAGCCGCGGAGATGAACGACTCGGTCGACAGCGACGCCTTGGTGATACCCAGCAATACGCGGGCGTACTTGGCCGGGAACTTGTCCTCGGTGGACAGGCGCTCGTTCTCGCCCAGCACCGCAGTCAGCTCGACCTGGTCGCCCTTGATGAAGCTGGAGTCGCCGGCTTCGGTGATCTCGACCTTGCGCAGCATCTGACGCAGGATGGTCTCGATGTGCTTGTCGTTGATCTTCACGCCTTGCAGACGGTAGACGTCCTGGATCTCGTTGACGATGTAACGGGCCAGCGCGCTGACACCCAGCAGACGCAGGATGTCGTGCGGGTCGCTCGGACCGTCGGAGATCACTTCACCCTTGTTCACCTGTTCGCCTTCGAACACGTTCAGGTGACGCCACTTCGGAATCAGCTCCTCGTAAGGATCGCTACCATCGTTCGGAGTGATGACCAGGCGGCGCTTGCCCTTGGTTTCCTTGCCGAAGGAGATGGTGCCGCTGATTTCCGCCAGGATCGACGCTTCCTTCGGACGACGCGCTTCGAACAGGTCGGCAACGCGCGGCAGACCACCGGTGATGTCGCGGGTCTTGGAGGTTTCCTGCGGGATACGCGCCAGCACGTCACCCACACTGACCTGGGCGCCGTCGGTCACACCAACGATCGCCTTGGCCGGCAGCAGGTACTGCGCCGGTACGTCGGTACCCGGGAGCAACAGCTCCTTGCCCTTTTCGTCGACCAGCTTGATCGCCGGACGGATGTCCTTGCCAGCGGCGGGACGCTCGTTGGGATCGAGAATCTCGATGCTGGACAGGCCGGTCAGCTCGTCCACCTGACGGCGGATGGTGATGCCCTCTTCCATGCCCACGAAGGTCACCAAACCCTTCATTTCGGTGACGATCGGGTGGGTGTGCGGATCCCACTTGGCCACGATGGCACCGGCATCGACCTTGTCGCCTTCCTTCGCAGAAACGACGGCACCGTACGGCAGCTTGTAGCGCTCGCGCTCGCGACCGAAGTCGTCGGCAACCGCCAGTTCACCGGAACG
This sequence comes from Pseudomonas flexibilis, assembly GCF_000806415.1. NCBI lineage: Bacteria > Pseudomonadati > Pseudomonadota > Gammaproteobacteria > Pseudomonadales > Pseudomonadaceae > Pseudomonas > Pseudomonas flexibilis. Next base: position 4,544 of record NZ_JTAK01000013.1, read on the forward strand.
GGAGACCGACACCAGGGCGCCGTCACCACGTACCACGTGCTTCATGTTGATCAGACGGATGGTACCGCCGTTCTTCACCTGCACGCTGTCTGCAGCCGAGGTTCGGCTGGCCGCACCACCGATGTGGAAGGTACGCATGGTCAGCTGAGTACCCGGCTCACCGATCGACTGGGCAGCGATAACACCCACCGCCTCACCGATGTTGACGCGGTGACCACGGGCCAGGTCGCGACCATAGCAGCAGGAGCAGATGCCGTAGCGCGTTTCGCAGGTGATCGCCGAACGCACGACGATCTCGTCGATGCTGTTGCGTTCGATGAATTCGACCAGCTTCTCGTCGATCAGCGTGCCTGCCGGCAGCAGCACCTCTTCGGAACCGGGCTTGAGCACATCGCGAGCCACGACACGACCCAGCACGCGCTCGCCCAGCGGCTCGACCACGTCGCCACCTTCGATGTGCGGCGTCATGATCAGGCCCTGCTCGGTGCCACAGTCGATCTCGGTCACTACCAGATCCTGTGCCACGTCGACGAGACGACGGGTCAGGTAACCGGAGTTCGCGGTCTTCAGTGCGGTATCCGCCAGACCCTTACGTGCACCGTGGGTCGAGATGAAGTACTGCAGAACCGACAGACCCTCGCGGAAGTTCGCTGTGATCGGCGTCTCGATGATCGAGCCGTCCGGCTTGGCCATCAGGCCACGCATACCGGCCAGCTGACGGATCTGGGCCGCGGAACCCCGCGCACCGGAGTCCGCCATCATGTACATGGAGTTGAACGACTCCTGCAGGACTTCCTTGCCTTCGCGATCGATGACCTTGTCCTTGGACAGGTTGGCCATCATCGCCTTGGACACTTCGTCGTTGGCCTTGGACCAGAGGTCGATCACCTTGTTGTACTTCTCGCCCTGGGTCACCAGGCCGGAGGCGTACTGGGCTTCGATCTCCTTCACTTCCTCGGTGGCGGCATCGATGATGCGGGCCTTCTCGGCCGGGATCTCGAAATCGTTCACGCCGATGGAGACGCCGGAAATCGTCGAGTAGGCGAAACCGGTGTACATCAGCTGGTCGGCGAAGATCACGGTGTCCTTCAGGCCGACGGTACGGTAGGCCTGGTTGATCAGCTTGGAGATTGCCTTCTTCTTCATCGGCTGGTTGACGACGTCGAAGGACAGACCCTTGGGCACGATCTGGAACAGCAGCGCACGGCCGACAGTGGTGTCGACGATACGGGTATTCTCCACCACAGAGCCGTCCTTCTGCTTGACGGTCTCGTGGATACGTACCTTGATCTTGGCGTGCAGGGACACTTCGCGCGCACCGAAGGTGCGGTCGACTTCCTGCAGGTCAGCGAACACGCGGCCTTCGCCCTTGGCATTGATGGCTTCGCGGGTCATGTAGTACAGACCCAGCACCACGTCCTGCGAAGGAACGATGATCGGCTCGCCGTTGGCGGGCGACAGCACGTTGTTGGTGGACATCATCAGCGCGCGCGCTTCCAGCTGAGCCTCGAGGGTCAGCGGTACGTGCACGGCCATCTGGTCACCGTCGAAGTCGGCGTTGTACGCGGCGCACACCAGCGGGTGCAGCTGCAGGGCCTTGCCTTCGATCAGCACGGGCTCGAACGCCTGGATACCCAGACGGTGCAGGGTCGGCGCGCGGTTGAGCAGTACCGGATGTTCGCGGATGACTTCGGCGAGCACGTCCCAGACCTCGGGCAGCTCGCGCTCGACCATCTTCTTGGCGGCCTTGATGGTGGTCGCCAGGCCACGGGCTTCCAGCTTGCCGAAGATGAACGGCTTGAACAGTTCCAGGGCCATCTTCTTGGGCAGGCCGCACTGGTGCAGACGCAGGGTCGGGCCCACGGTGATCACGGAACGACCGGAGTAGTCGACGCGCTTACCGAGCAGGTTCTGACGGAAACGACCCTGCTTACCCTTGATCATGTCGGCCAGGGACTTCAGCGGGCGCTTGTTGGAGCCAGTGATAGCGCGGCCGCGACGGCCGTTGTCCAGCAGGGCGTCGACCGCTTCCTGCAGCATACGCTTTTCGTTGCGCACGATGATGTCCGGCGCAGCCAGATCGAGCAGGCGCTTCAGACGGTTGTTACGGTTGATCACCCGACGATACAGGTCGTTCAGGTCGGAGGTCGCGAAGCGGCCGCCATCCAGCGGCACCAGCGGACGCAGGTCCGGCGGCAGCACCGGCAGAACGGTCAGCACCATCCACTCCGGCTTGTTGCCGGACTGCTGGAAGGCTTCCATGAGCTTCAGGCGCTTGGACAGCTTCTTGATCTTGGTTTCCGAGTTGGTCTGCGGGATTTCCTCACGCAGGCGAGCGGTCTCGTGGTCCAGATCGATGCTCATCAGCAGTTCGCGAACCGCCTCGGCGCCCATACGTGCGTCGAAGTCGTCACCGAACTCCTCGAGGGCTTCGAAGTACTGCTCGTCGTTCAGCAGCTGGCCCTTCTCCAGGGTGGTCATGCCCGGATCGATCACCACGTAGCTCTCGAAATAGAGCACGCGCTCGATGTCACGCAGGGTCATGTCCAGCAGCAGACCGATACGGGACGGCAGGGACTTCAGGAACCAGATGTGGGCAACCGGCGAGGCCAGCTCGATGTGCGCCATGCGCTCACGACGCACCTTGGCCAGCGCGACTTCGACGCCGCACTTCTCGCAGATCACGCCGCGGTGCTTGAGGCGCTTGTACTTTCCGCACAGGCACTCGTAGTCCTTCACTGGGCCGAAGATCTTGGCGCAGAACAGGCCGTCGCGCTCCGGCTTGAAGGTACGGTAGTTGATGGTTTCCGGCTTTTTCACTTCGCCGAAAGACCAGGACCGGATCATCTCCGGCGAAGCCAGACCGATACGGATCGCATCGAACTCTTCTTGACCCTGGTTTTTCAACAGATTCAGCAAGTCTTTCAAGGCCTTTCCTCCTCACGGACCTGCGGCGGCCGGCCGTGCCGGGCGCCGCATGGCGGTGCGTGTTATTCGGTTTCCAGTTCGATGTCGATACCCAGGGAACGGATTTCCTTGATCAACACGTTGAAGGACTCGGGCATGCCGGCCTCCATGCGGTGATCGCCGTCCACGATGTTCTTGTACATCTTGGTCCGGCCGTTCACGTCGTCCGACTTGACGGTCAGCATTTCCTGCAGGGTGTAGGCGGCGCCATAGGCTTCCAGCGCCCAGACTTCCATCTCCCCGAAACGCTGGCCACCGAACTGCGCCTTGCCACCCAGCGGCTGCTGGGTGACCAGGCTGTAGGAACCGGTGGAACGCGCGTGCATCTTGTCGTCGACCAGGTGGTTGAGCTTGAGCATGTACATGTAGCCGACGGTGGTCGGACGCTCGAAGGCGTTACCGGTGCGACCGTCGTACAGGCGCATCTGGCCGCTTTCCGGCAGGTCCGCCAGGCGCAGCATGGCCTTGATCTCGCTTTCCTTGGCACCATCGAACACCGGGGTGGCCATGGGCACGCCCTTGCGCAGGTTGGCTGCCAGCTCAAGGATCTCCTGGTCACTGAAGGTGTCCAGCTCTTCCTTGCGACGACCGCCGATCTCGTTGTACACCTGATTCAGGAACTCACGCAGCTCGGCGACCTTGCGCTGCTCTTCGAGCATGCGGTTGATCTTTTCGCCCAGCCCCTTGGCCGCCAGGCCCAGGTGCGTTTCCAGAATCTGGCCGACGTTCATACGCGATGGTACGCCCAGCGGGTTCAGCACGATGTCGACCGGCACGCCGTGTTCGTCATGGGGCATGTCTTCGATCGGCATGATCACCGACACCACACCCTTGTTACCGTGACGACCGGCCATCTTGTCGCCCGGCTGAATGCGGCGCTTGATGGCCAGGTAGACCTTGACGATCTTGAGTACGCCCGGCGCCAGGTCATCGCCCTGCTGCAGCTTGCGCTTCTTGTCTTCGAACTTCTCGTCCAGCAGTTGGCGACGGTCAGCCACATACGCCTGAGCCTTTTCCAGCTGCTCGTTGAGCGCGTCGTCGGCCATGCGCAGCTTGAACCACTGGCCGTGTTCCAGGCCGGCAAGAATCTCGCTGGTGATGACAGTGCCCTTCTTCAGGCCGGCGCCGCCTTCGGCGACTGCGCCCACCAGGGCCGCGCTCAGACGCTCGAAGGTCGCGCCTTCGACGATGCGGAACTCTTCGTTGAGGTCCTTGCGGATCTCGTCGAGTTGCTGCTTCTCGATCGCCAGGGCACGGGAGTCGCGCTCCACGCCGTCACGGGTGAACACCTGCACATCGATGACAGTACCCTTGGTACCGGTCGGTACACGCAGGGAAGTGTCCTTCACGTCGCTGGCCTTCTCACCGAAGATCGCGCGCAGCAGCTTCTCTTCCGGAGTCAGCTGGGTCTCGCCCTTCGGGGTGACCTTGCCGACCAGGATGTCGCCTGCCATGACTTCGGCACCGACATATACGATGCCGGCTTCGTCCAGCTTGTTCAGCGCGGCCTCACCGACGTTCGGAATGTCCGCAGTGATTTCTTCCGGGCCGAGCTTGGTGTCACGGGCCACACAGGTCAGTTCCTGGATGTGGATGGTGGTCAGGCGGTCTTCCTGAACCACGCGCTCGGACAGGCAGATGGAGTCTTCGAAGTTGAAGCCGTTCCACGGCATGAACGCCACGCGCAGGTTCTGGCCCAGCGCCAGCTCGCCCATGTCGGTGGACGGACCGTCGGCCATGATGTCGCCACGCGCAACCACGTCACCCTTATTCACCAGCGGACGCTGGTTGATGCAGGTGTTCTGGTTGGAGCGGGTGTACTTGGTGAGGTTGTAGATGTCGACGCCGGCTTCGCCGGTTTCGACTTCGGCGTCGTTGACGCGCACCACGATGCGGCTGGCATCGACCGAGTCGATCACGCCGCCACGACGGGCGACCACGCAGACACCGGAGTCACGGGCGACGTTGCGCTCCATGCCGGTACCCACCAGCGGCTTGTCGGAGCGCAGGGTCGGCACGGCCTGACGCTGCATGTTCGAACCCATCAGCGCACGGTTGGCGTCGTCGTGCTCGAGGAACGGAATCAGCGAGGCAGCGACGGAAACAACCTGCTTGGGCGATACGTCCATCAGGGTGACGTCTTCCGGCGCCTTCACGGTGAATTCGTTCAGATGACGGACGTTCACCAGCTCTTCGACCAGCTCGCCTGCTTCGTTCAACTTGGCAGAGGCCTGGGCAATGACGTGGTCGGACTCTTCGATAGCGGACAGGAAGACGATCTCGTCGGTGACCTTGCCGCCCTTGACCACGCGGTACGGGCTTTCCAGGAAGCCATAGCGGTTGGTGCGGGCATAGGTGGCCAGCGAGTTGATCAGGCCGATGTTCGGACCTTCGGGGGTTTCGATCGGGCAGACGCGACCATAGTGGGTCGGGTGCACGTCACGGACTTCGAAGCCGGCACGCTCGCGGGTCAGACCGCCCGGGCCGAGTGCAGAGACGCGGCGCTTGTGGGTGATCTCGGAGAGCGGGTTGTTCTGGTCCATGAACTGCGAGAGCTGGCTGGAACCGAAGAACTCCTTGACCGCAGCAGCCACCGGCTTGGCGTTGATCAGGTCCTGCGGCATCAGGCCTTCGCTTTCCGCCATGGACAGGCGTTCCTTGACCGCGCGCTCGACGCGCACCAGGCCCACGCGGAACTGGTTCTCGGCCATTTCGCCCACACAGCGGACGCGACGGTTGCCCAGGTGGTCGATGTCATCGACCACGCCCTTGCCGTTACGGATGTCGACCAGGGTCTTGAGCACGTCGATGATGTCTTCCTTGGACAGGACGCCAAGGCCTTCAATCTCGGTGCGACCGATACGACGGTTGAACTTCATGCGACCGACCGCGGACAGGTCGTAACGCTCGGCGCTGAAGAACAGGTTGTTGAACAGCGTCTCGGCGGCGTCCTTGGTCGGCGGCTCGCCGGGACGCATCATGCGGTAGATCTCGACCAGTGCTTCCAGCTGGTTGCTGGTGGAGTCGATCTTCAGGGTGTCGGAGATGAACGGACCGCAGTCGATCTCGTTGGTGTAGAGCGTTTCGAAGCGGCTGACCTGGGCCTTGACGATCTTGGCCAGCGCCTCGGTAGTCAGTTCGGTGTTGCACTCGATGACGATCTCGCCGGTGACCGGGTGCACGATCGCCTTGGCGGTGGTACGACCCAGCACGTACTCGATCGGGACTTCGAGCTCCTTGAGCCCGGCCTTCTCGATCTGGTTGATGTGACGAGCGGTGATACGACGGCCTTGCTCGACAATCAGCTTGCCGTTCTCGTCCTTGATGTCGAACGCGGCGATTTCACCACGCAGGCGCTGCGGAACCAGTTCCAGGTTCAGCATTTCACCCTTGAGGTGGAAAACGTTGGTGTCGTAGAACTGCGCGAGGACTTCTTCCGCGCCATAGCCGAGCGCGCGCAGCAACACGGTCGCCGGCAGCTTGCGGCGACGGTCGATACGCACGAAGACCGCGTCTTTCGGATCGAACTCGAAGTCCAGCCAGGAGCCACGGTAGGGAATGATTCGTGCCGAGTAGAGCAGCTTGCCCGAGCTGTGGGTCTTGCCGCGGTCGTGATCGAAGAACACACCCGGAGAACGGTGCAGCTGGGAAACGATCACGCGCTCGGTACCGTTGATGATGAAGGTACCGTTCTCGGTCATCAGGGGGATTTCCCCCATGTAGACTTCCTGCTCCTTGATATCCTTGATTGCCTTGCTCGACGATTCCTTGTCGAAAATGATCAGTCGAACCTTCACACGCAACGGCACCGCGAAGGTTACGCCGCGCAGCACGCATTCCTTGACATCGAAAGCCGGCTCGCCCAGACGGTAGCCGACGTATTCCAGGGCAGCGTTGCCCGAATAGCTGATGATCGGGAATACGGACTTGAAGGCCGCATGCAGGCCAACGTCGCGGAACTGCTCCTTGCTCACTCCTTGCTGCAGGAATTCGCGATACGAATCCAGTTGGATGGCCAGGAGGTAAGGCACATCCATCACGTCCGGCAACTTGCTAAAGTCCTTGCGGATACGTTTTTTCTCAGTGTATGAGTAAGCCATCAGCGTTCCCCAGCTTGGTCACCTGCTTGTTTGGCTTCTCCGACGGGAGCAGCCAGCAAATCGTGCAGATCACAGATCTGCGCCACCTATCGGTGGTGTGTTACAGGCGGCCCATAGAAAGCCACCTATAACGGAAAAAGGCCGGTGGCAACTGCCACCAGCCATCAGCCTTACGCGAAACGCCCAGGCTGTAGACGCAAGGACTGAGCTTACTTGAGCTCGACCTTGGCGCCTGCTTCTTCCAGAGCCTTCTTGGCGGCTTCGGCTTCTTCCTTGGAAGCGCCTTCCTTCACCACGCCAGGAGCGCCGTCGACCACAGCCTTGGCTTCCTTCAGGCCCAGACCGGTCAGCTCGCGAACAACCTTGATGACGTTGACTTTCTTGTCGCCAGCGTCGGTCAGGATGATGTTGAACTCGGTTTGCTCTTCAACCACGGCAGCGGCAGCGGCCGGGCCGGCAGCAACAGCGGCAGCGGCGGTAACGCCGAACTTCTCTTCCATCGCCTTGATCAGTTCAACGATCTGCATGACGGACATTTCGGAAACGGCGTTGATGATGTCTTCGTTGGTCAGAGCCATGACTCTAATTCCTGTATTGGGGGATGGCTTGCGGCCATCTAATTAAACGAATAAGCGAGTAGACGATGCCCTGCGCACTTAGGCGGCAGTGGCTTCCTTCTGATCGCGAATAGCTGCCAGAGTACGAGCCAGCTTGCTGGTAGCGCCTTGGATAACGCTCATCAGCTGTGCAACGGCTTCGTTGTAAGTCGGCAGGGTTGCCAGCACGTCGATCTGATTGGCTGCGAGGAACTGACCTTCAAATGCAGCGGCCTTGATCTCGAACTTGTCCTGACCCTTGGCGAACTCCTTGAAGATACGAGCGGCAGCGCCCGGATGTTCGGTGGAGAAAGCAATCAGGGTCGGGCCTTTGAACACGTCGTTGAGCACGTCAAACTGAGTGCCTTCAACGGCGCGCTTGAGCAGGGTGTTACGCACGACACGCACGTACACACCAGCCTCGCGGGCCTCTTTACGGAGTCCGGTCATGGCCCCTACAGTCACGCCACGGGCATCAGCCACGACAGCGGACAGGGCAGTTTTGGCAGCCTCGTTGACTTCAGCGACGATGGCTTTCTTGTCTTCGAGTTTAATTGCCACGGGTACACTCCTGGATTTACCAATCCGAAGGGCCGAGACCCTTCGGGGTTCTGGTGTCTGATTCGGAGACCGAATCGGGAGCACCATCTGCGTAGGCCGAACGTTTAAGGCTTTCGCCACCTACGGTCTTGGACGGCCCCCGCCAGGCAGGGACCCCAATACAGCGCGACAGCCGAAGCTGTCGCACAGGTCTTAGGCTTCAAGAGAAGCCTGATCGATCTGCAGACCCGGGCCCATGGTGGAGCTCAGGGTGATGCGCTTGACGTACACGCCCTTGGAGGTGGACGGCTTCAGGCGCTTCAGATCAGCCAGCAGGGCTTCCACGTTCTGCTTCAGCTTCAGCGGCTCGAAATCGATCTTGCCCACGGAAGCGTGAATAATGCCGTTCTTGTCGGTACGGAAACGAACCTGACCAGCCTTGGCATTCTTCACAGCAGTGGCCACGTCGGGAGTCACGGTGCCTACCTTCGGGTTCGGCATCAGGCCACGCGGGCCCAGTACCTGGCCCAGCTGGCCAACCACACGCATGGCGTCCGGGGAAGCGATGACCACGTCGTAGCTCAGGTCGCCACCCTTCATTTCGGCAGCCAGGTCGTCCATGCCAACGCGCTCGGCGCCAGCGGCCAGAGCAGCTTCGGCAGCCGGACCCTGAGCGAACACCGCTACTCGGACGCTCTTGCCGGTGCCGTTCGGCAGCACGGTAGCACCGCGAACCACTTGATCGGATTTGCGCGGATCAACGCCCAGGTTGATGGCGATGTCCACGGATTCCTTGAACTTGCTGGAGGGCAGCTCAGCGAGCAGTGCAGCGGCCTCTTCGAAGCCGTACAGCTTGCCAGCCTGAACCTTCTCGGCAATTGCCTTCTGGCGCTTGGTCAGCTTGGCCATTACACACCCTCCACGTTGAGGCCCATGCTGCGGGCAGAGCCGGCGATGGTGCGCACAGCAGCGTCCAGATCGGCAGCAGTCAGGTCAGCCTGCTTGGACTTGGCAATGTCTTCCAGCTGAGCACGGGTGACGGTGCCCACCTTCTGGGTATTCGGACGAGCAGAGCCACTGGTGATACCTGCGGCCTTCTTCAGCAGAACGGCAGCAGGAGTGCTCTTCACTTCGAAGGTGAAGCTGCGATCGCTGTAAACGGTGATGATCACCGGAGTCGGCAGACCGGGCTCCATGCCCTGAGTCTTGGCGTTGAACGCCTTGCAGAACTCCATGATGTTGACGCCATGCTGACCCAGAGCGGGACCGACCGGCGGCGAGGGGTTGGCCTGAGCGGCCTTCACCTGCAGCTTGATATAAGCTGTGATTTTCTTTGCCATTTGTAGCTCCGTTGCGGGTTAAACGCCCTTGGGCTCCCCGGTTTCTTTCAAGTAAATCCCAGTGACGACAAAACCCCGCAACAAAGGCTGCGGGGTTACGGGACAGCTCGCCAGGCTAGACTTTCTCTACCTGGCTGAATTCCAGCTCCACCGGAGTGGAACGACCGAAGATCAGGACTGCAACCTGAATTCGGCTCTTTTCGTAGTTGACTTCTTCGACTACACCATTGAAATCAGCGAACGGCCCATCAATCACACGAACCGTTTCTCCCGGCTCAAACAGGGTCTTGGGCTTCGGCTTGTCACCGCTATCGGCAACGCGACGCAGAATAGCCTCAGCTTCGCGATCAGTAATCGGCGCAGGGCGATCCGCAGTACCACCAATGAAACCCATCACCCGAGGAGTGTCTTTTACCAGGTGCCAGGCCGCTTCGTTCATTTCCATCTGGACCAGCACATATCCTGGAAAGAACTTGCGCTCACTCTTGCGCTTCTGACCGTTACGCATCTCCACCACCTCTTCGGTGGGGACAAGGATCTCGCCAAACAGATCCTCCATACCGGCCAGCTTGACACGCTCGATCAGCGAGCGCATGACATGCTTCTCGTAACCCGAGTAAGCATGTACGACATACCAACGCTTAGCCACGTAGCACCCTTAACCCACAATCAAAGAAACGAGCCAGCCGAGAAGGGAATCGAGCCCCCACAGCAGCAGCGCCATAATGAGAACGACCGCAACCACGATCAGCGTGGTCTGCGTTGTTTCCTGACGGGTAGGCCAGACAACCTTGCGGATCTCTGCGCGCGCCTCCTTGGCAAGCACCAGAAAGGCACTCCCCTTCACCGTACGCGTCGCCACCCAGGCAGCCACAACGGCCAGGACCAACAGAACCAGAACCCTGTAAAGCAGCGGCTCGGCAGAGAAAACCTGGTTACCGACGACACCCGCCGCCACGATCACAGCGACTGCAAGCCACTTGAGCAGATCAAAGCGACCTTCTTTTGCTTCAACCTTGGTGTTCATCTGCTTGGATCCTGTCAGGGAAAATTGCCAGACTCTCGAGAATCTGGCAGGCCAGGAGGGAATCGAACCCCCAACCTGCGGTTTTGGAGACCGCCGCTCTGCCAATTGAGCTACTGGCCTGGAACTCGAATCAGGCCGGCAATTATGCCGACCTGAGAAAGGAAGATCAACCGATTACTCGAGGATCTTGGCAACCACGCCGGCGCCAACGGTACGGCCACCTTCGCGAATGGCGAAACGCAGGCCGTCTTCCATGGCGATCGGAGCGATCAGGGTGACGGTCATCTTGATGTTGTCACCCGGCATTACCATCTCGACGCCTTCCGGCAGCTCGCAGTTACCGGTCACGTCAGTGGTACGGAAGTAGAACTGCGGACGGTAGCCCTTGAAGAACGGGGTGTGACGACCACCTTCTTCCTTGCTCAGCACGTACACTTCGCCTTCGAACTTGGTGTGCGGCTTGATGGTGCCCGGCTTGGCCAGAA
>NZ_JTAK01000014.1:0-3338 GCF_000806415.1 Pseudomonas flexibilis
TCCTTTCCCATAGCCTTTTCGGGGTAGCGCCTTAACCGCGATGCCCCAACCGAATTGCTTGACGACCATAGAGCGTTGGAACCACCTGATCCCATCCCGAACTCAGCAGTGAAACGACGCATCGCCGATGGTAGTGTGGGGTCTCCCCATGTGAGAGTAGGTCATCGTCAAGCACCTAAAACCAAAACCCCAATCCGCAACCGCGGGTTGGGGTTTTGTGTTATGGATATATTGGAGTGGATGTTTTGTCCACGACCCCGGCAAAACTTTTATCCCGGAGGCCTTTAAGATGCCAGCATTGTTGGAACTCCTTAAGGATGGCGCTTTCCACTCGGGGGAAAAGTTAGGGGAAGCACTGGGAATCAGTCGGGCTGCGGTTTGGAAGCAGCTTCAGCAACTGGAGTCCCAGCTTGGGTTGACCATTCACAAGGTGCCCGGGAAGGGATACTGCCTGAGCCAGCGGATTAGCCTGCTGGATCCATCAGCAATTGATGAGCGGTTTTTGGGACTCCAGCGCATATATCTGTCAGAAACGCTAGATTCTACGAATGCCGAAGCGCTACGGCTGATTTCTCAAAGGAAGCCGCTGCCCTTCCTGGTTCTCTCCGAGCAGCAGACGTCCGGTCGTGGAAGGAGAGGGCGTACCTGGGTGAGCCCATTTGGCGCAAACCTCTATTACAGTCTTGCGATACAGCTTGTTCAGGGCGCTCAACAGCTCGAAGGGCTGAGCCTGGTAATCGGCTTGGCTGTTCTCAGAACTATCGAAGAGGCTGGCGTTACGAATGCCGGTCTTAAGTGGCCCAACGATATCTTGGTCGGCCATAAGAAAATGGCCGGAATACTGCTGGAGCTGGTTGGTGACCCGGCGGACATTTGTCATGTTGTGATTGGTGTCGGAATCAATGTGAATATGCTGTCCAGCAAGGATGAGATCGACCGACCTTGGACTTCGCTTTTATGCGAAACGGGTATCCTGCAGGATAGGAGCCAACTGGCTAGTCGCTTGAATCACCACATTTCCCATTACCTCGGCCTACACCGTTTGAATGGATTTACAACATTGATGGATGAGTGGCGTGCGGCTGATCTTTGGATGGGGCGTGAGGTGCGGCTATCGTCCGGGGTGGGAGAGGTCGCTGGCACGTCGCTGGGTATTGATGAAAGGGGAGGGCTGCGTTTGCTTGTAGGCGGAGCAGAGCAGGTCTTTTGTGGTGGAGAGCTGAGCCTGAGGTTGCGCGATGATTCTTGAACTGGATTGCGGAAATACCCTGATCAAGTGGCGCCTTCTCTCTACAGGTGAAACCCACTCAGGCGTAGTTTCGGATGCCGCTGCTCTGCTGGATGAGCTCAAGCGCGTTTCAGTCGGATCTCTACGCGGAGCGCGGCTGGCAAGCGTTCGTAGTGAGCAGGAAACCGATGCAATCGCCTCTACTCTAGAAGAGACTTTTGGCGTGCGTTGCCAGGTCGCCATGCCTGCTGAGCGGCTGGGCGGGGTTCGCAACGGGTATGAGGACTATCGCGGGTTGGGGATGGACCGGTGGCTAGCGCTGGTGGGAGCTTTCACGCTGGCCCGCAAGGCATGCCTGGTCCTGGACTTGGGAACGGCGATCACTGCCGACTTCGTATCTTCTGAGGGTGGGCATTTGGGGGGCTTTATTTGTCCTGGTATGCCTTTGCTGCGAAGCGATCTGCGTACCCATACTAGCCGAATCCGCTATGGTGATGACGCGGCTCATGATGCGCTTCGCTCGAGTGACCCGGGGCGTTCGACTCCCCAGGCAGTGGAGCGAGGATGCCTGTGGATGGTGCGCGGTTTTGTGCAGGAGCAGCGGAGGCTTGCTTCGCATTTATTGGGGGCTGAGCACGAGATCTTCCTGACAGGTGGGGATGCTGAATTGGTCCTGAATGATGTTCCTCACGCGCGGTTGGCTCCGGATCTGGTTTTTACAGGGCTTGCGGTTGCCTGTCCCCTTGAATGAGGTCTTCGATGCGGTGGGTCTTCCTGCTGTTGGTGGCACTGAATATTTTCTATTTCGTTTGGACTCAACAGCAGCCGCCATCGCTTGCTGGTGATGTCGTTCCCTTCGCCTTGGTCGAGGGTGGGAAGGCGCGCATCCGCCTGGTGAGCGAGCACGGAAATCGCGAAGGTGAGCAGTCTCCGATGACTGCGAGCGGTGAAATCTGCCTTTACCTCGGCGGTTTTGAAACTGATCAGCGATCGTCCATGCTGGAGCAGCGTTTGATAAGCCTTGATATACAGGCAGGGCAGGCTGTCACCAATTTAGAGTCGTCGAAGGACTACTGGGTTTATCTTCCGCCATTCGGCTCGCGGGATGCGGCGCTGCGCCAGTTCAAGGAGCTGCAGGCAAGGGGTATCGACAGCTACCTGATTACGCAGGGAGATCTCTCCAATGGTATCTCCCTGGGTATCTTCTCCGGCCAGGATTCAGCGGTCAGCCTGCTGGAGCGCATTCGTGCCATGGGGTATGGCGCTGAGCTGCGAGAGCTGGTTCGTGAGCGCCGTGAACACTGGGTGCGTGTGCCCGCGCGGGATAGTGTTCTGGTTGGTGATGATCTCCTTTCGCGGCTCGTTCAGGATTTCCCCGGTATGCGTCATCAGATGCTCCCTTGTGCAAGTCCTATTGCCAGGGAGTGAGACATTCTCTAGAATTCGCGCCCTGCCTTTGGTTGGAAAACCGAGGCGGCGCGAGCGCGGAACGTAAGTTCAAGATTTCATTGAAATTAGCGCTTGACGCAATGAGGCATTGCTGTAGAATGCCGCTCACTCTGGAGGGGTTCCCGAGTGGCCAAAGGGATCAGACTGTAAATCTGACGTCTTCGACTTCGAAGGTTCGAATCCTTCCCCCTCCACCAGATACAGCACGAGCATTAGGCTCTGCGGGTATAGTTCAGTGGTAGAACCTCAGCCTTCCAAGCTGATGATGCGGGTTCGATTCCCGCTACCCGCTCCAGTTTGATGCTTGCGCACAAGCTGTTTTGCTCATGTAGCTCAGCTGGTAGAGCACACCCTTGGTAAGGGTGAGGTCAGCGGTTCAAATCCGCTCATGAGCTCCAGTCAACAAAGGCAGATATGAAAATATCTGCCTTTGTTTTAATGGAACGAGACGCGTAAGTCTGCATTAAGGGGTGGTTAGAATGGCTAAGGAAAAATTCGAACGTACCAAACCGCACCTCAACGTTGGCACCATCGGCCACGTTGACCACGGTAAGACCACCCTGACCGCTGCTATCGCAACCGTCTGCGCCAAGACCTGGGGCGGCGAAGCGAAGGGCTACGATCACGTCTCTTATAATCATTCACGAAGCAACGAGAACTG
>NZ_JTAK01000015.1:0-1495 GCF_000806415.1 Pseudomonas flexibilis
GAGGACATGGGGTACGGGATGGGGGACCTGAACCGGCGGCGCGGTCTGAGCCAGGGCATGGAAGACAGCGTCTCCGGCAAGGTGATCCGCGCCGAGGTTCCGCTGGGCGAGATGTTTGGTTACGCTACCGACGTTCGCTCTATGTCGCAGGGTCGTGCGAGCTACTCCATGGAGTTCTCCAAGTACGCGGAAGCGCCGAGCAACATCGTCGACGCTATCGTCAAAAAACAAGGTTGATTCAGCCCTTTAAGTAAGAGGTTTACTGTCGTGGCTAAGGAAAAATTCGAACGTACCAAACCGCACCTCAACGTTGGCACCATCGGCCACGTTGACCACGGTAAGACCACCCTGACCGCTGCTATCGCAACCGTCTGCGCCAAGACCTGGGGCGGCGAAGCGAAGGGCTACGATCAGATCGACAACGCGCCGGAAGAAAAGGCCCGTGGTATCACCATCAACACCTCGCACGTAGAGTACGACTCCCCGACTCGTCACTACGCGCACGTTGACTGCCCCGGCCACGCCGACTACGTCAAGAACATGATCACCGGTGCTGCCCAGATGGACGGCGCGATCCTGGTTTGCTCCGCTGCTGACGGCCCCATGCCGCAGACCCGCGAGCACATCCTGCTGTCCCGTCAGGTGGGTGTTCCGTACATCGTCGTGTTCCTGAACAAGGCCGACATGGTTGACGACGCCGAGCTGCTGGAACTGGTCGAGATGGAAGTTCGCGACCTGCTGAACACCTATGACTTCCCGGGCGACGACACCCCGATCATCGTGGGTTCCGCTCTGAAGGCGCTCGAAGGCGACGAGTCCGAAATCGGTGCTCCGGCTGTTCGCAAGCTGGTTGAGACCCTGGACACCTACATCCCGGAACCCGAGCGCGCCATCGACAAGCCGTTCCTGATGCCGATCGAAGACGTGTTCTCCATCTCCGGCCGCGGTACCGTGGTAACCGGTCGTGTCGAGCGCGGCATCGTCAAGGTCCAGGAAGAAGTGGAAATCGTCGGTATTCGTCCGACCACCAAGACCACCTGCACCGGCGTTGAAATGTTCCGCAAGCTGCTCGACGAAGGTCGTGCTGGTGAGAACGTTGGCGTGCTGCTGCGTGGCACCAAGCGTGAAGACGTCGAGCGTGGCCAGGTTCTGGCCAAGCCGGGCACCATCAAGCCGCACACCAAGTTCGAAGGCGAAGTGTACGTGCTGAGCAAGGAAGAAGGTGGTCGTCACACCCCGTTCTTCAAGGGCTACCGTCCGCAGTTCTACTTCCGTACCACTGACGTGACCGGTAACTGCGAGCTGCCGGAAGGCGTCGAGATGGTGATGCCGGGTGACAACATCAAGATGACCGTCACCCTGATCGCTCCGATCGCCATGGAAGATGGCCTGCGTTTCGCGATTCGCGAAGGCGGCCGTACCGTTGGCGCCGGCGGGGTTCCCAAAAACCTCCAGTAATTGGTGTACTGCGTAGAAAGGGACCTTGTGGCCCCTT
>NZ_JTAK01000016.1:0-2744 GCF_000806415.1 Pseudomonas flexibilis
TCGTAAGAGAGCTCCCAGCGGCAATGCCCATCTGTATGTCGATATTCGCTAATTTTCATAGGCACTTAACGCTTCAAGAAGAGGCGTGCGCATTTTGCGCGTCCTTCTTGCTTGACTTGTTATATTTTGTTTCAAGATAAACTGCCATGTAAGACGCGATTATTGACCCTAGCGCTAGACCAATCACTATATAAGCCGTCTGAGGCACATTGCTTACAATATTGTGTGGTGTGTATGTGTCATAAGAAACGATAACTGCCATTACTAATGATAAAGAAAACCCAATAATAGCGAACATGAGATAAGCCCAAATATCGTCCTTTTCTAAATCGCTAAATTTTTGAATGGTGTTCCCATACATAACACAAGCGATAAATACCAACCCCGGCCCCTCAAATGCTTTCGATCCATAACCAGCTATTGATAAAGAAAACCAGATAATTGCAACTGGAAAGTACATCCAAAAAACATTTGCGATTACATTATTGATAACAATTCTCAACCTACTCTCCCAAAATATAACGCTTGAATTCACCGGACTGCGCGGCTTTTCGCGCAGGTCCGGTGGAATGATGGGTTAGCCGTATGTTACGACCACGCCAGCTTGGCCTGCCACGGAAACCCGCGAATGCCGTAGCGCCGAACTGCGGCATCGCCGAAGGATGCTTGGGAACAAAGGCTATTCCATTGTGCGCCAACAGGCGCACTAACTCCTGAGAGCCACTCACGGATATCGACTGCAAAATCTGGTGGGTTGTCATACATCATCCACAACTCGACGAGATCAACCTGCACAGAGGGGGCTGAGATATTGGAGCTGATAAAGGACTCCCATTCGGCGATGTAAGGCGCGCATTCAACACCCAAAGCTTGGGCCAGTGCGGTCCGTCGCGATGCATAGGTAGCTTTGGCTTTTACGGTGGAGGTGAAGAGCGTTGGGATGTTCTCAACGATTTGGTCGCCAGCGCCATTAGTGCATGCGACTGGCACGGTGGTTATATCATCTTGGTCAAACAGAGCAAGCCAAAGAATAGGAAGCTGATAGTTCGCCCCGAGCAGACAGGTATTCTCAATTTCTGCTGCGGTACGCGGGGCACCGGACTCGTGATTCATTAGGTATGTGCGATTGGCCACGCGGGTCTCCGTAGGCGGCTAACACGTTTAGGTTAAGGGGCGGCGGCACGCCGTCCCAGTGAGCGAAGCGAGCGATTTGAACCGTTTGTTAGGTGCATATCACAGAGGCATTGATGGGACACCTGTGACCCCCTCGGGTTTGCTCTTAAGCCATGCAATAAGACCGTTTAGGACTTCTTGGGATCTGGTGCGCTTGTGGCCTGGGCCGGACTTGATTATTTCTTGCAGGCTTTCCGGAAGTTCTGGAGCGCTTGTACCGAAATACCAATATAGGTTTGATATTAGTACGTTCTCTCCACTTAAATCGCGCTCCATATGGTCTTTTGTATGGTGTATGTTTCTGCGTTGGTGCCAAGCACCCTCAATGTCTTGGTAATAGATACAATCGCCGTGGCGACTATTGCCCTCTACTGCCGGGCGCTTTACAGAGAATCTTGAGTTATTACCATACTCGCTGAGGCTTAGTATTTCATCAATGCGGGCTGCATAGATGATTTTCCCTTTGCCTAATGTTCTCACTGAAGATGTGCCGACAAGCCAGTCGCCGATTTTTGCTGTGCGTCTTATTAGCGGTTTGCAGGTGGCAAGTGTGCAAAATCCCCCAAACGGATTTGGAGCAAAGCCGGTGTCATGAGTAATGACATAGGAGTATACGCAGACCATGTTGACACCTAACGCAAAGCTAAGCGGCGTGCGTTAGCACGTCCTTGCTTGAGCGCCTTGTTAAATGGCTTTTTCAATCGTTTCACCATTTTCGTTTATATATTGGATACCAATATATGTTTTTGTGGTGCCCGACCATCTTGCAGTTGCAACTACTGGAAGTTCTAAGTCATTGCTTTCAATAAACGATTTAAATCTTTCAAGATCTTCTTGCGATGGCTCAGCTACACCGTACCAAAAAGAATACCATTCATCGCCCGCAATAATGTTGAACGCCTCAGAGCCGTCATAAACTCCGAATACAACTTTACCATTTGAGAACTTAAACTCTGATAACTCTAGCTCCGTAATGTGCTCTGAAAATTCAGGATGACTATCAGGAATGATATGTTCAAAAGCATCGAAACCTTCGTCGTCGTTTTGGTAGAAACACCAACGATGAGCTTTTAAGTCTTCGACAGTAAGATCTTCTATAGCTTTAGGTTTGCACATTTCTTTTGCCATTTAACGCCCGGCTTTGGGGCGGACTTGTAGCCGCGTAGCGGCGGAAAGGCCGTCCCAGCCCCGAAGGGGCGACAACAGCCGTTTGTTAAGTGCTTATTTGGTGAACCTCGTTTCTAGGACTTCACCCGTTTGAATATCAAGCTTATGTTCATAGCCAGAAAATGAACCTGCGTAAACCTCACCACCTTTAATCCATACATTAACTATGTAATCGTAGCCGCCTTTTGTTTGGGGCGACAAACGCCACAAGAGCTTTAGCTTGCTGAAGGCAAGCAGTTCTGAATTGTAAGGTGCAGGTGCGTCTTCATTTAAAAGAACGAAGACAACTTCCTCGTAAGAGAGCTCCCAGCGGCAATGCCCATCTGTATGTCGATATTCGCTAATTTTCATAGGCACTTAACGCTTCAAGAAGAGGCGTGCGCATTTTGCGCGTCCTTCTTGCT